>JANNQS010000025.1:0-6525 GCA_031400875.1 Planctomycetota bacterium | reverse complement strand
CGCCGGGCCCGAGCGCCGCGCGGCCGCGCTCGAGCGCGCGCGCGCGTGGCGGGACGCGCTTGAAGCCGGCAGCGCGCCGCCCGCGCCGGTCGCGCCGCCGGTCGAGGAGGAACTCCAGGGCGGCTACGGCAGCCTGGGCTTGCAGGTCTGGGACTGGGCGCTGGACGCGCCGATCGGCGCGTGGTCTCAGCCGATCGAGATGCCCGGCGCGTGGCGCGTGGCCAAGGTGCTGGAGCGCAAGCCCGGACTGCGCCCCGTCGACGTCGTCCTGACGGCGCAGGTGCTGACCTTCTCCTGGGTCGACGGTGACACGTTCCGCGCCGACGTCGAGGCCCACCTGGACCGATCGAAGCTCGAGTTCGTCGACGCCACCTGGCGCGACGTCGTCCCGACGCTGTGGCAGCGTCGTTTGCGAGGATCCCCATGACTCCGCTCCGCACTTCGACCCTGGCCGTACTCGCGGCCGTCTTCGCCCTCGCGGGCGGCGTGTTCGCCGTCACGGCACAGGATCCGCCCAAGCCCGCCGACGCGCCCGCGGCTGCGCCGCCCGCCGAGAAGCTGACGGCCTGGCCGAAGCCAGCGGACAAGGACGTGGTCGTGACCGACATCGAGCGCGTGATCAAGGCACACGTGCCCGAGATGGCGATCCAGGGTCGCGACGCGCTGATCGCGGGTGGCGCAGCGGTCGTGCCGTTCGTGCTCGAGCGCTACGGCCGCGAGAAGAACGAGGAGGCGCAGGAGCGCCTGCACGAGGTGCTGATCGGCACCACGGGGCCCGAGCAGACGCGGCTCTTGGCCAAGGAGTTCGAGAGCAAGCTGCTCCCGGTGCGCGTGTTCGCGCTGCACCGCGCGGCCGCGTTCCCCGACCCGGGCGTCGTGGCCGCGGCCGACAAGGCCTGGGCGCGCGTCCACAAGGCCGGCGACAAGGCGGATCCGGACGAACGCTACGCCGCGGCGCTGTGCGCGGCTTCGGCTGGTTCCGCGGCCGGCTTCGACGCGCTCTTCGAGGCCTGCAAGACGAAGCGCTGGGACACCGAGAAGGGTGAGATCCGCACGGCGCTCGAGGGCGTGCGCGGGAAGGCCGCGACGGATCTGGCGCTGGCGAAGCTGAAGGACGCCGACCGCAAGACGAAGGTCGCGGTCCTGCGCATGCTGGCCGGCTGCGGCGAGAAGGAGCAGGCCGGGAAGCTGCGCGGCTTCCTGGACGACGAGGACAACGCCATCCGCGTGGCCGCGATCAACGCGTTGCTCGGCATGGTCGACGGCAAGCCGCCGATCGAGAACCTGGCGGCGTTCGAGGCGATCGAGATGGCCAAGGAATGGAAGGGCCGGAAGCTGTGAGGTCGACGCGCACCCTGTTCGCGCTGGGCCTGTCGGCGGGCGCATTGGCGCTCGTCGCGGCGCCCGCGATCGGCGCCGGTGTGGCGTCGAGCGCCAGCGCCGGCGCGAAGGGCGACAAGAAGAAGCTCAACGAGCCGGAGCTGTGCACCGTGTGCGGCGGCGACGCGGAGCAGCTGAAGGCGGGCGGCATCGTGGCCCACAACGGCTTCCCGTTCGGCAAGGCCGGCTCGGACACGGCCAAGGTCGACAAGCACCTGGTGGTGCTCGACATCAAGTGGATCGAGACGGCCCACTTCCGCATCGGGTTCGCGCTGAGCTCGTACAAGGTCAAGCTCGAGGAGAAGAAGAAGTTCCTGGCCGAGCTGACGAAGCTCAAGGAAGCCTTCCCCAAGATCCAGCCCGACTCGGGCATCATCGACCCGTGGCTGCGCACGCACATGTATGCGCAGCGCTGCGAGGAGATCTACGCGCGCTTCCTCGAGCTGGCCGACGCGTCCGGCGCGCAGTTCTCCGACGGCAGCGGCACGTGGGTCGTCGGAGGGTCGTACCAGGGCGAGGGCCCCTACCTGGGCATGAAGGAGAAGTACGAGGTCCTGATCGTCCCGAACGAGGCCGCGCACGTCGACTTCCTGCTCGACCAGGCCGGCCTGCGCATCCGCAACACGCAGCGCTGGCACTTCGTCGACCGCGGCGCGATCACGGTGTCGATGCACGCGCAGCAGGGCAACCTGCGCAGCGACGCGGGGCTGCACGGCCACGTCGCGTTCAACCTGGCGCACAACCTGTTCGACGGGCTGAACCACTACAGCTACGACACGCCGATCTGGATCCACGAGGGGCTGGCGCACTTCATGGAGCGCGAGGTCGACCCCAAGAACAACAGCTTCGACGGCGGCGAGGGCGCGGTCGCCGACATGACCAAGAAGAGCAACTGGAAGGCCGAGGTGCTCAAGCTGTTCGCCGCGAACGAGGCGCCGCGCCTGGCCGAGCTCATGGCGCTGAAGAACTTCGGCGAGATGAAGCTGCCGCAGCACTTCACGACCTGGTCGATGGTCGACTTCCTGGTGCAGACGAAGCCCAAGGAGTTCGCGGCGTTCCTGTGGGCCCTCAAGCGCAACTACGACGCGCAGGGGATCCCGACCGGCCTGAACCTGCCCGACTGGCACCGGACGAAGTTCAAGGAGGTCCTGGGCTGGAACTACGTCGAGTTCGACACGGCCTGGCGCGAATGGGCCGAGAAGGCCTACAAGCCTGGCGTCCCCAAGGGCGGCGAAGCGATGCCACAGCTTCCGGGGGGCCTGCCGCCGCCCGGAGGCGGGGGCGGCGGCTGAGGGACCGAGCAGGGACCGATCTCGCGCGCGGCGCGTCAAGGAAGCCTTTTCCCAGGCTTGATCGCGGACCTGCGCAGCGGTGGGCCCGCAAGCGGATAGAATTCCCTGCCCTGTTCCGCGTCCAGGGGCCGACCGACCGCGCGGTCGATACGGTCTTCACCGCACGATCCGTCGCGCGATCCCCGCCACCTACGCATACTTCAGGCTGACACGCTGACCACGCCGCGGGACCACCACCCACGCTGACGCTCACGTTCGAGTTGGTTCGAGAACGACGGCCGCCCGGGTGGAGGCGCCCGCACCGACTCGGCGCACCCCGATCCGCACCGGATGATCCAAAGGAAACAACGCATCGTCCTGTTCCTTCCGCACCGCGCGGATCCGGAACAGGGTGTGCGGGTCAGCGCTGACCTGACGCCCCTGGAGCTGCTCCAGATCGCGGCCATCCCGGAGCGTGAGGGCTACGAGTGCGTCCTGATCGACGCGATGATCGAGCCCGACTACCTGGGTAAGGTGCTCGAGGCCTGCGACGGTGCGCTCCTGTTCGCGAGCTCGTGCATCCTCGGTTTCCAGGTCGCGCACGGCGCGCGCGTGGCCAAGGCCGTGCGCGAGCGCTTCCCGAATCTGCCGATCATCTGGGGCGGCTGGTTCCCGAGCGTCGCGCCCGAGCAGTACTTCCGCGAGGGCATCGCCGACGCGGTCGGGCTCGGGCAGGGCGAAATGACGTTCTGGGACGTCGTCCAGGCGATCGACCACGGCACGCCGCTGGACGACGTGGCCGGGCTCGCGCTGTGGCGCGACGGGCGGCTCCATTACACGGCGCACCGCGCCGTCGTCGGCTTCGACGACATCCCCGACGTGCCCTGGCACCTGCTCGAGTTCGAGAAGTACGTCGCGCTCCAGAACGACGAGGGCGCCGGCTGGAAGGTGCGCCACAAGTACGCCGAGCCATGGGACATGCCGGCCGGCACGCCGGTGCGCGGCTTCAGCTACTACTCGAGCTTCGGTTGCCCCGAGCCGTGCACGTTCTGCTGCTCGCCGTTCGTCACGAACCGGCGCTGGAAGGCGCTGCCGGGCAAGCTGCTGGCGGAGCGCACGCTCGAGGCGCACGACCGCTTCAAGTTCAACGTGCTGCGCTTCCAAGACGCCAACTTCGGCGTGCACGAGAAGCGCAGCAACGAGTTCTGCCAATCGCTCGTCGACGCCGGATCGCCGTTCTGGTGGAACGGCACGTACGAGATCGAGACGATCGCGCGCTACAAGGACGCGTCGCTCGACCTGATGCGCGATGCGCGCTTCCACATGGCCGCCCTGGGCGCCGAAGCCGGCTCGAAGGAGCAGCAGGAGCGGATCAAGAAGAAGATCGACATCGAGGGCGACCTCGAGAGCTCGCTGCGGCGCCTGAACGAGCGCGGCATCCAGACCGGCGTCTCGTGGATCATCGGCTACCCCAACGAAGGGCGCCAATCGATGCTCGAGACGCTCGAGTGGGCCGCGCGCATCAAGTACCTGTTCCCGAACTCCCCCAGCGACATCTTCCCGTTCCGCCCGATCCCCGGCACGGAGGACTTCGACGCGGCGGTGAAGAACGGCTACCAGCCGCCGCGCACGCTCGAAGAGTGGGGCGCGTGCCTGGAGTACAAGTACTCGTTCGACGACATCGGTCTGCCGTTCGACGTGCTGCGCGAGTGGAAGCGCTACGGCGTCGCGGCCACGTTCTACGACCAGCTCGCGCGCGAGGGCTCCGGCTCGCTGCGGCGCGCGATGAAGTCGATCTCCGGGTGGCGGCTCAAGAACCAGAACTACCGCTTCCCGCTGGAACAGAAGCTGTTCCACGTCTACGTGAAGCTGACCGGCCAGAAGACGCAGGACGACGTGCTGAAGCGCGACTTCACCTCCGGTGTCACCCCGAACGCGCCCGTGGCCTGACGCCGTGATCGCCCACAAGAAGAAGCTCGTCCTGTTCCTCCCGCACCGCGCCGATCCGACGCGCGGCGAGATGTTCAGCGCCGACCTGCTGCCGCTGGAGCTCTTGCAGATCGCGTCCGGTCCCGTGGCCGACGGCTACGAGATCGTGATGATCGACGCGATGATCGAGCCCGACTACATCGCCAAGGTGCTCGAGGCCTGCGACGGCGCGCTGCTCTTCGCCAGCTCGTGCATCCTGGGCTACCAGGTCTACGACGGCTACGTCGTCGCGAAGGCCGTGCGCGAGCGCTTCCCGAAGCTCCCGATCATCTGGGGCGGCTGGTTCCCGAGCGTCACGCCGCAGATGTGGCTCGAAGCCGGCATCGCCGACGCAGTCGGCATCGGCCAGGGCGAGGTCACGTTCCGCGAGGTCGTCCAGGCGATCGACCACGGCACGCCGCTCGAGGACGTGGCCGGGCTGGCACTGTGGCGCGACGGACACCTGCACTACACGGCGCACCGCAACGTCGTGGGCTTCGACCAGTTCGCGCCCGTGCCGTGGCACCTGCTCGAGTACGAGCGCTACGCCGAGCTGCAGGTGCTGCCCACTCGCATGAAAGTGCGCCACCGCTTCCCGCTGCCCGGCAAGTGGACGCCCGAGAACCCGCCGCGCGGTTTCAGCCACTTCTCCAGCTTCGGCTGCCCCGAGCCGTGCACGTTCTGCTGCTCGCCGCTCGTCACGGGCCGCCGCTGGAAGGCGATCCCCGGCCGCCAGCTGGCCGAGGAGATCGCCGAGCTGCAGCAGCGCTTCAAGTTCGACGTGCTGCGCTTCCAGGACGCCAACTTCGGCGTGCACGAGAAGCGCACGAAGGAGTTCTGCGAGGGCCTGATCGACTTGAAGGTGCCGATCCACTGGAACGGCACGATCGAGATCGAAACGATCATGCGCTACAAGGAGAAGTCGCTCGATCTCCTCCAGGAGTCGCAGTGCCACCTGCTCTGGCTGGGTGCTGAAGCCGGCACGAAGGAGATGCAGGAGCGCATCAAGAAGCACATCTCGATCGAGAACATCCCCCTCGCGATCGGAAAGCTGGCGCGCCGCAACATCGTGCCCGGCACGTTCTGGATCATCGGCTACCCGGGCGAGACGCCCGAGTCGATGCGCGCCACGCTGAAGCAGGCCGCGATGATCAAGCACATGTTCCCGATCGCCGGCAGCGAGGTGTACCCGTTCCGCCCGATCCCGGGGACGGAGGACTACGACGCCGCGATCAAGCTCGGGTACGTGCCGCCGAAGGACTTCCACGACTGGGGCAAGTGCTTCGAATACAAGTACAACGCGCACAACACGCCTCTGCCCGAGGACGTGCGCGAGACGTGGCGTCTCTACAACAACACCGCCGCGATCTACGACAAGCACGTGCAGGAGGGCCCGATCTGGATGCGCAACGCGCTGTCCAAGGCGGCCGGCTGGCGCCTCAAGCGCGGCCGCTACGGCTTCCCGGTCGAGCAGAAGCTCTTCGACCTCTACGTGCGCGCCACCGGCCAGACGCAGCCCGGCGCGGCCGACTACCAGCCCGTCGTCGACGCGTAGGAACCAGGAATCTTTCTCTCCGATTCGGCCTTGGCCGCAATTCGCGCCCGTTGCGCCGCTCGAATCGGAGAGAAAGATTCCTGGTTCCGTACGCGAGACAAGTCATCGCGACGTCACGTCATCCGCGAATCGGCAAGAAAACTTCCGGGTACCGTATCAGTGGCTGATCTGCGACCACTCGGCGCGCTTCACGCCTGGCACCTGCGAGACGCGCTCGAGCATCTCCGGCGCCTGCTGGAAATTGCGGAGCCGCACATGGAAGACGAGTTCGAACGGCTCGTCAGGCCCGCCGCGTCGACCGGACAGGTCCTGCACGCGGATCTTGTACTCCTTCAGGATCGCGGCGATGCG
>JANNQS010000024.1:0-13479 GCA_031400875.1 Planctomycetota bacterium | reverse complement strand
TTCCCAATCCCTCGTCATCGTCCCCGGTTGAATTCCGCCGGGGCTGTCTCCCCCCCGGATTTGCACCATGAAGTTCCTCCCCAACATGGCCATCACGGCCGTGGCCCTCAGCGGCCTGTCCCTCGGCGCCTTCGCTAGCGCGGGTGCCCCGGAACCGGGCAGCCTCCTTCTCTTCCCGCTCTTCGAGAACGGTCGCGGTGACGACACCTACATCACCGTCACGAACACGAACAGCGACTTCAACCAGGTCGGCAACCTCTTCGCCGGCACGGTCGACGTCGAGTTCGTCTACATCAACGGCGAAGACTGCTTCGAGTTCAATCGTACGCGTCGCCTGACGCCGAACGACTCGATCACCGTCTCGGTGTTCCTCGACAACCCGAACGAGCGCGAGGGCTACGCCTACGTGTTCGCCAAGAGCCCGACGTCGGGCCAGGCGATCTCGTGGAACTGGCTGATCGGCATCTCTCGCATCGACGAGGGTGGTGCGGACGAAGACTTCGACGTGAACCCCTACGTGTTCAAGTCGCCCATCGCCCAGGGCGGCGCGACGGACGTCAACGCTGACGGCCTGCGCAACCTGGACGGCGTCGAGTACGAAGCCGGCCCGGACCACCTCCTGGTCCCGCGCTTCGTCGGCCAGGGCGGCAACGATAAGAGCCAGGGCGGCAACGATGAGAGCGAGCTCATCCTCATCAACCTGACGGGTGCGGCCCAGTTCACGGCCGTCGTCGACTTCCTCGTCTACAACGACAACGAAGAAGTCTTCTCGACTCAGTACTCGTTCACGTGCTGGGACGATGTCGACCTGCTCGATATCTCGGGCCTGTTCAGCGAGACGTTCCTCGAGTCGACGAACAACAACCCGAACGAGCAAGTCGACGGGGACGAGTTCGGCTGGTTCCGCATGGACGGCCGCATCGCGTTCTCCTCGGCCGACAGCGAAGCGGATCCCATGATCCTGTCGCTGCTGATCGAGAAGATCGACTCGGGCGACGGCGGCGAGCTGCCGTTCACGACGGGCACGCAGACGAACGGCGAGCTCGTCTCGCAGAGCGTCTTCCACCCCTGATGCGGGTCTGACGGGCGACCCCGCGACGAGCGGCTGGACGTTCGAAGGCAGGAGCCGGGGCAACCCGGCTCCTGCTGCATTCGTACACCGAGTCCGCGGCGGTCGGGCGAGCCGCGCCTCGCACAACGACGCCCCGCAGGTGTTGACGGGACGGGTCGCGAGGACCGAGTCTGCCGGCCTTGGAACCCTGGATCCCCAAGGCGACCGTGTGCCTTTCCAGCATCGTGATGATCGCCATCCGCGCCCCGCACGGACAGCGCAGTCGCGGGGTGCGGGTGGTGACGAGCCGCAAGGGTCCGCTCGAGGTCGCGTTGCTCGTGCTGGCCGGGCTCGGCTTCTGCCTGCCGCTGGTCTGGGTCGCGACGCCCTGGCTCGCGTTCGCCGACTACCCCTCGAGCGCGCTCGCGTTCGGCGGTTCAGTCGAAGGGGCCTTGACACGATTGAATCCCTTCCATATTATTCAACTGTGAAGCGAACCCACCGCCAACCCGTCCTCATCGGAAGGACCGATCAGCTCCGCGCCCTGGCCTCGCCCATGCGGCAAGAGCTCCTGGACGTCCTCGAGGCGGCCGGTCCCAGCGCGATCTCCGAGCTGGCCGAGCGCCTGGGTCGCGCCGCCGACTCGCTCTACTTCCACGTGCGCGAGCTGGTTCGCGTCGGGTTGGTCGTCGAGGTCGAGCGCCGCAAGGTCGGCCGCCACGTCTTCGTCGTCTACGATCTCGTCGGGCGGCCTCTGCGCATCGATCGGTCCAAGGCCAAGCGTGCCGACCTGCAGTCGGTCGTCGCCGGGATCCTGCGTCTGGCCACGCGCGACTACCAGCGCGGCCTGGCCGACCCCGCGACCGTCGCGGATGGACCTGCGCGCAACCACTGGGGCGCGCGCGTGCGCGGCTGGCTCGACGCGGGCGAAGTGGCGCGCGCCAACGAGCTCCTGGAGGAGCTGAGCGACTTGATCCGCGAGGGCCACCCCGGTCCCGGCCGCCAGCCCGTGGCCCTGGCCTGGGTGCTCGCGCCGGTTCCGCCGAGACGGGGAGCGCCCGTACCGTCGGACGACGAGGCGGACAGCCTGCCCGCCCCACCGCCCGCGGTCGAGAAGGCCCACGGCCCGCTGCCACCCGTCCGGACGCGCACGCGCAGGCCTTCGAAACGGCAGTGATCGAGGAGGAACCGAGATGATGGTTCGTGCAGCTGCGTTCGCCCTGGCCCTGGCGTCGGCGTGTGCACAGCCGAGCCCCTCCGCGGACTCGCGCCCGGCGGCCGCCGAGCCTGTGTCGGTCGAAGCGGATCTGTCTCAGGGGTCCGTGCGATTCGACCGCTCGCTTCCGACCGGGCTGCAGGTCGTGCGCGTCAAGACGGGGCACTTGCTCGTCCGACCGATCGTGAACGGCCACGAGGCCGGCTGGTTCATCTTCGATACCGGCGCCGGGATCTGCGTCGTTTCCACGCCGTACCTCGCGCCGCTCGGGCTGACCCCTGCGGGCGACATCGAGGCGCTCGGGATCGGTGGCGGCGAGAGCGCGCAGCTATTCCGAGCGGAGACGCTCTCGCTGGGGCCGATGACGCTGCGCGACCACCCGCTGATGAGCACGGACTTGTCCTTCCTGAAGCAGTATCTAGGCGAGGAGATCGCCGGCGTCATCGGGTACGGCGTGCTGTCGCGGTGCGTGGCCGAGATCGACCTGAACGCGTCGACTGTCGCGCTGCACGACCCCGCGACCTACCAACTCGCCGCGGGATCCTGGGTGCCCGTCGACCTGGCCGACCGCATCCCGGCCTTGCGCGGCCGGTTCGAGAGCCGCGAGGGGCTCTTCCACGTCGACACCGGCAGCAATGCCGCGGTCACCTTCAGCGCGAACGCCGTGCGCAAGTGGCAGCTCCTCGAGGGCCGCGAATCGGCCGAGGCCAAGCTCGGCGGAGTCGGAGGCTTCACGACGGCGCGCAAGGGCCGCCTGGAGTGGTTCGAGGTCGGCGGGCTGCGCCAGGCGAACGTCGAGGCCACTTTCCCGACGGAGGCCAAGGGCACGCTGGCGGGCGAACGGATCGACGGCAGCCTGGGCGCAGCGCTGTTGAAGCGCTACGTCGTCATCACCGATTATCCGCAATCACGCATGGCGTTCCACGACCGACCCGGCGCGGCCACGACGACCGCCGCCGGAACGCGGTGACCCGAGCGGGCGTCACCCCGATCACAGCTCGCGCGCGGCAAACGTGTCGCCCTGTGCAGGGTCGCCCGTGTCGTACCCCTTCTTGAACCATCGCGCGCGCTGCTCCGCGGTACCGTGCGTGAACGAGTCGGGTGACACGCGGCCGCGCGCGCGCTTCTGCAGCACGTCGTCGCCGATGCGCGACGCGGCGCGCAGGCCTTCCTCGAGGTCGCCCCGCTCGAGCAGGTCGCGTGCCGCGTGGTGAGCCCACACGCCGGCGTAGAAGTCGGCCTGCAGCTCCATGCGCACGGACAGCGCGTTGCGTCCGGCCTCGTCGAGGCGTTGCTCCTGCTCGTGTACCTGTCGCGCGGTGCCCAGGAGGTTTTGCACGTGGTGGCCGATCTCGTGCGCGATCACGTAGGCCTGCGCGAAGTCGCCTGGCGCACCGAGCTCGGATTCGAGCTGACGGAAGAAGCCCAGGTCGAGGTACACGGTCGAATCGCTCGGGCAGTAGAACGGGCCGACCGCCGCGCTGTTGACGCCGCAGGCCGATTCGACCGCGTCGTCGAAGAGGACGAGCCTCGGCTCGACGTAGCTTTCGCCGTAGCGCGGCAGCACCGTGGTCCACACGTCCTCCGTCGAGGCCAGCACGGCCGAGACGAAGTCTGCCTGCGCATCGCCCTCGGCGGTGCGCGGGCGCGCGGGGGCCGCCAGCGAGTCCCCGCCCCCGCCGAGCATGCCGATCAGGCTGGACGGGTCCCCGCCCATCAGCATCACGATCACCGCCACGACGACGAGGCCGATGCCGCCTCCGACGACGCCGCGACCGGGACCGCGCATTCCGCGACGATCCTCGATGTTTCCACTCCGGCGTCCACCTTGCCAACGCATCGAATCCTCCCTAGGGAACCGGGCTTCGGAGCCGTTTGTGCAGCCTACTACCCGATCTGGTGACGCACTTGCGGCCCAAGCGGGTTGCGCGCGTCGAGCACGAGATCGGCGTGCTGGCGCGGTGGCACGATCGCGTCGAAGCCGCGGCTGGCCGGCAGGAGCTGGCGACGCAGCCGCAGGAGCAGCTCCGGCCCCTGCGAGCGCGCATCGCGGCCCGCCAGCCGCCGCAGGCAGGTCGACTCATCCACGTCCAGGTGCAAGAGTCGCGCCAGCTTGGGTCGCAGAACCGGGTGGGCCAGGAACGGGCCGTGCACGATCGCCGTCGTGCCGCGCGGCACGTCTGCCAGCCGCCGCTCGAGCTGCTCCAGGTCGTAGCCTTGCAGCAGCAGGTCGAGCGGTCGCGCGGCCGCGACGAACGCGGTCGAGGACAGGTCCGCGTCGGCGCCCGGGCGCAAGCAGTCCTCGAGCGCCACGACGATCGCCGGCCGGCCGTGCGCCGCCAGGACGCGCGCCGCGTCGCGCGCGAAGAGCGACTTGCCCGCACCGGGCGGGCCCGTGATGCCGATCGTCGCCGGCGCGGGGTCTTTCAGGGCGCGCAAGTCCACGAGCGCCTGCTCGATCCATGCGCCGCGCCGCTCGAGCAACGGGACGAGCTCGTCCATGCCCTCGATCGTGGCCTCGGCCTGCACGTCTTCGCCGACCGGCGCGAAGCCGCGCGAGGAGTGCACGTGCGGCAGCCCGTTCTCCCAGGCCGCGTCGCGGTCGCCCAGGCGATCGCCGACGAAGACCGCCGCGCGCGTGCCGAAGCGCTCGAGCAGGTCGGCCACCATGTCGGCCTTCGTGCGCACGCCGGCGCTGTCGAGGCAGCGCGCTTCGTCGACCCAGCTCTCGAGCCCCAGGTCCTCGAGCATCGACGTCAGGTAGTCCTGCCCGCAGTTGCTGGCGATGCCAAGTCGGACGCCGCGCGCGCGCAGGTCCTCGAGCGCCGCCGCGACGCCCGGCAGGAGCGCCGCGTTGCCCGCGCGCAACGCGCGGTGCTCCTCCTCCTCGCAGCGCGCCATCACGAGAGCCCGGTCGGCCGGCGACATCTCCGGGAACAGCCGCTCGAAGCCGCGCGCGATGGGCAGGCCGACGAGGGACATCCAGTCCTGCGCGGTCGGCATCGCATGCTCGATCCCGAGCTCGGCGAACGCCCGCCGCGCTCCGGCGCGCGCCGCGTCGACCCAGAAGCGGTCGGTGGCGACGAGGGTGCCGTCCAGGTCGAACAGGACGGCGTCGAACAGGAAGGGCAGCGTGGGCAAGGCGGCCGCCGGCCCGCGGACCGTTCCGCGAGAACCCGCGCGGCACTACTCTAGGCGCCCGTGTTGCTCCGCGCTCCATCCGCCGCACAGTTCCTCGTGGTCGCGCTCGCAGCCTCGCTGCAGGTGCCGGTCGGAGAGAAGATCCCGGTGGTCGCGCTCGCGACCTCGCCGCCGATCCCGGTGGTCGCGCTCGCAAGCTCGCCGCCGATCCCTGTGGTCGCGCTCGCAGGCTCGCCGCTTCGTGCGGGCGAGCCGCCCGCGCGCGAACTCCTGCTCGAGCTGTGCGAGACGACGCGCCTGGCCGGCACGGGCGCTTCGCTCGTGGGCGCGCAGCAGGTCGCGCGACGGCTGGCGGCGGCCGGCTGGCAGGTCGAGGTCGAGCCGCGCGCGGTCCTCTTGACGTACCCGAGGCGCACGCAGATCTCTGTTTACGAAGGAGCGGGGGCCGAGCCGCTGCACGAGCGCATCGAGACGTTCGACCCCGACGCGATCCCGGCCGGAGATGTGCCGCTGCACAACGCGTGGTCGGCGAGCGGCCGCGTGCGCGGGCCGGTGGTCGACGCGGGCCGCGGTCTGCGCGCCGATTTCGAGCGCTTGCGCGCCGCGGGCGTGGACTTGCGCGGCACGATCGCGCTGTGCCGGTACGGCGGCTGCTACCGCGGCATCAAGGTCGACCTGGCGACGCAGTACGGCTGCGCGGGCGTGCTCCTGTGGAGCGATCCCAAGAGCGACGGCGCGGCGCGCGGCCCCACGTGGCCGCAAGGGCCCTGGAAGCCCGGGCACGAAGGCCAGCGCGGCTCGATCTCGCCGATGGGCCGCACGCCGGGCGATCCGTCGACGCCGGGCTGGCCGTCGCCCAAGCCGGGCGAGCCCGGGCGCAGGCTCGATCCGGCCGCGCTCGCGGCCGCGTTGCCGAGCATTCCGTGCACGCCGATCGGATCGGCGGAAGCGGCCCTGCTGATGAGCGGGCTCGAGCGCCACGCGTTCCTGGACGCGGGCGGTGCACCGATCGAGGAAGCCGTCGGACCCGGACCGCGCGAGGCCCTGATCGTCATCGCCGCGCCGCGCGAGGTGCGCACGATCTGGAACGTCGTCGGCACGCTGGCGGGCGAGCGGGCTGACTACGTGCTGGCCGGAGGTCACCGCGACGCGTGGGTGCGCGGCGCGAACGACAACGCCTCGGGCTGCGTCGTGCTCCTGCGCGCCGCGCAGATCCTGGGCGCGCGCGCGAAAGAAGGCTGGAAGCCGGCCAGCACGCTGAAGCTCGCTTTCTGGGACGCCGAGGAGTTCGGGCTGATCGGCAGCACCGAGTGGGCCGAGGCGCACGCCGACGACGTGCGCGCGAGATGCACGGCCTACGTCAACTCCGATGTCGCCGTGAGCGGGACGCACTTCGGCGGCGCGAGCGGGACGCCGGGCATGATGGCGACGCTCGAGACCGTGCTGCGCCGCGTGACCGGCGAGGGGGGTGCGACGCTTTGGGAGCAGTGGACGAAGACTGCGCCGAACCCGCGGCTCGGCCTGCCGGGCTCGGGCTCCGATTTCGCGGTATTCGTGCACCACTTGAGCGTGCCCTTCGTCGAGGTCGGGCTGGGCGGCAACGGCAGCGGCCAGTACCACGCGGGTTTCGACGACGTGCCGATCGTCGAGCGCTTCATCGATCCGGGCTACGTCGGGCACGAGCTCTCGGCGACCCTGCACGTCGAGCTGTTGATCGAGCTGGCCGCGCGCGGGCGGGCCGCGTTCGACGGAGCCGAGGCTGCGCGGCGCATGGCCGATGAAGCCGACGGTCTGGCCACGAAAGCCGGGCCGGGCACGGCGACCGCCGCGATCGCGCTCGAGCTGGCGGCGGATTTCCGCGCGACGGCGGAGGTGCTCGCGCGCGCTCCGGAGGCGGGGCGCACGTGGATGCGCGATCTGGCCGATCCGGCCGGCCTGGCTGGGCGCGAGTGGCACGTGAACGTGCTGTGGACGCCGGGGCTCGAGGACGGCTACGGCGCGGAGACGCTGCCCACGCTGCGCGCGGCCGGCGACGACGCGGCGCTCCTGCGCGCGGCCGCGGCCCCGATCCGCGAGCGGCTCGCGCGCGTCCGTGGCGCGGCGCAGGACCCTTGAGCCCGGCTGCGAGGCGCAAGGAGTTCAGTTGAGGAGACTCTGGAACTTCTTCCGGCGCTTCCTGCGTCACCGCCGGCAGCTCGTCGCCGGGTTCGCGTGCATCCCCGCCGCGCAGCTGTGCGACGTGCTCGTGACGGTCGTGATCGGCCGCACGCTCGACCGTCTGCGCACTGCGACCGACACCGAGTTCCTGGCCGGCATCGTGGCCATCGTGATGGGTCTCTCGCTCGTGCGCGGCGTCTTCCGCTACCTACAGCGCTGGTGGCTCGTCGTGGTCTCGCGCTGGGTCGAGAACGAGCTCAAGCAGGAGCTGTTCGACAAGCTCGTGTCGCTGCCCCTCTCGTTCCACGCCGCCAGCCGGTCGGGCGACGTCGTCAGCCGCGTCACGAGCGACGTCGAGAACGTGCGCATGTTCCTGGGCCCGGGGATGATGTACACGCTCGGCGCGATCGTCATGGTCCCGGTCAGCCTGGGGCTGCTCTTCTCGATCGACGCGCCCCTGGCGGCGACGATGATCGTGCCGCTCGTGCTGATGGGCCTGGGCATGAAGGCCTTCACGCCGCGCATCCACCGGCACAGCCTGGCGGTGCAGGAGTCGCTGGCCGAGATCGGCCACCGCGCGCAGGAGAACTTCGGCGGGATCCGCGTCGTGAAGGGCTACGGCCGCGAGGAATCGCAGGTCGAGCGCTTCGAGAAGGCCTCGCGCGTGAACCGCGAGAACCAGATCCTGCTGGGCCGCGCGCGCGGACTGACGCACGCGATCACGCATGCCGCCAACGACTTCACGTTCGTCGTGATCCTCGTCGTCGGCGGCCTGGCGATGATCGACCGGCGCATCGCCGCAGGCGAGCTGTTCCAGTTCATCGACCTGACGTTCAAGGTGTTCTGGCCGATCATCGCGGTCGGCTGGATCGCGGGGATGTACCCGCGTGCGCTGGCCAGCGCGCAGCGCATCGACGAGCTGCTCGAGCGGCAGTCCGACCTGGTCGAGCCGGCCGAGCCCGTGCGCGTGCCCGTTCTGCGCGGCGACTACGTTGCGCGCGGGGTGTCCTACACCTACCCCACGGCCGACCGCGCAGCGCTCGCGCAGATCAGCGTGCACTTCCCCGCCGGCAGCGTGCTGGGCGTCGTCGGCCCGACAGGCTCGGGCAAGACGACGCTGCTCCTCCTGCTCGGACGGCTGATGGATCCGACCACGGGCGAAGTGCGCGTCGACGGCGTCGACCTGCGCCGCGTGAGCCTCGAGCAGCTGCGCGGCGCGATCGGCTACGTGCCGCAGGACAGCTTCTTGTTCAGCGACACGTGGCGCGAGAACGTCGGGTTCGGCGTGGATGAGCCGCTGTCCGACGAGCGTCTGGCTCGGCTGGCGGAGCTCTCTTGCATGACCGAGGAGGTGGCACGTTTCCCGGGCGGCTACGACCAGCGCATCGGCGAGCGCGGCGTGACGCTCTCGGGCGGCCAGCGCCAGCGCACGTGCATCGCGCGCGCGCTGGCGCGCGACCCGCGCATTCTCGTGCTCGACGACGCGCTGAGCGCGGTCGACACCGAGACGGAGGCGCGCTTGATCGAGAACCTGCGCGCCGCGGGGCGCGGTCGCACGGTCGTGATCGCGGCGCACCGGCTCAGCTCGGTCGTGCGCGCCGACCACGTCGTCGTGCTGGGCCGCGACGGGCGAGTCGAGGCCCAGGGCAACCATGCCGAGCTCGTGGCGCGGCCAGGTTGGTACCGCGACACGTGGCAACGCCAGCAGGCCCGCGACGAGCTGTCCGTCCTGTGAGCAAGAACGCCAGCACGGACGACGACCTCGACCCGCACGACGAATTCGTCGGGCAATCGTGGGACAACCGGCTCGTGATGCGTCTCGTGCGCTTCGCGCGACCGCACGCGCGGCTATTCGCGGGCAGCTTCCTGGTGCTTGCCGCGCTGTTCGCCCTGGACGTCATGGGCCCGTGGATGTGGCGTCACGTCCTTGACGGCCCCGTGCAGACCGCCATCGCGGCGCGCTCCGCCGATCCGTCGGCGGACGTGTCGCCGCACATGCGCTCGTTCTGGATCTGGATCGGCGCGTACCTGGCCACCGTGGTCGCGTCGATCGGGCTGCGCTACCAGGAGGTCGCACAGCTGAACCGCACGGGTCAGGTGGTGATCGCCGACCTGCGCACGCGGCTCTTCCGCCACATCCAGTCGCTCGACCTCTCGTTCTTCGACCGCCGACCGACCGGTTCGCTGGTGACGCGCGTCACGAGCGACGTCGAGAACCTGAACGAGATGTTCACGTCGGGCATCGTCGTGCTGCTCTTCGACCTGCTCAAGGTCGTGGCCCTGCTCGCGCTGCTCTTCTGGCTCGAGTGGCGGCTGGCGCTGGTCGTCCTGGCCGGGACGCCGGTCCTGATCGGCATCAGCCTGGTCTTCCGCGGCGGCGCGCGCGACGCGCACCGCGCCGTGCGCGCGCGGCTGTCGAGGCTGAACGGCTACCTGCAGGAGGTGTTGCAGGGCATCCGCGTCGTGCAGGTGTTCCGGCGCGAGCGCAAGGTCTCGGGCCGGTTCGCCGAGCACCTGGCGCACTACTTGACCGCGAACCTGCGCACGATCTTCCTCTTCGCGCTGTTCTTCCCGGCTATCGACCTGGCCGTGACGGGCGTGCAAGCCTCGACGCTGTGGGTCGGCGGCGTGTCGATCGTCGGCGGACACCTGACGTACGGCGAATTCGTCCAGTTCTGGTTCTACGTGGCGATGCTCGTGTCGCCGATCCGCGAGCTGGGCGAGCGCTACAACATCCTGCAGAGCGCGTTCGCTTCGGCCGAGCGCATCTTCCAGGTGCTCGACACGCCCGCCAAGGTGCTCGACGGCCCGCTCGCGATCGCGCCCGAGGATGCGGTCGGCCACGTGCGCTTCGAGCACGTCGCGTTCACCTACGACGGCACGACGGAGGTGCTGAACGACGTCTCGTTCGAGATCCGGCCGGGCGAGACCGTCGCCGTCGTGGGCGCGACCGGCGCGGGCAAGTCGACGCTGGTCAACCTGCTCTTGCGCTTCTACGACCCGACCGCCGGCCGGATCACGCTCGACGGGATCGACTTGCGCGACCTGGAGCTGGCGCACCTGCGCTCGATCTTCGGTCTCGTGCTGCAGGAGGATTTCCTGTTCGCCGGCACGGTGCGCGAGAACCTCGTCATGGACCGGCCGGACGTCGACGAGGAAGCGCTCGAGATGGCGCTCGACGCGAGCCACGCGAACGAGCTGGTCGCGCGCCTGTCGGGCGGCCTGGCCGCGCCGGTCGCCGAGCGCGGCGCCACGTTCTCGACCGGGGAACGCCAGCTGCTCGCGATCGCGCGCGCCCTCGCGGGCCGGCCGCGCATCGTGATCCTGGACGAAGCGACGGCCAGCGTCGACTCGGGCACCGAGTCGCGCATCGAGACCGCGACCGAGGAACTCCTGCAGGGCCGCAGCGCGCTGGTCGTCGCCCACCGGCTGTCGACCGTGCGGCGCGCGGACCGGATCCTGGTCATGCACCGCGGCCGATTGCGCGAATCGGGCACGCACGAGCAGCTCCTGGCGCAGGACGGCATCTACGCGCGGCTCCACCGGCTGCAGTTCACCGAGGTCGGGACGTGACCTCGCGACAGCTCAGCGAAGTCGGGACATGACGGGCGGGCGCACGCTCGTCGTCATGGCCAAGGCGCCCGGTGAGGGCGGCGCGAAGACGCGGCTGGCCGCGAGCGCCGGGCTGGGAGCGGCGGAGATCACCGCGCTCGTCGAGGCCTTCCTGCTGGACGGCCTGGATCATGCGCGTACGCTGCCTTCGGTGGCCGTTCGCGTGTGCTTCGCGCCGGCCTCGCAGCGGGCCTGGTTCGAGGCGCGCGTCGCGGGACTCGAGCTCGTAGCGCAGGTCGAAGGCGATCTCGGGACGCGCTTGGTGGCGGCGTACGACGAGGCCTTTCGCCGCGGAGCTGACCGCGTCGTGATCGTGGGCTCGGATGCGCCACACCTGCCATCGAGCAGGATCGTGCGGGCCTTCGATGAGCTCGAGGGTCACGACGTCGTCCTGGGACCGGCTCTCGACGGCGGGTACTACCTGGTCGGGCTGCGCGGTCCGGCGGCCGCGCTGTTCGAGGACATCCCCTGGAGCACGGATCGCGTGCTCGACGCCACGGTCGCGCGCGCTGGATCCCTGGGTCTGACGGTCGCACAGCTCGAGCCGACGTACGACGTGGACGGCGCGCTTGACCTGGAACGCCTCGCGGCGGATATCACGCTCGGCAGCGTCGACTGTCCGCGCACCGCGCGCGTCCTGCGCAGTCTGCGCCGGATCTGAACGCGGATCCTCGGGCCGTGTGCGGCAACTTGATTGGGCAGTGATTCGCAACCCACCGTGCTCGATACGACCTCGGACGGAAGTGAACTCGGGCAAAGGTGTCTTCCATGAGAAGGCCCTCCCAGTCCAGTAGGAGAGTTCGGTTTTTTTGCCGGTCGTGACCGGTGCTTGGTGACCCGATCCGCGCACGCTCCCAGACCGAGTCGCAGGCTTCCATTCGCACTCGTCGAGGCGCTCCGGGTTGAGGAGCGCGGTGCATGAGGGGGTCCGTCCGTCGGGTGCTGCCATCTGACACACAGGCTTTTGGCCCAAGACACCTTTTCGCAGTCACCCAGACGGGCGGTACTCGAGAGAGGGGTCGTGGCGCGGATCGAGTTGTTCGAGAGCGGGCGCGGCGCGAGCCGCGCGTGTTCGTGGGTCAGGCGACGACGAGTTCGCCGCGCCTCTTGGCCAAGTGGAAGGGGTCGTAGACCTCACCCGTCCTCCACAGGTGGTGCATCAGCACGGCCAGCTTGCGGGCGACCGCGACGCGTGCACGTTTCTTGGCGGACCTGTCGCTGCCGCTACCGATGATCTTCAGTCCGAAGCGTCGCAGGTCGCAGTCGGGCCCGAAGGGTCCAAGGATGTAATTGGCCGCGAGCACGAGCAGTCGTCGCATCTCCCCGTCGCCGGCCTTCGTGATGCTCAGCTGCGGATCGCTCTTGCCCGACCCCTTCTTGCGCGGCACCAGCCCCAGGAAGGCGCCGACGTCCCGAGCACTTTCGAATCGACTGGGATCGTCCAGCGTGAGCACGAAGCACAGGGACACGACCGGTCCGACGCCGGGCAGCAGTTGCAGCGGCTGCGTAGCCGGGTAGCGGTCCTGAGCGATCCGCTTCATCTCCTTGTCAAAGCTTCTGATCTGCGCGGTCATCTGCGCGATGAGCGACACGAGCGGATGCAGAGCATCCGCGAGCCCGCGGGGGATCGCTCGCTCCTCCAACATCTTCTGCCCGAAGCTATCTGCGGAGCAGCTCTGCGCGCGGTGACCGTTCGACTTCAGGACGCCGCGCACGTGGTTGATCATGCCGGTCCGCGCGCGCACGACTTCCGTACGCGCACGCGGAACCGCCAGGTCGGACTGCGCTTGCTGCGAGCGATGCGTGATCGGGTAGAGCCGCTTCACGTTCGTGCGACCCATGTCGGCCAGGATCTCGGCGTCCGCGGCATCCGTCTTGCGATCGTTCTTCGAGATCAGATCGATCTTGCGCGGGTTGGCGACGATCACGTCCATGCCGACTTCGACCGCCAGACGGCTGATCCACGGCGAATGCCCGCCCGCCTCCATCACCACGCGGCAGCCCTTCCAGCGTTCGAACAGCGCCGTGAGCTGCGCACGCGTCGACGCCACCTTCCCGACCGAAAGAGTGATCCCGTCACCCTGCTGGACGTGGAAGGTCGACACCCGATCCGACAGGTCCAACCCCATCGTCGTGGGGATCTGGACGCTCATGTGCGTGGGGATCGAGACGGTCGAGGATGTAGGATGAGTCATGGCTGGCCTCCTTGTGGTTTTGGGGTGGTTCAACGACCTCCCTCCTCTACCACTGAGGCGCTCAGCGACCTCGCGTGGAGGCCGGCCTTCTCATCCCATCTGACACC
>JANNQS010000023.1:0-17121 GCA_031400875.1 Planctomycetota bacterium | reverse complement strand
CTCACGGCCTCGTGCCGCGCTTGCGCGGCGCGCCACAAGGATAGGAGAGGCCGTAGGATCGATTCTCACGGCCTCGGCGGCGCGGCGCGGTCGAGGATCCGCTCGCGCAGGGCCCGCAGGGTCAGGGCCGTCGCGCCCTTCTGCGCTTCGACCACCGCGCGGCCGGCGGCCCCCATCGCGCTGCGCCGCACGGGGTCCTCCAGCAGCGTGCGCAGCGTGTGTCCGAGCTCGCCCTCGCCGCCGATGCGCAGCGCCGCGCCGGCGCGCTCGAGCAGCCCCGGCCTCCTGCACGAAGTTCCCGACGTGCGGCCCGTAGACCACGGCCCGGCCCTGCGCGGCCGGTTCGAGCATGTTCTGCCCGCCGTGCGGGATCAGCGAGCCGCCCACGAACACGAGGTCGGCCGCGGCGTAGACCTGCTCGAGCTCGCCGATCGTGTCCACGAGGAGCGGTCGCTTGGGATCGACGCCTTCGCCCGTGCGCAGGCGCGTCAAGAGCTGCGGCTCGGGCCCGAGCGACTGCAGTTCGCGCACGAGGCCGGCGGCGCGCTCGGGGTGGCGCGGCACGAGCACCAGGCGTGCGTCGGGGAAGCTCGCGCGCCAGGCGCGCACGAGCGCGGCCTCCTCGGTCGCGTGCGTGCTGCCGGCGACGACGGTCGCCTGCCCGGGTCGCGCCGCGACGCGGCGCGCGATCTCGGCCGAGGGCTCGCGCGCCGTCGTGCGCAGTCCGTCGGCCTTGATGTTGCCGATGACCTCGATGCGGCCGGCCTCGGCACCCAGCTGGCGGAAACGCTCGGCGTACTCGCGGTCCTGCGCGCAGTAGAGCGAGATGCGCGCGAACTGCGGCAGCAGGCTCTTGAACCAGCGGTAGCGGCGGAAGCTGCGCTCGGTGATGCGGCCGTTCACGACGGCGATCGGCACGCCGACGCGATTCGCGACGCGCAGGAAGCTGGGCCACACCTCGAGCTCGACCAGCACCGCCGCGCACGGATCGACGCGCCGCAGGAAGCGCTGCACGACGAACGAGAGGTCGAACGGGAAGCGCACGACGGTCGCGTCGGGGTACAAGCGCCGCGCGACCTCGAAGCCGGTCGTCGTCACTGTGCTGACCACGACGTCGAGGTCGGGGCGCGCCTGGCGCAGCTCGCGCACCAGCGCTTGCGCGGCCTTGACCTCGCCGACGGACACGCCATGCACGAGGATGCGCGGGCGGTCACCTGGCGCGCGTGGTCGCGGCAAGCCTCCTCCGAGCCGGCCGCGCGCCATCGCGCGGAAGCGCGGCGACGTGGCCAGGCGCACGAGCCACCAGGGCGCAGGCAGGACGATCGCCGCGATCCAGGCCAGGTCGTAGAGCGCGTAGAGCGCGACCGCAGGAAAACCCGGTCCGCGGTCGTGCAGGATCGGATCGGGCAGCGTCGATCCGGCGCCGTCCCCGGCGCGGCTGTTGGTGGCCGCGCCGCCCGCGCTCACAGGTCGCGGCCGTGGCACTTCTTGAACTTCTGACCGCTCCCGCACGGGCAGACGTCGTTGCGACCGACCCCCTCGAGGTCCTTGGGCGTCAGCACGCGCTTCGACGTGGCGCCGGCGCCGGACCCGCTGCTCGCGGCGGCGGCCGGCGCGTCGGTCTGGCCGGCCTGTCGCTGCCCACTCTTCTCCTGCTCGAGGCGCGCCGCAGCCAGCGCCTGCTGGCGCCGGGCCATGTCGAACTGCTGCGAGGCGGGCACGTAGCCACCGCCGGCCGGGCGGCGTTGCGGCGCAGCCGGCGGGCGTGCAGCCGGTGGCGTGGTTCGTGCGGGCGTGGCGCCCGAGGGCGCGTTCGACGAGCCGTCCGACGCGTTCGAGCCCGGCAACGCCACCGGCGCCGTCGTGCCGTCCGAGAGCGCCGGGTTCGTGGGCAGCTGGCCCGTCCCGACCGGCGACACGTAGCGCGGCGCCGGCGTGCCCAGCCCGCGGCTGGCGGCCGGGTCCACCTGGATGCGCAGGATCAGGCCCGTGACCTCGTCCTCGATCGCGTGGAGCAGCTGCTCGAAGAGCTGGAAGCCCTCTTTCTTGTACTCGGTCTTGGGGTCCACCTGCGCGTAACCGCGCAGCCCGATACCGGCCTTGAGCGAGTCGATCGCCAGCAGGTGGTCGCGCCACTTGTCGTCGAGCGCCTTGAGCAGCAGATAGCGCTCCACCTGGCGCATGATCTCGCCGCCCAGGGCCTTCTCGCGCTCCTCGTAGTGCTGCAGCACGAGGTCGATCACCGGCTTGGCGCTGCCGACCTTGGCGGTCGAGTCCGCCGCCATCTCGGCCGGGACCTCGAAGCCGAAGCTGCGCTGGAACCAGGTGCGGAAGCCCACCGCGTCCTGGAAGTGGACCTTGCGCGCGTGTCGCTCGATCGCGCGCTCGAACATGAACTCGACCTTCTCGCGCAACTCGATCTTCTCGAGCACGTCCTGGCGCGTGCCGTAGATCTCCTTGCGCTGCTCGTTCATCACCTCGTCGTACTCGAGCAGCGACTTGCGGATCTCGATGTTGCGATCCTCGACCTTCTTCTGCGCGCGCGCGATCGCGCGCGTGACCATGCCCGACTCGATCGGCGTGTCCTCGGTCATGCCGAGGCGTTCCATCGCGTTCTTGACCCAGTCGCGGTAGAAGATCCGCATCAGGTCGTCTTCCAGCGAGAGGAAGAAGCGCGACTTGCCGATGTCGCCCTGACGCCCCGTGCGCCCGCGCAGCTGGTTGTCGATGCGGCGCGCCTCGTGGCGCTCCGTGCCCAGCACGTAGAGCCCGCCCAGGCCCAGCACGACGGT
The DNA here is from genome assembly GCA_031400875.1 of Planctomycetota bacterium. GTDB lineage: Bacteria > Planctomycetota > UBA1135 > UBA1135 > JAEUHZ01. The sequence continues at coordinate 14,329 of JANNQS010000023.1, read as the reverse complement.
CTCGTCGGCCTTGCACTGCGCGCGCACGCGCTCGCGGATCGCGGCGATCTCCGCCAGCTTCTCGAGGTCGCCCGCCACCAGGCCGGCCTCCTCGAGCGCCTTGTTCAGGCGGTACTCGAAGTTTCCGCCCAGCTTGATGTCCGTGCCGCGGCCGGCCATGTTCGTGGCCACCACGATCGAGCCCTTCTCGCCGGCGCGCGCCACGATCCCGGCCTCGCGCTCGTGGTTCTTGGCGTTCAGGACCTCGTGCGGGATGCCGCGCGACGTCAGCGTCTTCGACACGGTCTCGGACTTCTCGATCGACGTCGTGCCGACCAGGACGGGCTGGCCCTTCTCGTGAACCTCGGCGATCTCGTTGCCGATCGCCTTCCACTTCTCGCCCGCGGTCCGGTAGACGACGTCCTCGTGGTCGACGCGCGTGATCGGCAGGTTGGTCGGGATCGAGACCACGTCCAGCCCGTAGATCTTGTGGAATTCGCCCGCTTCCGTGATGGCCGTGCCGGTCATGCCGGCCAGCTTCTTGAACATGCGGAAGTAGTTCTGGAGCGTGATCGTCGCCAGCGTCTGGTTCTCCTGGCGCGCCTTCAGGCCTTCCTTCGTCTCGACCGCCTGGTGGAGGCCGTCCGACCAGCGGCGCCCGGACATCTTGCGGCCGGTGAACTCGTCGACGATCACGACCTCGCCGTCGCCCTCGACCACGTACTCCGTGTCGCGGTGGTAGATGTGGTGCGCGCGCAGCGCGTTCTCGATGAAGTGCAGCCAGTCCTCGTGCGGCGGCACGAAGAAGCTCGGCACGCCGACCAGCTTCTCGGCCAGCTCGATGCCGGCTTCGAGCAGAGCGACGGCGCGCTCCTTCTCCTTGACCTCGAAGTGCTCGTCCTTCACGAGCTTCTGCGCGATCTCGTCGGCCAGCTTGTACTTGTCGCTGGTGTCCTGCGCCGGTCCCGAGATGATCAGCGGCGTGCGCGCCTCGTCGACCAGGATCGAGTCGACCTCGTCGACGATCGCGTAGGACAGCACCTTCTGGACCTGCTCCTCCGCGCGCGTCTTCATGTTGTCGCGCAGGTAGTCGAAGCCGAACTCGTTGTTCGTGCCGTAGACGATGTCGCACAGGTAGACCGGCTGGCGCTCCCAGGGCGACATGTCGGACTGGATCGATGCGACCGCCACGCCCAGGTAGTCGTAGATCGGTCCCATCCAGTTCGCGTCGCGCCGTGCCAGGTAGTCGTTGACCGTGACCAGGTACACGGTCTTGCCGGCCAGCGCGTTCAGGTACAGCGGCATCGTCGCGACGAGCGTCTTGCCCTCGCCGGTACTCATCTCGGCGATCTTGCCCTCGTGCAGGACGATGCCGCCCACGAGCTGGACGTCGTACGGCCGCATGCCCAGCGTGCGCACGGAGGCCTCGCGCGCCAACGCGAACGCCTCCGGCAGGACGTCTTCGAGCGTCTTCTCGCCCTTCTGGATCTGCTCCTTGAAGAGCCGCGTCTGCTCCTGGAACTGCTCGGCCGTCAGACCCTGGGCCCAGGGTTCGAGCGCGTTGATCTGGCGCACGAGGGGCTCGAGGCGCTTGACCATCCGCTCGTTGCGGGCGCCGAAGACGCCTTTCAGCGTGTTGCCGACGCCTTCCCCGAAGGAGCCCAGCCGGTCGGTGATCTTGTCCCAGTCGAAGGCCATGCGAGGTACGCCCCTCCGGCCTGGGCGCCCCGTGCAGTCCGGGGCTTCGTCAGGCCTGACGTAGCAGCCCGACATTAGAGGCCACCGACTCCCAGGTTGGAAGCGCCAGCCGTTCAGCTGGGGAAAAAACACCACGAGAAACGCCGCCCCGCGGCCAAACCGTACTGGTGGGGCCGCGCCTTACGGCTCGGCCCTGCGCCGCTCCAGCAGCTGACTCAGCATCGCGAACAGGACCTCGCGCGGGTACGGCTTGCGCAAGACGCCGCTGGCCTTCGGTATGCGCTCGAGGTCGATCGTCGAGGCCGTCGCCAGGAGCACCGGCAAATCCTTCGTGCGCGGGTCGGCGCGCACGCGCCGCAGGACCTGCTCGCCGTCGACCTCGGGCATCGAGAAGTCGAGCAACAAGAGGTCCGGCCGCGGCTCGCGGCACAGGCGCTCGAGCACCTGGGTGCCGTCGAAGGCCAGCTCGACCTCGTACCCGCGTCCGCGCAGGAGCGCACCGAGCCCCTGGCACACCTCCATCTCGTCGTCGACGACGAGCAGGCGCGCGCGCTTCTCGCCCTCGCGCTCGACCTTGGCGATCCCCTCCGCCAGCAGGCGCAGGTCGCCGTAGGTCGGCAGGCCTTCGCGCGCCCAGGCGGCCTCGATCTCGCGCTTGAGCGCGGCGTTGTAGCGCTTGAGCTCCATCCAGCCCGGGTAGTCGGGGCTGTCGGGCTTCACGTCCAGGTCGTCGTGCGTGTCGACGGAGAGGAAGTACTCGCAGTCGACCAGGTACTCCTGCACGACGAACTTCATGAACGGGTAGCGGCGGTTCCCCAGGCGCAGCATGTGGCGCTTCTGCGAGCCGCGGTCGCGCGCGGGCTGCGGGTCGAAGCGCGCGAACAGCGCGTCGAGCGTGCTGGCGCCCTCCAGATCGCGCACGCTGATGCGCGGGCGCGGGAACTCGTCGCCGGGCCAGGCGATCTCGAGGTAGATCGCCACGGCACGGCGCACGAGCGCGGGGGTGAGATCCTCGAGACGCATCGGCCTGCTCCGAACGGCGCACCGCGCTCGTCAGGAGGGCGAGCCTCCCGCGGTGATGGCCGCATCCCAGGTCGCACTGCCGGAGGCCCCATTGCCCGACGCCGCGTAGACGGTCGTCGCGTGGCTGCCGGCCGGCTCGCAGTTCTTCGTGGTCGGGCCGTGCAGCTCCAGCGTGCCGATCAAGTCCTCGACGGATGCGACGCCGTTTGCGTCGAGCAGGCCCTCGATCTCCGCCGCGAGCCGCCCGAGCACGCCCGGATCGCCGAAGCTCGCGGTGCCGACCTGCACCGCGCGACAGCCCACGACCAGGAACTCGAGCACGTCGGACGCCGTGATGATCCCGCCGCAGCCCACGACCGGGATCTTCACGGAACGCGCGCAATCCCAGGCGCAGCGCAGCGCGATCGGCTTGATCGCGGTGCCCGAGTAGCCGCCCTGCGTGGTCCACAGCCCCGGCTTGCGCGTGCGCCAGTCGACGCGCATGCCCAGCACGGTGTTCACGGCCGTGATCCCGTCCGCGCCGGCCGCCTCGACCGCGATCGCCATCTCGGAGATGCGCGACACGTTGGGCGACAGCTTGGCCAAAATCGGCTTCTTCGTCGCGCGCCGCACGCGCTCGATTACGCGGGCAGCCATGTGCGGATCTGTCGCAAACGGGAGTTTTCCGTCCTGCACGTTGGGACAGGACAGGTTCACTTCGAGCGCGTCGACGGCCGATTCGCCGTCGAGCCGCGCGGCCAGCTCGGCGAACTCCTCGACGCGCTCGGCGCCGATGTTCGTGACGATCACGGTCTCGGCCAGCGCGACGTCGGGCAGGATGACGCGCACGTAGTGGTCGATGCCCTTGTTCTCGAGGCCGATCGAGTTCAGGAACCCGGCTTCCGTCTCGCAGATCCGCGGGTGCGGGTTGCCGGGCCGGGGCCGCAGGGTCACGGTCTTGCTGACGAGCCCGCCCACCGCGCCGGGCGGCACGATGTGACGCATCTCGAGCCCGTGGCCAAATGTGCCCGATGCCGAGAGGACGGGGTTCGCTAGACGCAGAGACCCGAGTTGCACGCCGAGACGCGCCATGCGCGGCGACTCTACGCCCCGGGAACGCGCGCGGCAACGCCGCCGGGGCGTGAGCGCTGCCCGAAGAAGCCCGAGGCGAGCAGCAGGACCGCGCCGACGGTGATGCAGGCGTCGGCCACGTTGAAGGTCGGGAAGTGCCAGCGCCAGACGTCGAAGTAGACGTCGACGAAGTCGCGCACGGGGCCGTACGGGAAGCGCTCGAGCGGGTAGTAGCGGTCCTGCACGAGATCGCGCGCGCGCAGCAGGTTGTCGTACAGGTTGCCCAGCGCGCCGCCCAGGACGAGCACGAGCGCGGCCGTGAACCAGGGCCGTCCACGCGGCGTGCGCGCCAGGAGCCACACCAGGAAGAGGACCGCGATGCTGCGCCCGCCGACGAGCAGGTACGGGATCGAGTGCAGCTGCCCGAACGCCGCGCCGGGGTTCAAGGACAGCATGAACGTGAACCACTCGCCCAGGATCGGCAAGCGCCGGTGCGCTGAGCCGCATTCGTCCACGACGAGCTCGCCGGCCGCGTCGAGGCGCTGGATCCAGTCGAAGACCGCCGCCTTGGACCACAGGTCGAGCACGACGATCACGCCCGCGACCGCGAGTCGCGCGAGCACCGTGCGCAGCGGAGGGCGCAGCTTCACTGCCGCGGCCCCGGCCGGGAGCACGTCGGCGTGGAGCACGCTCGTCACGCGCGGCCCTCTTCCTCCTTGCGCTGACAGGCGATGCAGTTGCGCGCGTGCGGCATGAGCTTCAGGCGCTCCTTCGTGATCGCGACGGTGCAGCCCTCGCAGAACCCGAAGCTGCCGTTGTTCACGCGATCGAGCGCGTCGAGCACCTCGCGCACGGTCGATTCGTCGCGCTGGATCAGCTCGAGGCTGAACTCCTGCGAGTAGCTGTCCGTGCCGCCTTCGCCGGAAGGCTCGATCTGGATGCCGCGCTCGCCGATCGCCTCTTCCTGCAGCCGGTCGATGTCGCCGGCAAGCATGGAGAGCATGGACCGCAGGCGACCTTCGTAGTCCTCGAGTTCCTTGGCCGAGAGTCGTTTCATGGCGCTGCGCGTCGGGGAGTCGATCGATTCGGCCTGTCGCTATCGGACTTCCGGGGTGGCGCCCGGGAGCGGAAGGGCGGGGAGTGTAGGGAGGCACCCCCGGGGCTTCAAGACGTCAGCGGACGCTCACGGAGCTTGAACGCAGCCCCACGAGGCGCGAGCCTCGCGGGCATGGGCGGTGTCAGTCGCGTGCGGCGGGAGCGGACCCTGGCGTCGCCCCTCGCGCGCCAGCACGCGGCCGACCTGGCGGACTTGCTGGTCTCGTTGCGCAGCGAGGCCGGCCTCGCGGGCAACACCCTGGCCGCCTACCGGCGCGACCTCGAGCGGTTCCTGCGCTTCGCGCACGCGCGCGGCGTGCCGCGGTTCGAGGACGTCGACGCGGCGCTCGTGGTCGACCACCTGGGCCAGCTGCGCCGGCTGCGCTACGCCGAAGCCAGCGTCGCGCGCGCCCTGGCGGCGATCCGGGTCCTGGCGCGCCACCTGGTGCAGGCCGGGCGGGTGCGTCGCGATCCGACGGCGCTCCTCTCGGCGCCCAAGCTGGCGCGATCCCTGCCGCGCGCGCTGTCGCCGGCCGACGTCGAGGCGCTGCTCGCGGCCCCGCTCGACGCGCGCTGGTCGCCGCGCGAGCCCTGGCGAGCGGAGCGCGATCTGGCGTTGCTCGAAGTGCTCTACGCCTGCGGAGCGCGCGTCAGCGAGGCGGTCGGGCTGCGGCTCGACGGCCTCGATCCGAAGTTGCGCGTCGTGCGCCTCGTCGGCAAGGGCTCGAAGGTGCGCCTCGTCCCCCTGGGAGCGCGCGCCGGCCAGGCGATCGAGCGCTGGGTCGCGTCCGGCCGGCGCGCTCGTCCACAGGCTGCGCGCTCCCCCTTCGTCTTCCTGACCGGGCGCGGCGGGCCGTTCACGCGCGGCGCGGCGTGGCGCGTCGTGCGGCGCGCGGCGCAGATCGCCGGCATCGCGGCGCCGAGCTCGCCGCACGTGCTGCGCCATTCGTTCGCGACGCACCTGGTCGAGGGCGGCGCGGACCTGCGCTCCGTGCAGGAGATGCTCGGGCACGAGTCGATCCGCACGACCGAGGTCTACACGCACCTCGACGCCGACTCCGTCGCCGCCGTGCACCGCCTGCACCATCCGCGCGCATGAGCGCGCGAGAAGGTGTCTCGAGCGCGGCTCCGAGCCGGGCGCGCGTCGTGCTCGCGCTGCTCAGCGTCTGGATCCTGTGGGGCTCGACGTACTTCGCGATCCGCGTCGCGGTCGACGCGCTGCCGCCGTTCCTGATGGCCGGTACGCGCTTCGTCGCGGCGGGATTGATCCTGGGCACGTTCGCGCTGGCACGCGGCGCAGCCTGGCCGCGGCGCGAACACTGGGGTCCGGCGATCGTGTGCGGGGCGCTGCTCATGCTGGGCTCGAACGGCCTCGTGTGCTGGGCCGAGACGCGCGTGGACTCCAGCGTCGCCGCGGTGATCATCGCCTGCGTGCCGCTCTGGATGCTGCTCTTCGACTGGGGCCGCCGGAGCGGCGTCCGTCCGCCGGCGCAGGCCCTGGCCGGCGTCGCGCTCGGGATCGCGGGCGTCGCGCTGCTCTCCGCCCCGGATCCGGAGCATCCCCTGGACCCGCTCGGCCTGCTGGCCCTGTTCGCGGCGACGATCTCCTGGTCGATCGGCTCGCTCTACGCGCGATCGGCGCGCTTGCCGGAGTCGCAGCTCGTCTCGACCGCCCTGCAGATGCTGTGCGGCGGCGCGCTGCAGCTAGTCGCTGGCCTGGCGCTGGGCGAGGGCGCGCGGCTCGACGTGTCGCGCATCGGAGCGGAGCACGTCGCCGCGCTGGCCTGGCTCGTCGTCGCCGGCTCGCTGGTCGGCTTCACGGCCTACATCTGGCTCCTCAAGAACACGGCACCGGCCGTGGCGACGTCGTACGCGTTCGTGAACCCGCTCGTGGCAGTGGCTCTGGGCGTCGGCTTGGCCGGCGAGCGCATCGGCCCGCGCACCGCGGCCGCTGCCGCGTTGATCCTGTCAGCCGTCGCGCTCGTCGTCGTGCGCAGGCGAGGTCCTGCGCCCCCTGGGGCCTGAGCTCTTCGCACTCGGGTCCGCAGGGCCCGGGGAGGCGATGGTCCGGAACTTGGCCGTTTCCGGCGGCTCACCACACGACCCGCAGCCCGTTCGTGGTGTTGAAGGTCCCGCCAGTCGGCGCGGCGCAGAAACCGGGCGCGGGATCGCGGTACACCGCCTGGTAGTAGCGCACGGAGCCGGGCAAGAGCGGGTCGCCGGCCGCCAAAGCCCGCGCACGCAGGCTCGGTGCGCCGGTGTCGGGAACCCAGGACTGACCCCCCTGCGCGCCGGCGACCTGCAGGCGCAACTGCGTACCGCCCGTGCAGCGCACGCCATCGCCGAACACGGGCACCCCGGAGAGGACCGTGTTGCCCTGCACGAAGAGCGTCATCGCAATGGGCGGCAAGCCGGACGCCTCGAGGCGCAGATCGTCCGCGGCCGTGCTGCCGCTCGTGTAGAGCCGCGAACCCTCGGGTACGACGGAGTTCGGGCAGCCGTGACCGTACACGCCATTCGAGCCGCACGGGCAAGCACGCAGAGTGCCATCGCCGAAGCACACCGTCGAAATCGGAGCCGTGCAGCCAAGCCACATGCCCACACAGCGGGAAGGAACGTCACCGGCCAGTCCGAAGTTGCCGCCTACGGCCAGGGCAGGGCCCGTACCGTCGTCGTGGACCCCGAGCGATCGGACACTGCCATTGAGCTCGACGCCGATGCCGAGCCCGGACCAGGTGCTCCCATTCCAGCGCGTGATGCTCTGCATCGGGGTTTGTCCCACGTGACTGAATCGATCTCCAACGTAGAGGGCTTCTCCCGATCCGTCGTCGAATACTGCAAGCGCAAGGGGAACGGCGTAGAGGTCCGATCCGATTGACACCCAATTCGATCCGTCCCACTTCACGACCTTTAGAGTCGACACCGCCCCATATAGCGCTGGCCCGCTGCCATCATCAAACACGATCAATCTTTGGAATCCCGAAGGTCCGCTAATGCCGGACCAGCTTGTGCCATTCCATCGCGCAATGGTGTCGGCTGGAACTCCACCGGCATGCGTGAACGAACCGGCAACGTAGAGCGCTGGGCCAGTGCCGTCGTCGAAGACGCACATCGAAGTGACGAGGATTGCGTTGGGTCCGAAGGTGGATGTGAGCCCCCCACCCAGTGAGCTCCAGGTAGATCCATTCCAACGCGCGATGTGGTTGAACGTAGGATACCCAAAGTTCCCCGCGGCGTAGAGTGCCGAGCCTTGGGCGTCCGTGAACACACACAACGCCCTGATGTCCGCGCCCGGATACCCCCACGGCCCCGGCACTGCCGACCAGCTCGTGCCATCCCAGCGCGCGAGCCCGTAACTGGGCCAAGTGAAGATTCCGCCCGCGAAAAGCCGCGCGCCAGCGCCTTCGTCGAATACAGCAAGACAGAGGACGGCGTCATCGAAGCCCCAACCCACCCGCTCCCAGGCATGGTTGCGCCAGCGGGCGATCCGGGGAGAGAGCCACGACCCCTGGTAGTTGACGATGTAGGTGAAGAAGCCTCCTGCGTACAACGCAGGGCCCGTGCCGTCGTCGAAGCTCTGGAACGCGTCCACTCTCGTATCGGGGCCGCTCGCGAACTCCGAACTCCAGCGCATGCACTGCGCGTCTGCCGACGCTGCAAGAAGACTGCCCGCCATGAACTGACGCGCAATCCGGAGGAAAGTGCTCATCATTGACCACCTCCCGCACCATCGCTAGCGGAGCCATCTCCGTCACCCGTGAATCCACCCCCAGCAGGTCGGCCGTAGAGGCGCATCCCAGCACGCCCGTCCCCCACTACCATCTGCACGTCGTTCAGACCGTCCGGGCGGAACACGATCCCTTGCGCGACTCCAGGAGTGTCCAGGATCGTGTGCAGCATGGGTGACGCGGGGTTGGACAGGTCGACGATTCCGATCCCTCCTCGGCCCAGGGCGCAGTAGGCATCCTCGCCATCGATCTCGATGTCCACGCAGTTCGGACGGCGCCCGTCGTAGGGGTTGATCGGAAACACGATGGTTGCGGTCGGGCTCAAGAAGGGGTGGTGAGTGCCGTTGATGGGCCGGTAGGGGTCCATCGGGCCGGGCGGTGCAGGCAATGAAGAGCGCGGACCAGGAGACGTCGTAGGTGAGCAGGCGACCGGTGAGGTCGGCCACGTAGGCGTACACCGGGGACCACGGGTCTGATCCTGTGCTCTTCGTGCGGATCGCGAAGGCATGACTCTGCACCCCGGTCGGGCCGGATGAGGGCGGGCCCAGCGCAACACGGATCAGGTGAGGGCGACGATCGCCACCTCCCGGCGCGAGTTCGACGTCCGTCACGTCGTAGAAGGTGATCAGGGCCCTGCCGTAATCATTGGTCCACTGGCAGCTGGGGACCTGATCAAAGAGAGGGATCGGTTGCGAAGGACCGCTTGCGACAAAGCCCGCTGCAACCGCTGCGATCCAGACTTCCTCGCCACCAGGATCGAGCACCGAGAAGACGTGCATCTTGTTGTTGTGCTGATTCCTGGCAAAGTTTGCACTGTTTCCCGCACAAGCAACAATGATGTTGCATCGGTCTTCACCGGGCAATGTGCCAGGATCCTCGAACTCCACGTGCGTCCTCGCCTGAGCGAACGGTATCTGGGCAATCGGCGCCAAGTTCTCTCCGCGCCCCCGCATACCTGGCGAACATGTACCTTGAGCGCGCGTCATCAAGTCTGTCGGACTCATCAGCTTGTACCCGAAGTCTGTTCCTCCCCGAACCAAGTGAAGGAAGAGTGGAGCCGGGTTCAGAATGGGGTCCACCAAGCGCGGGTCTGCTGCGGAGAAAACGTACGGGACGCTATCCGAACGGGCAATCGCGGGCTCGGTGGGAGAACTGAACTGCCACCAACTCATCATCAAGTTGGTTCCATCGATGTTCTGGCCAGGCGGAGGCGTCGGGTGCATGCGTGCGAGAGACCAGCCAACGGGTTCTTGTCCTGCCAACAGCGCCTTCGTGCGCCAGCGCACGAGCTGCGTCGGGTCCGCGGCGCAGGCATCGGCAACTGAGCAGAGATCTACCTCGCTACAGTCCAGTACAGGGACTGTGGTCACTTGCATTGGGACAGAGGTCAACCCGCCCGGCGTGAACCACTCCAGTTCAGGATCCACCGGGTCCCTCCACGTGGCTGAGCCGGCAGCGGAACCTCCAAAAGGGCTCCTGCTGCCTACCTTGAAGGTGCCGCAGTCCACGGGGGGTGGCGGCATCGTTCCGGGACACGACGAGAGATTGCCCACGGGGAAGAAGTCGATCGCTGGCGGGCTCCCGAGGATCTGGAGCTCGCCGGCGTACTGGTAGGGTGGCCAACCGTCTTGACCGTGGAATGTCAGTGCGGGGTTCACGATCGACATCGCCCCGTCGGCGGGCGCGAACGTGGGTCCTATCCACGTCGCCAGGAGTTCGACTTCCAAGCACGGGATTGGGCACAGTGGCGGCAGTGTCGGCCCCATCGCTCCCTCGCCGCAGGGCACCTCGAACAACTCGAACACCGCTGTGGCACCCTCGCCCGAGGAGGCGTAGAGCCGGAAGTCGAACCCACCTTGGTGCGTGAGTTGGAGGCTTCCCCAGAGCGGCAGGAACTCGACCCGCTCCAGGGGCAGGACTGAGGGCGCACAAGCACTCGTCGGCCGACCCCAGAGCAATTGGATTTCCGCGCACGAGCTGTTGGGCGTCACATTCGCGCCGCCAAAGCCAGGCGTAATGCAGATGTCCGACCAGATTCCGTCGGCCATGAACGGCGCGCGGGTCTGAACGAATCGGGTCGCCCCAGACTGGCAGGCGGCGGAGATCAGCACGGACGAGGCACCCGCCGTGACCGCGGAAATCCGATCGAGATAGGCCTGACCAGTGGTGGCCGGAGGGCAGGTGAGGGTGAGCTCCTTGACCAATCCCGTGGTGATCCGGTACTCGAGCACCCGGCCATACTCCAAGGCGGCGTAGACGACCGGTCCGGCCAGCGGGACGTGGACGAAGTCGATGTCGGTCATGGCCTCGCCGTCGGGGCACGTGGCCAATGAGCACAGCGCGATCGTGCCCGGCGTCGGCACCTGACTCGGAACCAGCGCGAGCGTCGGGTTCGTCTGGATCGTGACCTTCCACAGCCAAGCCGTCCCCAGAGCGACGTAGACGTTGTTCGGATCCGCTGGATCGGAGTCGAGCGCCATCCCCACGGCATCCAATCCTCCGGGACCGTCCGAAGGCAGGTCGACGGCGGCGAACAGCGAGGTCGTGCCGTCGGGCTCGAGCTTGTAGCAGCGCACCTCGGTCGGACCGACCGTCGATTTCAGTGGGTCGCTGTTCGCCGCATACAGCGCGAACAAGAGCGGCTGGCCCGCAGCGGCGTTGCCTTCCACGATCGCCACGTCCACGCAGCGCTTCCACTGCCAGGTCGAACTGGAACCCGGCCGATCGATCTCCGTGCGCTGGAACGTCGAGTCACTGCAGGCGAGCGGCGTTGGCAGGAAGAGATCCTCGCACAGCGTGATGCGCCACAGGCCGAGCGATCCACCCGCCAGGAAGAGCCAGCGCTGCTGCTCCATGGATCCCGGGTCGGGGGCGGGGTGTCGGAAGTACGCCAGCGCCTGCGGCCCGACTTCGGGCACTTCCACTTCTTGAATCGGCACCATCTCGGTGACGGGCGTGAGCGTCGTCACGTCGAGGATGGAGATCACCGCGCCGCGGCCCACGAAGGCTCGCTTGTCATCCGGTGTGGCTGTCGAGCACCGTTGTTCTCCGTACGGGTACGCCGCGATCAACTCCGTCAGGGGCGGCGGAGTCTGGGCCACCGCGATCGGTGAAACGGCCAGGACGGAGAGAGAGAGAGAGAGAGAGAGAGAGAGAGAGAGGCAGTGCGGTCAGTCGCATCGAGACCTCCGGTGCGCTGCTGGGAAGGAGCGCGCCATTCAAGTGGGAAGGAGCGGGACAGGCCAACGCGTGCAGGCCATGCGCACGCGACGCCCTCCGTGGCCATGCTAGCCGAGCACGGGCGCACGGGCTCCAGAATCCGTCCCCACCCAGGACGCCGTCCACCGAGCCTCAGCGTAGGGAAACAGGCATCGTCCCGCCGACTTCGAGCGCCTCGGTCCGCGCACGGCGGCGGCGGCCGCGCTCATCCTGGCGGCGGTCGCGCTGGTTGTCGCACGCCAGCGGGTTCTTGCGCCCGCTGAGACCCGAGCGGCTCGCGACGGACATGAGCCTCTCCCCGCCGTGCGCGAGAACTTGCGCTCAGAGCCCGCGCGGTAGAACTTGGAGCATCGTGACGCCGTTCTCGCTCGCGTTCCTCCTCCTCGGCGCGGCCGCGCCGCAGCCTTGGCCGCATCAGGTCGCGAGCGTGCCGGCCGACACGTTGCCCGCCGACTTCGGTCTCGCGCCGCCCCAGGGCCTGTTCGAACTGGACGCCGGGCCGCGCCCGCTCGACGGCGCGCGCTTCGCGCTCGGCCGCGCGCTCTTCTTCGACCCCGTGCTCTCCGGCGACCGCAGCGTGTCGTGCGCGAGCTGCCACCAGCCCGAGTACGGCTTCGCCGATCCGCGGCCGCTCTCGCCCGGGATCCAGGGACGCACGGCCGCGCGCCACACGCCGAGCCTCCTGAACCGCGGCCTCGGTCGCGTGTTCTCGTGGACGGGCCAGGCCGCCAGCCTGCACGAGCAGGTCCTGCTGCCGATCCCGAACCCGCGCGAGATGGGCCTGCCCCTGGACGAGATCGCGCCGCGCCTGCGCGCCGATCCGCGCCACGGTCCGGCCTTCGAGGCGGCGTTCGGGCGCCCGGCGACGATCACCGACACGGGCGCCGCGCTGTCGGCCTTCGTCGAGCGCATCTGGATCGGTGCGAGCCCCGTCGATCGCTTCCAGGCCGGTGAGTTCGACGCGCTCGACGATCGCGAGCGCGCCGGCTTGTGGCTCTACGAGAGCAAGGCCGGCTGCTGGCGCTGTCACGCCGGCCGCAACTACACCGACGAGGAGTTCCACGCGACCGGCGTGGGCGCGAGCGAGCGCGTCGCAGAGCCCGGGCGCGCGGACGTGACGTCGGACGAGTCCGACCGCGGGCGCTTCAAGACGCCGACGCTGCGCGGCGTGTCGCGCACCGCGCCCTACATGCACGACGGCAGCCTGGCGACGATCGAGGACGTGATCGCCTTCTACCGGCGCGGCGGCAACGACATTCCGCAACGCGACGCACAGCTCGTGCCACTCGACGTCACGGAGGACGAAGCTCAGGCGCTGGCCGCGTTCCTGCGTGCGCTATCGCGGTGAGGCCGCCAACCGTCGCGGCCGGGAAGAATCGCGCCGCGCGCCGGGGGGACCCTGCGCACGGCGCGAGCTGCATCGCCGATGGGACTCTCAGTTGTCTGCCAGGAATTGCAGCGTGCTGTTGTGGATCGACCCGACGCACACGCCCGAGTCGATCCCGTCGTAGTTGTCGAAGAGGTAGTGGATGCCGCCGTACATGCGCGAGACGGCTGCCTCGCTGGCGGCCTGCGTGAAGCCCGCGAACGTGCGGTCCACGAACCCGAGCTCGGGGTTCAGCCGCGTGTGGCACGAGTCGGTGAACGGATAGACGCCGAACATGTGAGTCAGCACGGTCGCCGCCGCGCCGGACTGGGTCGAGTGCCCCGAAGTGTACGTCGGGAAGTTCGGCGTCGGGATCAGCGTGGTCCAGAGCGGGTCGATGTTGGCGGTGATGTAGGTCGCCGGGCGCATCAGGTAGCTCGTGTACTTCTCCTTCCAGCAGGTGATGAACGCGTCCGCGATCACCAGGCCGACGCGCGCGAAGGCCTCGGCCGCGACGTCCAGGCTCTGGGCCTGCTCCTCGGCCACCTGGCACGTGATCGCGATCCAGTGCCCCCCCGGCGTGCCCGTCGCGGCGGCGTTGTCGGACCAGTAGCGCGCCAGGGCTGCCTGGTCGGCCGTCAGGTTCGCTCCCGCGATGCCGGTCGTGTTGTAGACGAGCAGCGATTGCGCGTGCCAGGCGGAGGTCGTGCTCGTCGAGAAAGGCGGCGCACCAACGGGCTGGCACTCCAGGCCGTCCGTGACGACGAACGTGCGCATGTCGCCCCAGCAGGGCAACAGGGGCTGCGTGGCCGGGACGTTGAGCGACGTCCAGCCGCCGTCCACCGGGTCGACGGTGGCGACCCAGTTCGTCTGGCACGCGGCCTGATCCGCGGTGCCGTCCGTCGCGGCCCAGGCCAGGATCGCGGCGGCAAGCGCGTCGCCGTACGCGACCGAGCGATCGATGACCGCCTGCGGCACCGTGTCGTCGAGGCTGTCGAGCAGCGCCAGCTCGCGCGCGGCGAAGTCCGCGGCCGACGTGCCGCCGGTGACGAGCCCGGTCGCGACGACGGACAACGCGCGGTTCGCGCCGATGGCCCAGTCGTAGACGAGGCCCGGCGTGGGCGCCGGCAGCGCGGCGGCGGGCAGCGCGGTGAGCTGACCTTGCAACGTG
>JANNQS010000022.1:0-10755 GCA_031400875.1 Planctomycetota bacterium | reverse complement strand
CTTTATTGCCCCGTCGCAGGCGAGGTGGTCGAGGTCAACAATAAGCTCGATGGAGAGCCAGCACTCGTGAACAGCGATCCCTACGGGGATGGATGGATGATCAAGCTGAAGGTCGACCCCAAGGCACTCAGTGGGCTGATGGACGCGGCAGCGTACGGCAAACATCTCGGCAACTAACCGTCCGCGAACGGCGTTCACCACAGAGGGCTCAGAGGGCACCGAGGAGAAGTCCGTTGTAGTTCAGGCCGAGGCGTATTCCTCGATCGGCGGGCAGGAGCACACGAGGTTCCGGTCGCCGAACGCGCTCTCCACGCGCCCGACCGACGGCCAGAACTTGCGCTCGCGCGTCCAGGGCGCCGGGTACGCGGCCAGCTCGCGCCCGTACGCGTGCGACCAGTCGTCCGTGACGACCATGTCGAGCGTATGCGGCGCGTTCTTCAGCGGGTTGTCGGCCTTGTCGCTCTCGCCGCGCTCGATCGCTGTCACCTCGCTGCGGATGCGCACCATCGCGTCGACGAAGCGGTCGAGTTCCTCCTGCGACTCGCTCTCGGTCGGCTCGACCATCAGCGTGCCCGCGACGGGCCAGCTCATCGTCGGCGCGTGGAAGCCGTAGTCCATCAGGCGCTTGGCCACGTCCTCGACCTCGACGCCGAACGCCTTGAGCGGCCGGCAATCGAGGATGCACTCGTGCGCGACGAGCCCGTGCGGCGCGCGGTACAGGATCGGGTAGCTCGACTCGAGCTTCCGCGCGACGTAGTTCGCGTTCAGGATCGCGACCTGCGTGGCCTTCTTCAGGCCCTCCGCGCCCATCATCGCGATGTACATCCACGAGATCGGCAGGATGCTGGCGCTGCCCCACGGCGCGGCCGCGATCGGACCGATCGCCTGTCCCCCGCCGACGATCGCGTTCGGATGTCCGGGCAGGAACGGCGCCAGGTGCTTCGCGACGCAGATCGGGCCCATGCCCGGACCGCCGCCGCCGTGCGGGATGCAGAACGTCTTGTGCAGGTTGAGGTGGCACACGTCGGCGCCGATGTCGCCCGGCCGGCACAGCCCGACCTGCGCGTTCATGTTGGCGCCGTCCATGTAGACCTGGCCGCCGTGCTGGTGCGCGATCTTGCAGATCTCGACGACGCGCTCCTCGAACACGCCGTGCGTCGAGGGGTACGTGATCATCAGCGCGGCCAGACGCGCGCTGTTCTGCTCGGCCTTGGCGCGCAGATCGGCGAGGTCGACGTTGCCCTGGTCGTCGCACTCGACGACGACGACCTTCATGCCGGCCATCACCGCGCTGGCCGGGTTCGTGCCGTGCGCGGAGTGGGGGATCAGGCACACGTCGCGCTGCGGCGCGCCGCGATCCTGGTGGAACGCTCGGATGACCTGCAGACCGGCGTACTCGCCCTGCGAGCCGGCGTTGGGTTGCAGCGAGGTGGCCGCGAAACCGGTGATCTCCGCCAGCCACTTCTCCAAGTCGTCGAACAGGCGCTCGTAGCCCTTCGTCTGCGACGGCGGCGCGAAGGGGTGCATGCGCGCGAAACCCGGCTCCGTGATCGGCAACATCTCGGCCGCCGCGTTGAGCTTCATCGTGCACGAGCCCAGCGGGATCATCGAGTGCACGAGGCTCAGGTCCTTCGACTGCAGCCGGTGCAGGTACCGCATCATCTCCGTCTCGGAGCGGTAGCTGTGGAAGACCGGGTGCGTCAGGATCTCTCCGCGGCGCGCATGACGGCCGAGGTCGGGCGCCTGCACGCGCGCGGCCAGTGCCTGCGCCTCCTCGACCTCGAACGGCCGGCCGGCCCACAGGCCGATCAGGTCGGCCACGTCGGCCACGGTCGTCGTCTCGTCGAGCGTGATGCCCAGGCCGTCCTCGTAGACGCGCAAGTTGATCCGCATCGTCTCGGCCGCGCGCTGGATGCGGCGCAGGTCGGAGTGCGTCACGTCGATGCGCAGCGTGTCGAACACGAGGCCCGGACGCACTTTCGCACCGGCCGCGCGCAAGCCCTCGGCCAGCGTCGCGGTCAAGTGCCGCACGCGGCGCGCGATGCGCTGCAGTCCCGACGGCCCGTGGTAGACGCCGTAGCAGCCGGCCATCACGGCCAGGAGCACTTGCGCCGTACAGATGTTGCTGGTGGCCTTCTCGCGACGGATGTGCTGCTCGCGCGTCTGTAGCGCGAGGCGCAGCGCGCGCCGGCCGCGGCGGTCGATCGACACGCCGACGAGGCGGCCGGGCAGGCTGCGCCGCCAGGCTTCGCGCGTGGCGATGTAGGCCGCGTGCGGGCCGCCGAAGCCGAGCGGCACGCCGAAGCGCTGCGTCGTGCCGATCGCGACGTCCGCGCCCCACGCGGCCGGCGGCTCGAGCAGCACGAGCGAGAGCGGATCGCAGGCCGCGACGACGTGCGCGCCGGCCGCGTGGGCGCGCGCAGCGCAAGCCGAGAGGTCGCGCACGACGCCGTCGGTCGCGGGGTGCTGCAGGAGCGCGCCGAAGAAGCGTCCGGCGTCGAACTCGAACGTCATGGGGTCGCCCACGACGATCTCGAAACCGAGCGGGAGCGCGCGCTGCTGGACGACGGCGATCGTCTGCGGGTGGCAGGCCGCGTCGACGAAGAACGCCAAGGCGCGCTTGTCCTTGGCCACGTCGTGCACGAGCGCCATGGCCTCGGCCGCGGCCGTGCCTTCGTCCAGCATCGACGCGTTGGCCAGCTCGAAGCCGGTCAGGTCCGCGACCATCGTCTGGAAGTTGAGCAGCGCTTCGAGCCGGCCTTGGGAGATCTCGGCTTGGTAGGGCGTGTACTGCGTGTACCAGCCCGGCGCCTCGAGGATGTTGCGCTGCACGACCGGCGGCGTGACGCAGTCGTGGTAGCCCTGGCCGATGTAGGTGCGGAACACCTGGTTCGTGGCGGCGATTTTCCGGATCTCGGTCAATGCGTCGCGTTCGGAGAGCGGCGCGGGCAGCTGCAGCAACGCGCGCTTCATCCGGATCGCCGACGGCACCGCTGCGTCGGCGAGCGCGTCGAGCGTCGGGAACCCGACGGCGGCAAGCATCGCCTGGACCTCGCGCTCGCGCGGACCGACGTGGCGATCGACGAAGCGGTCCTGGGCCAGGGATTCGGGCTCGCGCATCGGGGGAGGGGTGCCCGTCGCGCGGGCTTCTTCGCGGGTCGTCGGCGTCATGTGCAGAGTCCACGCGCGCTCGCGCGCGGCGCCACCAGGAGGTCGGTTGGTCTAGTGCTTGCGGTCTGCGAGGAACTTCTCGTACCCGGCCGCATCCATGAGCTTCGGCAGCTCCTTCGAGTTCGGCCGGATGCGCACGAGCCAGCCCTGGTTCCAGGGATCCTTCGAGAGCACCTCGAGGTGGTCCTCGATCGTCGTGTTGACCTCGACGATCTCGCCCGCGACGGGCGTGAACAGGTCCGACACGGCCTTGACCGACTCGATCTCGCCGAACGTCTCGCCCAGGTCGAGCGCGCGGCCGACCTCGGGCAGGTCGCAGTAGACGAGGTCGCCCTCGTTGCCGTTGCACAGCTCGTTGACCGCGAAGTCGGTGATGCCGATGAGCACGGTCTCGCCGTCCGGCTTGACCCACTCGTGGCTCTCGGTGTAGCGGCGATCGTCGGGGCGCATGGAGCGCACGGAAGAGGGTTGGGGAGTCATTTGCGTGTCCTGGAGAAGAACGGCAGCGCGCAGAAGTTCGCGGACTGCCGCTTGCCTTTGATGTCGATCTCGGCCGCCGTGCCCGGCTCGCCCAGCGCGAGCGGAACGTAGGCGGTGCCGATGTTGGTGGAGAGCGTGGGGGAGACGGAGCCGGACACGACGTGGCCGACTTCCCGGCCTGCAGCCCAGACCGGGTAGCCCTGGCGCGGCGCGCGCGGCCCGCTCGTCTTCAAGCCGACCAGCCGGCGCGTCGGAGCGCGCTGGATCGCTTCGAGCGCCGTGCGCCCGATCCAGTCGCCCTTTTCCGGCGCGAACGAGACGCCGAACGAGAGACCTGCTTGGATCGGGTCGTGCGTCGCGTCGATCTCGTGGCCGTAGAGCGGCATCCCGGCCTCGAGGCGCAGCGTGTCGCGCGCGCCCAGGCCGATCGGCGCGAGACCGTGCGGCGCGCCCGCGGCCATCACCTCGTCCCACACGCGCCCGACCTGCGCCGTCGGCACGTAGAGCTCGTACCCGAGCTCGCCCGTGTAGCCTGTGCGGCTGATGCGCACGTTCGGGATGCCGCAGACGGTGCCGTGGCCGAACTTGTAGTAGCCGAGCTTCTCGAGCTCGATGCCGCGCACGAGCGGCGCCACGATCTCGCGCGAGACCTGGCCCTGCACGGCGATCATCGCCAGCTCGTCCGTCTGGTCCTGGATGCGCACCTCGAAACCGCGCGCGTGCTCGTGCATCCACTCCAGGTCGACCGCCGTGTTGGAGGCGTTGACGACCAGGAAGACCTCGTCCGTGCCGGGGTAGACAAGCAGGTCGTCGATCGGCATGCCGTCGGCACGGCAGAACAGCGCGTAGCGGATCGAGCCCGGCGCGATCTTGGCGACGTGGTTCGTGACCAGGCGGTCGAGGTACGCGACGCGGTCCTTGCCCGTGACGCGCACGCGGCCCATGTGCGACAGGTCGAAGAGGCCCGCACGCGTCCGGACGGTCGTGACCTCGTCCAGGATCGGCCCGTACTGCACCGGCATCTGCCAGCCGCCGAACTCGACCAGGCGCGCGCCGTGGCGCACGTGCCGGTCGTGGAGCGGGGTGTTCTTCATCGCGGGAGCGGACGGCGGGAGGGATGGGACTCGTCCGTCCGCCCACGGCGCGGACGGGGACGAGGACGGGGAGTCGGTCGGGAGCGTCGGGATACGAAGCAGGGGCGCACCCCTGCGATGGCGGTCGCGCCCCTGTTCCCTGCCCGATCGGCGTTGCGGCCGGCGGACGACGTCCAGGGTCGATCGAGCTCCCGGGTCCTTGCTGCCTGAGAGTTTCGCGCGGCGCCTTCGCCACGTTTGCCCCTTCGGCGCCCGGCCCGCGGCCGGGACTCTCCCCGAGTTCGACGACGTGTTGTCGCACCCACTCTAGTCCCCGCCGCACGGACCGCCAAGGCCGAGAGGGAGCTGACCCGCTCGGTTGGTCCTGGCCGCCGAGCGGGACGGCCTGCGCACGCCGGATGGGGTACGTTTTTCCGTGGCACCCCCCGCACGACCCCGTGGACGGCTCTTCGTCCTCGCGGTGCCCGTGCTCCTGGCCGGGTCGGCTGCGGCCCAGGACCCGTTCCAGCCCGGGCCGCGCTGGTCGCTCCCGGCCGACCCCACCGCGCCGGCGATCCCGCGCGCGGTCGCGTTCGGGGCGGGCGACAACGTGGCCTGGTCCGCGTCGCTGGGTGGCAGCCCGGCGGCGTCGGCGACCTCCGCGCACTCGCAGGGCGCGGCCAGCTTGCTGGCGCGCGACCCGTCGCCGCCCGGCGCAAGCGGCTCGGCCGCCGTCGCGAGCGGCAGCGGACCGTGGCTCTTCGCGCTGGCTCAGGCGCCCGCGCCCGACGCCTGGCACCGCCGCACGGCGGTGCGCGCCTACCTGGCCGACGACTTGGGAGCAGCATCGGGTCCCGCGCCCGCCGTCTCGCCGCGCTGGGTCCATGCGTTCGCGTTCACGGCCAACGGCGCGGCGCGCCTGGCTTGCGACCAGAGCGGCGCGACGGTGTTGGTGGCGGCTTTCGACGACTCCGCGCAGAGCGTGCGCGTCGAGCGCCTCGACGGCGCCAGCGGGGCTGTCGCTTGGGCCCGCGACCTGGCCGCGGCCGGCTTGCAGGAGATCGCCACATCGCAGGATGGATCGCGCTCGGTCGCGGCCTGCGGCCACGACCTCTACGTGCTCGACGCAGCCGGCGCGACCGTTCACCACGCGAGCCTCGCGGCGGCGACGACGGCGCTCGGGTTCGCGGGCGACGGACGCACGCTCGTGCACGGGGCGCCGGGCGTGCTGCACGTGCTCGTCGAGGGCGCACAGGGCTTCGGCGTGGTGCACACGCTCACGGCCCTGACGGGCGAAATGGCGGTCCGCGCCGCGCTCGACGACGACGGCGACACGCTCGCCGTGGCCTGGTGGAACGCGACGACCGGTACGGCCTGGCGCTTCGAGGTCTGGGACCTCGCGACCGGCACGCGCCTGGCCGAGCGCGCCTTCGCCGGCGTCGCCGGCGGGCTGCAGGATCTACCTACCTGTGTGGCGCTCACGCCGGACGGCGCGCGCGCCGCTTTCAGCTCGTGGGGAACGGGCTCGAGCGCGCCCGAGGTCGCGATCTGGGATCGCGCGACCGGCGCGTACCCGCTCGAGGCCGACCTGCCCGGCAGTGCCTTCGGGCTGGCGCTCGACGCGACCGGCACGCGCCTGCTCGTCGCGCAGAAGTCGACGCACGCCAACGTGCTGTCGGCGACCGGCGACGTGCGGCTCTTCGACACGGGCGAGCGCGATCTGCAGGTCCTCGGGGCGCCGCGCGTCGGCGGCACGCTGCACCTGGCGGCGCGCGCGCCCGGCGCGACCGCCGTGCTGATGCTCGAGGGCACGCCGTCGGCCGGCCCCATCTTCGTCCCGGGCGTCGCCGGCGTGCTTCACTTGCGCCGAAGCGGGATCTCTGTCGTGCGCCTGCGGGCCGACGCGAGCGGTCGCGCGGACTTCACCTGGTCGATCCCGGCCGATCCGGCGCTGATCGGGACGACGCGCCACTTCCAGGCCGCGTTCCGGCTGCCCGCGGGCCTCACGCTCGGGCGGGTCCTGGTCTCGCCGCTGGTCCTCTAGGCACCGGCGCAGGGGGTCGCCCGCCCGCGGAGCGAGCTGGCGAGCGGAGCCAACGGAATGGGCCGGCCCGTTCAAGGGGCCGGCCCGCTCAAGCACCTCGCGGCCGCGGGTCGATACGTCCCGCGATCCGCCGGGTCTCCACCGGCGGTGCCACGTCACCGTCCGCGCGGAAGCGCGCGCAGTCGGCGTCTTGCGCCCCACGAGAAACACACCGAGGTCTCCGATGCGTCTTGGGAAGTACGCGATCCCCGCCACACTGGCCTGCGCCGCCCTGTTCGCCAGCTGCTCGAGCAGCTCCGACGAGGCCGCGCTGAACTCGATCGCCATGGCCGTCCAGGACCTGACCGTCGACCCCTCGGGTGCGACGACCGTCCTGACGTTCGCGTCGGACGTCGGGCTCGCGGGCGCCACGGTCGCCAACTTCGAGGCCGAGGACGGCGAGACGGCGACCACGGTCGCGGTCGCCGGCGCGATGGTCACGATCGAGTGGAGCGCGCGCGTCGCGCCCTCGAACCGTGTGCGCGCCATGGGCCTGGGAGGCATCGCCGGGACGTTCGCCAACGTCACGACGAGCGACGCGTCGGCGCCGACCTTCACGATCACCGACGGCACGCAGAACCCGGGCCTGGGCGGTGACATCGTCGAAGTGACCTTCGCTGGCCCGTGGGTCGTCGAGGCCGACGCCGAGGACTTCGACAACTGGACGCTGACGATCAACTCGACGGCGATGGACCTGACGGGCTCGACGTTCGTGCTGGACGAGCCGACGCAGGTGCTGACGATCACGCTGGGCACGCTGGCGAACCTGCACGCGACCTTCGACCTGGCGGCCAGCGCCGTGCGCGGCGTCAACGACGCCAACCTCGCGACCACGGCCGTCGCCGGTGTCGCCACGGGTGACGCGGTCGCGCCGACGCTGGTGTCGGTCGAGCAGAACCTGACCGAGGACGAGTACGGCCGCGTGGTCGACTTCACGTTCAGCGAGGCGATGGATCCGGTCTTCGCCGCGCAGCTCGCGCACTTCTCGGTCGCCACGCCCTACGTGGCCACGTCGATCGAGCAGCCGGCCGAGGACATGCTGCGCGTGTCCTTCAGCGGCCCGATCGTGCCGGGCCAGCAGGACGTCACGCTGACGAGCCTGGTCGACGCGCACGGCAATCCGTTCGCCGACGCGACGGTGCCGGTCACGCAGCCGTCGCCGGTCGCCAACGCCTACGACGGCACGCCCGCGGCCACGACGGTCGAGAACGAGGGCGGCGACGTGCTCACGGTCGTCACCACGCAGGCGCTCGATCCGATCACAGCCGCGGATCCTGCGTCCTGGGACCTGGTGGTCGACGGGAACACGATCGACCTCTCGACGCAGACGCTGACCTACGACCTGCTGGCGAAGACGCTGACGGTCGACCTGGACTTCGACATGACGAACGGCGACGCGTTCCAGGTGACGGGCCTGGCCGTGCTAGACGTCGACGGCGAAGCGTTCACGGATGTGGCGAACGGCAACGTCGCCGGCGACGCGACGGCGCCGACCGTCACCGCGATCACGCAGAACCGCAACGTCGACCCGACCGGGAAGTCGCTCGACGTGCAGTTCTCGGAGGACGTGGTCGAGGCCGCGGCCGAGACCTTCGGAAACTACGTCGACACAGGCGCGATGAACCTGACGAGCGCGACCCTGCTGCCCGGCCTGGACGCCGTGCGACTGGTCTACGACGACGTCGTCGTGCCGGGCGACGTGACGTTCTCGATCGCGGGCCTGGCCGACCTGGCCGGGAATGCGCTGACACCGGTCGTCAACATGAACGCGGGCTCCACCGACACCACCAGCCCGAGCGCAACGGCGAGCGACGTCCAGGCGATCGCCGGCGCAGCGAACGACACGCTGGCCGTGCTCTTCGACGATGACCTCGTCGCTGCCGAAGTCGAGGACCCGTCCAACTGGACCGTCGAGTCGCCGGTCGGCACGCCCGTGTCGACCGCCGGCGTCACGGTGCTCTACACGGCGTCGACGCGCCTGGCGCGGATGACGTTCGAGAACGGTTTCGACTTCCAGCGCGGCGACGACTTCCAGGTCGCGTTCGCGAACTTCCGCGACATCGGCGGCAACGTCGTGACGCCCACGTCGACCACCGGCGACGTCGTCTCCGAGACGATCGTGCCCCGGGTCCACACCGTCTACCGCGAGTCGTCGTTCGCGGACGAGCTCGTCGTGCGCTTCACCGAGCCGTGCACGCACCTGGACGACCTGTACGACGTCACCACGAACACGGACGGGACGCGCTACATCGTGCGCGATTCGCTCGGCACCCTGCTGGGCTACGCGGCGACGGCCACCGTGCTCGACCAGGGTCTGGGCGTGCGCCTGGGCTACGGCTTCACGATCGCGCCCACGGACACGATCGACGTGCTGGGCTGCGCCGACCTGGCCGGCAACCCGCTGCTGCCGGCCTTTGCCGTCGCGACGGTCGCCGAGGACACCACGCAGCCCTCGCTGGCCCTGGGTTTCAGCGTGCTGACCAGCAACTCGGGCGAGAGCAACGACGAGATCGACATCGTCTTCGACCGGCCGATGAGTCCCTGGAACCTGCTCGACGCCGACCGCTTCGCGATCACCGGCCCGGCGGGCCTGGTCGACCTGAACTTCGGGACGTTCACGTTCGACGGCGTGTCGACCGTCCACATCCGCCTGCGCGCCGCGACGAACAACAACCTCGTCTCGGGCGGCAGCTACGACGTCTCCGCGAACGACGTCTGGTCGGCGCAGGGCACCGAGCGCACGATCGCCGACAACGACGTCGGGATCGTGGTCGTCGGCGACCTGGTCGCCCCGTCGGTCGCGGCGACCGACGTGCGCCTCGACCCGGCCGACGCGAACTCGCTCCTGCTCGCGGTCGACGAGACGGTCAACATCGCGGCCTCCGCGACCGCCGCGAACTACGACCTGAACTCCGGCACGCTGGCCACCTCGGCCGCGCGCGTCGGGCCGCACGTGATCCGCGCGACGTTCGGCACCGCGCCGATTGCCGGTGACGTGCTCGAGTTCACGCTGACCGACCTGGCCGGCAACGTCAGCGGCACGATCACGCGCACCGTGACGGCCGCGGACACGACCGCGCCGCTCGTCGCCAACGTCGTCGGCACGATCGTTCCGGGCTACGGCGGAGACACGATCGACGTGTCCTTCGACGAGCCGGTCACGTCCAGCGTGCTGCCGATCACGAACTGGACCGTGCTCTCGAACGGGACGGCGCTGAACCTGACGGGCACGCGCTTCACGATCGTGGGCGCGAGCAACACCGTGCGGCTCATCCTGCCCGACACGGCCGATCTCGATGCCAACGGCAACGTCTCGGTGACGATCACGACCGCATCGGACTTCGCCGGGAACACGTTCGCGGCGCCGGTCTCGCTGCCGGGCCTCGTCTCGGGCGACTCGACGGCGCCGGGGATACTGCCGTCGTTCGTGAACTGGCGCGCGGATCCGACCGGGACGACGGTCGACGTCTGGTTCGACGAGGAGGTCGACTTCGCCACGGCCGGCTCGCCGCTCTCCTGGAGCGCGACGGGGGGCGTGACGGTCCTGGCCGTCGAGACCCTCGAGCGCGACCACTACCGGCTGACCCTCTCCGGGACCCTGGCGGCGGCGGGCACGCTCAGCATCACGGGCTTGCAGGACCCGGCGCGCAATGCGGCGGGGGTTTTGGTGATTGACCCGGCGGAGTGACCCGGTCTTCGGGCACCGGGTTCCTCGGAAACACAGGACCGGAACCGGAAGTAACAGAGGACCGGAACCGGAAGTACAGACCGGAACCGGAAGTACTGGTGGGTCGCGCCCCAAGGGGCGCTCCCTGAAAGCGGGGCGGGCCCCCCGAAGGGCCCGCGCCCCCCGCCCATTCTGAGGGTAAGGGCGGCCCCACCTCAGGCCACCCGCAAACCAACCCCCAAAGGACCCGTGGCGGGTACCCCCCTCCCCCCCGGGGCCGC
>JANNQS010000021.1:0-7773 GCA_031400875.1 Planctomycetota bacterium | reverse complement strand
GGCGGCCCCCCCGCGCGCCGCCGCCCCGGCCGGGGCGCGCGGGCTGCACGGCCCCGCCACCCTGTTGCGGCCGCGCCCCCCCCCCGGGGCGGCGCCCCCGCGGCTCGAAGCGGCGCTGGCGCTGCACGCGCGCGCGTGGCGGCCCGACCTCGCAGCGCGCGCGCGCGTGCTCGAGGCCTTGAGCACGTGCGTCGCGCGTGCCGGCGATCCGGCTCTGGCCGCGACGTTCGCGGCGCAGGCCCGAGCGCTGCGCGCGGCGCCGGCGACGCCGTCCGGGCCGTGGGACGAGGCCGACACGCGCCGGCTGCTCGACGCGTTCGAGGCGCCCGGCCGGGCCGAGTGGCGCGCGACGTTCCAGTCCGGCATCACCGCGCTGCAGACGAACGACACGCGCACGGCGCAGACGGCGTTCGAGCGCTGCCTGATCCTGCGCCCCGACGATTCGGCCGCGGGCTACAACCTGGCTTGCGCGCGGCTCGTGGCCGGTGACGTGGACGGCGCGTTCGAGGCGCTGCACGCCGCCGCCGAGCGCGGTCTGGCGCACTTCCCCGAGCGCGTCGAGGCGCTGCGGCGCGACGTCGACGTCGCCCTGATTCGCGCCGATCCGCGCTGGCCGTCGCTCTCCGCGCGCATCGACCGCGCCGAGCGCGATGGCCGCGCCTGGGCGGCGGACACGGTCGTCGCGGTGCCGGACGGCGCGGTGCCGGCGGAGGGCTGGCCGCTGCTCGTGCTCCTGCACGGCGACGGCTCGTCGAAGGAGATCGAAGCGCGGGGTCCGTGGGCTGCGTTCGCGCGCGAGCAGGGCGCGGTGCTCGTGATCCCGGCCGCGCGCTACGTCTCGGACGAGGACCCGCGCCGCGGCGGGGCCTGGCTCTCCGACGCCGAGGACCTCGCGCGGCGTCCCTGGCGCTACGTCGAGCCGGCCCTGGACGACGTGCGGCGCGTCGTCGCCGCGCATCCGATCGACAGGGCGCGCGTCGTGGCGGTCGGCGTGGAGGCCGGCGCGCCGGTCGCGTTCGAGATGGCGTGTCGCGCCAGCGGGCTCTTCAGCGGCGTCGTGCTGGTCGACGGCGCGGTGCACCCGGGCCTGGCCGCGGCCAGCGCGCCGGCGGCCGCCGCGCTGGGACTGCGCGTCGAAGCGCTCGTCGACGCGAGCGCGGGCGATCCGCGCGCGGCCGAGCGTCTCGAGCAGTGCCTGCGCCACCTGGGGTTCGGCGCCGAGCGCGGCGTCGTGCGCGCGGCGCAGGCGGGCGGGCTCGCGACACAGGCCTCCTCGATCGCGAGCGGCATGCTGCGAGCACGCTGACTGCTCCATACGGCCTGAACGGCCTCTCAAGCCTCGTCGCGGATGCCGCCGCAGGAGGATAGACTCTTCCGCCCGTTCGCGCGGGAGCCACCTTGGACACGAAGCACATCCGCAACTTCTGCATCATCGCCCACATCGACCACGGCAAGTCGACGCTGGCCGACCGGATGCTCGAGATCACGGGTTCGGTCGACAAGCGCGACATGCGCGCGCAGCTGCTCGACTCGATGGACCTCGAGCGCGAGCGCGGGATCACGATCAAAGCCTCGGCCGTCACGATCTGGCACACGAAGGACGGCGTGTCCTACGAGCTGAACCTGATCGACACGCCCGGGCACGTCGACTTCAACTACGAAGTCCAGAAGTCCCTGCAGGCCTGCGAAGGCGCGCTGCTGCTCGTCGACGCGAGCCAGGGCGTCGAGGCGCAGACGGTCGCGAACGCGTACCTGGCGGTCGACGCCCACCTGACGGTGCTTCCGGTCCTGAACAAGCTCGACCTGGCCCACGCACGACCCGAGATCGTGCAGGAGGAGATCGAGAACGCGATCGGCATCGACGCGTCGAACGCCGTGCGCGTGTCGGCCAAGTCGGGGATGGGCGTCTCCGAGCTCCTCGACCGCATCGTCGAGGCGATTCCCGCGCCGGGCGGCAATCCGGACGCCCCGCTGCGCGCCCTGATCTTCGACGCGGTCTACAACGAATACCGCGGCATCATCGTCTACCTGCGCGTGATGGACGGCACCATCCGCGAGAAGGAGATGATCGCGATGCTCGGCACCAACTCGGTGTACGAGGCGGTCGAGATCGGGCGCTTCACACCGACGATGAAGCGCACCGGCAACCTGGGTCCGGGCGAGGTCGGCTACTTCATCTCGAACATCAAGCGCCTCGGCGACGTGCGCATCGGCGACACGATGACGCGCCACAAGGGACCGCCGGTCGAGATGCTGCCGGGCTACAGCCCGCCGATCCACATGGTGTACGCCGACTTCTTCCCGACGAACTCGGGGGATTTCGAGTCGCTGCGCGAAGGCCTGGAGACGTTGTCGCTGTCGGACTCGTCGTTCTCGTTCGAGGCCGTGACCAGCGAGGCGCTCGGCTTCGGTTTCCGCTGCGGCTTCCTGGGCCTGCTGCACATGGAGATCGTGCAGGAACGCCTGGAGCGCGAGCACGACATCGACATGATCCAGACGGCGCCGACCGTCACGTACAAGATCATCATGGAAGGCGGCGTGGAGCAGGAGATCCACTCGCCCGGCCAGCTGCCGACGCCGGACAAGTACCTGCAGCTCCTCGAGCCGTACGCGCGCGTGACGGTCATGACGCCCTCCGAGTACATCGGCAACGTCATGACGATCGCCAACGACCACCGCGGCACGTACGTGCGCCAGGACCACCTGTCCCCCACGCGCGTGCAGCTCGTCTACGACGTCCCGCTGGCCGAGCTGATCTACGACTTCTTCGACAAGCTGAAGTCGAGCACGCGCGGCTACGGCACGCTCAATTACGAGATCACGGGCTACCACGAGAGCGACCTGGTCAAGCTGCGCATCCTCGTGAACGGGAACGAGGTCGACGCCCTGACGTCGATCATCCACAAGGACCAGGCCGAGAAGCGCGGCCGTTCGGCGATCAAGCGGATGCGCAAGGAGATCGCGCGCCACCAGTTCGAAATCGCGCTGCAAGCCGCGATCGGAGCGCGCATCATCGCGCGCGAGACGATCTCGGCGCTGCGCAAGGACGTCACGGCCAAGTGCTACGGCGGCGACATCACGCGCAAGCGCAAGCTGCTCGAGAAGCAGAAGGCTGGCAAGCGCCGCATGCGCCAGATCGGCAACGTCGACATCCCGCAGAAGGCCTTCCTGGCCGTGCTGGGCGGCGACGACGAAGAGGGCTAGCGCCTCTCCCGCCTCCCGGCCGGCCGTGCGGGGCTGGATCTGCTGCGCGATCGCCCGGCGCACCGGCACTGCGCGGAACCGCGCGGCGCGTGCGCATTCGACTCGGTACGAAGGTACTGACGCGCCGGCGGGCTCAAAGGCCTAGCTTCGAGTTCGATGACGATCGAATTGGCGAAGAAGGTCTGGCCCCAGCGGCGAGACGCGAGACTCCTCCTGACGCTGTACGCGATCCTGGTCGGCATCGGCGCGGCAACTCGGACCGCGCTGGCCGTACGGAGCACGATCGATGCGGAACTCGGCGACGTCGCGCATCTGCTGGCCGTCGGTGCGGGGTTCGACGCGCTAGTCGCGCTCGTCCTCCTGACCCCGGTCGCGTTCGTCCTGGCGCTCCGCAAGGGTGAACGCGAGCGGCCGCGGCTCCGATTCCTGCTGCTCGCGGCCTTCGCCGCAGCGGTCACGTTCGGCGGGTTCGTCGAATACTTCTTCTTCGAGGAGTTCGACGCGCGCTTCAACCACGTCGCGCTCGACTACCTGCTGTTCCCGGGCGAGGTCGCGGGCAACGTCTGGCAGAGCTATCCGGTGCCTCTGTACGTCGCCCTCGCGCTACTCGCGGGCGCGGCGATCGCGTTCGGCGTCCAGCGCTCGTTGCGCGGAACCGTGAACGAGGCTCGACCGTGGCGAAAACGCGCGTTCCATGCGAGCGCGGCCCTCGCGGTCGGCGCCGGGGCGCTCGTATTGCTCGCCGTCATCCCCCCGCCCTCGTCCGGCAACCGCGCGACGGACGAGATCGCGGCGAACGGGCTCGTGCAGCTCTCGCGCGCGTTCCGGACCGCGAGCCTCGACTACGCGAGCTACTACCGCACGCTGCCCGCGCCGGAGCTGGAGAGCCTCGCGCGCAGCGAGATTGGCCTGCCCGACCTGGCCGATCCCGCGCGCACCTTCCACGCCGTCGAACGGCGCGCCAGGCCGCTCGACGTGGTCGTGATCCTGGGCGAGAGCTTCGGTTCCGAGTTCGTCGGCAAGCTGGGCGGCGCGAAGCCCTGCGCGCCCGGTCTCGAGCGCTGGTCTCGGAAGGGGATGCTCCTCACGAACCTCGTCGCGACCGGGAACCGCACCGTGCGCGGGCTCGAAGGCGTCCTGTGCTCGTTCGTGCCGCTACCGGGCGACTCCATCTGGAAGCGGGACAAGTCGGAGGACGTCGCCAGCATCGCGCGGGTGCTCGAGAACCACGGCTACCGGACCGAGTTCGTCTACGGCGGCGACGGCGCATTCGACGGGATGAAGTCGTTCGCGCTGAGGAACGGCTGGAGTCGGTTCCACGAGGACTCGATGGTCGGTGACTCGAGCTACCCCGACGACGCGTTCCGCACGATCTGGGGCGTCGCCGACGAGCACATGTTCGGCACGCTGCTCGAGCGGCAACGCGCGGCAGCGCACGACGACGTCCCGTTCTTCGGCACGGCGCTCACGGTCAGCAACCACAAGCCCTTCCTCACGCCGGACAGCGCGGTGACCGGCTTGCGCGGCGACAAGCTGGTCGCGGCCGGGTGGCAGGCCGCGATCCTGCTCGTGCTCAGCGCGCTGGCCTGGCGCTTCCTGGCCCAGCCCGGCCGGCGCGTGCCGATCGTCTCCCTACTCGCGCTCGTGTGGAGCGCGTTCCTCGTCGCCGCGTGGACGAAGGCGCAGCCGCGCGATTCGCGCGAGGCCGCGGTGCACTACGCCGACCGCGCGCTGGCGCAGTACCTGGATCAAGCCGAGGCGGAAGGGCTGCTCGAGCACACCGTCGTGCTCTTCGTCGGCGACCACGGCGCGCGCGTCTACGGCTCCGAGGAGATCCCCGCCGCGAGCTACCGCATCCCCGCCCTGTTCGTCGCGCCCGACGCCCGGTACGCGGGTCGCACGATCCCGCGCCTGTGCTCGCAGGTCGACCTGGCGCCCACGCTGCTGTCGCTGGCCGGCGTCGACTACGTCGCGCCGTTCTTCGGGAACGACCTGCTCTCCGTGCCGACGGATGCCCCCGGCCGCGCCTGGCTGATCCACAACCGCAACATCGGGCTGCTCACGGACACGACGCTGACGATCCTGGGATTGCGCGGTACGACGACGTTCTACCGGCGCGAGGGCCGCGACTCCGATCGATTCGAGCGGCTGGGGACCGTTCCCGCGCTCCTGGCGGACGCGGATCGCGCGGCGGCCGTGTTCCAGGCCGCCTCGGTGCTGTACGAGGGCAGGCGTTATCGTCTGCCGCATGTCCCCTAGTCGAGCCGACACGCTGCGGTGGTGGGCGACTCGCGTCGCGCTGCCCGTCCTCGGGCTCGGCGCGCTGTCGATCCTGCTCGGCCGCTCGCGGTTCGACCGCGCGTCCCTCGAGCCGTTCTTCGATCCGGGCTCGAACAGCTTTCCGCTGCGCGAGGACTGGTTCTTCCAGGGCGTATTGCACGTCGGGGGCAAGTACGCGGTCATCGCCTGCAATGCGGCGCTGATCGTCGCTGCCGCCCTGGGCTGGCGGAACCCCGGCCGGAGGCTGCACGCGCGGCGTTTCGCGTACCTGACCGCGTGCTTCCTCGCGACCGTCGGCATCGCGGGCCTGTGGAAGAACTTCGCGGTGCAGGTCACGCCCTGGGACACGCTGGGGTTCGGCGGCTCGAAGCCCTGGCCGGGGTCGCCCGGGCACGAGTCGCTCTCCGACTTGATCGGTTCGCCGGGGGCGCATGCGTCGTCGGGGTTCGCCTGGGTGTCGCTCTATTTCGTCGGAGCGTCGCTGAGCACGCGCTGGCGATGGCTGTGGCTGGCTCCGGGGCTCCTGCTCGGCCTGCTCTTCGCCCTCGGCCAGCACGCTCGCGGGGCCCACCAGCCATCTCACGAGCCGTGGTCGATCGCGATCGCCTGGATCGTCGCGAGCGGCGTGGCGCTCGCGTTCCGGAAGCTCGGTTGGCTCGATTGGCGGGAGTTCGACAAGCCTTCGGGAGCGCGAGCCGAGACGAAGGAGACGGCGATCCCGTGGCTCGTGGGATCGAGCGTAGCCTTCGGCGGCATCGCGTTCTTCGCCACGGACCTCTTCACCGAGCAGCTCGAGTGGAAATTCCCTGGCCTGCACAGCGGCTTCGAAGTCGTCGAGCTGACCGTGACGGCACTGGGCCTCGGTATCGCCGCGTGGCTGCTGGCCGACAAGATCCTGTCGATGCGCGCGCGAGAGACGCGCCGCCTCGAGGAAGAGCGCGAGCGGCGCTTCCAGGTGCTCGGCCGCATGGCCGCGTCCGTGGCGCACGAGGTGCGCAACCCGCTGCAGACCGTGCGGCTCATCGTGGACGAACAGCGCCACGAGGTCGCGGGCCTGCGGGATCATCCCCTGCAGCCCGAGTTCGAGTCGTGCCTGGAGCGCATCGACCGCGCCGTGGACCTGGTCTACCGGCTCGCGCGCCCCGAGGGCGGCGAGGCCGACAGCACGGACCTGGCCCAGGCGGCGCGCGAGTCGGTCGTCGCCATCACGCGGATCTCGGCCGGGCGCGTGAGCTTCGTGTGGCTGCGCGAGCCGCCGCGCGCGGTCGTCGCTGCATCGCGTTCGGCGTTGCGCATCGTGATCGACAACCTGCTGCGCAACGCGGTCGAGGCGTCGCCCGAGGGCGAAACGGTCCAACTCGACCTCGCGCCGCACGATGCGCACTGGGCCCTGTGCATCAAGAACCGCGGCAGCCTCAGCCGACCCCGGGCCCAGACCTCGCCGGAAACGGGCCTCGGCCTGGGCGTCCCCATCTCCCGCCAGATCGCCAACAACGCCGGCGGCGCGATCGAGCTGGTCGAATCCGACGGGCACGTGACGTGCACGCTCCGCTGGCCGCGCGGAGCGGAGCGGGCGGCATGAGCCGCGGCCGCATCCTGCTGGTCGAGGACGAGGCGACCGGACGCAACCTGTTGGCGCGCGGACTGGCGCGCGCCGGCTACGAAGTCGTGGCGGCCGCCGACGGCGTCCAGGCCGCGGAGTTCCTGGCGCGCGACTTCGACTTCGTCGTGACCGACCTGGTCATGCCGCGCGCCGATGGGCTGTCGGTCCTGGCGGAGCTGAATCGACTGAAGCACTCGGCCATGCGCATCGTCGTGACGAGCTTCGCGGACAAGGAGCGCGTCGTCGCCGTGCTGAACCTGGGAGCCGACTACCTGCTCGAGAAGCCGTTCGGCGTCGACACGCTGTGCGCGGTGCTCGAGCGCGTGCGGAAGGACAGCGGCGACGGCACGGCACATCTCGCGCAGTTCTTCCGTCGCCGCCTGCTGGGCCTGCCCCTGACCCCGCGCGAGCGCGAGCTGGTCGAGATGGTGTTGCAGGGCGATTCGAACAAGCAGATCGCGCGCAAGCTGGGCATCTCGGAGCAGACAGTGAAGAACGCGCTTTCGCACGCCTACGAGAGCCTCGGCGTGCAGAGCCGCGGAGAGTTGTTCCACGCCGTGTTCCCGGTCTAGGACGAGCCCCCGAGCGCCAGGGAGTTTGGCCGGGTCCCGCTCGCGCCCGCCAGCGGCGACCCGCTAGACTCCCCGCCCCCGGCGCGCGCGGGGCGCGCGCTCGGCGCGCGCCCC
>JANNQS010000020.1:0-144709 GCA_031400875.1 Planctomycetota bacterium | reverse complement strand
CAGTCGCTCCCGGCGCGCGCCGCGGTCGACGCGTTCCTCTCGAGCGCCGGCTGTGAGCCCGTCACGACCGAGCGGGGGCCCGCCGGGTGTGCGCGCGCGGGGCGCGCGCTCGGCGCGCGCCCCGCGCGCCCAAGAGAATGGGGCGCGCGGTTCAAGCGCGCGCCCCTCGCTCTCAGCTCACTTGACGTCCATCTCGGCCAGGAGCTTGAGCACCGCCTCCTCCATCTCCTCGTCGCGCACGTCGCGGTAGCGGATCACGCCCTTGTGGTCGAGGACGTAGATCGTCGGCCAGCCGCGGACGTTCCAGGCGGTCGCCCACTTGCCTTCGGTGGACACGTCGATGGCCTGGCGCCACGTGATGTTGTTGTCGGCGAGGATCTTCTTGACCACGTCGCTCTCACCGTCACTGTTGATTCCGACCAGGGCGAAGGGCTTGCCTTCCAGTCGCTTCACGAGCGACTTTTCGTGCGGCAGCATCGCACGACAGGGGCCTCACCAATTGCCCCAGAAATCCAGGACCACCACCTTTCCGCGGTAGTCGGCCGTCGAGAACTTCTGGCCGTTCTCGTCGACCGCCTGCATGTCCGGGAGCGTCATCCCGATCTGCAGCTTGTCGAGCTCGAACAGGTAGCCCTTGGCACGGTCGCCGAAGCTCGCTCCGCGCTTGGGCTTCACGTCCGCGTAGTCCTTGATGACCCGCTCGAAGATCTCGCGGGCCTCGCCCTTGTCCACGGCGTCCTCGCTCTCCATCAGCGTCGAGGCCAGGCCGAACAGGGCCGCGGCCTGCACCTTCTTGTGCGGCGACTTCTCGGCCAGCATGCGCATCTGCGGAATGACGGTCTCGCGCCCGACCTGCCAGGCCATGTAGCCGAGCTGGCTCGCGAGCTGATCCATCTCGGGCGCCTCGATGTGGTCTCTCAGGAGGGTCTCGACGGCCACCTTGGCCGTGTCGGGTTCCTGCCACTCGCTGGCGAGCTCGATCACGACGAGCCAGGCCGTGAGCGCCGTCGGCGTGCCCTTGGCATCGACCGCGACCGCCTTGAACTCGGGCAGGAACTCCTTGCCCGGCCGCGACTCCCAGATCTTCATCCGGGCATCGTCGTCCTTGGCCGCGCTCATCTGTTCCTTGAACTCCTCTTGCGCGGCCTTGCGCCTCTCAACCAACTCCGCCAGCCGTGTCGCGGGATCGCCACCGGGCGACCACGCGAAGGCCAGCGAGCCTGCCAGCAGCAGCGCAAGCGCCGCCAGCGGACCGTGTCGTTTCGCTTGCATCTACATGTCTCCTGTGCGGGCCAGAATGGGGCCCGGTCCTGCGAGTCTAACGCTGTTCCGGGCCTCCGCGGTTGACCGTTCGAGGCCCTTGCGTGAGCCTGACCGCATGCGCTCCCTCCTCGCTGGCGTCGCCCTCCTGCTCACCGCCGTCGCATTCGCCGCGCAGGATCGCCCCGCCCGCGGCCCGGCGCAGGCTTCGAAAGGCCGACTGCTGGCCGTCGGCGGCGGCGGCACGACCGACGAGATCGTCGCGCGCGCCATCGAGCTGGCCGGCGGGCCCGAGAAGCGCATGTTGATCGTGCCGCAGGCGTCAGGGGCCGAGGACGCCGGCGCGGGCTCGCTCGAGTTCTGGCAGAAGCATGTGAAGGACGTGCGGATCCTCGAGCTGGGCGACCGCGAGAAGGCGCTGGCGGCGATCCGCGAGGCAGATTTCGTGTGGATGCCGGGCGGCGACCAGAGCCGTCTGATGAAGGCGCTGCTCGACGCCGACCTCGTGGCCGCGATCCGCGAGCGGTACCACGCCGGCGCGCTGGTCGGTGGGACGAGCGCGGGCGCCGCGGTGCTCTCGTCGACGATGATCGTGGGCGGCGAGACCGCTGACCTGAAGTCGGTGCGCGGCGCGGGCACGCTGACTGCCGAGGGGCTCGGCCTGTGGCCCGGTGCCGTCGTCGACCAGCACTTCGTGCAACGCCAGCGCTTCAACCGGCTGCTCTCCTGCGTGCTCGACCTGCCGCAGCTCGTCGGTGTCGGCGTCGACGAGAAGACCGCGGTGATCCTGCACCCCGACGGTGCCTGCGAGGTCCTGGGCGACGGTGTCGTCGTCGTGGTGGACGCGCGCCGCGCGACGCGCCGGCCGGCCAAGGCGGGCGAGCTGCATTCGGCCGACGGCCTGACGCTGTCCGTCCTGCGCGCCGGCGACCGCTTCTCGCTGGCCCTGCCCGATCAGCGGTAGAGCGCGACGTCGAACGCGAGCGCGAACGCCGTGCCGAGCGCGCTGGCGACCAGCGCCGGCACGAGGCTGCGTGTGCGCTCGACCGAGAGCGCGTAGACGAGGCCGCTCCAGCCCAGCGCGAGCATCGCCGGCAGCGACACGAACTGCACGGCGGCGAAGAGCAGGCCCGACAGCAGGGCGGCGTGGAACGGGCCATGGACGCCGCGCAGGCTCGGGAACAGGACGCCGCGGAACGCCAGCTCCTGCGCCAGGACGCCGAAGAGGACGGAATCGGCGACCGAGAGCGCGAGCACGGCGCCCGAGCCCCACATCACGAGCGCATCGACGCTGACGGACCACGGCTCGACCGCGCCTGTCGCCCGCGCCGCGGTCGCCAGCGCGTTGGATCCGATCTGGTCCAGCGCGAACAGGGCCAGCGACGTCAAGAGCCAAGACGAGATCGGCGCGCCCGGCCGCAGGCCCAGGATGTCGGCGAACGAAAGGCCGCTGGGCCGCACGAGGTGCTTGCGGACGAGCCAGAAGAGCGGGACTGACGCGCACAGCGCGCCGAAGGCGAGCGGCAGCGTCGTGTCGAGCTGCGCGCCCAACAGCTCCAGCGCGATGTAGATCGCGAACGCGGCGAAACCGGCGCGCACGAGCACGCCGAAGCCGACCTGCGGTGACCACGGCGGCGGGATCGCGATCGAAGCCGTCGCGCCCTCGGGGCGGTTGCGCGCCAGCCACGCGAGCAGGATCGCCGCGCCGACCGCGACGAGGCCGAGCCGCACGCGCGCCCACTGCAACGTCCGCGCCGCGGCCGAGGACGGCTCGGGCGCCGGCGCGCGCGCGGCGCGGGCCTGCGCGACTCGGCCGATCCAGCCGTCTCCGGCCAGCGCCAGAGCGGCGGGGTCCCCGCGACCGGCGGCCAGGCCGCGGACGGCGTCGAGGAACTCCGTGTGTCCGCGTGCGGCCAGCGCGTCGAAGTCGCCCTGCGCTTCCTCCAACCGCCCCAGCTCCGCCAGCAGCACCGCCCGCCGTGCGCGCAGACCGTCGAGCGCAGCCTCGTCGCGCGATTCCCCTTCGCGCACGTACCCGCCCAGACGGATCACGGTCTCGAAGCCCTGCAGTGCTTCCTCGACGACGTGACCTCCGACCGGCAGGAACGGAGCCAGCGCGGCCTTCTCCCAAGCCGGTAGCTTCTCGAGCGCCGCCGCGAGGTCGAGGCGCCGCTCGTAGACGCGCGCGACCTGCTGCGGCGCGCGCTCGAAGCCGACCATCTGGCTGAGCATCGGCATCGCCAGCGAAGCGGCGAAGAGCAGGCCCAGGAGCGCCAAGCCCAATACGAGCGTCACGACCCCGGAGAGTCCCGTCGGGCCCCGCCCGAAGGGCGACGGCGGAGTCGGCGGCGTGTTTTTCGGGCCCGAAGGCATGCGAGGGCGCCAGACCATAGCACGCCGCTCGATCCTCGCGGCCGGTCCTGGACCGCCGGGCGGGGGCGATGGAGCATGCCCCGATGCAGCACTGCGAGCTGGGTCGCAGCGGCCTCGTCACGCCGCGCGTCGTGTTCGGCGCGTGGGCGATCGGCGGTTGGGGCTGGGGCGGCGCGGACGACGAGCAGTCGGTGCGCACGATCCACGCCTCGATCGACGCCGGCGCGAACGCGATCGACACGGCGCCCGTCTACGGCTTCGGGCGTTCCGAGCGCGTCGTGGGCCAGGCGATCCGGGGCCGTCGGGCCGACGTGCTCGTCTACACGAAGATCGGCCTGCGCTGGGACGACGAGCGCGGCGACGTCGCCTTCGAGACGACCGACGAGAACGGCGCGCCGCGCGTCGTGCGCCGCAACGCGCGGCCGTGGTCCGTGAAGATCGAGGTCGAGCAGGGCCTCGAGCGCCTCGGCATCGAGACGATCGACCTGATCCAGGTGCATTGGCCCGATCCCAAGACGCCGGTGGCCGAGACGATGTCGGCGCTCCTCGAGCTGCGTCAGGCGGGCAAGGTGCGCGCGATCGGCGTGTCGAACTTCGACGTGCCCTTGATCGGGGAGACGCGCCGCGTGCTGGGCGACGTCCCGCTCGCTTCCGTGCAGCCCAAGTACAGCCTCGTCGCGCGCGACATCGAGAAGGACCTGCTGCCCTACTGCGCGCGGGAGGGGATCGGCGTGCTGGTGTACTCGCCGCTCGAGCAGGGGCTCTTGAGCGGACGCGTCCCCGCCGCCCGCACGTTCCCCGACTCCGACGGACGCAGCCGGCGACCCTCGTTCCGCCCGGAGAACCGCGCGCAGGTGAACGCCGTGCTCGAGTCGGTCGTGGGCCCGATCGCCGAGCGTCACAAGGTCACGTTGGGCCAGGTCGCGATCGCCTGGGTGCTGGCGCAGGACGGCATCACGGCCGCGATCGTCGGCGCGCGCACGCCCGAGCAGGCGCGCGAGAACGCCGCGGCCGCGGACGTCCGGCTCGACACGGTCGAGGTCGCCGCGATCCGCAGCGCGTTCGAGGGACTGCGCCTCGACCTGACCAAGAAGGCGCCCGACGGCGGCTGGCTCGCGGGAGCGCTGAGGCGCCTGCGCGGGCGCTGATACAGTGCCCGGAGCGTCCCCGACACCCTGACGTCGTCGATACGGTGCCAGGGACGACCCCGACACCCTGGCGCCGTCAGCGGAAGAACACGAACGTCACGAGCACGAACGTGGGCAGCAAGATCGCCAGCGACCAGCCCATGTAGCCGAAGAACGAGGGCATCTTCACGCCCGCCTCCTCGGCGATGGCCTTGACCATGAAGTTCGGGCCGTTGCCGATGTACGTCATCGCGCCCATGAACACCGCGCCGCACGAGATCGCGGCCAGCGTGAGGCTGGCCTGCGGACCACTCGCCAGGAAGTCCTTCAAGTACTGCGAGCCCTCGGGCGCGACGCCGACCTGGCCCGCGGCCGTCGCGGCGAACGTCAAGTACGTCGGCGCGTTGTCGAGGAAGCTCGAGAGGGAACCCGTGGCCCAGAAGTACTGCCACGGCTCCCGGATGCCCAGCTCGGCACCGTGCGCGTTGAGCAGGTACAGCGGCGCGATCATCGTCACGAAGATCCCGGCGAAAAGGATCGCCACTTCGTTCAGCGGGCCGAACGAGAAGCGGTTCGCGCCGTGCACCGCGCGGCTCGTCGTGAACCACGAGAGGAGCGCGATGCCGACCATCAGGGCTTCGGCCGGTCCGAACGGCCAAGGTGATCCACCGTTACCCCAACCATTGCCGCGGCCGAGCGTCACCAGCACGATCGCACCCAGGAAGTGGCAGTTGTGCAGGCCTTGGACCCGGATCGGCTCGTGTTGCAGGGCCTCCTCCAGCTGGGATCCGGGGCGCCGCTTCTCTTCGCGGTCCAGGATGTACGAGTCCACGACGCAGAACACCGTGAGCAGGATCCCCACGACGAGGGCCCACTCCTTCCACAGTCCCAGCGTCCACTCGAACGGCACGCCCTTGAGGAACCCCAGGAACAGGGGGGGGTCGGCGAACGGCGTCAGCAAACCGCCGCAGTTCGAGACGATGAAGATGAAGAAGATGACGGCGTGGGCGCGGCCCTCGCGCGAGCGGATCGCGCGCAGAAGGGGCCGGATGAGCACGACGGACGCTCCCGTCGTTCCGACCAGGTTCGCGAGCACGGCTCCGATCGCCAGCATGCCCGTGAGCGACAGCGGCGTGCCGGCCAGCGATCCGCGCACGTGGATACCCCCGGCGATCACGTAGAGCGCCCCCAACAGCGCCAGGAAGGCGAGGTAGTCGACGAGGAAGTGCTGCAGGACCTGCGAACCCTCCTCCCCGAACGCCCGCACCAGCCAGACGGCGAACGGGATCGCCAACACGGCCATCACGAGCGCCTTGTTCCGGATCGACTCCCACCAGTGGTGGGCCGCGAGCGGCAACAGGGCGATCGCGCCCAGGATCAGCACGAAAGGGGCGACCGACCAGGCCGGCAGGGCGTGCCCCATGTCCGTCGCCGACGCCTGGGCCGAGGCGAGGACCGCGAGCGGAGCGACCGTCATGGCGGGCAGGGTAAAGTCGTCCATCGGGCTCGTCTCCAACCCATTCCGCCGGATCCGGCTCTGGCCTAGGGACTCGTCCATGTCCTCGACGCGAACTCCGATCGTGACCGTCACGCCCGTCGCCATCCTCGGTCTGGCCCTCGTGGGCGCCGTGTGGGGCGGGTTGAAGCTCGCCGCGCCGACCTTGCAGCGCGGCATCCACGACGTGGGCGCCGTCCCGCGCCAGATCGACCCGCGCGCCGTCATGGCCGCGGACGAGCAGGCGCAGATCGACCTGTTCCGCGCCGCGTCGCCGTCGGTCTGCCACATCACGACGCGCGCGCTGGCCATGGACCGCTTCCAGATGCGCGCGACCGAGGTGCCGCGCGGCACGGGCTCGGGTTTCGTGTGGGACGCGCGCGGGTACATCGTCACGAACTTCCACGTCATCGCGGGCGCGAACAGCGCCTACGTCACGCTGGACTCGCAGGAGATCTACGAGGCCAAGCTGGTCGGCGCCGATCCGAGCTTCGACATCGCGGTCCTCAAGATCGATCCGCCGGCGGGCTTGCGCGCGCTGGCGCTGGGGAAGTCGAGCGACCTGCAGGTCGGCCAGAATTCGTTCGCGATCGGCAACCCGTTCGGGCTGGACCACACGCTCTCGACGGGCGTCGTCAGCGGCCTCGACCGCGAGATCGAGTCGCCCAACGGCAACGCGATCCGCGGCGTGATCCAGACCGATGCGGCGATCAACCCGGGCAACTCGGGCGGTCCGCTGCTCGACAGCTCCGGGCGCCTGATCGGGATGAACACGGCGATTGCGAGCCCCAGCGGTGCCAACGCCGGCATCGGTTTCGCCGTGCCGGTCGACACGATCAACCGCGTCGTGCCGCGCCTGATCCAGAAGGGTGCGTTCTCGCCGCCGCGCCTGGGCATCCGCGCGGCGCCGGCCGAGGTGTCGCGCGCCCTCAAGGTGGACGGCGTCGTCGTGGGCGGCGTCGAGCCCGGGCTGGGCGCGGAGGAGGCCGGCCTGCGCCCGCTGCGCCTCGACTCACGCGGCGTCCCGACCGGCCTTGACGTGATCACGGCCGTGGAGGGTCAGCGCGTGCGTTCGTTGGGCGAGCTGCTCGAGGCGCTGTCCCTGCACGATGCGGGCGAGACGGTCGACGTGCAGCTCCTGCGCGACGGCAAGCAGGAGCTCGTGCGCGTGCGCCTGTCCGGCGGCACGTAGACATCGGTGTCAGACACCTTGCACCGCGGTGCCCGCGCCCAGCTCCGCGGGTAGCGCGCGTCACGGATCCTTGCGCCGCAGGAAGTAGACCCATTCCCCCGCGCCGCTCACGGGCACGCGGTCGAACTCCGCCTGCAGCATGCTCCACACCCGCGGATGCGACAGCCCCAGCCGCATGTGTGGATCCGTGCCGACGGGGCGCGTGTCGACGAGTGCCCAACGCACGTCGGCCAGCTCGCGCAACATGCGGTCCTGCTCGGCGGCGTCGGCCTCCCAGAAGGGGAAGATGTCCCACACCGGCGAGCGGCGGCCGAGAAGCGGCTGCACGATCAGGTTCTGCGCCGTGACGAAGATCGGCTCGTCGGGCGGGACCTGCGACTTGACGAACCGCCGCAGGCCGTTCACGGTCGAAGCCATCAGCGGCGGGACGATCAGATCGTCGTTCCCGACGCGCACGGTGACGTGCTCCCGCCCCGGCGGAGCGGTCAGGCGAATCACGATCGGCATCGAGGTGCCGACCGCGAAGAACGTCAGCAGCCCGACAGTGACCCAAGCGACGATGCGCACGAGCCTCGCGCGCGTCTCCGGGAACGCGAGCGGTGCGCACAGCGCTCCGACGAGCCAGGGATGGATGACCTGCGAAAGGTGCGAGACCTCGCTCGCCACAGAAGCGTGGTGGAACCAGGGCACACCGATGAAGGTCGCCGCGACGATCGGCGCGAGCCTCGGTACCTCGGCGGTGCGCGATAGAACGGCGCGCACGGCACCGGCCAGGTATCCGATCGGTCCGAGCACGAACACGAGGCCGATCGCGACGTCGCGCGCCACTTCGAGGAACGGCCGGCCCGCGGGATCGACGAGCCAGGGCCAGATGACGGGGACACTCACGTTCAACGAACGCTGCCGCGTCCAGAACGTGATCGAGTCGACGAAGGCTGCGCGGAACCCGCTGTCGAACGCGATCAGCAGCAGCATGGGCGCGTAACCGACGACCGTGCCCAGAGCGAGGCGCGTCAACGCGCGGCCGGCCGGTTCGCGCGTCTTCCAGGTCATGTACGCGGCGGCCGCCACCATCCCGGCCGCTGCGTAGAGACCCAGGTTGCGACCGAAGAACGCGGCCAGCCCGATGAAGGCGCCGCACGCGAACCAGCGTCCCGGCGCGGGCTTCTCCAGCGTGCGCGTCGCCAGCCACGTCCCGATCAGCGCCGTGCTCGGCTCGTACGGCTTCCAGGGCGTCGCGACCCACACGACCAGCACGATGCCGGCCAGCACGAGCAGGAACCGGCTCGCCGTGGCGCGGCTGACGACGAGCAGACCCGCGCAGACGCCCAGCGCGACGAAGATCGTGCCGGCCGCGCGCACCGCGACGAGCCCGTCGCCGAACAACGTGCTCCACGCCGCGCACCACAGGTAGCGTCCGGGGTCGTAGGAGCGGAAGTCGCGCAGGGGCAGCTCGCCCGCGTGCGTGCGCACGACGCCGTACCACAGGAACGCCTCGTCCTGCATGTTGATGCCGAGATGCCCTTGCGCGAGGAAGGACAACGCGCACAGCGCCGTCGCGATCAACACGCACCACGCGAGCGCCGGCTCGGACTCGCGGAGGCGCGTCAGGGCCCGCATTGGCGCGCCGCGCGCGGTTCCGCGCGGCGCCAACAGGATCGAGAGACCGTAGGCTCGACTTCTGTACGGTCTCGGCGCGCCGCGCGCGGTTCCGCGCGGCGCCAACAGGATCGGAGAGAGTGTACGATCGATTTTTCCTCGCTCTCTCAGCCGCCGAAAGCGTGCACGGCCGCGATGACCTCGCCCTGCTCGTCGTCCGACAACCGGTTGAAGAACGGCAGGCGCACGAGACGCGCGGAGACGTCCTCTGCGACGGGGCACTGACCGGGCTGGCCGCCGAACTTGCGGCCCATCTCCGACAGGTGCAGCGGCAGGTAGTGGAACACGGCCAGGATCCCGCGCTCCTCCATGTGCGTGATGAAGCGCTCGCGCTGGGCCGTGTCGCGCATCAGCACGTAGAACATGTGCCAGGGCTGCTCGCAGTGAGCAGGCACGTGCGGCAGCGTGGCCCCGTGGCGCGCGGCCCAGTCGACGAGCTCGCGGCCGTAGCGCTCCCACAGCACGCGCCGTCGCGCCTGGATGCGGTCGCGCGCCTCGAGCTGCGCCAGGAGGAACGCGGCCAGCAGGTCGGAGGGCAGCCAGCTCGAGCCCGTGTCGACCCAGGTGTACTTGTGCACCAGACCGCGCAGGAACTTGCTGCGATCCGTGCCCTTCTCGCGCAGGATCTCGGCGTCTCGACCAGCGCCGGGTCGTTGACGATCAGCGCGCCGCCTTCGCCGCACGTGAAATTCTTGGTCTCATGGAAGCTCTGCGTGCCGAGCACGCCCAGCGTGCCGAGCCAACGACCACGGTATTTAGCGAACAGTCCGTGCGCGTTGTCCTCGACGACCGGGATCCCGTGACGGCGGCCGATGTCGAGCAGCGCGTCCATCTCGCAGGCGACGCCGGCGTAGTGCAGCGCGACGATCGCCTTTGTGCGCTTCGTGATCGCGCGCTCCACGCGCGTCTCGTCCAAATTCAACGTGTCGGGCCGCACGTCGCCGAACACCGGCTTCGCGCCGCGCACCGTGTAGGCCAGCGCGGTCGTGACGAAAGCGAACGAGGGCACGATCACTTCACTCTCGGCGTCGCAACCGGTCAGGAGCCCGCTCATCTCGAGCGCGTGCGTGCAGTTCGTCGTCAGCAGGACCTTGCGCGCGCCCAGCGCCTCCTCGAGCAGCTTGTGACAGGCCTTCGTGAAGTAGCCGTCGCCCGAGATGTGCCCGCGCTCGATCGCCTCGGAGATGTAGCGCTCCTCGTTGCCGGCGAAGGAGGGCTTGTTGAACGGGATGCGGTAGGTCTTCATCGTCGTTCGACGATCTCGTCGAGCCAGATGTGGTGCCAGAGCTGCACGCGCTGCGTGCGGAAGCCGCGCGCCTGGTAGAGCCGTTGCGCGGGCAGGTTGCGCCCTTGAGTGACCACGGTCACCTGGGTCAGGCCGCGCGCGCGGAACGCATCGACGGCGGCTTCGACGAGCCGCGATCCGGCGCCGTGGCCTTGCGCCAGGGGATCGACCGCGACGAGCCCGATCTCGGCCCGGTTGTTCTCGCGCACGTGGCCGGTGACGTACCCGCGCGGCGCGCCGTCGACGTCGTCGACCAGCACGAGGTCGGCCCAGCCGTTGCAGCTCTTCTCGATCCACATCGCGAACATCTCGTCGCAGCGCTGGGCGGGGAATCGGCCGTCGGCGTAGAAGCGCGACGAACCGTGGCTGCGCGCGGCTAGCGCGCGCAGTGCGGGCACGTCGGCCGGCACGCTGGGACGCGTCGCGACGGTGTCGCGTGCCGAGCGGGTTTCGCGCGCCGAGCGCGTTGCGCGCGCTTCCAAAGCGGGCTGTCCGGCGTCGACCGAGCGCTCGAACGTCATGCGCACGTCGATCAGACGACCGCCAGCCGATCCCAGCGCGCGGATCGCTTCCATGTCGTCGACGCCGCACAGCGCGTAAAGGCACTCGACGTCCTGCTCGCGCGCTTCCGTCAACGCTTCGGCCAAACTGACGGCGTCGATGCCCGCGCCCGAGATCGACGCGATGCGGCGACCGAAGAAGGCCGTGTCCCACTCCAGCAGGCGCACGACAGGCCGGCCGGCCACGGTGCTCATGCGCCCTCCGGCTTCGAGCGCGACGTGATGCGCACGGCGTAGGCCGGCCGGTCCATCATCCGGAAGTGCATGCGCGCCAGGTACTCGCCCAGGATGCCCAGCGCGAACAATTGCGCGCCCGAGAAGATCGCGATGATCGAGGCCAGGAACGTGAAGCCCTGCACCGTGGTGCCGTACACGA
Organism: Planctomycetota bacterium; assembly: GCA_031400875.1. GTDB lineage: Bacteria > Planctomycetota > UBA1135 > UBA1135 > JAEUHZ01. Next base: position 133,382 of record JANNQS010000020.1, on the reverse strand, counting down.
TCCTGGCGACCAGCACCCAGATCAGGATGCCGATCCCGAGCAGCGTGCAACCGAACCCGATCCAGCTCGCCAGCTGCAGCGGCATCGTGCTGAAGCCCGTCGCCATGTTCAGTGCGTGCGTGAACAGCTTGCCGACCGTGTAGTTCGACTGCCCGATCGTGCGCGGGTCGTGCCGCACGACGACGGACGAGAAGCGGGTGGTGCCCCACGTCAGCAGCACGTCGACCGAGACGTACTGGTTCTTGTAGTCGGCGAAGGCTCCGCGCAACTCCGTGCGCAGCGCGCGGAACGCGCTGATACGGCGCGCGATCGCCGCGCCCATCGACTTCTGCAGCGCGAATTTCGTCATCTGCGAAGCCAGGTCGCGCAGGATGCCGTGCGTCTCGGTCGCCGGGCGGCCGTACACGACGTCGTAGCCGCGCTCCAGCTCGGCCAGAAGCTTGGGGATCTCCTCGGGCGGGTGTTGCAGGTCGTCGTCCATGGTCACGACGATCGGGAACCGCGCCGCGCGCAGCCCGCACAGGAGCGCGTTGTGCTGCCCGAAGTTCCGCATCAGGTCGAGACCCAGGATCCACGGGTGCCGCGCGGCCAGCTCTTCGACGACGCGCCAGCTGCCGTCCTTGCTGCCGTCGTTGATCAGGATCACCTCGAAATCCGTCGCGACCCGGCGCAGCACGGGTTCCAGCCGCTCGATCAGGGGCCGGAGCGAGCCCTCGCTATTGTAGACGGGGATGACGACGGTCAGCGAAGGTGCGCGGATCTCCATGCCGAGGTCGGAGACGGATCGTACCCGCGCTCCGGGGGGTGGACCACTTCGAGGTTGGCTTCCGGCTGGCCGGACAGCGCGTGCCCAAGCCGACGGATGCGTCACGGGTGCGTGCGCACGAGGATCGCTTCACCCGCTGATTGCGCCGCGCCGTAGCGCACGACGAGGGCGGGGACGAGTCGGCGCTCGCTCTCGGAACGCGCGGCGAGGACGATCGCGTCGATCGCGCGCCGTTCGACCACGGCTTCGATGCCGGCGAATCCCCGTGCGCGCCTTTCCGCGAAGATCAGGCTCCACACGGGACGCTCGAGGAACACGGCCAGGTGCCACCCGATCGGCGCCGCGACGCGTTGCGTCGCGCTCGTCGCGCCGCGCACGTCGGCGGCGAATCGTGCGTAGAAGTCGTGCGTCGCCTCGATCCGCTCCCAGCCCGAGCGCGGACGGAAGCCCAGTATCGGCATCACGAGGAGCAGGACGCCAGCGACCGCGGTCACGACGCGCGGTCCCAGCAACGGTCGCGCGACGACGAGGAAGCCCTCGATCGCGGCCGGCAGCAGCGCGATCCAGATCGGCAGCGCAAGCCGGTCCTTGAACGCGAAATAGACCAGGAGCACGGCGACGTGGATCCACGCGAAGAGCTCGAGGCTCGAGCGGCGCCGCCACGTCCCGACCAAGGCCAGCGCCACGAACGCGATCCCGCCCACGAGGCTGCCCGCGCCGGAATCACGGTGCAGCGCGCTGCCGAGCAGCGCGAGCAATGCGCCCGCGCGCTGCGGCACGCGCTCGAGCACGCTGCCGATCGATACGCGCTCTGAGCCGGGATCGCCCCAGTCCGCGTGCCACATCCCCGTCGAGTACGAGTAGAGCGCGGTCTGGTCGACCGGCGGCTCGGGGTGGTGGAGCGCACAGCGCACGCTCCACGGCACCGTGATCGCGAGCGCCACGAGGACCAGCGGTGCTGCGCGGACGCGCAGGAATCCCCACCAGCCCGCGGATCCCGGGTTTCTGCGCTGCTCGAGCGCACGCGCCAAGAGGATGGCCGGCACGAGCAGCAGCGCCGCGCTGCGCACGTAGGTCGACGCGCCGATGCACGCCGCCAGGACGACGTCGCGCGACACCGACGGACGCCGCGCCGCCCAGCGCTCGAGCGCGACGCACGCCAGCACCAGCGCCGCGCCCGGCACGTCGCTCAGGATCTGGTTGCACCAGCGCTGGAACGGATCGGAGAACCACACCGCGAGCGACGCCATCCAGGCCAGCCCGTCGCCGATCCGCGCGCGCGCCAGCACGAAGAGGAACGCCACGCAAGCGACGCCCGACAGCGAGACCGCCGCGTTCACGGCCCACCAGTCCGCGCCGCGCCAGGCCATGAGCCCGGCGAGCAGCACGGACATCCCCGGCGGGCGCACGGTGAACGGCTCGCCCAGGTACGCGTAACCCTCGCCCGCGAGCAGCGCGCGCGCGGTCGCGACGTAGATCGCGGCGTCGTTCGTGTCCTCGCTGACGTCGAACCACGCGTGCACGAGCCACGCGAGGCTGACGAGACACACGAGGATCAGCGCGAGCAGCGCGAACGTCGCGCGGCGGTCCCAGGGGCGCTGCGGCGCGGTCGACGTGCTCATAGGCGAAGCCTATGCGCGCCGCGCGCGGTTCCGCGCGGCGCCAACAGGATTAGGGAGACCGTACGATCGGTTTTGTCTCGGTCTCTCAGTGTCCGTCGCCCCCTTCGGTGTAGCCGAGCTTTTCGATGTCGGCCCGCTGCCCGCTGTCCCTCGCCACGCGCACGGCCTTCGAGCGCGGGCGCATGTCCGAGGCCATGAACGTGGTGTAGCGCGCCTGCAGATCGACGAGGACGTCCTGGTTCTGCGCCGCGAGGTCGTGGTTCTCGCCCGGGTCCTGAGACAGATCGAAAAGCTGCGGCGCGTCCTCCGCGATCAGCACGGCGCGCCAGCGTCCGTCGGTGACGCCGAGCCGGCGCTTGGGATTGCGCAAGGGCCCCAGGAATTGCGGCGCCACGCGGTCAACGGGGACTTCAGCCGCGAGCAGCGAGGTGCCGCGACCCTTCGCGGCGTTCAGACCGAGCGCCTCCACGAACGTGGGGAACAGGTCGAGGTGCATCACGAGCCGATCGACCCGCTGCGCACCCTTCTGCGCCGCCTTGGGGCCCGTGCGCAAAGCCTGCGGATAGCGCACGAGCAGCGGTACGCGCACGAGCTCGCGCTGCACCGACTCGCCGTGGCCGAACCAGCAGCCGTGCTCGCCGAGCGATTCGCCATGGTCGGCGGTGAACGCGATCAGCGCGCCGTCGTCGAGACCGCGCTGGCGCAAGCCGTCGAGCAGACGGCCCAGCTGCGCGTCGAAGAAGCGGATCTCGGCGTCGTAGCGGTCGACGTACGGACCCGGACGGCGCTCGTCGCCGATCCTCTGGTAGGCCGGGATCTGGCCGCGGCAACTGTGGTTCGTACCGACTTGCAGCGGCGCCTCGCCGCTCGCGTCGCGCGCGAACAGCGCCAGGTCGGCCTCGGGCGGCGTGTACGGGCCGTGGGGGTCCTGGTAGTGGACCCACAGGAAGAACGGCTCGTCGGCGGAGCGCTCGCCGAGCCAGCGCAGCACGGCGTCCGTGCACTCGTCGGCCGTGCGCTCGGGCAGGTTGCGGTGCGTCTCGCGCGAGTTCATCTCGTCGTCGAACGTCTGGAAGCCCTGCTGCACGCCGATGTCGCCGTAGCTGGCCGGCGGACGGCGCAGCACGCCGTTCGAGACGAACGCCGCCGTGCGCAGGCCCGCGTCGCGCGCGACCTCGGCCAAGGTCACGACCTCCTCGGGCATGAGCTCGTCGTTCGTCGGCGTCGCGCCGACCTCGTCGGGGAAGCGGCCGGTCAGCAGGCTCGAGAGCGACGGCCCCGTCGACGGCGCCGCGGACCACGCGTTCTCGAACACGACGGATTCCGCCGCGAGCCGATCGATGTGCGGGCTCGTGGGGCGACCGTACCCGTAGCAACCGAGGTGGTCCGCGCGCAGCGTGTCGCAGGTGATCAGGATCACGTGGCGCGCTGGACCCGTCGGAGCGGGCGGTGAGCATCCGACCAAGCAACCTGCGACTAGCAGCAGGCCTGCGGAGGTCCGGTGGTTGGAGGGCGGCACGCGGGTCATCCGCCACATCAGCGACGCGCGCGTCGTTCCAAGGCCCAGGCGCGCCAGTCTGCATTCTCACCGGCCAGTGCGATGCGCTCCAACCAGGGGTCCAGCCGCTGGTCCGCGAGGTTGCCTCGCAGACAAAGCGCGGCCGCCCCCTGCATAGCCGCCACGCATTCCGGCACGACCTCCAACGCCGTCTCGTACGCCCGGAGCGCCTCGTCCGTCCGACCCGCCTGCTCCATGACGAGCGCGAGGTTGATGCGCGGGTCGGGACTGTCCGGCAGGAGCTTGCGCGCCCACTCGAACTCGTTCGCGGCCTCGTAGAGCTTGCCTTGCGCGAGGAACACGACACCCAGGTTGTTGTGGGCCGGGCCGTAGAAGACGTCCTTCGTGAGCGCTTCGCGCAGGAGCGCCTCGGCCTCGGCGGGATCCGAGCCGAGCAAATCGGCAGCGCGACGATTGAGCTGCTCGGCCTCGGTCGTGGACCGCGATTCCTCCGCGAGCGTCGTGTACGGCCCGACGACCTGCGCCCTGCACGCGCCGAGGGCCAAGAAAGCCGCGATCGCAACGAGCCGACTCATCGCATGACCCTCGGCTCCAGCCGCGGGAAGCCATCGTCGAGTCCGGCCGCTTCGAGTTCGCGCCCGCTCACGTACTTCAGCCCCTCGAACCCGTCGGCGCGCTGCACGCTCGCCCGCACGAAGATCCAGAACCGCGTGCGGCTCTCCGACTTCGTGCGGTTGCCGAAGAGCCATCCGATCAGTGGGAGGTCACCGAGCCCAGGCACCTGGGAGCGCCCCTGCGAGTCCGAGGCGACCTCCAGTCCACCGAGCGCGATCGTGAACCCATCCGGCAGCGTCACCTGGCTCTTGAGCTTGTTCTCCTGACGCGGCGGCGGCAGCGCGGGATTCGGTGACGCTCCGACGAACGAGCTGATCGAGACCGACGCCTCCAACACCAGCTCGTCGCCCGCGGAGATGTGCGGGGTGATCTCGATCTGCGTACCCGCGTCCTGCGTACCGCCGAAGGACGTCGTGGCCACCGTGGTCGAGGCGTTCGTCGACGCGAACGGGGTCTGGAGGACCGAGTTCAGGACGGCGACCTGGTGGTTGTCCACGAGGACCTTGGGCACGGTCAGCGTCCGGCCGCGCTGAAGCGTCTGAAGCGCGCGCACCAGGGCCGAGTAGTCGCCGGGATCGAGCACGACGCCGCTGCCTCCGAGCCCCGAGAACTGCGGCAGGTTGACCGCATCGGGAGCGGGCAAGCCCAGGCCGAAGAGGCTCGCGAGCCGCGCCTTGGTCGAGCCGTCCGCATCGAGAACCGCCAGCTCCGCCCCGAACTCGCGCGTGTCGCTCTCGGTCATGCTGACGACCATCGCTTCGATCAAGACCTGCGGCTCGCGCACGTCAAGTTCGAGGAGCAGCGCCTCGATCTGCTCCAGCATCCGCGGCGGACCGAGGGCGAGCAGTCGGTTCGTGGCCTCGTCGACGGCCAGGACCAGCTCGCCCTCCTCGTCCATCGGGCTCGGAAGCGACGACTGCGCTGGCCGGATCGGACCGGTTGGGCCCTGCTCTACCGCCGGCGCGACGGTGGGCGGTGCCGTGCTGGCGGGCTCCTTGGGCGCTGGCGCCGACTTCAGCGCGCCCTTCGACAGAAAACCCTCCAGCATGTCCTTCATATCCACGGCGCTGCGGTGCCGGATCGGGAAGGAACGCAGCGGCGATCGGGCGGACGTGGCGGTCGACTCCAGCCGCTCGAAGAGCTTCTCGACCTGCGCGTGCCGGGCCGGCGTCGCCGTGACGACGAGCGAGCCCGTCAGGCCGTCGATGACGAGCTTCCACGGCTCGCCGGTGTCGGGCGCGATCGAGCCCTTGACCAGGTCCTCCACGAGCCGCGCCGTGTCCTTGAGCGGGAAACGGCGCGGTGAGTAATGGCGCGTCTCCGCCGGCTCGGCGCGATCGAACCGCTGGACCAGATCGCGCCACACGTCGAGCTCGATGGCCGGCGCCACGACCAGCACGCTGCGGCCTTCGGGGTTCGCGAGAAGCGACCCGCGCACGCGATCCCCACCGGCGACGGCCTTGCGCGCCTGGTTGACGCGCTCGACGAGCGTCGCGAGGGCGGTGGGAGACGTGCGCAGGATCGGCACCTCGACGACCTGCGGGTCGGAGAAGTCACGCTGCAAGCTGTCGAGGAGCCGCAGCGCCTGCTCCACGTGCGGCGACATGTCCGAGAGGACCACCCCGCGCCCGTCCTTGATCGCCGTGGCCGTGCCGGTCTTCGACAACACCAACTGCGCCGCGGCCGCCGCGTCCTCGGGCTTCGCGCGGGCCACCTCGAAGAAGACCTTCGCGAATCCGGCGAGCGTCCCGACGCGCGGTCCTTCCTCCAGTCGCGCAAGGCTTGGCGCATCCGCCAGTTTCACGACGACGAGGCTCGGGCTGCCCGGCGGCTGCACCGTCGTCAGGCCCTTCGCTGCCAGCGCGCGGTGCGCTTGCTCCAGAAGGCTCTTCGGCGCGGTCGACCCCGAGACGGTCACGGTCCCGGTGACGTCGGACCGACTGAACTCGATCCGCACTTGTAGCAGCGCGGACAGCGACTCGAGGAAGTCCGCCAAGTCGTGCTCGCGCTCGAAGAACACGACCTCCTTGGCCGGCTCCTGCACAGGCGGCGCTTGCGCAGGCGTGCGTCCCTCCTGCAGGAGGAGACACGCGAGCAGGATTCCCGCCGCGATACCCATGGCTCAGTCCGCCGCTGCCGCGTTCCAGGCGCTGGTGACGCCGTGCAGGTTTGTTGCGATGCCCGTGCGGGCCGCAGCAACCGAAGGGTGCGCGCGCACGCTGGTGAGGCGCTGCACGGCCGCGGGATCCATCTCGCCACCGTGCTCGGCGACGTAGCGCTCGTTCGCGAGGGCCGAGCGAAGCTCCACGTAGTCGACCTGCGAGACGTTGACGACGAGGTACTCGGTCGGGATCAGCCATGCATTGCGCTGCGCCCTGACGTTCGTGAGGGCGAGGCGCTGCTCGCCCGTCAGACCCTGCGTCGCCGCGTTGAAGATGGCATTGAGCGCCGCATCGCGCTGCGCTGTCGCCGAGGCGAGTGCAGCGCTCTGCGCCTGGTACGACTGCACGTCTTCGGGCCGGCTCCGGCCGGATTCGATCAGGCGGCGAAGCCTATCGGTCTCGACCTTGGCCGCCGCGTACGCGGTGTCAGCGGTCCTCAGTTCTGCGGGGTGCGCCATCACGTGGGTGTTCGCCGCCCCAACCAGCGTCGCGATCGAGTTCTGCGTGACGCCCGCGGCCGCGAGCTCGCGCGGGCCGAGGCTCGCACGCAAGAGCATCACGTCGAGGTCGGCCTCGGGAGGCGGGACGCTCAGAGGCGACATCGGCGGAAGCACGATGGGCGCAGCCGCGCTCGGCACGGGTCGAATCCAGAGCCACGCGACGGGAAGGCCGAGCCCGAGGACCAGGATGGTGAGGATCGGAACAGAAGCGGCGGCGCGGCGTGACATCGAGGTTGACTCCACTCGATCGGGGAAGAGCAGGCCGCCTGAGCGCCCCGTGCGCTCAGCGCGAGGCCAGAAGGTACCACCGAAAACAGGCAGCACTTGTCCCGCAACTGGCATCAGGCACCCTCGAGAAAAAGTTACGGCGGCCGGCTGGACTGCGAAGTTCTAGGTCGACTGCGCGACCTGTTGCAGCCGCGCCAGCCTCTAAACGCCTGACCGGCCTCGGCGGGTTCCAGAATCGATATGCACCGGCTGTCTCCGCGCGAGGCCAAATAGTTCCAAACGTAAGGCTGACGGGCGACCGCCGATTCTTCTCGGAAACACAAGAGCATTGCCGGAATCGAGAATCGGCGACGCGCGTAAGTCGATCTCGCGCGCGAAAACGGCGTACGACCCCCCTTGCGGGCTCACGTAGGCGCGATAGCTTGCGCTCTGTCCGGCCCCTCCCGGGTCGGAGCAACCCCTCGATCGGTCCTGAGAAACCCGATGCGCTCGTTCCTCCGCACGCTCCGCTTCTCCGCGCAGCTCGCCGCCGGTGCCGCTGTGCTCTTCACGGCAAGTGGCTCAGCCCTCGGGCAGCAGATCCTGGGCGTGCACGAAGCGTCCTTCTCGACCTACAAGCCGACGTCGGCGACTGCGATCCAGGGGCTGCGCCCATTGCCCCACCAGCGCGGAACGAACCTGGACGGCTCGCTGCACTTCGCGCCGGCCTTCTCGATGGCCTTGCCGGGGAACCCCTTTGAGAATGCCTGGATCGGTCACGAGCGCCTCGGCGATCTTGCCATCGAGGAAGGCACGTGGTCGCCGCTCGAGGTCGACATCGCGCTGCCCTGCAAGGGGCGGGCGAAGTGGATCGTGGGCCGCAGCTACAACGCGCGGCAGAAGAACTCGGGCGGCAGCTACTTCGACAGCGACGGCTACCAGGGCAAGAACTGGCAGCAGCTCAGCCAGCCCGAGATCGTCTTCTACGACGACGCCTCCAACGCGAACGACCTGCTCTACTTGGTCTACGGGGCCGACCGGTTCGTCGAGTTCAAGCGCTTCAACGGCTCGTCCAACCAGTTCCAGGCGACCAACGGCGCGGCCGGGGTGTTCGACTACCAGGCCGGTACGCCGGATCTGTGGGTCTACCACGATCAGGTCGGGACGAAGTTCACGTTCCTTGGCTTCGACACGACGTCGAACTCGCACAACGGCCTCTTGTGGAAGATCGAGGACGAGGACGCCAACGTCTCCTTCGTCGGCCACGCGACCACGGTCGCCACGGCGATCTCGAGCGGCTGGGACGCGAACGGCCGGATCACGACGGCCTATGACAGCTCCGACCGCCGGTACACCTACAGCTACACCACGCTCGACTCGGTCGTGCGGCTGACGCAGGTCAAGGCGGAGACGAAGACGGGCGGCACGTGGGCGAGCCCGACCGGTGTCGCCGAGGTCGCGAAGGTCGACTACGCCTACTACACGAACGAGACCTACGGCGACGTCGGCGGCCTGAAGCAGGCGACCACCACGCTCCCCCTGACCGACTCCGGGATCAGCTCGACGAGCAAGACGTACTACCGCTACTGGGAGGGAGCGTTCAACGCCTCGACGAACCCTGGCCATGCCTATGGCCTGAAGTACGTCTACGAAGCCGAGGGGCTGCGGCAGTACGACTACTCGGGCGACGCGAACTTCGACGAGGACTTCCTCTCGGCGAGCAACGCGACACTCGACACGTACGCCGCCGCCTACTTCGAGTACGACAGCGACCACCGGATCACGAAGGCGTGGTTCCACGGCGAGTGCGGCTGCGGGGGAGGGAACAACGGCACGCACGAGTTCACGTACGAGACGATGAGCTACTCCTCGACGGGGAGCTATGACGCGGCTTCAGCCGCACGCACGATCGTGAAGCGGCCAGACGCCAGCTACCTCACGCAAGAGTTCGACGAGACCGGCCAGGCGATGGACCTCGTCGAATCGGATATCGCGCCCGGAACCGGAGGCGCGAAGTACTGGGTACGCGGCATGACGCGCGGCAGCACGGGGATCGTCACCCAAACGCAGACCCCCGAGAACGTGTCTGCGTACACGCACTCGACGGGCGCGAAGACGAAGGAGACGGCGACGGGCGCCGTCCTGAGTCAAGTGCGAGAGACCAGCGGCAACCTGACAGGGTTCCTGCTCGATCAGAAGCACGCGAAGGGAACGGTGGCGTCGGCCTATTTCGACCTGACCCTTACCTACACGACGCTCTCGAAGACGATCGGGGACACGGCAGTGGTGCGGCCGCTGATCGCCAGTCGGCGCGAGTACACGCTGAACGACAGCACGACGACGACCGGCTCGAACGTGACGAGCTACAGCTACACGGGCTACAGCAGCACGCTCCAGCCGGAGTTCATCACGGTCACCCATCCGGCCGTCTCGACGGCGAACAACGGCTCGAACTCGACCACGCTCTCCTACCAGCACCTGCGTAAGGACGGACTCGTCGACTTCGAGCGCTCCACTGAGGATCGGATCACCTACCGCGCCTACACGAACGGGCTCCTGGTCACCGAGATCCAGGACGTAGACACGGCCCACAGTGACCTCTCGGGCGTCACGATCCCATCCAGCCCGGTGAGCTTCGCGAGCTCCGGCACCGAGCTGCATCGCAAGACGCTTCATGAGTACGACGCGCAGGGCCGCCGGACGAAGGCGACGAACTCCTGGGGGTCGAATGCCGCTTACGAGACGCAGTTCACCTACCACAGCCGGCTGAAGGACCAGCGCCTCGTCACGATCGGCTATCCCGAGTGGAACTCGACGCCGACCTTCTACGGCCCGGCGAGCCATGCTGTTCGCAACCTCGCCGGCAAGACCGAGGTCCAAGGCGTGGTCGCCGTCAACAGCGGCTTGTCCACGGCGGCCCTGACAACCCACATCGACGAGACCGACGGCGACCCGATCACGGCCGTGGATACAGGCTCGAGCTTCGGGGCGCTCGCGCAGATGATGACTTTCGTCTACGACGAGAGCGGCTCGCATCTGGAGGAGGAGCGGCGCTACTTCAGCCTGCCGAGTTCGGGTGCGGGCACCGAGGGCACTCACTACGACGCGACGCGCTACGGCTACGACTCCAACGGCCGGCGATGGCGCGTCAAGGAGCCCACTGGAACAATCCACCGCACGGTGCGGGACAGCCTCGGTCGCCAGATCGAGTCGTGGATGGGGACGAACGACTCGAGCTTCACGGGCGGCGAGTCTTCCGGCACCGACAACATGGTCAAGACCGAGATCCGCGAGTACGACGGCGGGTCCGACAAGAAGAACAGCCTGCTCACGACGCTGACGAAGCCCGTCCAAGACAGCTCGACGGACGAGCGCGTGACGACTTACTCGTACGACGACCGGGGCCGGCTGCTGCTCGAATCGCCGCCCAGCGCCCCGTACGCGTTCCACAAGGTCGACAACCTGAACCGCCGGATTGCGACAGGCCTCTTCAGCGGCACAGGCAGCATCACGCTCACGAGCGACGATCCGACGGCGGAGACGACGAACCGTCTCGCGCTGACGCAGACCTTCTACGACGAACGCGGCCAAGTCTGGAAGACGCAACGGCACAAGATCGATCCGTCCGACGGCTCGGACGACGACAACTTGCAGTCGTTGACCTGGTACGACGCCGCCGGCCGGGTGACCAAGGTCAAGGGAGAGACCTTCGCGAAAACGGCGTACGACCGGCTGGGCCGTCAGACCGACGAGTACATCCTCGGCAAGTCGAACGACAGCGCCTATGCGGACGCCGACGATGTGTCGGGCGACGTCGTCGACGAGCAGCACGAGAACCGCTACGACCCGACGAACGGAACGGTCATCCTGCGTGCCGTGGTCGCTCGTTATCACACCGACTTCGGGATCGGGCAGACGACGGGCGCGCTGGATACGAATGCCGACGCCGATGACCTGCTGTTGACCGCGGCGAACCTGAAGGGTCGCGCTCAGATCACCGGCCGCTGGTACGACACGGTCGAACGCGAGGCCGATCGCGTGGAGTTCGGAACCTACGGCGTTGCGAACTTCGACCGCGATGGCATGAGCGTGCCCGCCAGGTCCGACACGGCTCTGCGCTGGACGAGCACGTACAACACGGACGGCACGCTCCAGGAGGTGACCGATCCGCGAGCGCTGGTGCAACGCTTCGAGTACGACGCACTCGGCCGCCGCACGAAGGAGATCAAGAACTACGGGGATGGCACGCCGAGCGGAACCGACTCCGACGTGACGATCCGGTACGAGTACGCGAACGGACTGCGTACGAAGTACATCGCGGACGTGCCGGGCACCGATCAGGAGACGCTCTACATTTACGGCACGACAAAGGGCACGCCGTCGGAGTCGAAGATCGCCACGGGTCACTTGCTGCGTGCGACCAAGTACCCCGATTCGACGAACGGCGGTACGACGAACGCCAACATCAACAGCGACTCGAGCGACGTCGTCAGCCAGGCCTACAACGCGCAAGGGCAGGAGGTCCTGAAGAAGGACCAGGGCGGGAACGTCATCGAGACCGTCTACGACACACGCGGGCGTGTCGCCACGAGGAAGGTCTCGACGCTCGGGTCTGGCTTCGATGGCGCAGTGAGGCGTATCGTGACCGCGTACGACACGCTCGGGCGAAGCGACACCGTGACCCAGTGGGACGCGGCGAGTTCGGGCAGCGTCGTCGACGAGGTCAAGTACAGCTATGACTACTGGGGCAACCTCTCGAAGTTCGAGCAGGATCGCAACTCCACGGTCGCGGGCGGCGGCGACGACTACGAGGTCAGCTACACGTGGGTGAAGGCGACGAACGGTCGCAATACTCTTCGGCGCGATACGGTGACTCTGCCCTCGGGGAAGGTCCTCACCTACGATTACAGCACGCAAGGCAGCAAGCACGACGAGGAGGCCAGCCGGGTCACCAACCTGAAGGACGGGGCTACCGTGCTGGTGACGTACAACTACAATGGGGTCGGCCAGGTGGTCGGGACGGACTACCCCGAGCCGGATGTGATGTCCAAGCAGTTCACGAGCACCGGGGTGTACCCCGACCTGGATCTCTTCAACCGGGTCGTGACCAGCAAGTGGACGAAAGACCTCGCGACGGACAAGGACTTCTACCACGTCGACCTGACGTACGACCGCAACTCGAACATCACCACGGCGGACGACACGGTGCACGCGGGTTTCGACGTGAAATACGCCATGGACAACGTCGATCGGTTGACCGACGCCGACGAGGGCACGCTCTCGTCAGGCTCGATCACGAGCCGCACGCGCCGTCAGCAGTGGACCCTCAACCAGACAGGCAACTGGGACCACGACCTGACGGACCTCAATGGAGACGGGGACGGCCGTGATGCGGACGAACTCGACGATACACGCACCCACAACGAGGTGAACGAGCTCCTGGCGCGAGATATCGATTCAGATAGCAGCGACGACTACGCTCTCGACTACGACGGGAACGGGAATGTGACCGACGACGGCGAGAGCTACGAGTACGAGTGGGACGCGTTCGGGCGTCTGCGCAAAGTGAAGAACACGAGCGGGTCAGCTCTGATCGCAGAGTACCGCTACAATGGACTAGGGTATCGGATCGCGGTGCACGAGGACACCGACACAGACGCGGATGTCGACGGCAACGACAAGTGGTACTACGACGCATTGGATGAAAGGTGGAGACAGGTGGCTCGGTTTCGCGAGACTGATACCAGCCCGAAAGAAGAGTTCGTGCACCATTGTGCAGGCTCCAATGGGAGTGGAACGGCGAGCTACGTGGACCTGGTCGTATGCCGCGACAAAGACGCAAACACGGCATGGACGTCAGCGAGCGACGGTACACTCGAAGACCGCGTCTATTACTGCCAGAATCAACACGCTGACCTGTCAGCGGTAGTTAGCTCGAGTGGATCAATGCGCGAGTGGATCCGTTACTCCGCATTCGGGGTTCCGTTCGGATTGCCAGCGGCCGATACCGATTCAGACGGCGACTGTGATGCAACCGATACTACCCTAATTCAAACGTGGATATCAAACTCGCAATACGACATACGGGGAGATGTAGACCTAGACGGCGATGTTGATTCCGTAGACAAGACACAATCTACCGTGCTAACGGCTACTGCGGGGCGCTCAGTCTTATCCCCGCACACCTTGTCGCGATGGGGAATCGCGGGCTATGAATACGGGCCCATTCATAGTTATCAGGTTAGGAATCGAGTTCTTGCCGTGAGCTTGGGTCAATGGCTCCGACGCGATCCGCTTGAATACTACTCAGGGGGAATGAGTCTGTACCAATATGTAGGGCAGCAACCCCTAATCAAGATGGATCCAACAGGAATGGCCCCGGATTGGTGGGATACGTTTACAGGGTGCATCGTGTCGGTGCCACCAGCGCCCCCCGGAGTGGAAGTGCCAACAGTGATCTGTGACGGTCGGAACAACGGCGCGAATCCCGACCAATCAACTTGTATCATGAATGGTGGCCATTCCTCTCCCGCTGTACGGGATACAGATATGGCCATCGTGTGTACAAAAGACCCGCCGAAGTGCTGTGTTTGTAATACTGAGGGCATGAGCTATTGCTCGGTCATGGAGGCCGGAACTATGAATTGTGAAACCTTCTGGGGCAGCACGAAGCAAGTGAACTGTCAGTGCTACGGTCCGGGCAGCCCAGAATATGATCAAGCTCAACAGGCACTGCGACGATGCGCGAATGGCCAACGGCCATTCCCGTAGCTCAGTACACCACGCACTGAATCCAAGCGTGGGGAATTAGCATGCGTAATGGATCTTGGCGATATCATTGATACTCCCGCATGTTCTCAGCGCTCATGTCCAGACGATCAAGACATGGCCAACATCTTGGGCGTGAATCATTGCGTAGTCGTGTAATTGTTATTGCGGGTATGGTCACCTATGCATGCAACCCTGCTGCTCCCTGTGCTAACCCAGAAACGCAAGTGTGGTATTCCAGTGTAGCGGCGCCCTCAAGCGTTCTCGGGCAAATCCGCTTGTTCGCGATGTCAGATATTGATGGAGATCTGGTAAACGATATTCTGATAGCAAATCCAGGTCGTGAGGACAAACACGGCCAAGTGACCTTGTTGTCTGGTACCAACGGAAATCTACTCGCTGTGCACCAGGGAAGGGATATTCCGGTTGCTGCTAGTCAGTTTGGAATGTTTGTAATGTTGCCTGGTCAAGTACAGCCGGCCTACGTAACGGACTACGACGCATATGTTTGTGACTTGCGAGGGCAACTGTTTGGGATCAAAGGGAGTATGCTGAGGCATCTTCGACCTGCAGATCCGGATGTAGCGTACGTGCTTTCGGTTGATCTCATCTTGTCGCCCAACAGCTCAATACGGTTCTCGCATCTGGGCGTCTATGCCGATGGCACTTGTCGTCTCAATGTTGATTTGCGCCAAGACGATAGATGGTCGCGCAAATATTCTATGTTATTCTCGGAACAGTCCGCAAGAGGGACGGAGGTGCTAGGAGGAGGCAGTCATAACAGGCCAACTGTGATCTTTGTTCCTGCAGTGGATGGCGAAAACACTGAGTTGCTTGTGTGTATTCCGTCAAGCGCTGCAAGCATAATGGGGAGGAAGGGCGTAGCCACTCTGCAAGTGCGCTCTGCAGATGATGGTATTGTTAGAGATGAGCTCTTAGCCAGCGATATTGGAGCGGACGAGTTCTCTGAAGCGGTGTATTTCGGATACTCCGCACTGCACGGACGCAGGGTTGGCTTGGTGGCGCACGACCGCCTAGTGATGCTCACTGCTCGCGCTGGTCGACTTGAAGTACTGTGGACTTTCCCCATCAAAGCCGGAGAGCCTCTAGTGGGAATACCACACCTTCGGACGGCAATGGATATTGATAACGATGGTGTTCGGGAGTGCTTGCTTTACCAACCCGCGATGAATGATGATCACTCCAGGCCATTCCCAGCCGCTGGATCGTTCTTGGTTGTGTCCAGTTCGACCGGAAGGGCAATAGAGTCCTTCTCACAGTGCGATGCTTCGGAGGCCATGATTCTTGAAATTGATTGGAACAGGGATGGACAAATGGAGAGGTGTTCAGCCATGGTCGAAAAGGACCAAGCCGGCGCTCCGACTAGAGGCCGTGTGCACCTGCTCCGGTTACCTCGCTGATTGGGGCGCTTCGGGATTTCGTGTGGGGTCACGTCCGCCGCGGCAGGCGGGACGAGCCGCCGCTTGAACACCACGAAAGCACCTGCGGCAGGCCTCCCCGAAAAGCTTGACTGTTTGAGCGGATGACCGGGTGGAGAACCGGGGAAAGACCCGCAGCGCCCGCCAGCATCGCTCACCCTTCACGTGTCACGGCTGTGTGCGGAAGATCCACCCCGCGCCGGCGCGCTGTCCCGGACCGTACAGCGTTCGGTAGAGGGGCAACATGGAGGCCTCGCCCGGCTCGATGCCGACGAGGATCGCATCGAGACGGTACTTCGCGACGAGCTCCTGGAGCGCCTGCGCCTCGACCGCGCCCCCGGCAGGGCTCGCACCCTCGCCCTGGTCGGCGTCGCTGCGCCGCCCGGCGGCCCGACGTGCGCGATCGATCGCGAAGCGCAAGGACCACACGGGGCGGCCCATGTAGAGCGAGTGGTGCCAGCCGATCCGCGCGCCGACCCGCGCGTCGGGCCCCAAGGCGGCGTTCTGCAGTGCCGCCTGCTCCACGCGCTGTTCGTGGCGCGGACCGATCGTCGTGCGGTAGCCGCCAGTCTGGAAGTCGAGCACGGTCAGGGCGATCAACACGGCGCCGACCGCGGCCGATGCGCGTCCGAAGCCGATCCGCGGCGTGAGCCACCGGACGGCGACCTCGGCGCCCGCGACGAGGCCGATCACGAAGAGCGGCAGCACGAGCCGCGCGCGGTATCCGAAATAGACGAGCAGGACCGCCAGCACGAGCAGGAACAGGATCGCCGCCGGTTCCGAGCGCCGCACGAGCACCACGATCACCGCCGCCAGCATGAGCGGAGCGAGGATCCAGGTCGTGGGCCCACCCGCGCCGCGCCCCTCGAAGCGCGCGCCCAGCGTCTGCGCCACCTGCTGCGCGCGCACCGGGATCGTCGCCAGGACGTCGGACAGCGGCCGCGCCTCCGAGCCCGGATCGCCCGGATCCGCGCGCGACAGGCCGGTGCCGTAGCTGGCGATGAAGTTCTGGTCCGCCGGCGACTCGTTCGCGACGAGCGCGTTGCGCACGCTCCACGGCCCGGCGACCGCGATCGTGGCGACGACCATCGCGAGGACCCGCGCGCGCAGGAAGCGTGGCCAGGATGCGCTCGTGTCGCGCTCGCGCCGCCGCTCGCGGACGTGCTCCAGGATGCGCGCCAGCACGATCGCCACGAGCGCCAGGACGAGGACCGTCCGCACGTACGTCCCCAGGCCGATCAGCGCGCCGACGCAGGCGTCGCGCTGCCACGACGGCCGTGCGCGGGCCCAGCGCTCGAGCAGCAGCGCGCCGAGCATGAACACGATGCCCGGCACGTCGGACATCGCCTGGTTGCAGAAGTGCTGATAGCCCGGGTTGAACCACAGGCACAGCGCGCAGCCCGCTGCCGCCCAGGCGCCCGCGACCGGCAGCGCCCGGAAGTAGAGGATCAGGGCTCCGGCGACGCCGAACAAGCTCACTAGGAGGTGCAGCGCGCCGAAGTCGAGCCCGCGCGTCGCGAGGATCGGCGCGAAGAGGACCGACATGCCCGGCGGCCGGATCGTGAACGGCTGACCCAGGTACGCATACCCTTCGCCGCGCAGGAGCGCCTGCGTCGAGAGCAGGTACATCGACGCGTCGTTCGTCTCGATGTCCGCCTCGTAGTCGGAGCGCACGAGCCACGGCAGGCTCGCCAGCATCACGACGAGCAACGCGATCGGGAGCCAGCGGGTGGACAAAGGTGTCAGACACCTTTCCCCGCCGTTCGTGCGCGCCGCGCGCGGTTCCGCGCGGCGCCACCAGGGTAGGAGAGAGCGTAGGATCGGTTTATCCACGCTCTCTCAGTGCTCGTCGCCGTCCGTGTAGCCGAGCCGGTGGAGCGCGCGGTCGACCTCCGCGCTGGGCCCGATCGCGCGCGGATCCAGCGCGACGCCCGTCCCGGACGCCAGGTACTCTGCGTGGCGGCGCACGAGGTCGGCCACGACCTCGGGTTGCTCGCGTGCGAGGTCGCGCAGTTCGTCCGGATCGGCGACGGCGTCGAAGAGCCGCGGCGCCGACGCGCCCTCGATCAGCATTCGCCAGCGGCCGTCGCCGAATCCGACCCAACGCACGGGGGAGCGCGGCAGACCCAGCGTCGAAACCTGCAGGCGCGTGTCGGGCAGCGCGCCGAAGAGCGACAGGCCGCGGTTCGCTTCGCCCGCGATGCCCAGGGCCTCGAGCATCGTGGGCCACAGGTCGAGGTGACCGGCCGGCGCGCGCACGCGCTCTCCCGCCTTGCGCCCGGCCGTGTCGGGAAAGCGCACGACGAGCGGCACCTGCACTTCGTCGCGGTGCACGTTCTCGCCGTGGCAGAACCAGTAGTCGTGCTCGCCCAGCGATTCGCCGTGGTCGGCCGTGAACACGATCAGCGCGTCGCCGTACCAGTCCTTCGCGCGCAGCGCGTCGAGGAGACGCCCGAAATGCGTGTCGAAGTACGCGATCTCGCCCTCGTAGCGCGCGGCGTACGCGCCCGCTCTGCGCTCCTCGCCGAGCAGCTGGTAGGAAGGGATCTGCCCCTTGCCCTTGAGCGTCTTTCCCGCCGGCAGGTTGCGCGTCGGCAGCGGATCCGCGCCGCGCACGCGCGCCAGATCGGCCTCGGGCGGCGTGTACGGCCCGTGCGGATCCTGGTAGTGGACCCACAGGAGGAAGCGGTCCTCGCCGGCCTTCTCGCGCTCGGCGAGCCACGCCAGCGCCGCATCGGTCGTGTCGGGCGCGACCCGCTCGAGGTTCTCGCGGTTCTTCTCGCGCGCCGTCATCGCGTCGTCGAACTGCTCGAAACCCTGCGCGACGCCCGCGTCGCCCAGCTCGGCCGGCGGGCGACGCAGAACCCAGTTCGACACGACGGCGCCGGTCTCGTAGCCGGCGTCGCGCGCCAGCTCGGCCACCGTGATCGCGGCCGGCGGCAGCGGGAAGCGGTTCCCGCCCGGCACGCCGATCTCGTCCGGCAGGCGGCCCGTGAACAGCGCCGACATCGCCGGTCCGGTCCAGGGCGCGGTCGACCAGGCGTCCTCGTACAGCACCGCATCACGCGCGAACGCGTCGACGTTCGGGCTCGTCGGGCGCGCGTGCCCGTAGCAGCCCAGGCGATCGGGCCGCAGCGTGTCGCACGAGATGACGATGACGCGACGCGCACGCCCCTCGGGCACGGAGCCCTTGCAGCCGCTCAGCGCGCAGACCCCGACCAGGGCGAGAACCAGGCTGTGGATCGTGGGCAGGCGGCGCATGGACACCGGCCGCGCAGTCTAACGGCCCGCGCTCGACGATCCTTGTCCGGCCCGTCACGGTCGCGCAGAATCGCCGCGATGGCCTCCCCCGGGTGCGTGATCGTCGTGATGCCGGCCTACAACGCCGCGAACACGCTCGAGCGCTGCTGGAACGACATCCCCAAGGACTACGTGTCGGAGGTCATCGTCGTCGACGACTGTTCGAAGGACGACACGGAGCGGATCGCGCGCAAGCTGCCCGTCACCTACATCCGTCACGCGAAGAACACGGGCTACGGCGGGAACCAGAAGACCTGCTACGACACGGCCAAGGCGCACGGCGCGGACTTCGTCGTGATGATCCACGCCGACTACCAGTACGACGCGCGCATGATCCCGACCGCGATCGAGGTCATCCGCAACGGGATCTGCGACGTCGTGCTGGGCAACCGGATCCGCACGCGCGCCGAGGCGCTGGCGGGCGGCATGCCCGTTTCGAAGTACTTCGCCAACCGCGGGCTGACGGTCATCGAGAACGTGCTATCGGGCCAGAACCTGGGCGAGTGGCACTCGGGGTTCCGGGCCTACTCGCGCGCGGTGCTCGACAAGATCCCGTACCACCGGAACAGCGACAACTTCGTCTTCGACAGCCAGTTCCTGGTCCAGTGCGTGCACCAGGGCTTCAAGCTGGGCGACGTACCGGTGCCGGTGCGCTACTTCGACGAGGCCTCGAGCATCAACCTCAAGAACTCGTCGATCTACGCTCTGAAGACCCTCTGGACGTTCGCGCAGTGGTACGGCCACCGCCTGGGCCTGAAGCACGAGCTGTTCGCGCCGGTGCCGGGCTAGACGGTTCGGCCCCGACCGCGCGCGGGCACAAGACCGGGGAATGCGCGCGAATGGGTGACGATCGCGCAAGATCTCGCCGTCCTGCGAGGCCGAGAGGAAACCCATTTTACGGCCTCTCTGACCCTATTGGCGCCGCGCGGAACCGCGCGGCGCGCCGCGAACCCCTTGCCGTTCCGGCGACGCGTGCTCACCCTGCTCGCCCATGGTCTGGCTGGACGGGATCGAAGGCTACTTCGGCGAGGACGCGCAGCGTCGCGGCGCCTCGTATCTGGCGCAGGGCCGCGTCCGCCTGACCGAGTCCACTTCCTCGCGCGTCCGCGCCGTGGTCACGGGGACGACCCAGTACTTCTCGGAGATCCTGGCCGGCGAGCGCGCGTGGTCGATCGACTGCTCCTGCCCCGCGTTCCGGGAGCGCGGTCCGTGCAAGCATCTGTGGGCCGTCGTGCTGGCCTCGCGCTCGGCGCACCGCACGCACGGGATGTCGAGCCCGGGGGCCGCACTGCCCGCCTTGCGCGACTGGCGCGCGGGCCTCGCGCAGCTCGAGGAGGTCGGGGTCGAGCCCGCCGGCGACCTCGTCCCGCGCCTCGAGCTGCGCTACCTGCTGCACACGGTTGACGCGCCGGCCACCGGCGTCCCCCAGATCGAGACGCAGATCGCGCGCCGGTCCGCGCGCGGCGCGTTCGTCTACCGCTCGATGACGCTGCAGCCCGCGCCGCAGGGCGTCGCGCCCGAGGACCTGAGCCTCCTCGGACTCCTGTGGAGCGCGACGCCCGGCGCCGAGTGGCTCGCGCGCACGCGTTGGCCCGTGCCGGCCTGGCTACAAACGACTTTGCTGCCGTTGCTCACGGCTTCGCGGCGCCTGCACCTCGTCGTCGACGGCGTCGTGCAGGAAGTCCCGCTCGAGCTCGATCCCGGTCCGCCGTTCCAGCTCAGCGTCGCGTTGCGCCAGGAAGGCGAGAACCTCGTGCTGACCGGTCGGGCGCAACGCGCGGACGAGACGCTGAACCTGCACGAGTGCAGCGCGATCCTCGCCGGCGGCGTCCTCGTCGCGCGCGGCCAGGTCAGCCTGGTGGAGTGGAGCGGCGTGTGGGGCTGGGCGCAGACGCTGCGGCGCGAAGGACCCATGCGCGTGCCGGCGGCGGAGCTGCGTCGCGTGCTGGGGATCCTGGCGCGCACGCCCGAGGACCTGATCCTCGACGCGGATGAATTCATCGACACGGTCGGCGGTGTCCCGCGCGGGCTGGCGCAGCTGACCTTCGGTCGCGAGCGAGGCGTCATCGACGTGCGCCTCTTGTTCGTCTACGGCACAGAGCAAGTGGCGCCTGGGGCGCTGCGCGTGGCGCGCGGCACGAGCGCGCGCGTCGTGCAGCGCGGCGACCGGCTCATGCGGTTCGCGCGCGACGCGCAGCGCGAGCTGGAGCTCGAGTGCGAGGTGGCCGAGGCCGGCGCCGGACTCGACATGCCGGAGACGGGCGCGCCCGACGGAGTCCTGCAGGCGGCCGCGCTGCCGGGCTTCGTGCGCACGCTCGTCGCCACGGGCTGGCTGATCGAGGCCGAAGGACGCGCGCTGCGCGTGAACGCGTCGGCGTCGGTCTCGGTGAGCTCCGGCATCGACTGGCTCGACGTCGAGGCCGGGCTCGACTTCGGCGACGTCACGGCCGGCATGCCGGAGCTCCTGCGCGCCATGCGCGATCGGCAGGGGTTCATCACGCTCTCGGACGGCAGCGTGGGGCTGATCCCGGAGCGCTGGCTCGAGTCGTGGGGCTCCACGGAGGTGCTGGGCGAGCTCGACCAGGACAAGCTGCGCGTTCCGAACACGCGCGCCTGGTTGCTCGACGCCTGGCTCGAAGGTCACGACAACGTCCACGCCGACGTGGCGTTCGAGAAGGCGCGCGCCACGCTGCGCAGCGGGCTCGATCTCGCGCCGCTCCAGGAGCCGAAGAACTTCCAGGGCGAGCTGCGCGCGTACCAGCGCGAGGGACTCGGGTGGCTCGCGTTCCTGTCGCAGTCGGGCTTCGGCGGCTGTCTCGCGGACGACATGGGCCTCGGCAAGACGGTGCAGGTGCTGGCGCTCCTGCTCGAGCGCCGGCCGCGCGCGAAGGCTCCGGCGCTGGTCGTCGCGCCGCGTTCCGTGCTGCACAACTGGGAGAGCGAGGCGGCGCGCTTCGCGCCATCGCTGCGTGTGCTCGTGCACCACGGCACGGGCCGAGCGCGCGCGGCGGACCAGCTCGAGGACTTCGACCTCGTCGTGACCACCTACGGGACGATGCGCCAGGACGGGCAGATGCTGAGCCGCATCCGGTTCGACTGCGCCGTCCTGGACGAGGCCCAGGCGATCAAGAACCCGCGCAGCGTCACGGCCGAGGTGGCCTGCGTGCTGAAGGCCGACCTGCGGCTGGCGCTGACCGGCACGCCCGTCGAGAACCACCTGGGCGACCTGCGCTCGATCTTCACGTACCTGAACCCGCACTTCTTCCGCGGGAACCGGCGCCTGGTCGAGATGTTCGAGGACGGCGGCGCGGAGCCGAAGACCGCGCGCCTGGTCGCGCGCGCGCTGCGGCCGTTCCTGTTGCGGCGCACGAAGGAGCAGGTGCTGCGCGATCTGCCGCCCAAGTCCGAGCAGGTGCTGCTCGTGGACCTCGAGGGGCGCGAGCGGCGCGACTACGACGAGCTGCGCCAGCACTGCCGCGCGAAGCTCCTGGCGCAGGTCGACGAGGTCGGGCTCGAGCGCTCGCAGATGCACGTTCTCGAGGCCTTGCTGAGGCTGCGCCAGGCCTCGTGTCACCCGGGCCTGATCGATCCGAGCCGCGTGCTCGAGCCGTCCGCCAAGCTCGAAGCGCTGCTGCCGATGCTGGACGACCTGGCCGAGACCGGCCACAAGGCGCTGGTGTTCTCGCAGTTCACGAGCCTGCTCGCGATCGTGCGGCAGCGGCTCGAGAAGCGCGGTCTGAAGTACGAGTACCTGGACGGCGCAACGACGAAGAGAGAGGAGTGCGTGCGCCGCTTCCAGGAGGACGCGACGATCCCGCTGTTCCTGATCAGCCTGAAGGCCGGCGGCTTCGGGCTGAACCTGACCAGCGCGGACTACGTGTTCCTGCTCGATCCGTGGTGGAACCCGGCCGCCGAGGCGCAGGCGATCGACCGCACGCACCGGATCGGCCAGCAGCGGCCCGTGACCGCCTACCGCCTGATCGCCAGCGACACGATCGAGGAGAAGGTCCTGGAGCTCCAGCGGCGGAAGCGCTCGCTGGCGGACGCGCTGTTCGAGGGGGCGGGGACTACCTTGCGTGACCTGACGCGGGCGGACCTCGATTGGTTGCTCGAGTGACGGGCGCTTTGGTGTTGGTGCGGGAAGGGGGACTCGAACCCCCAAGGGTCACCCCACGAGATCCTAAGTCTCGCGCGTTTGCCAATTCCGCCATTCCCGCGCGGTTCCAGCATCCTACCGAGCCCAAGGTGGACATGGGTGTCAGACACTTTGTCCTCGGGACAAAGTGTCTGACACCCTTGTCCACCGGAACTTACCGGCCGGAGGGTGCTCCCTTGGCCGATTCCAGCCGATGATGGAGACGTGCTGCCCGTCCTCCTCACCGCCGTCGGTGGGATCGTCCTCGCGGTCGTCTTCGCGATCGGCCTGCGCGCCGCGCGCACGCGCACCCTGTCGCTGTTCGGGTTCGCCTCGGTCGGCTGCTCGCTGGGAGCCGTCGGCTGGTCGGCGGCGTCGGGGCCCTCGGACGCGTCCGTGCGCATTGCGCTCTCGACCCTGAGCATGGCGGCCGGCATGGCGCACGGCGTCGTGTTCTCGATCGCCGCGCTGCCCGCCGCGCGCACGTGGACGCGGCTCCTGCTGGTGCCGCTCGGCATGTGGACCGGCACGTTCCTGGCGATGTGGTTCGCCGTGCCCTACCGCGGCGAGGTCCTGCGCTGGCTCGTGATCTTCCTGGCCTCGGGCACCGTCACGGTCTGGTGCCTGCTGCCGTTCTGGTCGCGCGAGCGCGGCTTCGTCCTGCACGGGCAACGCCGGATCCCGACCGTGCGCTTCGCCTGTCCGCGCTGCGGAACGCGCGTCGATTGGCGACAGGGCGTGGCCGCGTGCACGGACTGCGGCCTCTTCCTGCACGTGCACTGGCCGGCCGACGAGCTGCACGCGGCCGAGGGCCACCCGGTCGTCTTGAAGCCGCGCCGCAGCGTGCGCTTCGCCTGCCCGCAGTGCGGCGAGGACGGCGACTGGCCGTGCGGCGACAGCGCGTGCGCTGCGTGCGGGCTGAAGGTGTCGATGCACTGGAACGTCCACCGCACGCTCTAGATCGAGCGTGCGAGGACGTCCCGTGCGTCGCCTGGCCCCGAGCCAGGCTCAGGCTTCGACTACTGGATCGTCAACCGCTGCCAGCCACCGTTGGCCGTCGTGGTCGAGGGATTGGCCGGGTCGTTGACGACCTCGACGTAGAACCAGTTGCGCTCGAGCGGCTTGAAGTGATCCGTGCTCCCCGCGGTGCTCGGGATCAGCGGCGGGTTGAGCGTGTTCAGCGAGTCGGGCTGCAGCTTGACGTTCTGCACCTCGGTGCTCGCCGGTCCGCCGTTCATCAGCGCGAACAGGTGGTAGGGCTCGATCTCGACCGCGCTCTGCCATTCGATCCCGCCCGTCGACGTCTCCGAGGCGAAGACCGGCACCTCGATCGGATCGGGGTGCGAGGTCGTGTTCGGAACGCTCGTGGGTGTCGAGAGACCAAAGTCGCTCGCGTTGGGCAGGTAGATGCGCAGCAGCGCGCCCTCTTGGAGGCCCGTTCCGGTCACGACGAACCGACGCGTCGGCTCGTGGTGGAAGCTCGTCAGCCCGAAGCCGGTTGGCGTCGCGCTCGCGGCGTGGTGGATCAGGCTGGCTTGAAACCACAGGACGGCCTTGTTGTTGCCGATGTTCAGGTCGAGGCGCGAGTCCATGCCCGTGCCAACGTTGCCCGGGATGGTGGCCCCGAACGTGAACGTGTCGAACCAGTTCACCTGGAGGAGGGGCACGGCGGTGTTGGGCGTGCTCGGCTTGCAGCCTTGCAGGACCAGGGCCGCGGGCGGTCCACCGCCCAGCGGAGCCGGCAGGCCGCCGCGCGGACGGGCCACGCGCCGCGCGCTCCCCAGGGGCGTCGACTGGAATACGAGCACGTTGCCCGTCGTCGCGG
This sequence comes from Planctomycetota bacterium, assembly GCA_031400875.1. GTDB lineage: Bacteria > Planctomycetota > UBA1135 > UBA1135 > JAEUHZ01. Next base: position 108,524 of record JANNQS010000020.1, on the reverse strand, counting down.
CGAACGCGAGCAGCGTGGCCCGGCTCATCGGCGCGAACGGGTTGCCGTTGCCTTCTTCGGTGTAGGGCGTCGTCGCGAATCTGCGCACGTCGTACCAGAAGCCGCGCGTGAGGCCGCCGATGCGCGTGGCCACGGCCACGCCTGCGTTCCCCTGACGGGCTTGGCCTTCGAGCACGTCCAACGCCGCGTTGACGGCGGTCAAGTTGCTGGACGGATCTGCGGTCACGACCTGGCCGATCACCGGCGCCACGCCCGTGTCGAACTCGCGCAGGATCGTCACGTAGTCGTCCACGCTCACGATCGGCGGGAAGCCGATGATGAAGTCGAACAGGCTGTCGGCCTTGAAGTTCGAGGCCGGACCCCCGACCGACGCAGTCAAGGTCGAGTCGCCCGTGTGCAGCAGCCCGAACTCGCCGGTGCGCACGTCGACGCCGCCGATCTGGACCGGCTCGAAGCGCGCGTTGGCCGATACGAACCGCCACAGCTCGCGCTCCTTCAGCCCCAGGCCGCGCAGCGCCGCCGTCTCGAGCCGCTGCGCGTCGAGGTTCGTCGCGGCGTAGGCGAAGCGGTCCGTGAAACGGTTGTTGCTCCCCTCGGGTAGCGAGTGGCACGTGATGCAGCCGCGCTTGGGGAAGCTGATGCCATCGCCGCCGTCGCTGCTCTCGATGTGGAGATTCTTGAGCCCGCGCTGCGCACCGGATCCGGCCACCGTATCGTCCAACGGAGCGGGCACGCCGCCGGGGTTCGGAGTCGTCATCGACCCGCTGTAGACGCGCGTGATGGGTTGATCCGGGTTGGGCGGGTAGTGGATCGAGCTCACGAAGTCGCGGTAGCGATCCATGGCCGCGTCGGGGATGCCCTTCACGCCCGGAATGACCGGATTCTGGATGGCCATCAGGTTGTCGAAGGCCTCGTTGAAGTCCACGAAGAGGCCCCGGTCGCCGCGCCAGTGGTAAGGCGCGTTGCTGAAGAAGCGGTCCTGATTGATCGGGTTGTCGACCTCGAAGTTGACGAGCCCGCGCAGCGACTGCGTCTGCAGCGGCCCCTTGACGTCTTGCACCGCGAGCGGCGTGAGGACGGTGTTCGGCCCCAGGAAGCCGTTGGGATCCCCGCCCTTGAACAGGAAGGTGTTGTTGGGAGAGCTCGGCACGTGCGATCCGTCAGCCAGGTTCCAGGCGAGGAAATCGCTGTTTCCGTCGAGGTGGCAGGACGCGCAAGAGACGTTGTTCCCGCCCGAGAGGCGCGAGGAGTAGAGCATCATGCGCCCGTTCCGGACATGATCGGGCGTGGGATCCACCCTGAGCGCGAACGTGTTCAACACCGCTGCGCTCGGCGTCGCCGTGTTGAAGTCCGCGTCCAGGACGGTGACCGAGTTCTCCAGCCGGTTCAGCACGTAGACGCGCGTCTGCGGACCGTTCAGGGCCAGCCCGCGCGGCCCGCGCATGACTCCCGTGATGGTCGCGCTGGGGAACGGGTTCGTCGGGTGGCGCACGTCGATGCGAGTCACGCTCCACGCGCCCGGCCCGGTCGGCTGCACCATCCCGATCGAATCGCTGTTGAAGCCGGTCACGAATACCCGCGTGGCGTCGTCATCCCCGCTGCCCTTCACGACGACGTCGGTCGGCTGTGTGATCGGGAGCGGGTCCTGCGTGCCCGGGTACAGGCTGGGGTTCGTCGAATTGAGGTCGATGCGCTCGACGACCGGGCTGGCGGTTCCCGCTCCGCGCACGCGCACGAGCTGGCTGGTGACGAAACCCGTGCTGCCGGTGACGAACGACCGCATCACGGGTCCGCCCACGTCGAGGACGAAGTTGCCCTGCTCCTTGTTGCGCGCATGCTGCGCGGCCACGTACAGGTCGCCGTTCGGCGCGAAGGCCATGTTGAAGTTCGTCGAGCCCAGCGCATCCGATCCGGACGTGACCAGATCGGGCAGGCCGGCCGTGTCGGGCCGCGTCGTCGTCGAGAAGACGGGTCCGGCCCACAGGTCGTTGTCGAACACCGCCGGATCGCTGCCGCCGCGGAAGTTCAGCACGAACATCTCGTCCGGCAGGTTCGGCGACTGCGCGGTGGCGGGGGAGAAGGCCACGGCGCGCGGGTCCTCGACGGCGATGGCGGCGCCCGAGTTCGCCAAGAGCTCCAGGCGCTGGTAGCCGGCCGCCACGGGCTGGAGGGTGTTCGGATCGAACCAGCCCCACGCGCCCAGCGCGCTGAACGTGACGATCAGGCTCTCGTCATCGGGGTGGAAGGCGATCCCCACCGGCTCGTCGCCGACGCGCTCCGTGCGCACCAGCGTCGCGACGCCGCCCGGGTTCAGGTCGAAGATCGTGATCGAATCGCTCAGCCAGCCGGCGACGTAGCAGCGCCGCACGTTGCCCTCGAGCAGGGTGGGCTTCACCGCGACGGTCACGGGTTCGAGCCCGGTGGGAATGCGCGTCACGTACGGCGGGGCCGTCGAGCTGGACAGCGTCGAGTAGATCTCCACGCAATTGTCGGGCGTGTTGCACACGAGGAGCCACGTGCGCGCCCCTGTGTTCGTGCACACGATGGGATCGAGCTGAGGCGACTCGAAGTTGAGGTAGGAGCCGGTCCCCTGGGCCGCAACGGGCGCGGCGCACAGGATCAGGGACAAGGGCAGCAACGGACGGATTCGCAGCGCGGACATGGTTCTCCTCCAGCGCGGGAACAGCGGCGGCATGCCGGTCCATGGCGCACTTGTCTTCGTCACGAGCCTGCCGGCCAGTTTCAGGCATCCGCGCGCAACACGACGTGCGCGCGCAGGCCCCGCGGAGGGAGGCCACGACGCCGTAGGCACCGGTCCGCCATCTCACGCCTGGGAGGAACGCGTTGCGGGTTTGCCGAGCCGAGCGGATTCCGAGCCGTCGCCGTGAGCCTCGGCGGGACGGGTCAACCGCGGGAACGCGGGGAAGAACTGCGGATTCTTGACTGGTTCCGCACTCGATCGGCGCATGCCTGGGCGGCGGCGTGCTCTCCGCACCGTCCGCACGACGGAGCCCGCGCACCGCGGGCGGGCCGGTCCAGGCTCTGGATCGGCCAACGACGTGTCGTGGGGGGGGAATGAAGATCGAAGAGCCCGCTCGGCAACGCGGTTGCACGACGGAACGCTCCGCGGGGAACGAGTGGCCCGTTCGCCGCGCCGCCTCGTCTCCCTCCCGACCGAACATTTTGCCAAGGCTTGTATCCATGCAACGTCAGTACGCGACGATCTCGAAGAGCGCGAGCCCGCGCGTCGGAGCAGCCCTGCTCGCCATCCTCGTGTTCCCCGCCCGGAGCGAGGCCGCGCCTCAGTGCACCGACTGGGACCATGTGCCCACGCCGAACGTCGGGAACAGCGTCACCCGCCTCACAGGCGTGACGGCGCTCTCGGCCAACGACGCCTGGGCCGTCGGGCTCTGGCGAGACGACCCGGCTCCGTTCGGCGCCGTGGCGATGCGCTGGGACGGCGCGACCTGGACCGAGACGACGCTGCCGAGCACCGCTCACCTGGGCTGGTATCCCGAGCTCAGCGGTGTCGAAGCGGTCTCGAACGGAGACGTCTGGCTGGTCGGGAAAGTCAGCACGCCGTATCCGACCGACATCCTTCCGCTCGCGCTGCGCTGGCGGGGCGGCTCCTTCGACTTCGTCGACACGGTGACGCTGCGGCCGCAGACGGTGTATCCCTTCGCCGCCCGTGGCGGGACGCTCGCGGAAGTGGCGGCCTTGAGCCCCGACGACGTCTGGGCGGTGGGGCAGGGCGGAGGGTTCGGCGACGCGTCGTCCAGCACGACGCCGGTCGCCGTGCACTGGGACGGATCGAGCTGGACCGAAGTGCCTGTCCCGCTCGTCGCGAACCGCCACCACGAGCTGTCCGACGTCGTGGCGATCGCCAGCGACGACGTCTGGGCCGTGGGGGACTATCGCAACGTCGCCGCTGCATTCCACGCCGTCACGTACCACTGGAACGGGTCGGCCTGGTCGTACGTCCACAACCCGATCGAGGACTCCCTGGACAGCGGGCTGTCGGACATCGTCGCGACAGGACCTAACGACGTGTGGGCGATCGGCGGCAGCGCCAGCGCGGGCGTCATGCTGATGCACTGGGACGGCACGCAGTGGAGCCTGATGCCGCCCCCTCCCAACTCGGGAGGCTCGCTCGCCGCCGTTGGACCGAACGATCTGTGGGCGTCCGGTTGGAACGGCTTCTGGCACTGGGACGGCAGCACGTGGACCGGGTTCCCGACCTCGGTCCCGGGCGCGAGCTACGTCATCCGCAGCGGCGGGATGGAGATCGTCGGAGGCTGCGACATCTGGACCGTGGGCTTCTGGACCTTGGCCGACGGGATCACGAGCTTCACGCTCGCGGAGCGGCTGCAAAGCGGCGCGACCAGCTTCTGTTTCGGCGACGGAACCGGGACCGGCTGCCCGTGCGGCAACAACGGCGCGATCGGGAACGGTTGCGCGCACTCGCTGAGCGCGATCGGTGCGAACCTCGCGAGCGCGGGCCAGGCGAGCCTCGCGAACGACTCCTTCGTGCTCTCGGGCTCCAGCATGCCGAACAGCTCGGCGCTCTACTTCCAGGGCACGGCGACGGTCAACGGCGGACTCGGCGTCGTCTTCGGCGACGGCTTGCGCTGCGCCGGCGGCGCCATCGTGCGCCTGGGCACGCAGGTGAACGCGGGCGGCTCGTCGCACTATCCGGCCGCCGGAGATCCGCCGGTTTCCGTCCGAGGCCTCGTGAGCTCTCCCGGCACGCGCTCGTACCAGGTGTGGTACCGCAACGCCGCGAGCTTCTGCACGGCGGCCACGTTCAACTTGACGAACGGCCTGACCGTGTCGTGGGCGCCCTGATCAGGGCTCGAATCGAGCCGGGCGCCGCGACCTCATGCCGGCCAGGTACACGCTACCGACCATCGCGGTGATCAGCCCGCCGGTCGCGAACGCGACATGGCGCCGCGCGAGGTTGGCGAGTTCGTTCGCCGGACGCACGACGGACCGTGCGCTTCGCTTGTCCGCAGTTTGGTGAGGACGGCAAGTGGCCGCGCAGTGACAAGCTCGGGCGGCTTGGCACTCTCCCAGTGCGGGAACGTGCACCGCTCGCACGGAAACTGAGAGTACGCCGCAACGTCGCCAAGGTCGCGGCTGGTTTCGAGAATCCGCCAATTCATTGCGCGGCATGCGGGTTTCATATCTGAGCGAGGGGCACGCATGTTTCTGATTGTTCGAGAGCCAATGAAGCGCCTGAAGCGAGTAGCTTGAATGCACTTCGCGACACGCGCCCGCGCGCCGGATCGCCGGCAGGTCGGACGCCTGTCACTGGCCTCCGCCGGCATTCCCATGAAGCTCACTCGTCGATTCCTAGTGCACGTGATCTCGCGTTCCGTCCAGCTCGCCGCGGCGGGCGTTCTCGCGTTCGCGGCGCCAACGGCTCACGGCCAGCTGTGCGCGGAGAGCTACGACGCCTACGCGACCGGACTCTCTCCGTGGGACATCTGCTGCGCCGACTTCGACGGCGACGGATGGGCGGACCTGGCAATTCCGAACGACTTCTCAGCGAACCTCACGCTCCTCCGCAACCTCGGCGACGGCACCTTTGCCCACCACGCGACGCTTCCGGTCGGGTTCTCGCCCAGATCGATCGTGGGCGTCGACCTCGACGCCGACGGAGACCTCGATCTCGCGGTCATCGCCAGGCTACCGCCGAACGATGTGAAGGTCTTCCTTCTGTGGAACCAGGGAGGCGGGAGTTTTGCTCCGTACGTACACCTACCGGTGTGCGACGGGGCATCGTTTCTCGTGGCCGCGGACGTCGACGGAGATGGCGATCCCGATCTGGCGATGGCTTGCCCGGTGGCGTCGAGCGTGTCCGTCCTGCAAAACCTCGGCGGCGGCAACTTCGCTGCGCCAGTGCAATGGCCGCTCGGATTTGTGACCGGTGGCCTGGCGGCGTCGGATCTCGACGGCGACGGCGACGTCGACTTCGTGGCGACGTATTGGTCCGGCGACCAGATTGTGGTGCTTCCGAACCTCGGCACAGGCACCTTCGGCGCAACGGTCGGACGTTCCACGATCGACTCGCCCGGCCAGTTGACAGCCGCGGACTTCGACGGGGACGGTGACGCCGACCTCATTGTCATGTCTACAGCTTCGAGCGCACTCGCCCTCCACGCAAACCATGGTGACGGCACGTTCACAGCGCATACGACGATCGCGCTCCCCTCGCAGGCCCGCGAGGTGATCGCTGCGGATCTGGACTCGGATGGCGACCCAGACCTGGCCTTGGCTGGGGCCCTGAATGACACGCTCATCGTGCTGCAGAACATGGGCACCGCGAGCTTCGCGCCGGCCGCGAGCTTCTTGGCTCCGACCGATCCGGACTCCATCGCTGCAGCGGATCTGGATGGCGATGGCGACCTGGACCTTGCCATGACGTCCGAGGGCAGCGACCTAGCCGTCGTTTTCAAGAACTACGGCGACGGCTCATTCCCGACCCAGCCTTCCTACCCGGCGGGCAACAACCCCTCGCAGGTCAAGGCCGCGGACCTGGACAGTGACGGTGTCGCGGACTTGGTCGTGGTGAACCAGTTACCGGACGGACTGTCCTGGATGCGGAGTCTGGGCGAAGCGCATCTCGGTCCGCCCAACTTCTTGCCTTCGAGTGCTGATACTCACGAAGTCATGCCCGCAGATTTGGACGGAGACGGAGACCTCGACCTCGTGAGCGCGAGCGCGCTCGTGGAGGTCCACGTCAACATGGGTCTGGGGACTTTTGCGCCGCCCACGAGCTACAACGCGGGTCAGTTGCCGGGCACCGTTGCGATCGCGGATTTCGACGGCGACGGCGACGCCGACCTGGCCGCCAGCAACGCCATCCCGGGTACGGTGACCCTCCTCGCGAACGTCGGCGCGGCGACGTTCCAGCCGCTCGGCACGGTTCAGGCCGGTGCGTCGGCGCGAAGCGTTATCGCCGGAGATGTCGACGGGGACGGCGACTTCGACCTGATCACCCTGCACAACGCACCACCGACGGTGCGGAGGATTTCGGTCCTACGGAATCTCGGCGGAGCCGTATTCGCGCCTCCGGAAGTTCACCTCTTGTTCAGACTGCCACTGGACATGTGTCTCATCGACCTCGATGGGGACGGCGACGAGGATCTTGCAGTTGCCGATGGTCACTACCTGAACGTGCTCGAGAACCCAGGCAACGGCGTGTTCCTAGCGCCTGTCGGTCACAACGCATTCGAGATTCGGTCGATCTCCGGGAGCGACCTCGATGGAGACGGGGACATCGACCTCGCAGGACACGGGCCCAACCGCGTGACTCTTCTGGAGAATCTCGGCGGCCTAACGTTCGCCCCCCCGTTCCGTGTGGGCGTCGCTCAAGAAACACGGGACGTCGCTTGCGCGGACCTCGACGGCGACGGGGATGGCGAGGTGATCTCGGCGAGCTATTACCAGGATTCGGTTACGGTCGTGATCGGATGCGGACGGACGGGAGTGGTGTTCTGCGCCGGAGACGGGTCGGCCACGGCCTGTCCGTGCGGGAACGCGAGCCCCGCGGGCGCGGGACTCGGCTGCACGAATTCCTTGGGTCTCGCGGGCGGATTGCGTGCATCCGGGCTCGCGCACTTCGGAGCGGACACGCTCGTGCTCCTGGGCACCGGGATGCCAAATGCATCCGCGCTCTACTTCCAGGGCACGACGGCGGTGAACGGCGGAGCGGGCGCGGTGTTCGGCGACGGGTTGCGCTGCGCGGGTGGAACCGTCGCACGGCTCGCGACGAAGCTGAACGCGGGCGGAGCGTCCAGCTACCCCGGCGCCGGAGAACCGAGCGTGAGCGTGCGCGGCGCGATCGTCGCGCCGGGAGAGCGCGTGTACCAGGTGTGGTACCGCAACGCGGCGAGCTTCTGCACGCCGTCGACATTCAACCTGACGAACGGCTTGCGCGTCGTCTGGACGTTCTGACGCGCGAAGTGCGCGATCAGCTGACGACCGGCTTCGCGCCGTCGCGCCGCGTGCGCATCGCGGCCGCGTAGACGAGACCGGCGACGGCGAACCCGACGAACCACGCGTACGTGTACACGCCGTCGAGCCACGCGGGCACGTGGACGTCGGGGAACAGCACGGTGCCCACCGTCCCGTCGGAGTGCGTCGGCGCTGGACCGATCACACCCGCCGCGTGCAGGAACCCGGGCAAGTTCGGCAGCACGCCGAGCACGAGCGCGACGAGCGCGACCGGGTTGAACCCGCGGCGGTACTCGTAGGCTCCGCCGCGTCGGTACAGATCGTCGACGACGAGCTGCGTGCGCCGCACGAACCAGTAGTCGGCGATCAAGATGCCCGCGATCGGCCCGAGCAGCGCGGAGTAGCCGATCAACCACGTGAAGATGTAGCCGCCCGTCGTCGCCAGGAGCTTCCACGGCATCATCGCGATGCCGACGAGCCCCGTGATCAGCCCGCCGGTCGCGAACGTGATGCGCCGCGGCGCCAGGTTCGCGAAGTCGTTGGCCGGGCTGACGACGTTGGCTGCGATGTTAACCGAGAGCGTCGCGATGCCGATGCCGAGGAGAGCGATCACCGCGACGAGCACGCGCACTCCCGCCGATGCGATCACGGGTGCGCCGCCGCCGAACGCAGGATCGGGCGAGACGATGCGCGACAGGATCTCGACCGGATCCCAGAGCTTGCTCGTGTCCGTCCCGGCCCAGATCGCGTGCGCCGCGCTCGTGACGAGCACGCCCATCGCCGAGAACAGGACCATCGTCGTCGGCAGGCCGAGCGTCTGTCCCAGCATCTGCTCGCGCTGCCCGCGGCCGAAGCGCGTGAAGTCGGGGATGTTCAGCGAGAGCGTCGCCCAGAACCCGATCATCGCGGTCAGCGACGGGACGAAGACCGGCCAGAACTTCCCGAACGTGTCGAGCTGCGACGGCGCGTCGAGCAGCGGACCGAAGCCGCCGGCGCGGTCGACGGCCCACCACACGAGACCCGCGGCGAGCACGAGCACGAGCGGCGCGGCCCAGTTCTCGAACACCCGGACCGCGTTCATCCCGCGGTAGATGATCCAGATGTTCAGCGACCAGAAGAGCAGGAACGTGATCGCGCGCGGCACCGACAGGCCGACGAGCGTCGCGCCGCCGCCGATCGCGTCGAAGCCCGGCCACACGACCAGGAGGAACGTGTGGATCGCGTCGCCGCCGATCGAGCACTGGATGCCGAACCAGCCGCACCCGACGACCGCGCGCAGGACCGCCGGCACGTTCGCGCCGCGCACTCCGAACGACGCGCGCGCGAGAACCGGGAACGGGATGCCGTAGCGCGTGCCCGGGTGCGAGTTGAGCAGGATCGGCACGAGCACGATCGTGTTGCCCAGCGCGATCGTCAGGAGCGCCTGCCACCAGCTCATCCCGGCCGCGATCAGGACTCCCGCCATCATGTAGGTCGGGATGCAGTGCGCCATCGCGATCCACAGCGCCGCGAAGTTGTACGTCGTCCACGTGCGCCGCTCGGGCGGGACGGGAGCGAGGTCGGCGTTGTAGAGGCTCGGATCCGGGTCGCGCAGCATGGGGCTGTCTGGATCCCGTCGACGGTGGAAGCCCGTGGCGACGGGGCCGGCTGGCACGCGGAACGGTGCCACAGCAGTGAGCTCGAGGAAAGCCTGAACGAACCGGCGCCGCCACGCTGGTTCGCGCGGCGGCGCCTGGTTCGAAAGGTCGGTTCCTGTCGGACTCTCAGAAGAGGCTCAGGCTGGAGACCGCCATCGTGTTGTTGGTCTCGATCTTCTCGCTGACCTGGTTGTAGTAGTCGGCGTGCGCCTCGATCGACTGGGCGATGTCGCCCTCGTAGACCGCTTCCTCGACCCCGAACGCGAAGTCGTACCTCTGTCCGGCCGGGATCGGGGGGACGTTCATCCACGCGTACCGAACGCCGAGCTCAGCGCTGGCGAACCGGACGCGCAGCCAGCTCCAGCCGGATTCCCGCGTGCCGCGATTGCGGATGGCGACGCGCACCGCGTGGCCGTTGCTGTTCGTCATCTTGTCGATGACGAGGTCGGGCTTGAGGGCGAACACGGTGTTCCCGGCGCCCGAGGGCGGGCCGGATGACGGCGGCTGGCCCGAGCCGACGGAGGCTTGCGGCAGGACGGCCAGGACGAGCTGCGCCAGGAGGACGGATGCGAGGACGGCCAGAGGCTTCACGGGAACCTCCGATCGGTAGCAGGCGGGGGACGGGCCGGCGCGCTCGCCGGAGAGGCCTCGAAGCAGCCTCCAGAACAGCAGAGCCGGTCTTGGCGCGACCGAATGCCGGGCCTGCTCCCGATCCGCCGCACGGCGGCGGCGCGGCCGGGCTCAGCCGCCCGCCAGCTCCCGCGCCACCGCTGCCCGCCGCTCGCTCTCGGCCACGTTCACGCGCGCGATCCCGCTCTCGAACTCCGCCAGCCGTTCGGGCGGGTACGCGTCGCGGTCGAAGCCGTGCTTCTGACGGAAGGCCTTGAGGAAGTGGTTGCGCTGGCGGTCGAGCGCGTCCTGCTCGACGACCCACTCGGCCAGCGCGCTGCGCACGCGCTCGAGCTCCGCGCCGGAGAGCCCGGCCGGCCAGAGCTTCGCGTACAGCTCCTCGGCGCGCGGCGAGAGGTCGAGCACCACGCTCGCCTTCTCGCCCAGCCCGCACGTCCCGCCGGCCGGCTTCGGCCGCGCGATGGCGACCGAGGCCGCCTGTCGCTCGCGGGAGCGGTAGACGGCCTCGACCAGGAAGGCCTCGGCCAACTCGAGCCGGGCATCGCGCATGGTCGGCTCAGCAGTGCTCGTTGAACGCCTCGACCAGCTGCTTCGCGACGTCGGCCGGCTGGCGGCCTTCGATGTCCTGGCGCTGGATCATCTTCACCAGCTTGCCGTCCTTGAACACGGCGATCTGGGGCGAGCTCGGGCGGTACGGCTTGAAGTACTCGCGCGCCTTCTCGACCGCCTGCGTCTCCATGCCGGCGAAGACCGTGAACATGTTCGTCGGCTTCTTGGCGTTCATCAGCGACAGGCGCAAGCCCGGGCGCGCGCCGCCGGCGGCGCAGCCGCAGACCGAGTTGACGAAGATGAGGGTCGTCCCCGACTGCTTCACGGCCGCGTCGACCTCGGCCGGTGTCTTCAGCTCCTTGAGGCCCAGGCGGGTGACCTCTTCGCGCATCGGCTGGACCATATCGGGGTCGTACATGGGGGTTCGCTCGCTGGAAATCGGCATCCGAGTCGGCAGCGGCCGACCCTGGGGCCAGCAGTCTAGGCCGCGCGGAGCAGGTCTGCCAGGAACCCTTCCGTGCGCGTAAGGTTTGCGAGCCGGAACGGCGTCGCCGCGCCCAGGCGAGGCCTGGACGCGGCGGTGCTCGCGAACTCGGATGCGGTTCAGAGACCCGGCGGGATCAGCGCGAGGTCCAGCACGGTCGCGCCGCCGCCGATCGCGCCGACCATCGTCGCCGCGCCGGTCGTAAGGTTCACGGTGTAGAGCGTCGAGCTCGTCCCGCCCGTCGGCGTCAAGGTCGCGAACGCTCCGCCGAAGATCGACACGTCGAAGCCGGTCAGATCTCCCGTGTCGACGCCCAACGCGCCGACCGTGAAGAGCTGGCCGGAGTTCGGGCTCGTCGGCGAGCTGTTCACGCTGCCCTGCGTCACGAGGACGTCCAGGCTCGAGTCGATGCCGAACAGGGTCGTCACCGTCGCGCCCGCGAAGCTGCGGTCGTACGCCACGGCCACTTCGCGCGGCGTCGCGCCGGCGTTGGGGTCGCCGGCGGCGTAGGCCAGCGTCGTGTCGGTCGCCGCGACGCCGCCCGTGTTCGGGTTGAGGCGCAGGTTCTGGCCCGCGTCGCTGACGACGCGGACGCGGTCGACCGTCGTGTTGAAATCGACGCCGAACGCAGTGCCGGCCAGCACAGGGGAGAAGGGCACCGCGCCGATCGCGGTCGCGGCGCCGGTGACCGCGTTGATCGTGTAGAGCCGGCTCGTGCTGCCCAGCGCGTTGACGACGCCGGTCGTGGCGCGCGCGTCGATGCCCAGCACGGTCTCGCTCGGCTGGAGTCCCGTGATCGAAACCGTGGAGGTCGGCGCGCCGGGCGTGCCGAGCGCGAACGAGACGAGCTGGTTCGAGCTCGTCAGCGCCAGTGCGCGCGACGCCGCCGGCGGCTCGAAGGCCAGCGCGCGCAGCGGCGACATCGTCCCGATCGCGCCGACCAGTGTGGCCGCGCCCGTCGACACGTTGAGCGTGTAGAGCGACGCCGCGCTGGCGCCGGCCGGCGTCAGCGCGGCGAACGCGCCGCCGAACGGCGTGACGTCGAAACCGGCCGCGTCCTGCGCGTCGATACCCAACGCGCCGACCGAGAACAGCATCCCGCCATTCGGGTTGTTGGGCGTGCCGTTCACGTTGCCCTGCGTGACGAGCACGTCGCGCGCGCTGTCGATCGCGTAGAGCGTCGTCGACGTCGCGCCGGCGAAGTTCTGCACGTAGGCCTCGGCCACGACGCGCGGCGTGGAGCCGGCGCCGGGATCGCCGGCGGCGTAGGCCAGGTTCGTGTCCGTGCCAGCGACGGCGCCCGTGTTCGGGTTCAGGCGCAGGTTCTGACCCGCGTCGCTGACGGTGCGGATGCGGTCGACGACCGGGTTGAAGTCGAAGCCGAACGACGCGCCCGAGAGCGCCGGCGTGAACGCGCCCGAGCCGACCTGCGTCGCGGCGCCGGTCGACGTGTCGATGCGGTACACGCGGCTCGTGCTGCCGAGGCAGAAGAGCTCGCCGGTCGCCGGCCGGAAGTCGAGCCCTTCGACGGTCTCGCCCGTCTGGAGGCCGGCGATGCCGACGTCGGCCAGGATCGTGCCGGGGCGGCCGACGAGGAACGACACGAGACGGTTGTCGCCGCTCACACCGAACGCGCGCGGCGCGGACGGAGCGCGCACGGCCACGTCGCGCAGGCGCATCCCGCTGCCCAGGATGCCTTGCAGCGTCGCGGCCCCGGTGCCCAGGTTGATCGTGTAGAGCTTCGTCATCGTCTCGCCCGGGACGTTCATCACCGCGAAAGCTCCGCCGAACGGCGAGATGTCGAGGCCCGCGAACCCGAGCGTGTCGACGCCCAGCGCGCCGACCGTCGTGACCTCGCCCAGGTTCGGCGAAGGCGGGCCGTTCAGCCCGCCGATCCGCACCAGCGTGTCGCGCGCCGAGTCGATGCCGTAGAGCGTCGTGCTCGTGGCGCCCGCGAAGCTCTGCGTATAGGCCGCGGCCACGACGTACGGCGTGCTTCCCGCGCCGGCGTCGCCGGGCACGTAGAAAAGGCTCGTGTCAGTGCCCGCCACGACGCCCGTGTCGGAGTTGAGGCGCAGGCTCTGGCCCGAGTTCGTGACGGTGCGCAGGCGGTCGGGCACAGGGTTGAAGTCGATGCCGACGCCGCGCCCGAAGAGGGTCGGTGTGAACGGCCCCGCGCCCTTCGGCGTCGCGAGCCCCGTGTCGACGTCGATCTGGTAGACGCGGCTCGTGTTGCCGATCCCGAACAGTTCACCCGTCGAAGGGCGCACGTCGATGCCGACGAGCGCTTCCCCGGTCGCGAGCCCGCTCAGCGGCACGACGGCGAGGATCGTTCCGGGCGATCCGGCATCGAAGTGCACCATGCGCCGGCCGCGCGCCTCCAGGCCGATCAGGTTGCCGCTCGAGGTGCCCAGAGCCGACGAATCGGCGCCTGTGACGAGTGCGGCCGTGAGGAGACCGAGTGCCGTGCGTGTGGTGTTCATGTCGCGTCCGTGGTCGTGAGGGAGTCCGGGTCCGGACTCCTACGACCACAGACGGCCGATCGGATCCATGCGGCGTGCACGATCCCGTTCGCTCGAAGTCCGCACGGTTTCGGCCGGAATCACCCATCCGGTGCGCGCGACAAACCCGTAACGGCGCTGGCGAGGAGTCGGCTCGGGGGAACACTCCGAGGGACAGCCGCTCCTCGTGGTCTCGTCAGCTCCAGAAGGACAGGCCCCGATCGTCCGCTCGAGGGCCTCTCCACCCTCTGCGCCCGTGGCGTGCGCGAGGCCAGCTCGGTCCGTCCGAGACCGTTGCAGGATTGCCGTGGCCTGAAGCGCTCAGCCCCGCTCGCCTGACCCGCGCTCGCCCGGACTCTCCGGCCACAAATGCTCGCGCCGGCTGCCCATCTCGTCGAGCAGACGCCGCATGACCTCCTCCTCGCCGATCAGGTGGATCGCGTCGAGGTTGATCTGGCACACCGCGCACACGGGGCGAGCGCCGCGGTAGCTCATGATGTCGCTCGCGTCGAGCACGACGTCCTCGAGGCCGTAGCGCGAGGCCTCGATCGCGACGCCGTCCTCGTCGAAGCCGAAGAACAGCTTCACGTCGGCCGGCGTGCGGCGGCACAGGAAGCAGCGGTCCTGCTGGCCGGCGCGGTCGAGCGCGGCGAAGTACTCCTGAAAGCGTTCGTCGATCGGGTTCACGCCAGCGCGCCCTTCTTGCGCGCGACAAGTGCAGGCATCCGAGGCGAGAACTCGGCCCGTGTGCGCCGGTGGTCGATCGCGCGATCGACGAGTGCATCGTCGTGCAGGCGGTCGAGGTCGGGCTCGATCGCGCGCAGCCAGACGGCTTCGCCGCGGCCCAGCTCGAGCGCGCGGCCGAGTGTCATCCCGGCAGTATAGCCGTGGGCATCGTGATCGCGCTGCCGAGCCCTTTCCACGTTCCATGTACGCTAGGAGGGGATCGACATGGACCAACTCACGACCATCGAGCGAGCCCGCGCCGGCGATCCGGATGCGCTGTTCAGCCTGTTCCAGGCACATGAGCCCCATCTGCGTCGGATGGTCGAGATCCGCCTCGAGCCCGCGCTCCGCCGCCGCGTCGACGCGGCCGACGTCGTGCAGGAGGCCTGGATCGCCGCGGTCGAGAAGTTCCCGGGCTGGTGCGAGCGCGACGCGCTCCCGTTCCACGTCTGGTTGCGGCTGGTGACGGCCGAGACGTTGATGCGCGTGCACCGTCGGCACCTCGGCGCGCACAAGCGCGACGCGCTGCGCGAGTCGAGTCGCATCACCGACAGCCGGCCGAGCGTCAGCGCCGTGGCGCTCGCGGACCAATTCGTCACGAGCGCCACGACGCCGACGCAAGCGGTTGAGCGCGACGAGGTGCGCACGCTGGTCCAGGCCGCGATCGAGGAGCTCGACGACATCGACCGCGAGATCCTCGCGCTGCGACAGTTCGAGGGTTTGTCGAACGACGAGGCCGCCGCTGAGCTGGCCATCGATCCGTCGGCGGCCAGCAAGCGTTTCTTGCGTGCGCTCCTGCGCCTGCGTCCTGCGCTGCAGAAGCTTTCGCCCGAAGGGGACGGGAGCGGCCGATGAAGCGCGAGCCGACATCCCCCGAGGAGGCCATCGACCTCTTCGTGGCGTCGCGCCGCGCGGGCGAGGACGTCGACGCCGCGACGTTCGCGGAGCAGTACGCCCACCTGGGGCCGGAGGTCGGGCTCGCGCTCGAGTCGCTGCTCGCGCTGGAGATGGCCGAGCATCGCACGCGGCCCGACGACGAAGCCGCCGACCTGCAGAGCTTCGGGCCGTACCGCGTGCTGCGCGAGATCGGTCGCGGCGGGATGGGGGTCGTGTACGAGGCGCTGGAGGAGCCGCTCGGACGGCGCGTCGCGCTCAAGGTGCTGCCGCCGCAGAGCCTGTCCAGTCCGTCGGCGCGCGGTCGTTTCCGC
Organism: Planctomycetota bacterium; assembly: GCA_031400875.1. Lineage (GTDB taxonomy): Bacteria > Planctomycetota > UBA1135 > UBA1135 > JAEUHZ01. The sequence goes on along the minus strand of JANNQS010000020.1, from coordinate 92,830 downwards.
CGCGAGGCCGAGCTCGCGGCGCGGCTCGACCATTCGGGCATCGCGACGGTCTACGGAGCCGGCGTCGACGGCGAGCGGCCCTGGATCGCGATGCGCTTCGTCGAGGGCCAGAGCCTGGCGGAGAAGATCGCCGCGGCACGCGAGGCCGGCGCGCACTGCGTGGACTTGGGCGCGCAGGTCGCGAAGGAGAAGTCCGCTGTGCTGGCCGTGGCCGCCTGCCTCGCCCGCGTCGCGCGCGCGCTCGAGGCCGCGCACGCGCAGGGCGTCGTGCACCGCGACGTGAAGGCTTCGAACGTCGTCGTGTCCGCGGACGGCATGCCCGTGCTCGTCGATTTCGGCCTCGCGATCACCGAGGACTCGAGCGGCCACACGGTGTCGCGGACGGGCGAGACCGCGGGGACGCCTGCGTACCTCGCGCCCGAGATCGTCGGCGGCGAGCGCGCGCGGCCGGACGCGCAGACCGACGTCTATGCGCTGGGCGTGACGCTGTACGAGTGTCTAGTGTTGCGGCGTCCCTTCGACGCACCGACGCCAGTCGCGCTCTACCGCGCGATCGTCACGGACAGCCCGTCCAGCGTGCGCGCCCTGAATCGCGCGGTTCCGGCTGATCTCGCGCTCGTGACCGCGGTCGCGATCGAGCGCGACCGCGGGTTGCGCTACTCGAGCGCAGCCGCGCTGGCCGACGACCTCGAAGCCTGCGTCGAAGGAAGACCGATCCGCGCGCGGCCGGTACCGATCACGGGCCGGATCGCACGCTGGATGCGGCGCGAGCCGCGGCAAGCCCTGCTGGCAAGCGCTCTGCTCGTCGCGCTGGTCGGCCTGGGCGCCTTCGCCGGAACGTGGTGGTCGTCGCGCGGCGAGGTGCACGCGGCGGCCGAGGTCGCGCGGCTGCGCGCCCGCGACGACGCGTTGGCTCGCGGGTTCGTCCTGACGCGCGATCACGCACGGGCGCGCGCCGAGTTCGACCGAGCCCGGGCCCTCGATCCCGAGAGCTTGGATGCGCTGGCCGGACAGGTGATGGCGGAGATCGATGCCGGACGACGGCCGTCGGCCTCGCAGCTCCTCGCCACCGCGCCGCAGACCATGGGGTTCGACGCCTTGCGCCAGGCAGCCGATCGGCACGGCGCCGAACTCGACGTGCCGAGCCCGGATCTCGAGAGGGCGAGCGCCCTCGACCTGTACCTGCTCGCCTACGTCCTGCTCCGCGAGTCCAACTCGACCGGCCTGACGCGTGCGAGCGCGCTGCGCCAGCGCGCCAACAACTACGTCGAGGAGGCGATCCTGCGCTCGCGAGAGGCGCGCCAGATCTACCACACCCTGCGCGCGAACATCGTCGAGACGATGGGCGATCCGTCGCTGGCGAAGTCGGCCGCCGCGGCGCTGCTGTCGTTGTGGCCGGAGTCTCCGACAGCCTGGTTGTCGGCGAGCACGGCGCTGAGGAGCGCGGACCCCGAGGCCTCGATCCGGCTCCTCGAGCGCGTGACGCGCGCGGACCCGCGGAATCCGTATCCGTTCGTGCTGCTCGGCCAGTGCCTGACGGATCTCGGCCGTCTCGACGAGGCCGAGGAATCGATCCGTGAGGCGCGGGCCATCGAATGCAGCGCGAGCGCGGACACGGCGCTCGGAGTGGTCCTGTTCGATCGCGGGTGCTACGAGGATTCCCGCGCGACCCTCTCGCACGCGTTCGTGCACGGCCAGGCCCGATTGGAGACGTGGAACGACCTGGCGCTCGTCAGTTGGAGGCTGAAGGACGACGAGCTGGCCCTCGAGTGCTTTCGCCAGTCGGTCGCCATCGATCCCTGGTACGGCGGGGCGCACGAGATGATCGGGAAGATCCTGAGCCGGGCGGGGCAGTTCGAAGCCGCGCGCCCGCACTTGGCCCAAGCCGTGGCGATGACGCCCGCTTCGGCCGAAGCCTGGGAGTGGTTCTCCTACTCGCACGACGCGCTCGGCGACCGCGACGGCGCGATCACCGCGGTCGAGGCCGGCCTCCAGTGGTCGCCCCGCGACCAGAGGCTGCTCGAGATGCGCGAGGGATTCGCCTCCGAGAGGTAGGGCGACGCCCGCGTTCACGGCGCGCGATTCCTCCGGAATCCCGGTCCTCCCGGCGGCGGGCCCGGAGGTCGTCCCGGTGGAGACGGTCGATCTCCGCCACGAGGCGGAGTGCCGTGCTCCGTCCCACCGTGCCGAGGCCCGTCGCCATGAACATCAGGCATCCCGATCCGTGCTTCTCTATCCAGCCGCTCGTCGCCGCCGCGGCCCGGATGAAGCGAATCCATCTTCTCGCGCGCCTCGCAGCCTGCGTGACGACGACACTCCTCGTCGCGACCGCCGGCGCCCAACAGCGCCTCGAGCCGGTGCCCGTCGAGCAGTTCGACATCAAGACGTTGCCCGAGCCGTCCTCGACGCCCGAACCTGATTCGCGGCCGAACGTCGAGCGTCGAGCGCCGTCCGCCGGTTCCCGGACGGACGCGGAGCCCCGCGCGACGATTCCGGTCCGTCAAGAGCGGCCGGCGCGCGTCGAGCCCCCGCAGATGCACTACGACGAGCCCGGCGACGGCCACGTGTGGGCACGCGGGACCGACTACAAGGTCAGCTTCGGCCCGACGGGTGCGACCTACTTTCCGAGACTCGGTCCGCGCGCGCCGCGCAACGCGCCGCACGTGCTGTCACCCGACGTCGTGACGATCGGCGGCCAACCCATCGTCTTCGACCGCGCCGTGTCGGCCGTGCGCACGGGGAATCGCGTCGAGCTCGACCGCGGCGCCTTCGTCGAAGCCTACGACCTCCAACCCGGCTCGATGGAACAGACGTTTGTGTTCCAGTCGCTGCCGCGCACGGGCGAGATCGTCGTGCACATCCCCGTTGCGAGCGAGCTCGAGGCGCGCAACACAGGCGATGGCCTCGAATTCCGCGGCGAGCACGGCCGCGTCACGTACGGCCGCGCGGTGGCGGTCGACGCGAACGGACGCCGTTCCGTTGCGCAAACCGACGCCGTCGACGGCGCGATCACGATCCGCGTAGACCCCGAGTTCGTCTCGACGTGTGCCCTTCCGCTCGTGATCGATCCCGTCATCTATTCCTTCGTCGTCCACGACGGGGTGCTGGACGAGATCGCGCCGGACGTCGCCTGGAATCCCACGTTCTTCTGCTGGCTGGTGGCGTACGAGGAGGTCTACAGCGCCACCGACCACGACATTCGCGTGCGTATCATGAACTACGACGGGACGGTGAGGCACGACAGGTACGTCGACTTCACCACGGCGCATTGGACCGCTCCGCGCTGCGCAGGCCTGACGTACGTGTCCCAGTGCCTGGTCGTGGCGACGCGTAGTCCGGGAACGTCCTCGAGCGCCGTCGTCGGTCGCGAGGTCGGGATGCTCGATCTGCCGATGTACTCGCAGATCACGATCAGCCGGGCGTCGGACGGGCGGGCGCTGAACCCCGTCGTCGGCGGCGATCCGTACGCGGGCCCGATCGCCTACTACTGCGTGGCGTACGAGCGCGTCTACTCCGCGACCGACCACGACATCCTCTACCGCATGGTGCGGTCGAACAACACGCTCGTCGGCACGGGGCCGACGTTCCTGTCGAACTCGGGTGGCACGTACGACTACGACCCGGAGATCTCGAAATCGAACGACACGAACGACTGGATGATCGTCTGGACGCGCGACCATGCGACGAGCCCCGACATCTGGGGTGCTCGAGTGCGCTGGAGCGGGGCGGTGGCAGTGCCACCGTTCGAGGTCGCGAACGATCCCTCCGCCCGGATGGAAAACCCCGCCGTGTCCAGCCCGCGCCGAGGCACGTTCGAATACGTCGTTGCCCACGAGCGCCCGTACACGTACTCGGACAACGTCGTCATCGATGTCGTGCTGTTGCGCGGCACGACTCGTCTCTCCACCTACGGTGCGATCGTAGGCGAGTCGACGAATCAGGTCCTCGCGCCCAGCATCGACACGGACGGAGAGCGTGTCGTCGTCGTCTACGGCGAAGGTCGGGAGCGGAGGAGCGAGGACATTTTCGCCCTCGAGTTCCTCGTAGGCTCCGACAGCATGTTGAGAGTCGTCGACGGCCCCGTTCCCCTGGCGAATTCCAACCCGCCCGAGCAGCAGCCGCGGATCGCCGGGCTGACGCCTGCCGGGGAAACCGCCCCGTACCTGCGACGCGACTACGTCATCGCGTGGGCGGATGAGGGCGAACAATACGATGCACCGCCCGGCGGTTGGATCGAAGGAGCGGTGTACCGTGGTGCGCTCGGCGGCGAGAGCACGACCTACTGCTTCGGAGACGGTTCCTCGGGGAACTGCCCGTGTGGCAACCAGGTCCCGATCGGCACCGACGCTGGCTGCCGCAACTCCGCCGGGACGGGGGGCGCACTGCGGATGACGGGTACCGCGAGCGTGTCGGCCGATACCGTCGTTCTCACGGCTAGCGGGTTTCCGCCGTCGTCGAGTCTCGCGATCTTCTGGGGGGCCGGCTTGATGTACGTCTCGCCGGTTCCTTTCGGCGACGGCTTGCTGTGCTTCCAGCGGAGCCTGGAACTCGGCGTCGTGGCGCCGAGCAACGGTGTGGCGACTTTCGGATTCGGCGTGCCCGGCACGAACCTTGTGTCCATTGCGGGGCAAGTGCCCCCTGGAGGCGCGACGCGCAGTTATGTCGTCCAATACCGCGACCCGCTGCCGGACTACTGCACGACGTCAGCAGAGAACGTGACGAACGCGCTCTCGATCCGGTGGCTGCCCTGATCGCGCCACGCGACGCCCGTGCGCAGAGCGTGTCGCCGTGAGCGACGCGCTCCGCGCGATCCTTGGCTCGCTGGAGCGCGGTTTGATCACTTCGCGAGTGGCGGCAGCCGGCTCAGTACATTCTTCGCGCGCTCGACCCACTCCGTGTTTCCGGCGCGCTCGGCCGTGATGCGCACGTTCTCCCACAGCGGCGCCGACTGCGGCGCGATCTCGACCGCTCGGCTCGCGTAGGAGAGTGCCAGATCGGATCGCTCCGCCTAGAGCTCGTCGGCGGTTACGAGCGCCAGGGTGCCCGCCAACCATTCGACCGTTTCCTCGTCCTGCCGACCGAGGTCGTAGGCCCGCAGCCCCGGGTCGACCGATTCGCGGCGCGCGTCCTGACTTACAGCGCCCTTCCGGGGCCAGGTTCTGCCGCTGCTGCTAGGTGCTAGCCGGTTGCCGCTCCGCCTTCGCCGGCCGCCGCGGTGACACCCAGAACTTCTCGCCCGAGTTGTCGACGACGGCGACGTCGCCGCGCTGGATCCGGCCGGCCAGGATCGCGTCGGCCAGCGCGTTCTGGACGTTCTTCTGGATCGCGCGCTTCAGCGGGCGCGCGCCGTATTCCTCGCTCCAGCCCTGGCGCGCCAACTCGTCCTTGGCCGCGTCGGTGACCTCGAGGCCGATCTCCTGCTCGGCCAGGTGTTTCGCGAGACGCTGGATCTGCACGTCCACGATCTGGCGGATCTGCTCGCGCGTCAGCGGCTGGAACACCAGCACCTCGTCCAGCCGGTTCAGGAACTCGGGCCGGAAGAAGTCGCGCACCTGCGACTCGTTGCGCAGGTTGCTGGTCATCAGCACGAGCGTCTGCGTGAAGTCCACCGTGCGTCCCTGGCCATCCGTGAGGCGTCCGTCGTCGAGGATCTGCAGCAGGACGTCGAACACGTCCGAGTGCGCCTTCTCGACCTCGTCGAAGAGCACGACCGAGTGCGGCTTGCGGCGCACGGCCTCGGTCAGCGCCCCGCCTTCGTCGTAGCCGACGTAGCCCGGCGGCGCGCCGATCATGCGCGCGACGGCGTGCTTCTCCATGTACTCGCTCATGTCGATGCGCACGAGGTTGTGCTCGTCGTCGAACAGGAACTCGGCCAGCGCCTTGGCTAGCTCCGTCTTGCCCACGCCCGTCGGTCCGAGCAGCAGGAAGCTGCCGAGCGGCCGCGTCGTCTCCTGCAGGCCCGCGCGCGCGCGCCGCACGGCTTGCGCGATCGCCGCGATGGCGTGCTTCTGGCCGATGATGCGATCGCCCAGGCGATCCTCCATGTGCAGCAGCTTGTCGCGCTCGGTCTCCAGCAGGCGCGTGGCCGGAATGCCGGTCCAGCGGCCGATCACTTGCGCGATCATCTCGGCATCGACGGCTTCGGGCAGCAGCGCGCCGTTCGCCTGCACCTTGCGCAGCTTCTCGATGTTCGCGTCGAGGTCCTTCTGCGTCGCCGGGACTTCGCCGTAGCGGATCTCGGCCACGCGCTGGAGGTCGCCCTCGCGCTCCTTCTTGAGCGCTTCGTCGCGCAGCGCCTCCAGGCGCATCTTCCCGGCGCGGATCGCCGTGATCAGCTGCTTCTCGGTCGACCAGCGCGCGCGCAGGCCGCTCGACTGCTCCTGCAGCTCCGCCAGCTCCTTCGCGATGCGGTCGAGCCGCTTCTTCGCGTCCGGTGTCTCTTCCTTCGAGAGAGCCTGCCGCTCGATCTCGAGCTGGCGAGTCCGGCGCTCGAGGTCGTCGAGCTCGGGCGGTAGCGAATCGATCGCCGTGCGGAGCTGCGCCGCGGCCTCGTCGATGCAGTCGATCGCCTTGTCGGGCATGAAGCGGTCCGTGACGTGGCGGTCGGCCAGCCGCGCGGCGGCCACGACGGCCTCGTCGAGGATGCGCACGCCGTGGTGGACCTCGTAGCGCTCTTTCAGGCCGCGCAGGATCGCGATCGTGTCCTCGACGCTCGGCTCGCCGACGAGCACCGGCATGAAGCGCCGCTCGAGCGCCGCGTCCTTCTCGATGTGCTTCCGGTACTCGTCGAGCGTCGTCGCGCCGATGCAGTGCAGCTCGCCACGCGCCAGCGGCGGCTTGAGCATGTTGGCCGCGTCGACCGCGCCCTCCGCGCCGCCCGCGCCGACGATCGTGTGCATCTCGTCGATGAACAGGATGACCTGGCCCTGGGCCTCGGCGACTTCCTGCAGCACCGACTTGAGGCGCTCCTCGAACTCACCACGGTACTTCGCGCCCGCCAGCAGCGACCCGATGTCGAGCGACAGGACCTTCTTGTCCTTCAAGCCTTCGGGCACGTCACCCGCGACGATGCGGTTCGCGAGGCCCTCGACGATCGCCGTCTTGCCCACGCCCGGATCGCCGATCAGCACGGGGTTGTTCTTGCGGCGCCGCGAGAGCACCTGGATCACGCGCCGGATCTCGTTGTCGCGCCCGATCACGGGGTCGAGCTTCCCGGCGGCTGCCTCCTCGGTCAGGTCGCGCGAGTACTTCTTGAGCGCCTCGAACGAGCCCTCCGGATCCTGTGTCGTGACCTTCTTGCCCTTGCGGACCTCCTGCAGCGCCGCCTCGAGTCGCTCGGGCCGCACGCCGCGCGCCGCGAGGAGGCCGGCGACCTCGGGGCCGCCCTTCTTCGCCAGCGCCAACAGGAGGTGCTCCGTCGACGTGAACTTGTCGCCCATCTTGCGGGAGATCGTCTCGGCCTCCTGGACCACGTCGCTCAGCGCGCGCGAGAGGCCCGCCTGGCTGCTCGATGACTTCGGCAGCCTCTCGAGCGCCCCCCCGAGCTCCGCCGCCAGCACGCGCGGATCGACGTCGAGCTTCTGCAGCAACGCCGCGGTCACGCCCTCGGGTTCCTCCAGGAGCGCCACGGCCAGGTGCGCCGGTGTGATCTCGGGATGTCCGGCGCTCTGCGCACGCTGCTGCGCGTTGCCGAGCGCCTCTTGGGTCTTGCGGGTGAACAACTCGGGCTGCATGGATGGGCTCCGATCGGGAGGCAGTGCGCCCGGCAACCGATGTGCCGAGTCCCAGGTGTCCCCACTTCAAGAACCGGGAGGCGCGGGTGCCAAACTGGCGCCCACGACTGCAAAGTTGGCGGCCCGCTGCCCTTTCGATCAGGGCCGGGCCAACCGCAGCCCGATCACGTCGAGGTCGAGGCACCCGTCCACGTTCCCGATCTCGACGCGGTAGCGCCCGGGCGGCAGCACCCCCAAGGGCACCTCCTGCCACGTCCAGCTCTCCCCAGTCTCCGTCTTGGGGAACACCGCCCCGTCGCGCGCCGCGACCGGTTGCTCGCCGCGCCGCACGCGCAGGTCGGCGCGCCGCTCGCTGTCGGCCGAGGTGTAGCGCACGGCCATCACGTACGGCCCGCTCTGGCGCACCTCGAGGACCAGGTTCAAGGCGTGCACAGGGTCGCCGCCGAAGCAGCGGCCGACGTGCTGGCCACCGTACGCGCCGGCGTGGTTGCCGAAGAAGCCGCCGAACGCGCTGCGCAGCGAGTAGGCCGTCTCCGCCTCGACGTAGTCCGAATCGCGCCACGCGCGGCCCTCGTCGCGCCACCAGCGGTGCGCGGCGGCCGGGTCGCTGGAGACGCGCAACGCGAGCTCCTGCACTGCACTCTGCAGGACCGGGAGCACGCGCGCGTCCTTCTCGCGTGACCACGCGGCGATCAACGCCTCCAGCACGCTCGCTTCGCCGCGGCGACCGGCCAGGAGACGCGCGGCTTCGGAACGGACCTCGGGCTTGCCGTCGGACAGCGCGTCCTCGAGCATCGCCGCGACGACGTCGTATGGAACGCGCGCCGTGCCCAGACGGCGCACGGCCATCAGCCGCCGGCGTGGATCGGGCGCGCGCAGCTCGACGCGCCAGCTCGTCTCGATCGGCGAGACCTTCGACCAGCGCAGGTGGAACCCCGTCGGGCCGGCGTAGTTCGCGACCTGGGCCAGGACCTTCCCACCGCCCTTCGCGACGCGCGCGTAGACGCGGTCGGGCTCGTCCGGATTCGTGGCGCGCTCGCCGCGGAAGAGGTCCACCTGCGTGCCGTCGACCCACACGGCACACTCGTCGTCACTGGCGGCGAACAGCGCGAGCGGTCCCTCGGCCTCGGGCGGCAGATCCGTGCGCAGGTAGAACACGCACGGTCCGTCGGCTCCGGGCAGCGATGCGAGCGCGACGAGCCCGTCGGCGTCGACTGGCACGTCCGTGCGCCAGCGGTACGTCGCGCCAGCGAACTCGTACTCCTCGCGCTCCTCGAAGTTCCACGAGTCGGCCGGATCGAAGTCGACGTTGGCCCAGCGTCCCTTCGGCACCGGGATCGGGCCCAGCACGCGCCACGTGCGCACGACCGTCTGCCCGTCGGCCTTCCACTGCTCGGCGCGCGGCGGGTACGGCTTCTGCCGCGCGCGTGCGGCCCAGACGTCGATCTCCTTCTGCGAGCCGGGGTCGAGCGGGAACCGCCAGCGCGAGAGCGTGTCCCACGTGCGATCGCCCGGGAACGCGCGCAGGAGGTCGCGCGCCATGCGCGCGGGCCACAGGTAGCCCGGCATCCAGGGCGGCGGCGTGTCGGCCTGCTCGCGGAAGAGCCTGGCCAGCGGGGCCCAATCGACGTCGCCGCGCCGCCCGGGCGAGTCGATGCACAGGCGCAGGATCGGGGCGACCGACGGGCCGTACGCGACGATCTCCTCGATCGGAAGCCGCGTCGAGACGTACTCGAGATCGCCGGCGTTCAGGATGCCGTCGCGCCAATTCGTCCAGAGCGCCGCCATCTCCGGGCCCAGGAACGACAACCGCTCGCCCGTGTACGCGATCGCGAGGTCGGACCAGCCCTCGCCGAAACCGCCGGCGATCAGGTGGCGTCCGGCCGTGCGCGCCGTGAACGCGTGGCTCAGCTCGTGCGCCATGTTCTCGTCGAATGTGCCCTGCTGCGCGATCGAGTTGCCGTAGGCGACGGTCAGGTTGCCCGACCAGATCGTCCAGCCCCCGGGCTTCTTCGCTTCGGGGAAGAACACGTAGCGGTGACCCACGAGCTGAACGGGATCGACGGCGAAGAGCTGGCGCTGCACGACGTACGTCGCGTCGAGCAGGCCCGGGACCTTGTGCTCGCGCGCGTTGGCGACGAACTCCTCGCCGCCGAGGAGGATCACGTAGCGCGAGACGAGCGGATCGACGACGGGCAGGCTCTCCGCCTTCAGCTCCTCGACGAGCGCGAGCTCGACCGCGGACAGCGGCGGCGCGGCTTCGATCGCGCGATCGCGCAGGCCGGTCAGGCCGCCGCGACGCGCGTCCTCGCTCAGCTCGCGGCGCGCGAGCAGGGCTTCGTACTGCACGCAGGCCGGGCCCGGAGCGAGCTTCCCGATGCGCGCCAGCTCGCGCGCGGCGTCGGTGTCGCCAGCGCCCGGATCGACGATCGGGAACGCGGCGAGGACGAGTTGGGCCAGCAAGGTGGCAGATCGCTTTCCAGCCCGGATGATACGTTGCGCGCGCAGCCCCGCCGCCCACCTTCATGAACCTGATCTGGATCCTCGCCATCGTTCTGTTGTTCGTCGGGTTCGTCTACCGGCTGGGCGCGATGGTGCCGCGCAACCACTCGGTTTCGGTGCGCGCGCGTTACGCGCAGCGGCCGGAAGTGGTCTGGAAGGTGATCACGGACATCGACGGCCTGGGCGCCTGGCGCGACGACCTGAAGTCCGTGGAACTCCAGCCCGACGTCGCCGGCAAGCCGGCGTGGATCGAGCATTCGAGCCACGGCAAGCTGCCGCTCGAAGTCGTCGAGTGGGATCCGCCGCGCAAGCTCGTCACGCGCATCGCCGACGACGACGGCAAGCTGCCGTTCGGCGGCTCGTGGACCTGGACGATCCGCCCGGTCTCGGACGGCTCGGAGCTGACGATCTCCGAGAACGGCTTCATCAAGCCGGCGCACTTCCGCCTGATGGCGCGCTACGTGTTCGGCTACACGCGCACGATGGAACAGGTCCTGCGCGCGCTGGGCAAGAAGTTCGGCGAGACGACCGAGCCCAAGATCGTTTGACCGAACGAGAGTGTCGATACGGTGCCAGGAACGACTTCGACACTCTCCGTCCAGCGCGCGGCGCGAGGGTGACCGCGCAGATCAGACGAGGCCGCTGGCGCGCAGCGTCGCCGCCAGCGTTTCGTGGTTCTTGGGCTCGAGGCCCACGAGCGGCAGCCGCATTTCGTTCCGCATCGCGCTGATCATCAGCGCCAGCGCAGCCTTGACCGGCGCGGGGTTCGTCTCGATGTAGAGGTCGCGCACGAGCGGCCGCAGCCATTCGACGATCACGGCCGCGCGCTCCGAATCGCCGCCCGGCGCCGCGCAGCGCACGAGCTCGGCCACCTTCTCGGGCGCGACGTTGCCGACGACGTTCACGGCGCCCAGCGCGCCCAAGCTGACGAAGTCCGCGATCGAGGAATCATCGCCCGCAAGCACACCACACGGCGTCTCGCCGAGGAGCCGCTTCGCGCGTTCGACGGAGGGCAGTGCCTCCTTGACGGCCACGATGTGTGGGAAACGGCGCGCGAGCGCGGCCACCGTCTCGGGCTGCAGGTCGCAACCGGTGCGCGAGGGGACGTTGTAGAGCACGATCGGCGTCGGAACGGCCTGCGCGACGGCGCCGAAGTGCGCCTCGAGCCCGCGCTGCGTCGGCCGGTTGTAGTACGGCGTCACGACGAGCAGCGCGTCGACGCCCAGCTCGACCGCGGCCTTGGCCGTGTTCACGGTCGTGCGCGTGTCGTTCGTGCCGACGCCGGCCACGACCGGCACGCGGCCGCGCGCGCGGAAGATCGTCGCTTCGACGACCGCGCGGCGCTCCCATTCCTCGAGCGTCGGCGCTTCGCCCGTCGTGCCGCACACGACCAGGCCGTCGGTCCCGCGCTCGATGTGGAAGTCGACCAGCGCGTGCAGCGCCGGCAGGTCGACGCGCCCGTCGCGGAAGGGCGTCGGCAGGGCGACCAGGCTGCCCTTGAGCTTGCAGCGGGGATGCGGTGCGATCACGGGCGTCTCCTGTCTCCCGATCTGCGAGCGATGCGCGCTACCTGGGTCGCGCGGGCGCGCACGCGGCTCCGCACGGAGCCTCCGCGCACGAGCTTCGCCATCTCGCCGACCGCCTCCTCGAGCCCGTCGAAGACGGCGCGCGCGACGATCGCGAAGCCGATGTTCAGCTCCTCGACGTGCGGCAGCGCGGCCACCGGCCCCACGTTCTCGTAGTCGAGCCCGTGGCCGGCGTTGACGCGCAAGCCGATCGCGCGCGCGTGCAGCGCGGCGGTGCGCAGGCGCTCGAGTTCGCGCGCCTTCGTGCGGCCGGTCGCGAGCGCGTAGGAACCGGTGTGCAGCTCGACGAACTCCGCGCCGACCTCGCAGGCTGCTTCGACCTGGCGGATGTCGGGGTCGATGAACAGGCTGACCTCGGTCCCGCGCCGCGTGACGAGCGGCACGACCGCGCACAGTCGGCGCGCTTCGCGCACGACGTCGAGCCCGCCTTCGGTCGTCACCTCGCTGCGGTTCTCGGGCACGATGCAGACGGCGTGCGGCCGCGTCCTCAGCGCGATGGCGACGATCTCGGCGTCGAGGCTCATCTCGAAGTTCAGTCGCGTCGCGAGCTTCTTGCGCAGGCGCCGCACGTCGTCGTCCTGGATGTGCCGGCGGTCCTTGCGCAGGTGCACGGTGATACCTTCCGCGCCGGCTTTTTCGGCCCGCAAGGCCCATTCGACGGGATCGGGAAAGGCCTCGCGGCGCGCCTGGCGCAGCGTGGCGACGTGGTCGATGTTGACGTGGAGGCGCGGCATCGCGGAGGGGCTCATCGTAACGGATCGAGCCGAGCGATTCTCCGCCACGCCGACTCCTGCGCGCCGCGCGCTACCAGTCCCCTCCAGTCGCGCGGCGAGCTACCAGCCTCGCTCCACTGCGCCGCGCGCTACGCTGCGCGTCGTGAGGATCATCGCCGGAGATCTGGGCGGGCGTCGCATCGAGGCGCCGGAGGGGGAGGCGACGCGCCCCATGCTCGACCGCGTGCGCGAAGCCCTGTTCGCGCGCATCGACGAGCGCATCCCCGACGCGCGCGTGCTCGACCTCTTCGCCGGCAGCGGCAGCCTGGGCCTCGAGGCGCTCTCGCGCGGCGCGGCGCACGTCCGCTTCGTCGAGCGCGGCGCCGAAGCGCTGGCGTCGCTCGACCGCAACGTGCGCGAGCTCGGCGTGAAGGATCGCGCCCGCGTCTGGCGCGGCGACGCGCTGCGCCACGAGAGCTGGCGCGACCGGCGCAAGGACGAGCCGGTCTTCGACCTGGTCTTCTTCGACCCGCCCTACAAGCTGGTCACGAACCCGGACACGAGCCCCCTGCTCGTGCGCGCCGTGGAAGCGCTGGTACGCGACAACCTGAGCCCGGACGGGCTGGTCGTCCTTCACGCGCCGACCCGCGACATCGGCGCCCTGCGACCGGGTCCGGACTGGGGTTTCGACCTGCGCGAGTACGGCGGATCGGCGATCGTCCTCCTGACCGGGCCGCGTCCTGCTCCCGCCTGACGTTGACCCGTCCGCTGATTCGTGCGACGAAGCAGCCGTGGAATCACGCGTGGAAACCCTGCGCGGCCGGCTCTTCGTCGACGGCAAGGTGCTGACCGGCACGCTGGCGTGGCGGGACGGGCGCATCACGTCGGTCGTGACCGAGGGCGAGATCGGCGGCGCGGACCTGCCGCTCGTCACGCCCGGCTTCGTCGACCTGCACGTGCACGGTTTCGGCGGCTTCGATCCGCTGGAGGACATCGCGGGCATGTCGCGCACGCTGGCGGCAGCGGGGACGACGGCGTTCCAGCCGACGCTCTTCCCCGGGCCGCCGGCCGAGATGGGGGCGGCCTGCGTCGCGTTGCAGCAGCGCGTGCGATCGTTGCCCCCGGGCGCCGGGGCGCGCGTGATCGGCGCGCACCTGGAGGGCCCGTTCGTGAACCCGCTCGCGGCCGGCGCGTTGCCCGTCGGCGACCTGGCGGCGCCGAGCGTGTCCGCGCTGCGCGCGATCCTCGGCCCCGCGACCGGCGACGCGCGCGGCATCCGCACGGTGACTCTCGCGCCCGAGCTGCCGGGCGCCGCCGATCTCGTGCGGGAACTCGTGCGTGCTGGCGTCCGCGTCTCGCTCGGTCACAGCCGCGCAACGTGCGCCGAAGCGCGCGCGGCCGCGCTCGACGGCTCGGCCGGAGCGACGCACCTCTTCAACGCGATGCCGCCCGTGCACCACCGCGAGGTCGGGCTGGCCGGGTTCGCGCTGACCGACGCGGCGCTCTTCGCCGAGATCATCGGCGACCTGGTGCACGTGGGACCCGAGGCGTTCGAGCTGGCCTTGCGCGCGCGCGGTCCGCAGGGGCTGTGCCTCGTCAGCGACGCGCTGCAGGGTGCGGGCACGGGCTGCGACGTCTTCCACAGCCACGGCCGCGATCATGTCCTGCGCGACGGCACCTCGTACTACCCGCCGAAGGCCGGCGGTGAGCTGAAGCTGGCGGGCTCGGCGATGAGCCAGCTCGAGATGGTGCGCCGCCTCGTGACGCGCGGCGTCGTCGGTCTGCCCGAGGCGCTGGCGATGGCGTGCCAGACGCCGGCGCGCGCGCTGGGGCTCGAGCGCGAGCTCGGATCGCTGCGCCCGGGTCTGGCGGCGGACTTCCTGACGTTGCGCGGGCCCGAGCTGGCGCTCGAGCACGTGTGGATTGCAGGAGTCAAGGTGCAGCCCGCCGGGACCACGACGCGGGCCGGCTCTCGACCGCGGAGCTAGGGATTCCCTGCTCCTGGTTCCGGTTGTCGCGAGCCTGGCACGGGACTCAAGTCTCGGGAACTTTCTTCCGATGGCCCGGCCATGCGCGCTGGTCTGCTGGGGATGATCGCGGTGGTGCTGGGCCTGGCGCCCGTCGCGCGCGAGCTGCCGCGGCCGGTCGAGGTCGTGCCCTGGCGCGACGTCGCGGCCCAGCCCTGCCGATTCCAGGGCCAGGAGGTCACGGTGCGCGTCCAGTTCCGCGACCTGCCCGCACGCTGGCAGGCCGGACCGACGCGCTTCGGACCGGGAGCGTTCGTGGCCGTCACCGCCTGGGCCGACGAGCAGTTCCCGTGGGTGCGCGACGAGTTCACGAACCCGCAGGCGCGCGTCTTCGTGCGCAAGGGGACCGAGCTCGAGCGCACCTTCGCGGCCGCGCGCACACACCAGCGCTTCGAGGTGCGCGGCATCGTGCGCGAGGTCTGGCGCGACCGCCCCTGGATCGAGCTCCAGTCCGCCGTTCCGCTCGAGGACGAGGTCGGCGAAGCGACCATCATCCACGCCAGCCGCGCGGTGACGCTGATCGAGGAGGAGTCCTTCGAGCTGGCGGACGAGGCGCTACGGCAGGCTCTCGTTGCGCCTATGCCCGACCCGGCCCGCGAGGAGCTGGCCCGCCTGCGCGCCGTGTGTGCCGAGGGTATCGCGACGCCACCTCCCGCCCCGATCCGCCCGCGGAAGTAGAGAAGAAAACCTCGAGAGGCCGCGTTCGCAGCGGGCTCCCCTCGTCCTCCTGGGAACGGTGGGTGTCCGCCTGCCGAGCTGTCTCCTCCTTCCCCACGAGGTCGCCATGTTCCGTCCCGTCTTCCTGCTCGCGTTCTCTGCCGTCCCCCTCGCGGGCGAGCGCATCGTCCTGAGCCCGGTCTCGGTCCAGAGCGGCTGCGGCAACTCGATCGTCCACGAGCCGCTCGTCGTCTACGAGCTCTCCGGCGGCACGATCGCCGGGCCCGTCGACCTGCACCTGACCGTGTACTCGGACGGCGCCGTGCGCATCGCCGACATGTCCGACCCGGCCGCCCCGCGCGGCGCGATCGAGCGCGTGGACCCCGAGGCCGTCTCGAGCCTGGCCCTCTACCTCGAGCGGATGGGCGCGATGATCAACTGCGACGCCGACGGAGCGGTCATGGACGTGCCGTTGCACACCCTGACGCTGCTCAAGCCCGGCACGAACCCGCGCGGCCACACGTTCTCGTGGTGGCTGCCCGAGGACTCGAACGGGACGATCGAGCTGCGGCTCGAGCAGTTCATCTCCGAGGTGTTCCCCGAGTTCTGAGCCGGGGGTTCTCGATCCAAGTGCAGCCTGCCCGTGGACCGGCGTCCGTGGGCAGGCTGCAGTTGTTCCTCCGCCCTCATCGAGCCGCCGCACGATCGGTTTCCGCTCGGCCTCCTCGGCGTAAGATCGCGCGGCACGGACATGCTGAGCGACCTCGCCCTCGAGAACCTGGCCCTCTTCGACCGCGCGGCGCTCGAGCTCGGCAACGGCTTGAACGCGATCACGGGCGAGACCGGCGCGGGCAAGAGCCTGATCGTCGGCGCCCTGGAGCTCCTGCTCGGTGAGCGCCCGCGCACCGGGCTCGTGCGCACGGGAGCCGAGGAAGCGCGCGTCGAAGGCCGGTTCCTGCTCGACGCCGAGCACGCGCGTTCCGGCGACCTGAATGAGGCGCTGGCCGACGTCGCGCCGGGCGTCCTCGACGATTGGGCCGGCCTGCGCGCGGGGGACGAGCGCGAGCTCGTGCTGGCGCGCGCGGTCGGCGCGTCGGGCCGCACGCGCGCCTGGATCAACCACCGGCCGGCGACGCTGGCGGCGCTGAAGCGCGTGGCCGGCCTGCTGGTCGAGATCCACGGGCAGAACGACCACCAGCGCCTGTTCGAGCCGGCCGAGCAGACGCGCCTGCTCGACGCGTTCGGCGGTCTGGTGGAGCTGGCCGAGCGCTGGCGCACGGCGCGCGCGGCCTTCGACGCGGCGCGCGGCGAGCTGGAGGACTTAGACCGTCTGGCGCGCGAGCGCGCCGACCGCCTCGACCTCCTGCGCTTCCAGGCCGGCGAGCTCGAGGGCGCTCGCATCACGGCCGACGAGCACGCCGCGCTGCTGGCCGAGCGCGACCGCCTGCGCTGGGCCGAGGAGCTGTCGCGCGACCTGGGCGCTCTCTCGCGCGCGCTGTCGGGCGAGGAAGGCGGTGCGCTCGACGAATTGCGCCGCGCGCGCCGCGTGCTCGAGACCTGGACCGCGCGCGTCGCCGAGTTGGGCGATCTGCACGCCGAGGTCGAAGGCGCGGTCGTGCACGCCGAGGAAGCCTCGGCCAGGCTCGAGCGCTTCCTCTCGCGTCTCGAAGCCGACCCGCGGCGCCTCGAGACGATCGAGGAACGCCTCTACCGCCTCGACACGCTGCGCAAGAAGCACCGCACCGACGTCGCCGGCCTGGCGCAGCGCGCCGAGTCGATCGCGCAGGAGATCGCCGAGCTCGAGGCGCGCGACGCGTCCGTCGAAGCACTGCAGGCGCGCGTGGCCGAGCTGCGCCGCGCCGCGGCGGCAGCGGCCACGGAGCTGGCGAAGAAACGCGCGAGCGTCGCGACGAAGCTCGCCAAGCAGGTCCATGCGAGCCTGGGCGAGCTGGGCCTGGGCAAAGCCGAATTCCGCTACGTCGCCGAGCCCGCACGTGCACCGTCGTCCGAGGTCGCCGTCGACCCGCCCGCCAGCGAGTTCTTCCTGGCCGCGAACCCGGGCGAGCCGTCCCGTCCGCTGCGCCACGTCGCATCCGGCGGCGAAGCAGCGCGCATCCTGCTCGCGATCCGCGTCGCGCTCGCGCTGCGCCAGGCGATACCGACGCTGGTCTTCGACGAGATCGACGCCGGCGTCGGCGGGCGACTGGGCCCACAAGTCGGCGAGCACCTGCGCACGCTCGGCCGCGGACACCAGGTCTTGTGCGTGACGCACCTGCCCGCGATCGCCGCGCTGGCCGACAGCCACTTCCGCGTCTCGAAGTCGGTCAAGGCCGGCCGCACGCGAACCGAGGTCGTGCGCCTCGACGGCGACACGCGCGTCGACGAGGTCGCCGACATGATCGCCGGCGGCGCCGCCCACGCGACGGCACGCGCCGAAGCGCGCCGCCTGCTCGGCAGCCGCTGACCGCGAGGGTGTCGATACGGTGCCAGGGACGATTCCGACAGGTTCGTCCGACGCCGTCGACCTCACCACGAGCGAAGGTGTCGGAGTCGTCCCTCATCGCATCCGAGCACGGATTCTGCAGTGAAGTCGAGGAATCTCAGTCCTCGGTGGCGTCTGATTCGAGTGAGCGGACATTCCCGGTGCGGGGCGTATCTCGCCAGCGTTCATTTCGCGCGCGGCGTCTCGCTTCGCTTGGCCTGGAAGCGAATGGAAGGGGCTTCCTTCGCGCGAAACGCCAACGTCGCGATTCGGGCGCCGGACCTCGACGAAAGGATCGAGAGGCGCGCGCCCATGTCCTCGTATGGCATCGATGTCGAGGCTCCCGCCATCGACACTGCCACGTCGGCGAGGCCATCACCGTCCATGTCCGGAACGCGCCGCACATCCTCGACGTCGTAGGCGAACAGTTTCAAACCGATCGGGTCGTCCACGCTACCGGTGGCCGTCCAAATCGGCTGTTGCGTCTTGCTTGAGAGCAACGCAGCGAAACCGTGAGTACGAGCGCCCGGCAAGACGACGAACAGTTCGCCGGATCCGTCGCCGTCGATGTCGGGCGTACCGCACACGTCGAGACGATCGACCCCCGCAGATGCCTCGTCACGAGCCGCCGTACGCATCGACGCGCTCGTTACGACAAATAGCAGGCGCTTCGTCGCCGGCGACACAACGCGGACGATCTCGTCCGGACCGCGATCGACCAGAGTTCCGATGATGGCGAGTTCGCTGCGATGGTCGCCGTCGAGGTCACCGACGTCCGCGATTCGAGCGGGACGCAGAAGTGCCGTCAGTTCGGGATCGACCGTGTGCTTCTCCGTCTTCGAGAGCGAGAGCCACTGCATCTTGTCGGAGTCGCCGGCGACGAGATCAAGTTCACCATCGCCGTCGACATCGAGCGCTCCAACCGCGGCGCTCTCGAGGACAAGAGGAACCGTGCGCAGGCGCGCGCCCGACCTCGTGCTAAGTACAATCGCCGGACACGAGTTGCCTCCGTCGAGATTAGCTTCGGCGCGACTCGTGACGAGCACGTCCCGTATTCGGTCGCCGTCGAGGTCTGCGACGACGTCGACGCGACTGCAGAACGGGAGTCCGATGTTCAGGTCCGCGGGCTGTCCGAGTTCGCAGAGAAGCCGGCCGTCGATCGGCGAATAGACGTGAATTCGACCCGGACGATTGCGCTCCTCCGGCACCTTCAACACCTCGGGGAACCCGTCGCGATGCGAGGCGACGACGAGATCGGCCCTTCCGTCCTGATCGACGTCTGTTCCGGTCGCTAGCGCGAAGCCGAAGCCTGATCGAGCGACGCCCGTGTGCAATTCGCGCACGATCGAGCCGTCGCGACCGCTGAGCACGTGCACTCGGCCCGCGTCTTCACCGTGCGCGTCGTCGCGCGGGAGTCCGACCGCGAGATCGCCTACGCCGTCGTCGTTCCAGTCGCCGCACGGGACGAAGCTGAGCGTTCGTACGAAATCGCCGGGCAAGATCGAAGCGGCGAGAAAGGGGAGAGCCGATGCGCGCGGCAGGGAATGGTCTCGTCTCATGCTATTTGATCCCTGCCGATCTCGTCGACGCGCGAACGGCCTGAGCCTTACCGCCGCACGACGCAGGAACTGCGCATCGATCCCGGACTTCGCTGCGACTACGCCGATCATGGCTCCGCGCCAGGGTTTGCGACCAGCGGCGTGCCCTCGCGAAAAGAGTGGCAGGGATGACCGCACAGGTTCGTTCCGCAGGAGCCGCGCGTCACGATTGAAGCTGTCGAAGCCCCTCCTGGCGCCCCAGTCCGGTCGGCCCCTCGCGGCCGAGCGGTCGAAGTTGTGATTGGCGCCGCATCGCGCGATCGAGGGTGTCGGAGTTGTCCCTGGCACCGTATCGACAGCCACTTCCGCGTCGGGATGGAAGAGCGGGCAGCGGTCGCGCCGGCTAGACGCCGAGCGGCTCGGCGTGCAGGTTCGTTTCGGCGTTCAATCGCAGCAATGTTCGCAACGCCAGGTCGTGCGCGGCCGCGTCCATCTCACCAGACGCGTACAGACCGGCGACGAAGTACCTCCAGCGCAGCAACTCCCGTCGCATCGGACTGCGCATCCGCGCTCCGACGGTCAGGTCGAGGAGCTGTAGCGCGCGTTCGTAGCAGCTACGCAGGTAGGCCTCGTCATGAGACGGGAACGAGTGCCGCGCCCGGTGCATTTCCGCGGCGATCTGCAGGATCTGCTGGGGGAATGTGAAGCGTGCCCATCTCTCGGTAGTGAGGCTCGAGTGATTCACGGCTGCTCCGCTCCATCGCGTCCGACGCTCGAGTACCAGCGCGCGGATCCTCCCGCGCAGTGTCAGGTCCTGGACTTCGATGCTGCGGTTACCCTGCGCCGGGTGGATGTTGATCAGTGACGTGTACTCGATGGACGCGGCATCGTCTCGCAGCGGGTGGTAGTTTCCACCCCAGAGAGCTTCCTGACGGCTTTCCTGGTCGAGCAGGACTGCTTCGGCGTCCGCGTGGAGTTCGCCACCGAACGCCACGAGCCGGCGGTCGAGGTCCACGACGAACTTGACCAAGTCCTCGAAGGGGTTCCCCAGCAGACCCTCGAGCTCCCGAGCCGTGATCGGCCTGTCGAGCACCAGGATTCGGGGTGAGGGCGTCATCGAGTCGAGGATCCTCGCTGCGGACTCACATGTCCAGCGGACGACCGCCCGCGCGAGACCCGCGTGGTTCGCGCACTCTCCAGGCAGCCTGAAGCGCCCCGCTTGTGCGCCGGCATTTCGTCCCGGTCTTCGGCTAACACGCCTGCTGGACGCTCCCTCTAGCGGCGGCCGGAGTCCCACTCTTCCGAGTCCCAAGGAGCCCACCGATGTTCGCTGCCCTCCTCCTCGCCGCCGTCCCGACCGCGCAGCCCGCGGCGTTCCTGCCCGTGCCCGGCGCACCCTGTGTGTGCTTCCCCGTCCAACACGCGGGCGATCTGGCCCTGCCCGAGAAGCCGCTGGGGAAGGCCGGTCGGAAGCCGGAACAGCTCGTCGACGAGACGCTGCGGATCGTGCGCAGCAGCGACGACGTGTTCCTGCGCGCCGAGGTGCTGCGCACGACTCTGCAGTCCCTGGGACATCGCTCGGAGGAAGGCCCGAAAGCGGCTGACGCGAACCAATCGGCGCGCCGCACGCTCTTCGAGCAGCTGTCGGCGGACCTGAAGCGCGAGACGGAGCTGGCTCCCATGTCGCGCGCGAAGATCACGCTAGGGAAGGAGCTCGAGGCGACGAGCGCCCGCCTCGCGGTGCTCCCCGGCGTCACGCGGATCGAGGCGACCTCGAAGGAAGCGCTGACCGTGTGGTTCGACGCGCAGCAGCTTCCTGCCGAGCGCTTGCGCGAGAAGCTGCCCGCGGGCGTCGCGCCGACGATCGAGGAGCCCACGCAAGCGGTGCGCGCGTCCGCCGCGATCACGCTCGCGTTCGCGGGGCAGGCCTCGACGGAACTCGGGTATCGGGTCGACTTCGACCCGCGGGCGCTGGCACGCCAGGCGGCCGAGCTCCAGCCGAAGGACGCCCGCGTGCTGCTACTCGCGGCGATGGTCTGGTTCGACGATGGCACGTCCACGAGCGCGAGCTTCGCCCGCGAGGCGCTGCGCAACGCGAAGAACGACGAGTACGCCCGCAAGAACCTCGTGGGGATCCTGGGCGTCTTCTACGACGCGGACACGATCGAAGAGCTGGAGTCGAAGCTGGAAAAGAGGGCCCAGCGCGGATGAGCGCCGACGGCGGTCCCTCCTCGCGCGGCCGGGCGCTCGCACTAGACCGAGCGGATGTCGCCGCGCCGGTCGCGAGCGAGGAGAATCGGCCGCGCATGGACGACCTCGCGCGCACGCCCGACGGAGAGCTCGCGCGGCGCGCTCGCCTCGGCGATCGCGCCGCGTTCGACGCGCTCTACCGGCGCTTCGCGCGCGGCGTGCACGCCGTGCTGGCCGCGCGCGTGCGCGCCTCCGAGGCCGAGGACCTCGTGCAGGACGTGTTCGTGCGCGCGTGGCGTGCGCGCGGCGAGCTGCGCGGCGAGCTGCGCGAGCCCGACCGCGTTGGGGCCTGGCTCTTCACGATCGCGCGCCGCGAAGCCCAAGCGGCGCGGCGCGACCGGGTCCCGGCCGCGCGGTTGCCCGACGACCTCGCGGCACCCGAAGCCGCCGGTTCCGAGGCGCGCGACGAGGCCGAGCGCGTGCTCGCCGAGCTGCGCGCCCTGCCCGAGGCGTACCGCGAAACGCTCTCGTTGCGCCTCCTGGGCGAATACTCGGGTCTCGAGATCGCGCGCCTGACCGGCATGACGCACGGGTCGGTGCGAGTGAATCTGCACAAAGGCATGGAACTGCTGCGCGAACGCCTGTCGCGCCGGGACGAACGATGAAGAACGAAGAAGATCTCGATCACGAGTGGGCGAACGACCCGCGCGCCGCTCCGGACGCCTTCGAAGCCGGACTAGAGCGCGCTATAGCGCCCGCGCGCTACGACGTCGGGAAGCAACCGCTGAACATCCCCTCGGAACCGCGGCGCGCATCGAAGCGCAACCGTGCTCTGGCGGCAGCCGCCGTCGCCGCGGCCATCGTGGCGATCATGTGGGCCGCCGTTCGCGAGCTGCCCGACTCCGCGTCACCTTCCGGAGCGGCGGCGTTCGAGGTCGTCGGTTCGAGCGGTGACGTCGACTGGGATCCCGCCCGACGTCTCGAGTGCGGCGCGGGAGGGACCGCGCGCCTGCGCATCGGATCGATCGGCACGGTGGAGCTGTCGGAGCATTCCCGGCTGGCCCTCGAGCAGGGCGGAGAGGACGGCTACCGGGTCTTCCTCGAACGCGGCACGTTGACCGCTTCGATCTTCGCCGCGCCGCGCCTGTTCGCGGTCGGCACGCCGTCGGGGCTCGCGGTCGACCTCGGGTGCGTGTACCGCACGCACGTCGAGGACGACGGCTCGGCGCTCATCGAGGTGGTCTCCGGGCGCGTGTCGTTCGAAGCCGACGGCGTGCATGCGCTCGTTCCATCCGGCGCGGAATGTCGCGCGCGACCTGGGCGCGGTCCAGGACTTCCGCGCTGGAGCGACGCGAGCCCCGCCCTGTGCGCCGCGCTGGATCGCCTGGAGTTCGCGGACGACGGGAGCGAGCGCGCCAGCGCGATCTCCGCGTTGATCGCGGCGGGGGAGCGGCGGGACTCGCTCACGTTGTTCCACCTCCTGGAGCGCGCGCAGACCTCCGAGCGCGAACCGATCGTCGCGCGCCTGGAGAGCTGGAGCGCGATCCCGGCGACGATCGAGCGCTCGCGTCTCGTCGGCGGCGACCGCGAAGCGCTCCTGGCCTGGCGGGATGCGCTGCGCGAGACGTGGTAGGGATACGAAGCCAGGCACGACCTCGACACGATCGCTCGACAACCTGCGCCGTAGGCAGCCTACGCAGCAGGGACGGAACGCCTCGTTTCCGGCGTGTTCCGGTCGCGACGAGCTCGGCTCTCACGCCAGGAGTAGATCCCCCACGTCACGGCCCACGCTCCGACGATGTCGATGGTGTAGTGCAAGTGCGCGAGGAGCACGGCCGCGACACTGAGCCAGTGTCCGACGAACGCCAGCGTTCCCAGCAGCGGTCGACGGCGCACGTACAGCCAGAGGAGGAACGTCGTCGCGACGTGGCCCGAGAAGAACAGGTCCTGCGTCAGGTACGCGCGTTGCGAGCTCTCGACGAAGACGTGGAACGGCGAGACGAGCTCGATCCACGCCTGTCCGAAGCTGCGCGTGCCGATGCCTGGCCCCGTGTGCGCGGGATCCGGCGGACCGAGGTGCGTGACGAGGATGCACACGCCGCGCGCGAGCGACACGAGACCGCCGCTGATCATGTAGCGCAACCAGCGCCGCGGCTCGCTCCACAGGAAGAACGCGGCAACGGGCAAGTAGCAGGCGAGCCAAACCACCCAGTTCACGTGATCGACCCAGGCGACGTAGGGCACGAGCGCGAGCAACGGGTCGGCGAGCGTCACTCCGCGCTGCGCCTCGTTCACGAGCGCCATGGCGCACATCAACGCGAAGGTGGCGTAGCGGAACGCGAGCACGCCGAGGATCGGCCCGGCGAGCGATCGCAGAAGCGCCCAGCGGAGTTCTCGCAGCGAAGCCGGCGCGGCGGGCCGAGTGAGCGGTCCATTGTCCGTCGAGCGGCCAGATCCGCGACGCGGGCGCGGGTCGGCCTGTGCTCCTGTCGAGGTTGGTTGCACGCTCAATCGATCTCCGAGCGCGCCAGCCTAGCGATGCCGGCATTCTCGGCGCATCGATCGCGGTCGGCACCCAGTCGGGGCTCGCGGTCGACCTCGGGTGCGTGTACCGCACGCACGTCGAGGACGACGGCTCGGCGCTCATCGAGGTGGTCTCCGGACGCGTTTCGTTCGAGGCCGACGGCGTGCATGCGCTCGTTCCATCCGGCGCGGAATGCCGCGCGCGACCAGGACGCGGTCCGGGACTTCCGCGCTGGAGTGATGCGAGCCCGGCACTGTGCGCCGCGCTGGAGCGCCTGGAGTTCGCGGACGACGGGAACGAGCGCGCCAGCGCGATCTCCGCGCTGATCGCGGCGGGGGAGCGGCGGGACTCGCTCACGTTGTTCCTCCTCCTGGAGCGCGCGCAGACCTCCGAGCGCGAACCGATCGTCGCGCGCCTGGAGACCTGGAGCGCGATCCCGGCGACGATCGAGCGCTCGCGTCTGGTCGGCGGCGACCGCGAAGCGCTCCTGGCCTGGCGGGATGCGCTGCGCGAGACGTGGTAGCGGCGGGATGCGCGCGGGAACGGCCGTTCGGCCCGGTTCTGGGCCCCTATTCCGGCCGCGCTACAAGCTCGACTTGGTCACGCGGCCACCCGACGGCGCGGACAGTTGCCGCCATTGCTCCTCGACGTCCGCGTCGTCCGACAGGAGGATCACGTCGAGCACCACCCTCAGGAAGCGATTCCGCTGCGCGAACTGCTCGCGGATCAGGTCGGGGTCCACGTGCTGCGATCCCGCAGGCGCGCTGTCCGTGATGACGAGGATCGTGTCGACGCGCGGGTCCGCGAGCGCCAGCCAGGCTGCGTCGAGGAAGTTGTCCTTCCCGGGCAGAGCGCTTTCCTCGAAGGCCTTGAGCGCGTGCTTGATCGTGTCGGGCTTCACGGCGACCAGCGCCTTCTCGCACGCTGCCGGTGCGCTGCCGTAGGGCACGATGTTGAACTCGGAACGCTCGGGCATGCCGGCCAGGAGCTTGCCGATCTCGGCCTTCAACCAGGCCTTCTGCACGGTCCCGTCGGCGCGCTTCTGCAGGATCCACTCCGAGGTGTCGACGAGGATCCCTATGCGGTCGCTGAGCACGGCCTGCCCGAGCAGCGCGGTGCCCGGATAACGCCGCTCGACGGGTTCCTTGGGCGGATCCGGAGCGCGCCAGTCGTCCGACAATGCCCGGGCCCACGTTTTCCACGGACCCGCATCGCGCCCATGCGCCAGGCCGGACCAGTCGCGCAGGCAATCGACGATGGTCCACGAGAGACGCAGGTTCTGATAGCGGTCCAGGATCACCGCAAGCGAATCGGCCGCGGAAGATCGTCTGAGGGAGCGGAAGAGGTCGACCAGAATCCGCACGGTGCACGGATCCTCGTCCTCGAGCGTGTCGTCGACGAGCCCCACGACCTGGTTGAACTCCACGTCACCGAGCGTGCACGACACGGATCCGCGCACGACGCCCGCGTCGCGCTTCGACAGCATCCCGAACAGGTCGGAAACGGTGTATTCCGCCAGAGCGTGCCGGGCCGGTAGCGCGGCCGCCCGCACAGCCGGTTCCTTGTCGCCCTTGATGACCTGGTCGAGCTGCTGCTGCGTGAAGCTCCGCGACTTCTTCTCGAGCTTCTTCTCGAGCGCAAGCCGCTCGATCGCGCGCGCCGCCGTGCGCCGCACCTCCACCTCCCTGTGCGCGAGCAGCTTCGAGAGCGCGATCCCGTCGACCTCGATCTGCATCCGCCCGATCGCCTCGGCCACGCGCTGCAGGACGAGCGGGTCCTTCGATCCGGTGCCGGACTTGCCCCACACCGCCTTCAGCGAGGCGGCGTCCGCGATTTCCGCCAGCCGCACCTGCGCCTCGTCTGCGACGCGCGGCGACGGATCGGCGAGCGCGTCGACGACGACTGCCCAAGCTGCGGGCGTCTTGAGCTGGGCCAGATCCGCGACGGCCACGCGCCGCACTTCTTCGCTCGGGTCCTTGAGCTTCTGCGTCAGCGACGCGACGTCGTCGAGCGCGGCGACACCCGGGTCCGCGGGGGCGGTGATGGAAGCGTGGACGAGCATGCCGGCGAGCACGCACGCACACACGGCCAATCTCGAGCGCGTCATTCGTTCCTTCTCCTTTGGATCACCGTAGCGGGCGAGCACCGGCGGTCTGCTTCCGGAAATGCGGTCAGCCAGCTGATCGACCCCAAGAGTGTGCTGCGCGCGCCCGGGGAACAGGCACTCCAAACGGACGACCCGGACGACCGCTGCCCGAGGGCCGTTCGGGCCGGTCCCGTGCCCGCGGTCGCCGGGACCCCGACGGGGAAGTCCGATTCGGTGCTCACGCCCGGCGCGAGCCGCCGTAGGTCGCGGGTGCGATGTCCTCCCGCTCGCGCCTGCTCCCCCTGCTCGTGCTGCCCGTCCTGGCCGCTTCGGTGGCCTGGTTCGTCCTGCCCGCGGGCGCTGTGAGGGCCAGCCTGGAGCCGGGCGGCATCGGCCCGGCGCCCGATCCGGAAGAGCGGCCGGCGATCGAGCTGTCCGCGGTCCCGCGCCGCGAAACCGCGCGCAGCGCGCTCGTCGCAGCCGGCGACGAAGTATTCCCGTGCCTCGAGGAAGGCCACGCATCCGTGTCGGGCCGCGTGGTCGACGAGGATGGCGCCGCCGTTCCGGGAGCGCGCGTCGTGTTGCTCGCTGCGCCGCACGCGGCCGACGCGCTGGCCGTGCGCGGCTCGACGTTGGCCGACGAACGCGGTTGTTTCGACGTGCGCAGCGCGAGCCCCGGCGACGTGTGGCTCGCGGTAACTTGGCCCGGCTTGCGTCCGGCCACGCGGCCCCTCGCGATCGAGGAGGGCTTCGCGGACCTGGCGCAACCGCTCGTGCTGGAGCGCGGCGTCGCGATCACGGGGCGCGTGCTCTCCGGCACGGCGCCGCTGGCGCGCGTCGAGCTGCAAGCGGTCGGTCCGCGCGCCGCGCGTCGCGCGCGCGTCGACGACCAGGAGCTCGCGATCGTCGACGGCCGCCTCGAATGGGGCGCGCTCCTGGCCACGACGGGCGCCGACGGGACGTGGTCGTTCCGCGGGCTCGCCCCCGGTCGATGGGTCGTGCGACCGCACGCGTTCCGCTGCCCCGGCGCGGTGTTTCCGCCCGGCGCGCTGCCGGCCGAGGCGATCGATGCACCGGCGGAAGGCGTCGATCTGCGCATCCCGGCCGCGCGGCTCGCGCTCGAGGTGCTCGACAACGGCGAGCCGCTGCCGTGGGCCGAGATCGAGATCGAGTACGACGGCTCGCGCAGCACGCGCCGCGCGGACGCGCACGGGAGGCTTGAGATCGACGTCTCCCCCGGCGAAGGGCTGGTCGTGGTCGTGCACGCGCCGGGCCGCGTCCCGTCGCGTCAGGTGGTCTCGGGGCCGTCTCGCGGAGAGCGCCTCGAGGTCCAGGTCAGCGCGGGCCCGCCGGCCCCGCCGACGAACACGTCACCGTGGCCTCTTACCCACGGGGCTAGATCATTGGCTGGAAAGTGAGCTCATCGCGCGATGGCCGCAAGAATCGGAATGGCCGGGTAGTAACTTGAGGTCCATGCGACCTCTGATACTCCTCCTCCTGGCCCTCGGCGCGTGTCGGTCGGTCGAGAGCGAGCGCACGGTACCGCTCCTCGCCGCGGACCGCGCCTTCTGCGCCGACACGCAGGCGCGCCGGATCGAGGGCTGGGTCGCGGCCTTCGACGCGAACGGCTCGCAGTTCGACGACCAGTTCCGGCCCGTGACTGGTCACGCCGCGATCCGCGCGCACATGGGGGACTTCTTCGCCGATCCCGCCAACCATCTGGCGTGGGAGCCCGATGCTGCCGTGATCTCGGAGGCCGGGAATCTGGGCTCGACCTCGGGCCGTTTCGTCATGTCGCGACGCCGCGCCGACGGAACGCAAGAGACGTTGTTGACCGGGCGCTACTTCGACGTGTGGCGGCGACGGCCCGACGGCAGCTGGAAGCTCGTGATCGACCTGGGCGAGCCCGACGCCGCACCTGCCGATCGCTGATCGTCGCCGCGCGCCGTAGTCTGGGATCCACCCATGGACAAAGCCCTGTCGCGCGACCCGATCAACTTTCTCTACCCCGTGCCCGAGCCGAACCGCACCGGGCGCTTGCGCGTGTCCGAGCTGCATGAGCTGTACTGGGAGGAATCCGGCAACCCACGCGGCAAGCCGGTCGTGTTCCTGCACGGGGGGCCGGGCGGCGGGACGACACCGCAGCACCGGCGCTTCTTCGATCCCAAGCGCTACCGCATCGTGCTCTACGACCAGCGCGGGTGCGGGCAGAGCACGCCCTACGCCGAGATCCGCGAGAACACGACGTGGGATCTCGTGGCCGACATCGAGTGCCTGCGTGAGCACCTGAGGATCGAGCGCTGGCAGGTGTTCGGCGGGTCGTGGGGCAGCACGCTGGCGCTGGCCTACGCGCAGAAGCACCCCGAGCGCGTCACGGAGCTCGTGCTGCGCGGCATCTTCCTGCTGCGGCGCTCCGAGATCGACTGGTTCTACCAGCAGGGTGCGAGCTGGATCTTCCCCGACGCGTGGGAGGGTTACCTCGCGGCGATCCCGCCGGCGGAGCGCGGCGACCTGGTCGCGGCCTACGCGAAGCGGCTCTTCAGCGACAACCCGGCCGTGAACCTGCCGGCCGCCAAGGCCTGGAGCCTGTGGGAGGGCGCGACGTCGAAGCTGCTGCCCGACCCGGGCTTCGCGGCCACGTTCGCGGCCGACACGACGACGCTGGCGTTCGCGCGCATCGAGTGCCACTACTTCGTGAACCGCGGCTGGTTCGAGGCCGACGACCAGCTCCTGCGCGACGCTGCGCGCCTGCGCGACATCCCGGGTGTCATCGTGCAGGGTCGCTACGACTGTGTGTGCCCGATCCGCAGCGCGCATGATCTGACGCGCGCGTGGCCCGAAGCCGATCTGTTCGTCGTGCCCGACGCCGGGCACAGCGCGTTCGAGCCGGGGATCGCGCGCGCGCTCGTCGCGGCGACCGACCGCTTCTCCGGCAACGTGCGGATCGAAGAGTCACGTCGATGAACGCGAAGAAGAAGGGCGCGAAGCCGCCGAAGAACGGACGCCACGAGGAGTGCTTCGCGAACGGCGCCATCTCCGTGTCCGGCTCGTACGCCGGCGGCCTGAGGACCGGAACCTGGCGTTACTACCTCAAGAACGGACAGCTGCGCGCCGTCGGCAAGTACGTGCGCGGCAAGATGAACGGCACGTGGAAGTGGTACCGCCAGGACGGGCAGCTCTGGCAGGTCTGCGCGATGGTCGACGACACGAAGACCGGCCGGTGCAAGCGCTACCACCCGAACGGGAAGCCGCTCGACTCGGGTTCGTTCCGCGCGAACAAGAAGGTCGGCCGGTGGAAGCTCTGGTCGCCCAAGGGCGTGCTGACGAAGACCGATGAGCATCCGGCCTGACCCGGCCCGTCCGGTGCCGCCGCAGCGGCCCGCCCCTGCAGAAGCGCGGACCCTCGAGCGATGGCCGGGGCCGGCCCTCTCCTGCCGCCCCGTCCTGATCCCCGCGTGTCCGCGCCTCGTCCGGTGTGCGCCGGTCTAGCGCGGGGATTTCCCGCGTTTCTCCGCCGCCAGCTCGAGCAGAGCTGTGCGCTGCTCGGGGTCCTTCTCGCGCTCGGCGATGTCTTCCAGCGCCAGCGCCCAGGCTTCCTCGAGCGCGGCGTCCTCCGCTGTATCGGCGTCGGGCTTCACGCCCACCCCTTCCCAGTTCGTCTTCGTCACCGGGTTCTCGGCGCGCGCGATGGGCAGCATCACGGAGAATCCCTGTCCCAGAGAGCGCCGGTCGACCGGGTGGGCGCCGCCGCCGGTCGTCTGGCCGACGATCGTGGCGCGCTTCAGGCTCTGCAGGTTGTAGGCGCACTCCTCCGCACCTGAAAACGTGCGCGCGCCGACCAGCACGAAGATCGGCTTGTCGAGGTAGCGCCGCCCGGGCAGCTCACGCAGGGTCCAGTACTCGTCGCTGGACTTCAGCTCGCGGTTGACGAGCGTGTTCAGGTGCACGGGCTCCGGCCCGAAGAAGTACGAGCACAGGAAGCGCACAGCCTCGGGCTCGCCGCCGCCGTTGCGGCGCAGGTCGATCACCAGCGCGTCGGTGTCCTGCAGGAACGCCATGGCCGCGGCCGCCGTCGGGTTCGACAGTGCTTCCGGCGCGAAGCCGCGCACCTCCAGGTAGCCGACGTTGCCCTGCATGCGCTCCACGCGCTCGTAGCCGTTGTTCCGCTGGGTCCACGCGCGCCTTGCCGCTTCGCCATCCATTGCGAAAGGGCTGCGCATGCGCGCGCCAGGGCCCGCGACTTCGTGGCTGACGCGCAGATGCTTGTCGTGCGTGATCGCCTGGCACTCCTCGGTCAGCGCGCGCGCCAGCGCGTCGCCTTCGAGGCTGTTCCACCCGCCCGAATCCGCCTTCGAGCGCAAGGCTGCGGCCATCTCGAAGCCCTTGTCCTCGAACACGTAGCTCTGCTCGAGGGCCGCGGCGAGCTTCGCGGCCACTTCCCTGGCGGGCGCGGGTGCGGCCGCGGGCTTGTCCGCGCCTCCCGTGACGAAGAGGGCCAGCGAGGCGGCGAGGGGACGCAGGTCGATGGGGGGAAACATGGAAGCCTCCGTGGGAATCAGACGCGTTTCTTCGTGTGCGCAGGCACGCGCAAGCCGTTCACGAGCAGATCGACGACGCGCGCCAGCGTGCGCTCGATCTCGCGCCGCGAGCCGAGCTCCTTCGTCGAGAGCGAATAGGGGATGAGCGCGTTCGTGGCCGCGATCAGCGCGCGCGCGGTCTCGTTCGCGTCCTCGAACGCCATCAGGCCCTGCTCGCGACCCTGCTCGAGCACGCGCGACAGGACGGCGGCTTCGGCCGAGGACCAGCTCGCACGCCGCTCGAGGTACGGGGCGCGCAGCGCGGCGAAGATCTCGTCCAGGCTCTTCGTGTAGTCCTTGACGACGTCGAGCCGGTACTGGACGCGCAGCACGATCAGGCGCTGCAGGCGCTCGAGCGCGTCGCCTTCGCCGCCGGCCACGCGACGCTCTTCCGCCAGCAGCCGCTCGACGACGCGGTCGATGCGCGCCAGGAAGATGTCGTCCTTGCAGCGGAAGTGCAGGTACAGCGTCCTTCGCGCGATGCCGGCCTCCGTGGCCAGATCGTCCATCGTCGTCTTGTGGTAGCCGTAGCGACCGAGCAGCACACCGGCCGCGTCGAGGATCGCGTCGCGCGTGTTCGTCGGGACCGTGGAAGTGGGTCGGATCATCTGGAGAGCTCCTGTACGAGTGCACACTTCCTGTGTTTGTGTGCAGCTCACTTCCAGTGTGCCCCGGATGCGGCGAGCGGGCTGTCCTGCCTCCGTAAGTCTCCATCCTCGTTCGTGTTAGGCTGTTCCCTCCCGCCCGAGACCGAGTCTCAGGAATGAGCCCCGAGCCCCGCCCCGCATCTGACTCCACCGATACACACCTGGACGATCTGCTGGTCGAGTTCCTCGACCGCCGGGAGTCCGAGGGCGTGACGGTCCTGGAGGATCTGTGCCTCCGCGCCCCCGACCAGGCGACGCGGCTGCGCTCGCGGGTCGCGGCCCTGCAGCGCGCCGGACTCCTCGACACGCGCGTCGCCGACGGCGCGCCCGAGCGCCTGGGCGACTTCCGCGTGCTGGAGCGCCTGGGCGGCGGAGGCATGGGGGTCGTCTACCTGGCCGAGCAGGTCTCGCTGGGCCGGCGCGTCGCGCTCAAGGTCCTGCGGCCCGAGCACCTGTGGTTCGAGGGCGCCCGCGAGCGCTTCCGGCGCGAGGCCGAGGCTGTGGCGCGCCTGTCGCACCCCGCGATCGTGCCGCTCTTCAGCGTGGGCGAGGAGACGGGCGTCCCGTTCCTGGCCATGGAGTACGTGCACGGCGCCGCGCTCTCGACCTTGCTGGCCGACCTGCGCGCGCGCCCGCCGGCGTCGCTCACGGGCGAGGACCTGAGGCGCGCGCTGGAGGCGCGGCTGGGCCCGCAAGAGACGGTGCGCGCCGATCCGCTCCGGCTGTTCGCCGGGACGTGGAGCGAAGCCTGCGCGCGGATCGCGCGCGTCGTCGCCGAGGGGCTCGAGCACGCGCACCAGCGCGGCGTGCTGCACCGCGACGTGAAGCCCAGCAACGTGATGCTGGCCGCCGACGGGCGCGTCCTGCTCGTCGATTTCGGGCTCGCGGCGCGCGCCGGGGCCGACCGGCTGACGCGCACGGGCTCGCAGCTCGGATCGCTGCCGTACATGGCACCCGAGCAGGTGGGCGGCCGCGCCGACGAGATCGGGGTACGCACCGACGTCTATGGCCTGGGCGTGTCGCTCTACGAGATGCTGGCGTTGCGCCTGCCTTACGAAGGTCCGTCGATGCACGAGCTGTTGCGGCAGATCTCGGACGGCGAGGCCGTGCCCGTCCGCCGCTGGAACGCGCGCGTATCGCGCGACCTCGAGACCGTCGTGGCCACCGCGATGGACCCGCTGTCGGCGCAGCGCTATGCCACGACGGAAGCGCTGGCGCACGATCTGCGCAACGTCGTCGAGCACCGGCCGATCGATGCCCACCGGGCCGGACCGGCTCGCCGCGCGTTGCGCTGGACGCAGCGCCATCCGGCCGCCGCCGCAGCGATCGGGCTGGCGATGCTGCTCGCGATCGGCGGGCCAGTCGGGTACGCGATCCAGCAGAAGCGCGCGCTCGAAGACCTGACGAATGAGGCGCAGAGGACCGCGCAGGCGAACCTGGCTCTGTCCGCCGCGCTGGCGCGGGCCGAATCGAATTTCACGGAGGCCCTCGACGCGGTCGCGCTGATGACGCGCGTCGGTCAGGAGCCGCTGGCCGAAGTGCCCGAGGCCGAGGAGGCACGGCGCGAGCTGCTCGAGGGTTCGCTGGCCTTCCAGCGACGTCTGGCCGACCAACGCCGCGGCGATCCGGCCTTCGCCGCGGAGGTGGCGCGCACGGAGCTGCGCGTGGGCGAGATCCTGGCCGCGCTGGGTCGCCACGACGAGGCCGAGATCGTCTTCGCGAGCGCCGAGCAGGCGACGGACGGATTGCCCTCCGTGCTCGACGGAACGGCGCAGGACTTGACGGGTGCGACCGCGTCCCTGCGTCGTGGCGCGTCCCTGGCGTCGCTGGGACGACACGAGGAGGCCGCCGTCGCCTTCGAGAGAACGATCGAGCGTCTCACGCCGTTCGCCAGCGCGGGACAGCCCGCGATGGCGCGCGAAGTGCTGGCGGAGGCCTGGTCGCAGCTGGCCGAGGAGCGCCGCGTTGCCGGCGACGAGGACGGCTCGATCGCCGCGATCGAGTCCCACGGACGCATCGTCGACTTGTTGCACAACGAGTTCCCCGACGAGCCGCGCTACGCGGTCGAGGTCGCCGAAGCCATCGGGCTGTACACGTCGCAGAGCAACCGCTTCAAGCTGCGCGTCGAGACCTCCACGGAAGTCGTGGTCAACCGCGACCGGATCCTCGAGCTCGTCGACGGCGTCCTTCCGGCGTTGCGCGCTGCGAAGGACGACAGCGAATCGCAAGCCGACCTCCTGGCGCGCGCGCTCGAGAGCCGGTCGAGGGCGCTCTATGACCTGAACCGCGAAGCGGAGGGGATCGCCGCGATGCGCGAGTGCATCGAACTGCGCCGCGCAATGGCCGCCCGACATCCCGGCGTGCCGCGGCGCCACAACCAGCTGTTGACGAGCTTGAACACGCTGGGCGCGTCCCTCCGCGCGAGCGGGGATGCGCGCGGCTCGGTCGAGGCGCTGCAGGAGGCCGTGAGCCTGCGCGAGATCGCGATCGCGCGCGAGCCCGGCAACAAGAAGCTCCAGGCAGGCCTGGGCATCGTCTTCAACAACATGTCGTTGGCGTACCACGACCTGCAGGACGAGGAGCCGTTCCTGGCGACGTCGGCGCGGGCGCTCGCGTCGTACCGGACCTACCTCGAGTCGCAGCCGCGCGACCCGTTCGTCCTGGAGCGCGTGACCTTCATGGCGAACGTGCGCGCCACGTACCTGCTCGACCGGGGTCGCGTGGAGGAGGCGCAGGCCGACCTCGAGGCGGTCCTCGAGATCGAGCCGAGCCATCGCCTGCACATGGCGCGTCTATGGGCGCGCGTCGCGGGCGCGACGGGCAGCGAAAGCGCGCGCGAACGCTGCTTCGTGCTGCTCGAGACCGCGTTGGGTGGTCCGAAAGCGGGCGAGCACCTCGATTCGGGCGATTTCGAGAGCTTGAGCGGCGATCCGCGCTTCGTCGCCGTGTCGGCGCGCTTACGAGGGTGAGAGCCTGCCGATGGGTGCCGCCGAGCCGGCCGGCCCGTGAGGGGATCGCGCGGGGCGACGCTACTCTCTACGGCTCGATATGGTGCCCGCGATCCCCACCTTGCCCCCCCTGCGCTTCCGGCGCCGTGCCTTGGAGAAGGTCTGGGGCGGCCGCCGGCTCGAGCGCGTGCCGGGCATCGCGCTGCCCGCGGATCGCCCGATCGGCGAGACGTGGGAGATCTCCGACCGCGACGAGGAACCGTCGGTGGTCGCGGAGGGTCCGTTCGAGGGAGCGCGCCTCGGCGACCTCGTGCGCGATCACCGCGCCGAGCTGCTCGGCCGCGCGCGTGCGACGCCCACGGGGCGCTTCCCGCTGCTCGTGAAGTACCTCGACGCGTCGCAGCCGCTGAGCGTGCAGGTCCACCCGCTGCGCAGCGATGCAAGCCGCGGCGAAGAGGCCAAGACCGAGGCCTGGCTGTTCCTCGACGCGGATCCTGGCAGCCGGATCTGGCTCGGCCTCGCGCCGGGCGCGAACCGCGCGGAGTTCGCGGCCGCGGCCGGCACGTCGGCGATCGTGCCGCTCGTGCAGTCCTGGCCGGCGCGCGCGGGCGAGTGCGTGTTCGTGCGCGGCGGCACGGTGCACGCGATCGGCGCCGGCATCGCGCTGCTCGAGGTGCAGGAAAACTCGGACACGACGCACCGGCTGTACGACTGGGATCGCGTCGGGCTCGACGGCCAGCCGCGGCCGATCCACGTCGAGTCGGCGTTGCGCTCGATCGAGTGGGACGAGCGCACCGAGGGCCCGCGCGCGCCAGCCTGGCGCGACGTCGCCGGCGGACGGCGCGCGATGCTGGTCGACTGCCCGTTGTTCACGCTGGAGCGCGCCGAAGTCGCGAGCATGGCGACGGCGTTGTCGGACGACACGCTTGGCTTCGCCGTGGCGTGGACCGTGCTGAGCGGCCGCGGACGGCTCGCGTGCGCCGCGGGCTCGTTCCAGCTCACCCCCGGCGACGTGTGGCTCGTGCCCGCCTGCGTCGGCGCGCACAGCATCGAGACGACCGGCGGCACGCTCTCCGCCGTGCGCATCGGGACACGACCATGAAGAAGACCACGAAAGCGCGCGCTCCGGCGCGAGCCCGGACGAGCGCACGAGCGTCGCGCAAGGGCACGAAGCCCG
This sequence comes from Planctomycetota bacterium, assembly GCA_031400875.1. Taxonomy (GTDB): domain Bacteria; phylum Planctomycetota; class UBA1135; order UBA1135; genus JAEUHZ01. Next base: position 57,443 of record JANNQS010000020.1, on the reverse strand, counting down.
TTGCGGCTCCGGCTGTGACCGAGACTCCGACTGAAGCCTGGGAGCCGCGGCTCGTGCGCCTGAACAAGTATCTGGCCGACCACGGGGTCGCGTCGCGCCGGCGCTGCGACGAGCTGATCGCCGACGGCAAGGTGACCGTCGACGGCCAGATCGTGCGCGAGCTGGGCCTCAAGGTCGATCCCGCGCGCCAGGTCGTCGAGACCGACGGCTACGTGCTCAAGGCCAACGACACGCGGCGGCGCTACTACCTGCTCAACAAGCCGTCGGGCGTCGTCTGCACGAACGAAGGGCGCGAGACGCGGCCGCGCGCGATCGACCTGATCACCGACCCGTTCAAGGGCCGCATCTACACGGTCGGACGGCTCGACAGCGACAGCAAGGGCCTGATCGTGCTGACGAACGACGGCGAGTTCGCGCAGCAGATCATGCACCCGCGCTACGGCATCCAGAAGACGTACCTGGTCAAGGTCGCGGGCGAGATCGACGACGGCACGCTGACGCAGATCCGCGACGGCGTGTACCTGTCCGAAGGCCGCACGGCCGGCGCGCGCATCCTCGTGCACGACCGCGGCCGCGATTCCTCGCTGCTCTCGATCACGATCCGCGAGGGCATGAACCGCGAGATCCGCCGCGTCTTCGCGCGCTTCGGGTTCAAGGTCACCGAGCTCAAGCGCGTGCAGATCGGGCCGCTGACGGACCGCGGCCTGAAGCCCGGCCGCTGGCGCGATCTGATGCCGGGCGAGGTGGCGGCGCTGCTCGCCGGCGACCCGGTCGCGGCGCCGGAAACGCGCGCTCCGGTCGGCAAGAGCGGCCGGCTGCGCGGCGCTGCTCCGCTCGGTCGTCCCAAGAAGCGCACGTACGCGCGGCACCTCGTGCAGGGCGGGCGCGCTGTCGAGCGCCGTCCGGACGCGCCGCCGCGCTTCGTGAAACGGGACGACGAATCCCGCGTCCGCCACCCGATGGAAAAGACCTTCGTGGAGCGCACCGATCTCGAGCCCGAGGACCGGCGTGAACGCTACGACGCCGCTCCGCCGCGTCGATCCGGCGCACCGCCGTCACGCGGTTTCGGCGGACCGCCGCGCGACCGCTTCGCAGCTTCGGGAGCGCGGCGCGGAGCCGGAGCGCCGTCCGGAGGTCGTCACGCACCGTCCACGGGTCGCGGAGCTCCGCGTGGTGACGTGCGCGGCGGCCAGCGGGAGACGCCGCGCGGGGGCCAGCGGGAGATGCCGCGCGGGGGCCAAGGCGGCGCGAGCCGCAAGCCCGCGGGTCGCCCGAGCACAGGTCGCACGCAGCGCGGTGCTCCGCCGCGCGCACGCGGTCCGGCACGCCAGCCGCAAGGCGGACAACGCGGAGGACGCCGATGAGCACCACGCTCCCCATCCTGGCCACGAAGGCCGGCGCATCGATCCGCGAGCACCGCTTGCCGAACGGATTGCGCCTCCTCTTGGCGGAACGTCACCTGGATCCGGTCGTCGCCGTGATCCTGTGGTACCGCGTCGGCTCGCGCGACGAGGACGAGCGCACGGCCGGCGTCTCGCATTTCCTCGAGCACATGATGTTCAAGGGCAGCACGGCGTTCGGCAAAGGCGAGGTCGACCGCGTCACGACGCTGCTCGGCGGCAGCAACAACGCGTTCACGACGAACGACCACACGGGCTACTGGTTCGAGCTGGCGTCGGATCGCTGGGAAGCGGCGCTGGCGATCGAAGCCGACCGCATGCGTGGCCTCTTGCTCGACGCGAACGAGTTCGTTGCCGAGAAAGCCGTCGTCCTCGAGGAGCTCTCGATGGGCCTCGACTATCCGTGGCGGCGGCTGACCGAGCTGGTGCAGGAAGCTGTTTTCGGCCGCCATCCCTACCGCCGGCCGATCATCGGGCACGCCGACGCGCTGCAGCGGCTGACGGTCGAGGAGATGCGCGCGCACTACGTGCGCCACTACCGGCCCGACAACGCGGTGCTCGTCGTGTGCGGCGATTTCGATCCCGCGCGCGCGCTGGCGCTCGTCGAGCAGCATCTGGGCGGCATCGCGCCCGTGCCCGCGGTGCCCGACGTGCCGTTCCGTCCCGTGCCGGGAGATCCGCCCGGCGAGCGGCGCATGTCGATGCGCTGGGATGACGAGGGCAAGCGCCTGTGCATGGCCTGGCCCAGCGGCGCGGTCGGTTCCGACGAGGACTGGGCGCTCGATCTGGTCACGACCGTGCTGACCGGCGGTCGCCTGTCGCGATTGCACCGCCGACTGGTGCTGGAGCAGGGTCTGGCCACGAGCGTCTCGACGCAGAACGACACGCGCGTCGATTGCGGCGCGTTCTGGTTGTTCGCGGAGTGCGCGCAAGGCGTCGACGCGCCGACGCTCGAAGCGGCGGTCGACGCCGAGATCGAGCGCTTGCGCCGCGAGCTCGTCCCGTCGAAGGAGCTGGAGCGCTCCAAGCGCATCCTGGCTTCGGGCGAGGCCTACGAGAGCGAGACGGTCAGCGATCTGGCCGAGGAGATCGGGGAGTTCGCGATCGACGCCGACTGGCGCCTGGCGCTGCACACGATCGAGAAGATCCGGGCCGTGACGCCGGCGATGCTGCGCGACTTCGCGCGGCGCGTGCTGGCGCCGGAACGCCGCGTCGTGGCGTGGAGCTTGCCGAAGTCCCAAAAGCGGAGCGTCGCGCCGAAGAAGGACAAACCGACGAAGGCCGCGCGCCCCAAGCGCGCCGCGAGCAAGGGGAAGCGCCGATGAACCTCGAAGTCGCATTGCCGCGCACGATCCCGACGCTGGCGATCACCAGCGAGCGCCATGTGCTCGCGTGCGGAGCCGTGCTGATCATCTCGCCGCGCACGGGCGCGCCCGTGTGCGCGATCCAGGCGCACATGCGCGGCGGACCGGCGCTCGACCCCGAGGGCCTCGAAGGCACCGCGTGGCTGACGGGTGCGTTGGCCGAGCAGGGCACGAAGCGGCGCACCGAAGAGGCGATCGCCGACCTGCTCGAGCCGGCCGGCGGCGAACTGTCGGGCGACGCGTCGGGTCTCGCCGGCACGATCGTCAACGAGGAGTGGGAGCTCCTGGCCGACCTCCTGTGCGATTCGCTGACGGGCGCCACGTACCCCGAAGAGCAGGTGCGCCGCCAGAAGACGCGCGTGCTCGACCGCTTGCTGCTCGAGCGCGACGAGCCGCGCCAGCAGGGCGGCTTGCGTTTCCGCAAGCTCGTGTTCGGCGACCACTGGCTCGGGCGCGCGGCCTACGGAAACCTGGCCAGCGTGAAGCGCATCGCACCCGCGCACCTGCGCGCGCACCGCGCGGCACACTGGGTCGGACGGCGCGCGATCATCTCGGTGTGCGGCGACGTCGATCCGGTGCGCGTGCGCCGCGCGTTCGACCGCCACCTCGCGTCGTGGAAGCCGGGCACGCTGTTGGCGACGACGCCGCCGACGTTCCCGCCCCTCGCGCCGCGCCTCGACGTGTTCAAGGCCGACCGCAAGCAGGTGCACCTCTACGTCGGCCACCTGGGCATCCGGCGCAGCGACCCCGATTATGCGGCGCTCGTGCTGATGGACCATGTGCTGGGTACGGGCCCGGGCTTCACGAACCGCATCTCGCGCCGCCTGCGCGACGAGCTCGGCCTGGCGTACACGGTGCACGCGTCGATCCACTCGTCGGCCGGCATCCTGCCGGGCACGTTCACGGCCTACATCGGCACGTCTCCGCAGAACGCGCGCACCGCCGTGGAGGGTTTCCGCGAGGAAATCCAGCGCATCCAGTGCGAAGCGCCCGGCGCGGAGGAGCTCGACCTCGTGAAGAGCTACCTGCTGGGCTCGTTCCCGATCGGCTTCGAGCGCGCTTCGCGGCGAGCCGGCTACCTCGTCGCGGCCGAGCTGCACGGCTTCGCGCCGGATCACCTGACGCGGCTCCTGCAGGAGTTCTCGGCCGTCACGCCCGACGACGTGCGCCGCGTCGCGTCCCGTCACCTGCACCCCGACGCGAGCTGTGTCGCGGCCGCCGGTCCGCTGGGTGCCGACGAGCTGGCGGCGATCGCGGGCGTGCCGCGGCTCGGATCACGGAAGGCGGCGCGGCGACCGTCGTGAGCGCGCCTTTGGAGTTCGACGCCGCGTTCCGCCCCGGCGCGGCGCAGGTTCACCGGCGATGACGCGGCTCGGGTTCGGACTCGTGCGCGCGTGCCCGGCCCCCTGATCGGACTCCAGCCCGGCCGATCCGAACCGGATTAAGGGCGTAGGCGCGAGCCCGGGAGCGCCCGCTCGGAGATGATGTCGCGACCCCAACGAGACCACCCGGAGAGAGCCTGACGATGCGGACCCTGACCCTCGATGACCTGCGATCGCTGATCACCCACGAATCGATGCCGTGCGTGTCGATGTACCTGTCGACCCACCGCGGCGGCTCGGCCGAGGACAAAGTGCGCTACAGCAGCCTGCTGCACCGCGCGCGCGAGCTGGTGAAGAAGGCCTGCAAGCCCCAGCAACTCGAGACGCTGATGGCGCCGCTCGAGGAGCTCGCCCAGGACGAGGTCTGGTCGCACACACTGGACGGACTGGCGATCTTCCGGGCCGAAGGGCTCGTCGTCGCCTACCCGCTGCCGTTGAAGGTCGAGGAGCTGTGCATCGTCGCGGACAGCTTCCACATCCGGCCGCTGCTGCGCTATCTGCAGTCGAACGAGCGCTATTTCCTGCTCAACCTGAGCCAGGGCCGCGTGAGCCTCTTCAAGGGCAGCTCGCACGGGCTGGGTCCGGTCGACCTGGCCAACTTGCCGCGCTCGCTCTCCGAGGCGCTGGGCGTGGAACCTCGCTGGAGGCCGCTCAGCTTCCACCAGGGGTCCACGGGCCACAGCCAGGCGCCGATCTTCCACGGCAACGGCAAGGGGGATTCCGTGCGCGACGAGGAGCTGCACCAGTTCCTGCGCCACGTCGACAAGGCCCTGTGGGAGATGCTGCGCGACGAGACCGCGCCGCTCGTCGTGGCCGCGACGGAACGCAACGCCGCGGCGTTCGAGAAGGTCAGCCGCTATCCGCACCTGCTGCACGATTACGTCGGCGGGAGCTTCGCCAACGCGCGCATCGAGGACCTCCACGCGCGCGCCTGGCCGCTCGTGCAGAAGTTCGCGCAGGTGCGGCTCACCGAGGCGAAGGAGCGCTACGGCAACCTGATCTCGCGCAAGCGCGCGGTGGACGAGCTGTCCACGATCGCAGGCTTCGCGGTGCAAGGCCGGGTGAGCGACCTGCTGGTCGACCGCGACGCCCACGTGTGGGGGCGGATGGACCGCGGGACGGGTTCGGTCGAGCTCAAGCCCCAGAAGCCCGGCCTCCACGACGACGACATCCTGGACGACATCGCCGAAGCCGTGCTGCTGCGCGGGGGAGAGATCCTGACCCTGGCGAAGGCACAGATGCCCACCCAGTCCCCGATTGCGGCCTGCTTGCGCTGGTGACGCGCGCTCGCGCACAGCGCCGCGCGCGACGCCACCCGTACGGATCGCCCGGGTTTCCACCCTCCTGGGTCGCCCTTCGGTCTTCCCGCGACCCCCTGGGCGGGCCATTGCCTCCATTCCGGCCGGCTGACTTGCGGCTCCCGGCCCCTCGTCTGCTATTCTCTCCGCCCAATTCCAGTGCCCCGAGCCTGATCCCGCCATGTCCCGCACCTGCATCGTCACCGGCCGTCGCACCCGCGTCGGCAACGCCGTCGCCCGCCGTGGTCTCGCCAAGGCGAAAGGCGGCGTCGGCCTGCGCTGCACCGGCCGCACGAAGCGCAAGTTCAAGGCGAACATCCAGAAGATCCGCGTCGTGATGCCCGACGGCACCGTCAAGCGCGTCAAGCTCTCGACGAAGGCGATCAAGAGCGGCAAGGTCGGCATCCAGCGTGGTGATCGCGTCCAGATCATCCCGCTGATCAAGGCCGCGCACGGCCGCGCCAAGGCCGGCTGAGCCTGTCCGAGCGGGACGCGGGCGATCCCGCCGCGAACTCCCGCCAGCGATCGCGTTCGGACCGCTCCTGTCCGGCCCTTGGACCTGCGCGCGTCCCGCGTGGCACAGCCCGGCCCCGCGGGGAGCGGCGGACCGTATGCTGGATCCCCCTCGGTCCCTCCACACCGAGGCGTTCCGAGCTGTCCTGACCTCCTTCGGGTAGCCTCCAGGAGCCCTCTTCCCGAGGGGTACTCCCATGCCTGCACCGCTCTTCCCGGACCGGTTCGAAGTTCTCGACACCGTCTCTCACGGCGAGGGCGAGCTCCTGGTCCGCGCCCGCGACCTCATGCTCGGGCGCGAGGTCGTGCTGCGCCGGCCCGCGCCCGACCTGGCGAGCATCTGGAAGGACAAGTGCGTGATCGACGCCGCGCTGCGCTCGGCGCGCGCGATGGCGCGCGTGCAGCACACGGGGGTCGAGCGGCTCCTCGAGGTGATCGCGACCGAGGACGGGCCGATCCTGGTCCTGGAGCCCGTGCCGGGCGAGACCCTGGCCCAGCGCGTGGCGCGCGACGGAACGCTGCCGCCGCCCGAAGTGCTGCGCCTCGGCCGTGCCCTGGCCGACGCGCTGGGGGCGATCCATGCGCAAGGCGTCGTGCACCGCGGGCTGGCGGCGACGAACATCGTGCTGCGGCCGGAAGGGTCGCCGTGCATCGTCGGCTTCGCCTATGCCAAGTTCGACGGGCGCTGCGACACGAACATCCAGGCCTCCTCGATCCTCTACTCCGCACGCAAGAACGAGGGCGCCACCGCGCTGCCGCCGCATCCGGCGCCGGAGCAGATCGAAGGTCGCGCGGCGGACGCGCGCTCCGATCTGTTCGCGCTCGGCTGGGTGTTGTTCGAGTCGTTGACCGGCACGCCGCCCTATCCGCGCGACCTCGACATCGAGCGTTGGGGCGAACCGGCGGATCCGCGGAAGCTCGTGCCGGAGACGCCCAAGGGGCTGGCGCAAGCGATCGTGCGCTGCGTGAAGAAGAAGCCGCTGCAGCGCTTCGCGAGCGCGGCGGAGCTCGTCGCGGCCCTCGACGCGGTCGAGCAGCCGACGACTGCCGCGGCGGGCGCGGGCGCTGCCACTTCGCCCAGCTGGAAACGCCGGTACGTTCCCGCCGCCCTGGCGGCCTCGATTGCAGCGGGGATCGCTGCGGTGGCGTTCCTGCGCGACGATGCGACGCACGCGGAGAACAAACGCGGCCTGGCAGACGAAACGGTCGCCAGCGCCAAGGCGCACGCCGCGGATTACGGCGCCAGCTTCTCGAGCGCCAAGGCGCTGTTGATCGGGATCCAGGATTACTCCGGAACGGACTGGAAATCCCTGCCCAACGCCGAGCGCGATGCGAAGGCGCTGGCCGCCCAGCTCGAGGCCACGAAGGACTGGGAGCGCTGGGAGGTCAAGACCCTGCTCGGCAAGGACGCGACGAAGCGCGCGATCAAGGACGCCCTGTGGAAGCTGGCGGACGAGACGCAGGACCCCGAGAGCCGCGTGTTCGTCTTCTATGCCGGCCACGGCGACAAGGACCAGTACGCCGAGGGCAGCGGCTACATCGTGCCGGCCGACGCACAGCCCAAGTCCAAGGACGGCAGCCGCGAGTCCTGCATCCTCTACGAGGAGTGCTTCGACATGTTGTTCAAGCGCACGAAGGCCAAGCACGTGCTGGTCGCGCTCGACTGCTGCTATGGCGGTGGAGTCTCCGAGCTGCGCGGTACGGGCGACTCGCCTGTCGACAAGCTGCTGCGGCGCAAGGCGCACCTCGTGTTCGCGTCGAGCAGGCGCGACGAGCAGGCCTCCGATGGGTTGCAAGGGGAGCATTCGCCCTTCGCCAAGGCATTCCTCGACGCGCTGAGGGATCCGAGCCGACCCTCGGTGACGTCGTCCGAGTTGAACGCGCGCATCACGAACGTCTTCCGCGACTACCCGAATCAGACGCCGATCATGGGTTACCGCGGCTTGAGCGGCGGCGACGGGCAGTTCGTGTTCTTCACGCAGCGGCCGCAGAAGTAGTCGCCCGCAAGCGCCGCGCGGGACCGCGCGCCGCGTTCAGCGCACGAGACCCACGCCGATGCGCAACGCGTCCGTGTACTGGTCGTAGGTGATCAGGCTCTCGCCGTAGCCGCTGAACCACTGCACCTGCAAGAACAGGTCGAAGTTGCCGTCGCCCATGGCGCGCAGCGGATACGACAGGTCGATCTGGATGCTGCCGTACTCGCCGCTCGAACCGATTCGGCCGATCGCCGCGGCCTGGAAGCCCTCCTTCCAGCCCACCGTCAGGCCGAGGTCGCAGTAGCCGCGGTAGTCGCTGATGTCGGGGTTGTCCTCGCGGTCGGGCAGATACGCGTAGACCTTCGGAGCGAACTGCCAGTGCAGGCCCTCGGAGTCGCCGAAGTGGAACACGGGGCGCAGGTAGGCCAGGTTGACCGAGCGCGAGTCGAGTCCATCGCGACCGTTCGACTCGTGCTGGATTCCCATCTGCAGTCCCGTCTGCTTCACGCCCGGCAGGCTCAGCCAGCTCAACTCATCCGTCGACCAGGCGATCTCGGGCCGGTAGTTCGTGTCCGTGAACGGCTTCGACTCGCCCTCGAGATCCCAGAGCCCCGTCTGCGTGTACCCGAGGTAGAGCCCCGAGAGGAACGGCAGGTGGGACACCCACGGTCCCTCCGGGTTCAGGATCTGGTACTGGAAGCTGAACTGGAAACGCGCGTTCGGCTGGTCGGTGCCGATCACGGCGTACATGGGCTCGTACGGATGGAAGCGCTGCAGCGCGGCGTCGGCGAACTGGAACTTGGCTGGCGCGAGGGGAGCGGACTCCGGGTCCAAGGGGCCTTCGACGTCGGGCTCGACCTTCGTCGTGGTCGCGGGCGCCTCGACCCCGCCCGTCGTCTCCTCCGGCGGCTTCTCGACGTCGATCACCGCCGGCGCGGCCGGGTGGTTCACCAGCTGCAGGACGACGCGGCCGGTGACCTCGTCCGGCAAGTCGAGCGCGTACTCGACGTACAGGCTCTCCCCGGGCGCGATCGTGCGCTCGGACCACTCGCCTGTACGGGCCATGACCACGGCGCTGCGGCTCTGCTGCGTGACGATCTCGGCGTCGAGCTGCCCGGGAGGCATGAACGGCAGCGGTTCGGCCGTGAGGTTGCGGAAGAAGACGCCGACCGGAACCACGGCGCCGGCGCTCACGGCCCTGGCCGGTGGCGCGAGCGTCAGGCTGGGCGTTTTGTCGGCATCCTGTCCAAATGCGCAGAGGGCGAGCAGGAGGGGGGCGAGCATGGGGCGAAGCTGGACCGCGGGACGTTCGAAAAACCGGCTCGGGTGGAGGTTTCGCCCACTCCTGCGAGCGGCGAGCGCGATGTGCGGCCTCGATGAGCACACGCCGTGCCAAGCGCGGCGATTCCGCGGAGGTTCCGCTCAGATGTGCAGGGCGCGACCTTCGACGGCGAGCGCCGCCTCCTTGACCGCCTCGGCCAGGGTGGGGTGCGCGTGGGAAGTCCGCGCGATGTCCTCGCTCGACGCGCCGAACTCGATCGCGGCCACGAGCTCCGCGATCACGTCTCCGGCGTGCGGCCCGATCACGTGCGCGCCCAGCACGCGGTCCGTCTCGGCGTGCGCCAGGATCTTGACCTTGCCCTCCGTGTGACCCAGCGCGCGGGCGCGCGCGTTCGCGCTGAACGGGAAAGAGCCCTTCTTGAACGGGATCCCGGCCGCCTTCAGCTCCTCTTCCGTCTTGCCGACCGAGGCGATCTCGGGTGCCGTGTACACGACGTTGGGGATCGCGTCGTAGTTCACGTGGCCGAAGCCGGTCACGATGTGCTCGACGCAGGCGATGCCCTCCTCCTCGGCCTTGTGCGCCAGCATCGCGCCGCGGATCAGGTCGCCGATCGCGTAGACGCCCGGCGCGCTCGTGCGGAAGTGGTCGTCGACGGGCACGCGGCCGCGCTCGTCGAGCTGGATGCCCACCGTCTCGAGCCCGAGCTTCTCGGCGTACGGCCGGCGTCCCACCGAGAGCAGCACCCGGTCGCACTCGATCGGGTCGGCGCCGTCGACCGTGACGACGGCCCCCGCGCCCTTGCGCTTCGCGCCCGTGACGCGCGCGCCCAACCGGAATACGAAGCCCTGCTTCTTCAGGATCTTTAGCGCCTCGGCCGCGATCTCCGCGTCCATGCCCGGCAGGATGCGGTCGAGGTACTCGAGCACCGTCACCTTCGAGCCGAGCCGCAGCCACACCGAGCCCATCTCGAGCCCGATCGCACCCGCGCCGATCACGACGAGGTGCTTGGGCACCGCCGACCACGACAGCGCCTCCGTGCTCGTGCCGATCACGTCGCCGTCGAGCTCGACACCCTTGAGCGGCGCCGAGACGCTGCCGGTCGCGAGCACGACGTGCTTGGCCGCGATCTCGACCCTCTCCGCGCCGTCGACGACGACCTGACCCGGTCCCGCGAGGCGACCGTGCCCCACGTAGCGCGCGATCTTGTTCTTCTTGAAGAGGTAGTCGACGCCGTTCGTGTTGGCCTTCACGACCTCGTCCTTGCGCTTCTGCATCACGTCCAGGTCGACGTGGACCTTCTCGATCACCACGCCGTGCCGCGCGAAGCCGTCCTTGGCCTCGTGGTAGAGATCGCTCGACTCGAGCAGCGCCTTGCTCGGGATGCAGCCGATGCGCAGGCACGTGCCGCCCAGCGCCTTCTCCTTCTCGACGCATCCGACGGACAGCCCGAGCTGCGCCGCGCGGATCGCCGCGACGTAGCCGCCGGGTCCGGCGCCGATGACGACGAGGTCGTGTTGGGGCATGGAGAAGTCCTCTGGTCTCGAATGGCCGCGATTCGGGCGCGACATCCTACGAGCCCGGCGCGATGCCGCGACAGAGTGCGGCGCCCGAATCCTCTCCTCAGCGAATCCTGCAGCCGGCCCCGGGCGTCACGTCACGGCGTCCACGTGCAGCGCGCGCCGTTCGTGAGGTTGAACGTGCTCGCCGTGCAGAACGGCGCCACGTCGCGATACCAGACCTGATAGCTGCGCGAGACGAATGCGACCGTGACCGCGCCGCGCACGGAGACGGGCACGTCCGATCCCACGCCGGCACCGTAGGCCGCGATTCCGCCGCTCGCCGTGCGCACGCCAAGGCGGACGATCGGCCCGGTCGTGCAGCGCAGTCCGTCACCGAACACAAAGCCGGTTCCGCCCTGCGCCGCGAGAGCACCCTGGAAGAAGAGGACGGTCGCCGCGGCCGGGAACCCGCTGCCCTCGAGGCGCAGCGTGTCCGCGCTCAGGCTCGCGTCGCCGATCGCCGAGAGCGCGGCGCCGCCCGTCGTGGCCGAGTTCTCGCAGCCGCGCCGCGCCATTCCGGCGTTGCCGCACGGACACGGAGCTCCGGACCCGTCGCCGAAGCAGTAGGAACGCGCGCCGTCGCCGCGCTGCCGCGCGAACACGTCCTTCGCGTTGTTCGCGTCCGGCGAGACGAGGTTCGTCGCGAAGCTCGTGAACACGCACGTCGAGCCGTCGGTGGAGAGGGAGCACGACTCGGCCGGGCCGTTCGCCGGCGTGCCGCCGGTGCTCTGGCTGGCGAGCTCCGTCCAATTCGTCAGCAGGTCGCGGACGTAGACCTGAAGCGTGAAGGGCGGAGCCATCGGGACGAGATTCGTCGCCAGGCTTACGAACGCGACGCAGCGCCCGTCGCCCGCGATCGACGCCAGCTCGCACGGCCGGTCGGCCTGCACGCCGCTCTGTCCCAAGCTCGCGATCCTGGTCGTCCCGGTCGCGCGATCGCGCACGAACACGTCCGGCCACCCGTTGGCATCGCCGGCGACGACGGCATCCGAGCTGCACGAGAACGCGACGAACCGGCCGTCGTGGGAGATTCCAGGGCTGAAACTGCTGCCCTGGACCTGCGCGCCGCCGGGGCCGACCGAGACGACCTCCGTGACGCCCGCGACGAGGTCGCGCACGAAGACGTCGGGCAGCACGCCGTTCCCGTCGGGTCCCGCTGTCAGCGTCGTGGCTTCGCTGGTGAACGTCACGAAACGGCCGTCGCCCGAGAGCGCGAACGGCACGCAGTCCGCGTCGGCGTGCGCCCCGGTCGCGCCGACGCTGGCGAGCACGGTCGTCGCCGCTTGACGATCGCGCACGAACACGTCGAGGACGAGGTTCGAGTTGGGATTCTGGACGAGCGTGAAGTCGTCGCTCACGAACGCGACGAAGCGGCCGTCGGCGGAGATCGACGGGAGGCCGCAGTGCCGAATCGACTGGACGCCGTTCCACGTCGTGCTGACGCGCTCCGTCGTGTTCAGGACGCGGTCGCGCACGAACACGTCGGAGATCGCTCCGTTCGCGTCCGTGCCGGCCGTGAGGTTCGTCGCGAGGCTCGAGAAGGCGACGAAGCGCGCGTCGGCCGAGATCGCAACCCCGCCCGAGCTGCCATTGGCCTGGACGCCGCTCGTGTTGCGGCTTACGAGCTCCAGGGAACCCGAGTCGAGATCGCGCACGAACACGTCGATCGACGTGCCGTTCGCGTCGCCGCCCGGGATCAGGTTCGTCGCGCCGGTGACGAACACGACGAATCGGCCGTCGGCAGAAGCGACGCCGAGGCTCGACGCCCCCGACGCCTGCACCCCCGCAGAATCGGCCGAGACGAGCCGCGTGGCCTGCGACCATGCGACGGGCGCGAGCAGGGCGAGGCCTGTGATCGTTGCGGGGCGGAAGACGGGGTTCATCGAACGCACTTCGCGGGGGCTGCGGGCTTCGTTACACCCGACGGCCGGGAATTCCCAAGCTATCACCGCAGCGCGCCGAGCGGGGCAACGACCGTGCATCCTGCACGCCCGGGCAGCGCACCGCGCGTCGACCAGACCGGCCCCGTATGCTCGCGCTCGCCTGGATCAGTGAGGCCTGACGATGAAGCATTTCGCCTGGTTCGTTCTGCTCGGCGTGCTCGGATCGAGCAACGTTGCGGGTGCGCAGGAGGACAGCCTCACTGGAGAGCTGAAGACGGAGCACTTCGTGGTGCGCTACCGCCCCGGGTCGAAGGCCGGCGCGTTCGTGGAGCGCGAGGCCGCGCAGGCGGAGCGCGATCTCGCCGACATCTGCTCCAAGCTGAAGCTCGACGTGAAGGGTCGCTATCAGCTGTTCCTGTACGACGACTTGGACGATCTGTCGAAGACGACCCAAGTGAGCGGCACAGGCGGCTTTTCCGCGGGCGATTCGAGCCACGTGCCGGTCCAGAACGATCAGACGCGCTACCACGAGCTCGTGCACATCATCGCGCACGATCGACTCGCGAAGTCGGGCGACGAGGAACGCAGCCTGTTCTTCGCCGAGGGTCTCGCCAACGCGCTGCTCGTCTACGTCCACGGCGTCCACGTCCACTCGGTGGCGCGCTACTACCTCGACGAGAAGGTGCTGCCACCGCTCGCGGAGATGACGGGCACGGCCGATTTCTACGCCTGGCTGGGAGCGCGGCCCGGATTCAACGCCTACGACGTCGCCGGCAGCTACCTGCGCTTCCTGCTCGACACCTACGGCCCGACGAAGACCGCGCGCTACTACGGAGGCGCATCGACGGCGGCAGCGTTCGGCACCGATCCAGCTCGCATCGAGAAAGCGTGGCGGGAGGCGCTCGCGAAGTACGAGCTGCGGCCCGAGGTTCGAGCGCTGCACGTCGAGCGGCTCGGTGATTCGGTGAAGCTGCTCGTGGAGCTCGCCCGTCCGGCGGGATTGCCGGCCGAGCTGCTCGGCAAGCCGACCGACTGGAAGAGCCTGCTCGGCGAGAAGCTCCGCCCGGCGAACAGCGCGAGCTGGACGCGCCAGGCCAGCGGCATCGTCGGCAAGAGCGAGGAAGGGACGTGGTCGGTGTGCGAGCTCGGGTCCGAGCTCTACGCCGATTGCGCCGTGCTCGCGAAGATCCACACACCGAGTCCGACTCCGATCCAGATCCGGCTCGGCGCGGGCAACCAGGCGATGCTCGTCAACGGCACGTTCCTCTACCGCGGCGAGGAATCCGTCGCGCATTCATCGCTCGCGTCGATGAAGGAGGGTGTGACCGAGCTCGTCCTCGTGCGCCGCGCCGGAGAGATCGAGATCTGGGTCGACGGCCGCCGCTGCGTCACGACGAAGAGCGATCCCGCGCCCAGCGCGGTCGGCGTCGCCTTCCACCGGGGCGAAGTGCGCTTCGAGGACGTTCGCGTGAGGAAGCTCTGACCCGCGCATGAACTCCCTGCGCCTCAGCTCCGCACAGTCGGACGTCGTTCTCGAGTTCTCCAACCGCGATGGAGATCTGTTCTGGGCAGCGGTGAGCTCGCGTGACCACTCGGCGACGCTGCGCGTCGACGGTTACACGGACGCGCACGGTGTCGCGCGGTTCTTCGCGGAAGCCGCCCGCGACTGGCGCGGTTGGAGTGGGGACAAGGTCTGGGAATCGCTCGTGGGCGAGCTGCGCCTCGCCATGTCCATCGACCGCCTGGGCCACGTCACGTTGACCGTACGGTTGCGCCACGACTTCGGCGGACCGGACTCGTGGAGGCTCGATGCCGAGCTCTCGCTCGAAGCCGGTCAGCTCGAGGCGATAGCGCGCGACGCCGCGCGCTTCTGGGGCGACGGCGTCTGACGATCAGGTCCCGGCCGGGATGTCGGCCTCGACGAGGCCGGCGAGGAGGCTCAACGATTCCTGCCAGCCCAGATAGCACGCCTCGGGCGGAATGACGGCGGGGATGCCTTCCTGCACGATCGAGATCTCGGTCCCGACCATCACCTTGCGGAACGTGACCGTGACGGTCATCTCGCCCGGCAGGTTCGGGTCGTCGAACTTGTCCGTGTAGCGCAGCTTCTCGCCCGCGACCATCTCGACGTACTTGCCGCCGAACGCGTGCGAGCCGCCGTTCGCGAAGTTCGTGAACGACATGCGGTAGCCGCCGCCGACGCGCGCGTCCATCTGGTGGACCTTGCCGGTGAAGCCGTGCGGCGGGAGCCACTTGACCATCGCGTCGGGGTCGATGAAGGCCCGGTAGACGCGCTCGGGTGGAGCGCGCAGGACGCGGTGCAGGCGGATCGTGTTCGCTGCGGGAGGCATGTGTTCAGACCTCGAGCAGCATCCGCGCCGGGTTCTCGACGCACTCCTTGATGCGCTTCAGGAACGTCACGGCTTCCTTGCCGTCGACGAGGCGATGGTCGTACGTCAGCGCGACGTACATCATCGGGCGGATCACGACTTGTCCGTCGCGCGCGACCGGCCGGTCCTGGATCGCGTGCAGGCCGAGGATGCCCGACTGCGGCGGGTTCACGATCGGCGTGCTCAGGAGCGAGCCGTAGATCCCGCCGTTGCTGATCGTGAACGTGCCGCCGGTCAGCTCGTCGAGCGTCAGCTTGTTCGACTGCGCGCGCGTGGCCAGCTCGCCGATCTTGGTCTCGACCTCGGCGAAGCTCATGCGCTCGGCGTTGCGCAGGATCGGCACGACGAGGCCCTTGCCGCCGCCGAACGCGACGCCGATGTCGTAGTAGTTGTGGTAGACGATCGCGTCGCCCTTGATCTCCGCGTTGACCTGCGGGATCAGCTTGAGCGCTTCGATCGCGGCCTTCACGAAGAAGGACATGAAGCCCAGCTTGACGCCGTGCTTCGCCAGGAACGCGTCCTTGTGTTCGTTGCGCAGCGCCATCGCGGCGGTCATGTCGATCTCGTTGAACGTCGTCAGCAGCGCGGCGGTGCTCTGCGCTTCGACGAGCCGCTCGGCGATGCGGCGGCGCATCGGCGTCATCGGCACGAGCTCTTCCTCGCGGCTGCCACCGCCCGTGGTGCGCGGTGCGGGAGCCGCGGCCGACTTGCCAGCAGGCTTGGGCTCGGCGGCCGTGCGTTGCACGTCTTCCTTGAGCATGCGTCCGCCCGGACCCGTCGCCTTCACGGCCGCGGGATCGACGCCGCTCGTCGCCAGCGCACGCGCTGCGGCCGGCATCACGACGGTCTCGCGTTGCGCTCCGGCCCGAACCGTTTCCGGCTTCGATGTTGCGGGAGCGGCGGCAGCGGGTGCGGGCGCGCTCTCCTTGCTCGGCGCGGCAGCAGCGGCGCCGGCTTCCATGTAGCCGATCACTTCGCCGACGGCCGCCTTCTCGCCCTTCTTCTTCAGCACGCGCGTCACCTTGCCCGCGACGGGCGCGGGCAGCTCGACCGTGACCTTGTCGGTCTCGATCACGACCAGCGCGGCATCCTTGCTCGCGCTCTGGCCCTCGCCGACAAGCCAATCGCCGATCTGGACCTCGGTGATCGACTCGCCCACGGAGGGCACCTTCAGTTCGGCAGTGGCCATGTTGCGTTTCACGCGCGCCCGAAGGCGCGATCGAGGACTTCCTGCTGTTCGATCTTGTGGCTGCTGGGCGAGCCCGTCGCGGGCGAAGCCGACGCCGGGCGCGCGACGCCCGAGAACGGCCGGCCGGCAATCGTCGCGCCGAAGCGCACGAGGAGCCAGCTCCACGCGCCCATGTTCTCGGGCTCTTCTTGCACCCATACGACCGGCACGCTCTTGCCGTACGTCGCGAGCGCGGCTTCGACGTCTTTCGTCTGCAGCGGGTGGAGCTGCTCGAGTCGCAGGATCGCCACGTCCTGACGGCCCAGCTTCTCGCGCTCGTCGTCGAGCTCGTAGTAGAGCTTGCCGCTGCACAGAATCACGCGCGTCACGCCCTCGCGCTTCTTCACGCCCTTCGGCGGGACGTCGGCCAGGATGCGGTGGAAGCGTCCTTCGCTCAGCTCGTCCAGCGACGAGACGGCGCGCGGGTGGCGCAGCAGGCTCTTGGGCGTCATCACGACGAGCGGCTTGCGCCACGGGCGCAGCACCTGGCGCCGCAGCATGTGGAACAGCTGCGCGGGCGTCGTCACGTTCGCGACCTGGAAGTTGTCCTCGGCGCACATCTGCAGGAAGCGCTCGAGGCGCGCGCTGGAGTGCTCCGGTCCTTGCCCCTCGTACGCGTGCGGCAGCAGCAGCACGAGGCCCGAGAGGCGCTTCCACTTCTCCTCGGCACTGACGAGGAACTGGTCGATGATGACCTGCCCCGCGTTGTCGAAGTCGCCGAACTGCGCTTCCCACAGCACGAGCGCCTCGGGGTAGTCGAGCGTGTAGCCGTACTCGAAGCCCATGACGCCCGTCTCGGAGAGCGGGCTGTTCCAGACCTCGATCGGAGCCTGCTTCGGATCGACGTGCGCGAGCGGCGTGTAGCGCCGGCCGTTGGCCGCGTCGTGCAGTACCGCATGCCGGTGGCTGAACGTGCCGCGTTCCGAGTCCTGTCCCGAGAGGCGGACGCGGACGCCCTGCACGGCCAGCGACGCGTATGCGGCCGCTTCGCCCGCGGCCCAGTCGAGCGGCTTCTCGCCGCGCGCCATCTCCATGCGGCGAGCGAGGATCGACACGAGCTTCGGGTGCACCGTGAAACCCTCGGGCGACTTCGTCGTCGCTTCGAGCAGCGACTTCAGCCGCGTCTTCGGGAAGACGGTCGGCACGTCGGGCACGGCCGAATCCTGGCCGCCCTTGTAGTTGGCCCACACCGGCGCGAGGCCGGGGGTCTGGAACACGTAGTCCTTCGCGCGCGACGCGTCGAGCTCGGCCTCCAGACCCGCGCGGCACTCCCCGGCGATGCGGTCGGCGTCCTCGCGCGTCAGGCCGCCCAGCTCGAGCAGGTGGTCGAGGTAGCCCTCGCGCACGGATTTGCGCGCGCGGATCGTCTCGTACATGAGCGGCTGCGTGAAGCTGGGCTCGTCGCCCTCGTTGTGACCGCGCCGGCGGTAGCCGTACATGTCGATCACGACGTCGGCGTTCCATTCCCGGCGGAAATCCATCGACAGGCGGATCACCGCCGCGACCGCTTCCGGATCCTCGCCGTTCACGTGGAAGATCGGACATTGCAGCATGCGCGCGACGTCCGTGCAGTACGTCGTGCTGCGCCCTTCCTGCGGATCGGTCGTGAAACCGAGCTGGTTGTTCACGATCACGTGGATCGTGCCGCCGGTCGCGTAGCCCGGCAGCTGCGACATGTTCAGCGTCTCCTGCACGACACCCTGGCCCGAGAAGGCCGCGTCGCCGTGCATGACGAGCGCCATGCCGCCCCGATTGTCCTTGGAGCCCGAGCGATCCTGGCGCGCGCGCACGCGGCCGATCGCGACCGGGTCGACGAACTCCAGGTGGCTCGGGTTGAAGCACATCGAGATCGCCACCTTGGCGCCGCTCGGCGTCACGTAGTCGCTGGCGTAGCCCAGGTGGTACTTGACGTCGCCGCGCTGGCGGTAGAGCTCGTGATCGACGTCGGCGAACTCGCGGAAGATCTGCCGCGCGCCCTTGCCGAGCACGTTGGCCAGCACGTTCAGGCGCCCGCGGTGCGCCATGCCCATGACGACATCGGTGCAGCCCTGCTCGCCGGCCTTCTCGATCGCCAGGTGCAGCAGCGGAATGAGGCTCTCCGAGCCCTCCAGCGAGAAGCTCTTCGCGCCCAGGAACTTCTTCTGGATGAACTCCTCGAAGAGCGTCGCTTCCGTGAGGCGCGTCAGGATGCGCACCTGTTCCTCGCGCGACAGCGGGACGCGGTTCTCGGAGGCTTCCATGCGCTCCAGGAGCCAGTTCTTGCGCACCAGGTCGTCGATGTGGTCGACCTGCACGCCGATCGAGCGGCAGTACGTGTTGCGCAGCTTCTCGACGATCTGGCGCAGCGTCATCGTGGGCGCGCCGAAGATCCCGCTGGTCGAGAAACGCCGGTCCAGGTCTTGCGGCCCGAAGCCGTAGAACTCGGGCTCGAGCTCGGGCAGCTTCGGCCGCGGCCGCTCGAGCGGGTCGATCTGCGCCGTCAGGTGCGCGCGCGAGCGGTAGGCGCGCACGAGCTGGTCGACCCGATCCTGCTGCGCCGCGACGTCGGAGGGCGCCAGCTTCTCGCGCGCCGGACCGTGCCCGTTCGTCCCCGGCGGATGCAGCTCGGGCGGGTTGAAGATCGAGTACGGCCGGAAGCTCGGGCCGAGCCGCGCGCCCGACTTGCGGCCGCCGGGCAGGCTCTCGAAGTACGCTCGCCAGTCGGGCGAGACCGACTCAGGGTCGTTCAGCCACTCGGCGTAGAGGTCCTCGGTGAAGGCGAGGCTCCCGGGGTTGGGCGTGGTGTCCTGATCGCGCATGGGCGGCAGTCGGTTGCTCCGGGTGCCGCATGGAGGCGCGCTCCCAGGTTCGAGGGCGGAAAAGGATAGCAACGGAGCAGGCGTGTCGCCCGCCCGTTGTCGGGTCGTGGAGGCCCCGAGTCGACTCCGTCCGTAGGCCTGATTCCACTGGAATTCGCGCCGGATCCGAGCCGCCCGCCGGACCGGATCGGTGCCGGAGCGCCGGCGTGGATCCCTCACGCCGCGGGCGAGCGATCCGGCCCGGGCAGGTCCTCGGCCTTCGAGCTTGTGAAGATGCGGTACAGCGCCGGCAGGACCACCAGCGTCAGGAGCGTGCTGGAGATCAGGCCGCCGATGACGACCGTGGCGAGAGGGCGCTGGACCTCCGCACCCGTCCCGGTGGCGATCGCCATCGGCACGAAGCCCAGCGACGCGACCAGCGCGGTCATGAGGACGGGGCGCAGGCGCGTGATCGAGCCGCGGATGATCGCGTTCGCCACGCCCGCGCCGCTCTCGCGCAACTGGTTGATGAAGGTGATCATCACGAGACCGTTGAGCACCGCGACGCCGGACAGGGCGATGAACCCGACCGCGGCGGAGATCGAGAACGGCATGTCGCGCAGCCACAGCGCCAGCACGCCGCCGGTGAGCCCCAGGGGCACGGCCGCGAACACGAGCAGCGCGTACTTGAAGCTCTGGAACGTTGCGAACAAGAGGAGCAGGATCATCAGGAAGCAGACGGGCACCACGACCCAGAGACGCTCCTTCGCTGCGACCAGGTTCTCGAACTGCCCGCCCCAGTCGAGCCACTGTCCGGCCGGCAGCGCCACGGAAGCCATCTGCGACTGCGCCTCGTCGACGAACGAGCCCAGGTCGCGACCGCGCACGTTGCACTGCACGACGATGCGGCGCTTGCCGTTCTCGCGGCTGATCTGGTTGACGCCCTCGGCGACCTCCACCTTCGCGACCGTTCCGAGCGGGACGAAGCCGCGCTCGGCGCGCGCCTGGAACAGGCTCGCACCACCGTCGTCCGCGATCACCGGGAAGTCCTGGGCCGGTTCGTCGCCTGCGCGGTGCGGCAAGGGGATGGGCAGACGCTCGAGGATGTCCACCTTGCCGCGCAGTGCATCCGGCAGGCGCACGACGAGGTCGAAGCGTCGATCGCCTTCGAACACGAGCCCGGCCGCGCGCCCGCCCATGGCTACGGCGACCACGTCCTGGACGTCCGAGAGGCTCAAGCCGTAGCGCGCCAGGACGGCACGGTCGGGCTCGACCGTCATCACCGGCAAACCCTCCGTCTGCTCGACCTTGGCATCCGCGACGCCGGGGATCCGCTGCAGGACCGCCAGCACTTCGGCGGCCGACTCCTGCATCGACGCAAAGTCGTCGCCGTACACCTTGACCGCGACGTCACCGCGCACGCCGGAGATGAGCTCGTTGAACCGCATCTGGATCGGCTGCGTGAACTCGTAGTTGTTGCCCGGCACGGACTGGAGCGTCAGCTCGAGCAGCTCGACCAGCTTGGCCTTGTGGCCCTCGACATGCGCTCCGCCGTCGGCCTCGTCGTGATCGTGCTCATCGGTTCCCGGCGAATCCTGCCCCAGCGCCGCGGTCTTCTCGGCGATCAACCGCTCGAGCTCCGACTCGCTGCGCCACTTGTCCTGCGGCTGGAGGATGATGAACGTGTCGGAGACGTTGGGCGGCATCGGGTCGGAAGCCAGCTCGGCCGTGCCGGTCTTGGAGAACGTGAACGCGACCTCCGGGAAGCTGGAGACCACCCGCTCCACGTCGTGCTGCATCCTCTGCGACTGCGTGAGGCTGGTGGACGGGATGCGCATCGCGTGCATCGCGATGTCCTTCTCGTCGAGCGTCGGAACGAACTCCTGCCCCAGGGTGGAGAACAGCGCGACGGCTCCCGCGAAGGCCGCCACGGCGGCGACGACCACCGCGTAGCGGAACCTCACCGCCCAGCGCACGACCGGCGCGTACAGGGACTTCGCCCACCGGATCAGGAACATGTCCTTCTCGGTGACGCGACCGCGGATGCAGAGCGCCACCATCGCGGGGACGAACGTCAGCGACAGGATGAACGCCGCGATCAACGCGAAGATCACCGTCAGCGCCATCGGCTGGAACATCTTCCCCTCGACGCCCGAGAGCGAGAGGATGGGGAAGTAGACGGTGATGATGATCGCCTGGCCGAACGCCGAAGGCCGGGCCACTTCGCGGGCGGCCAGCATCACCTCGTGCAGGCGCTCCGGGAGCGTCAGCAGCCGGCCTTCGTCGTGCTGTCTCGAGCCCAGCCGTCGCAAGCTGTTCTCGACGATGATGACGGCGCCGTCCACGATGAGGCCGAAGTCGATCGCGCCGAGCGACATCAGGTTGCCGCTGACCTTGCCCTGCACCATGCCCGTGGCGGTCATGAGCATCGCCAGCGGGATGGCCGAAGCGCAGATCAGCGCAGCGCGCCAGTTCCCGAGGATCAGCAACAGGACCGCGATGACGAGGATCGCGCCCTCGACCAGGTTCTTCTTGACCGTCGAGATCGTGGCGTCGACGAGCTTCGTCCGGTTGAGCACCGTCTTGGCCCGGATGCCCTCGGGCAGCGATCGCTGGATGTCGCCCATCCTGGCGTCCACGGCCTCGGCCACCGTCCGGCTGTTGGCTCCGATGAGCATGATGGCCGTCCCGACGACGACGTCCTCGCCGTTCTCGCTGGCCGACCCCGTGCGCAGCTCCCGACCGATGCCCACGCCGCCCGTCGGCACGACGTCGCGCACGTAGATCGGCACGCCGTTGCGCGTGCCGAGCGCGATCGTCTCGATCTCGGCGATCGACTGGATGCGCCCCGTCGCGCGGACCAGGTACGACTCGCCCTTGTGCTCGACGTAGCCCGCGCCGGTCGAGACGTTGTTCTTCTCCAGCGCCTCGACGACGTCCGCGAACGTCAGCCCGTACGACACGAGCTTCATCGGATCGGGCTGCACGTGGTACTGCTTCACGTAGCCGCCGATCGCGTCCACGCCCGCGACGTCCTTCACGCTCTTGAGCTGGGGACGGATGATCCAGTCCTGGACCTCGCGCAGGTACGCAGCCAGCTCGACGTCGGTCGAGAGACGCTGGCCATCGGGCGTCAGGTACGCGCCGTCGGACTGCCAGCCCGGCTCGCCGTCGTGCACGCCGGCGCCCTCGCCGCGCGGGTGCTCGTACTCGACGGTGTACATGTACACCTCGCCCAGACCGGTCGCGATCGGACCCATGACGGTCTCGACGCCCGGCGGGAGGCTTCCGCTCGCTTCGCGCAGGCGTTCGCCCACTTGCTGTCGGGCGAAGTAGATGTCGACGCCGTCCTCGAACACGGCGGTCACCTGCGAGAACCCGTTCCGCGAGAGCGATCGCGTGTACTCCAGACCCGGGATGCCCGAGAGGGCGTTCTCCATGGGGAACGTCACCTGCTTCTCGACCTCGAAGGGCGAAAGCGAGGGCGCGACCGCGTTGATCTGGACCTGGTTGTTGGTGATGTCCGGGACGGCGTCGATCGGAAGCCGCCGGAGCTGGAACACCCCCACAGCCGCCGCCATGGCCGTGAGGATCACGATCAGCCAGCGGTTCTTGACGGAGAAGTGCAGCAGGGCTTCGAGCATGGGGTGGTCTCCGTGCGGCTCAGTGCTCGTGTTTCGCTGCGCCCTTGCCCAGCTCGGCCTTGAGGATGAACGTGCCCGAGCTGACGAAGCGCTCGCCCTCGACGAGACCGGAGTGGACGGGCACGAGCCCGCCGATCTGCCGACCGATCGTGACTGCGCGCTTCTGGAACGTGTTGGGTTCACCGGCGACGGGAACGAACACGGCGGGACCGCCTTCGACGGTCTGGACGGCCTCCTCGGGCACCGCGACGGTGGCTTCGGGCACGGCTTCATCGGAGTTCGTGGTGACGATCTCCACCTGAGCGAACATGCCGGGACGCAGGCTCAGCTCCGTGACCGGCACCTCGATGCGGACCTGCGCGGTGCGCGTCGTCGGGTCGACCATCGGCGAGAGGAACGCGACCGTTCCTTCGAATCGCTTCCCGCCCTCGCGGTTCACGGAGCCCACGTGGATCCAGGCCTTGGCGCCGTGACGGACCTCCATCAGGGTCGCCTCCGGCACGTCGGCGAGTACCCACAGCTTCGTCGCGTCCGCGAGGACCATCAGGTACTCGCGGTCGGGGCTGACCAGCTCGCCGAGCGTCACTTCGCGCTGCACGACCAGGCCGTCGATCGCCGCGTGGATCGAGTAGCGCGGCACGACCTCGCTGGTCGCCGCCAGCTTCTCGATCGCCTCGTGGGACATCCCCAGCAGGTGCAGTCGATTCGCGGCCGCAGTGGCCGCCGACTCGGCCGCCTTGAGCGCCGCGACGACCGTCTTGTACTCGGCTTCGCGGCGCTGCACCTCCGTGAGCGAGATGCCTTGCGACTGCTCGTAGAGCCCCTTGGCGCGCTCCCACGCCACCTTCGACAGATCGACGGCGGGACCGGCCGTCTGCACCGCGACTCGCCGCTGGAGATACTCGGCCTGCGCCTCTCCCAGCTCCGGACTCTCGATGACGAGCAGCTCCTGGCCGACCTTGACGGCGTCGCCGACGCGGACCTTCACTTCGACGACGCGACCGCGCAACGGCGAGCCGACGTGAGCCATCGCTTCCGTGTTGAACCCTACGCGGGCAGGCGCCGTGATCGTGGGCCTCAGCACCCACAGTTGCGCCGGCTCGATCTGGATGCCGTAGCGCTCGACCGCTTCGCTGGTGAGGACCACTTCGTCGGCGTGCTCCTCCGCGGGCTCAGCGCCGTGATCGTGGCCGTCCGCGTGCCCGTGCGGGTCCTCTCCGGCGGCGGTCGCCTTCGCCGGCGTGGCCTCGCCGCGCTCCTTGCAGGCGCCGAGCAGCGCGAACAGGCAGACCGCAGTCGCCGTACCGAGCGTGTGTGAGCGGGATTGCATGGCGTGTTCCGATCAGGGCTCGGGGTTCGGGAGGTCGTCTTCGGCAAGCTGCGCCGCGACACCTGGGCCGCCGACCGCGCGCTGGAGGCGCACGAGCGAGACCGCGGCCTGCGCTTCGACCTCGATCACCTGCGTCTGCGCGAGCCGCAGCTCCTGCTCGGCGATGAAGAGCGGCGTCACGTCCGTCTGGCCGGCGCGGTAGAGGTCCTCGGCCAATTGGCGCCGCTGGAGCTGGAGCGGCACGAGCTCGTCGCGGATGCGCGCCAGGTTGCTGCGCGTCGCGGCCAGCGCCTCGAAGGCCGTGCGCGTCTCCTCGATCACGCGGCGCTTCGCGAGCGTCAGCTCGTGGCGCGCCTCGAGCTGACCCGCGGTCAACCGCGCCTGTCGCGCCTGCCCCGCATCGAAGATCGGCAGCGGCGTCGAGATGCTCGGCCCGACGGACCAGTCGTCGTCGCGTTGGACGTCGATGCCGGCGGCAGCGCCTTCCCACGGCAAGAGGCGCACGAGCGCCTCCTCGTCGCCCAGCGCCGCGAGCCGCCACGCGATCGCGCGGATCTCGGGTCGGGCGGCCAGGGCGGCTTCGACCCAGGCCGCTTCCGGATCGTCGCCGATCTCCGGCGCGGACCACGGGTCGAGCGTCCACGACGCGGCCGACGACGGCTCGCCGACGAGGCGCGCGAGGCGCAGCCGGTTGGAGCGCTCCTCGAGCCGCGCGCGGTCGATCGCGACCTGCAGCTCGACGCGCTGCGCGTCGAGCGTGACGACGTCGCCGCGCGTTCCTTCGCCCATGTCGAGCCGTGCCCGCGCCGTGGAAACGAGCCGCTGGACCAGCGCGAGCCGCTCCTCGAGCAGCGGCCGCATCGCGCCCGACGCCTGGGCCGCGATGTAGCGCTCCTGGACCTCGCCGATCACGTCGAGCGCGGCGGTGACGGCGTCGGCCGCGACCTCGCGCAGGCGGTTGTCGGCCGCGCTCGAGCGGCGCGGCATCTGGAACACCTGGACGAACTCCTGCGCGACGGACGCCTCGATCTGGGGGTCGCCGGATCCGAAGCGCAGCACCACGTCGAGCACTGGGTTGGGCAGCAGGCGCGCCTGGTCGGCGTCCGCCACGGCCGCCCGCACGCGCGCGAGCGCGGCCTGCAGGCCCGGGTCGGTCGTCACCGCGCGCCGCACCGCCTCGGCAAAGGTGAGCGCGTCGCCGGCCTGATCGGGCTCGTCGACGGGGCCGCCCTCCGCGCCGACGACACGGAACTCCAGCGCCGCGCCGAGACCGGCTGCTTCCGCGATGGAGCGCTCGGGATCCACTGCGGCGCGCGGCGGCGTGCTGCAACCGGTGATCGCGCCGGTCGCGAGCACGACGAGGCCGGTGAGACACGCGCGCCATGTTGCGCCGCGCCGATCGTTTGCATCGCTGCGGTCACGCCGCGCGAAGGCGCAACGGGAGCCTGACGGAATCGGTTCCAAGAGAGTTCTCCACGCCAGTCGGGGCCTGCAGGCGCCGCGGCGAAGTTGCCGAGGCGCGACACCATCCGCGCTGCGTGGCCACACCACGCCCAACGCGACGACGGCGAGGCGCCTACACCAGGAGAACGACGGTGCGAATCAGCGCGACGGACTCGAGCGGTCGCGGCACCTCGGTCGGTGGCGCGCGAGAGGCGAGAAGCGCCGCGACGAACGGCGACGACACGATCGGCGAGGCAGCCGGCACCCACGGCCCGAGCTGGAACTCGATCGGCTTGGGTTGGACGCGCTGCTCCTGCGTGGCGCCCGGAATGGGCAGGTCCACGCACGGGCAAGCGCCGTCGTCCGCACCGCGCGCGGAAGGCGTCGCCGGCGCCGCGTCTTCCTCGTGGCCTTCGCAGCCGCCGCACTCCGGGGCGGACGACGCGATCTCGATGCGTACGCACCCGTCCGACTCCAGGCACAACATCAGCCCCTGGGCCGGGGTGATCCCCGTCAGGAGGGCGACCGCGAGGCAGAGCCAGGCGGTCATGCGCTGGAGGATCGAGGGGATCACGGGCAGGAGACTACGTCGGTCGGCAGCCTGAGGGCAAACTCTTGAGCCCGTGCTGCGACGACGGCAAGGGGACGTCTGCTCGAAGATCGCGAGCTGCAAGGCTGCGCTTCCTGGAGGGAGCGCCTGCACCGAGTCGATCCGTGCGTGGCATCGCCTGTGGTAAGACGATGCTCATGCCGGCGTTCTCCGTGCGCATCTTCATTCCCTCCGGCGAACCGGAGGGATTGCGAATCGTCGAGAAATCTAATTGGACCGGACAAGGCTCGCGTTCCCGCGCTCGCTCTTCGCGGAGGTACGGCGGCTTCCGGAGTTGAGCCGGATCGGCGTCTACATGCTCTGGGGACCGAGCGAATCAAGCCAGTTGCCGCGTCTGTACGTGGGCGAAGGCGACGGCATGTTGCCGCGGCTGGATCAACACGCCAGGAACAAGGACTTCTGGACCCACGCGCTCGTGTTCATCAGCAAGGATCAGAACCTGAACAAGGCGCACGTGCAGCACATCGAGTCGCGCTTGGTCGCGCTCGCCGCCGAGGCCAAACGCTCCGAGCTGGACAATGGCAACGTCCCGCAGTTGCCCGCCCTCTCCCTGGCCGATGCAGCCGATGCCGAGGGTTACCTGGCCGACTTGCTGTTGTGCTTGCCCGTGATGGGCATGAGCCTGTTCGAGAGAGCCAAGGTCACGGCAGCCAAGGGACGCGATCTGCTGTTGAAGTCCAAGGGCATCGCAGCGCGGGGCGTGGACAGCACGGATGGCTTCGTGGTTCGTGCGGGTTCCGCGGCCGTCAAGGCCGAGGTGCCGTCGATCCACGCCTACCTCGTAGATCTGCGCCGGGCCCTCGTCGAGAAGGGGGTCCTCACCGACTCCGGCGACGTGTACCGGCTCGCACAGGACTACAGCTTCAACTCGCCCTCGACGGCTGCGGGCGTGCTGCTCGGACGCTCGGCGAACGGGCGTATCGAATGGAAGGACGCCCAGGGGCGGACGCTCAAGCAGATCCAGGAAGCCGAGGTGGCGTGAGGCCCAGACGCCTCGGTACCCGCTCTGGAGGAGGCGTGCGCCTTTCGCTGAGGCCACGGGATGGTGCGGGTCGAAGACAGGCGTGCTCATGGACCTCTCGCCGACCAACCTGTTTCTCTCGCTCGTGATCGGAGCCGTGGGCTTCGGGATCTTCCAATACGGCCGCAAGCAGCAGCGCGTGCCCCAGCTCGTCGCCGGGATCGCGCTCATGGGCTACCCCTACTTCGTCGCCAGCGTGGGCTGGATGATGGCCGTCGGCGCCGCCGTCGTGGCCGGGCTCTGGTTCGCGCTCAAAGCGGGCTTGTGATCGCCGCCTGGCTCGGCGCCCCGACGCTGGTCAGATCGCCACCGCACTCTGCCACACGTTCGGTTCGACGAACCTCTCCCAGCTCGGCCGCAAGTGCGTCTTCGGCACCTCGACGAACGGCGACCAGCGCGGGACCCGCGGCTCGCGCAGCAGGTTCATCCCCGCTTGCGGCGGCGTGCGGTTGCGCTTCTTGCGGTTGCAGCGCCGGCAGGCCAGCACGCAGTTCTCCCACGTGCTGCGCCCGCCGCGCGAGCGCGGCATGACGTGGTCGATCGACAGCTCGTGGATGCCCGGTTTCACGCCGCAGTACTGGCACTGGTGGCGGTCGCGGCGCATCAGGTTGCGGCGGCTGAAGCTGGGCGTGCGCATCGGGACGCCGCGGTAGCGCGTCAGCACGATGACCTCGGGCACGCGCACGCTCTTGCGCACGGAGCGGATCGAGTACTCGCCGGACGCGACCTCGAGGTCCATCCACGACATGAAATCGAGCGTCTCGCTCGACTCGGGCAGGACGCCGCGCGCCGCACCGGTCGACAAGAGCCGCAGCGCGTGGCGGACGGAGACCGTGTGGATCGCGAGCCACGACTCGTCCAGCACCATGGTCAGCTGGTCGAGGTAGCTCGCCGGCGTCGCTGTTGGCTTGTCGTCTGCCCTCATGACCCTCGTGTTCTTCGTCACGTCCGCGCTTCTCATGAAGCATAGTCGAGGGGTGCGCGGTCGGGGGAGGGGGCACCCGTCCCGGCCCGCGGACGGTAGCGCCGGCGGCCGCGCCAGGACGCGAGGCCGGCCGCCGCCGCGACCAGCAGCGACCCGGCGCCGATCCACGCGCCCCGGATCAGCGAGTCGGGGCGGTAGCGCAGCTCGACTTCCCAGGATCCGGGCGGGATCTCGACCGCCTGGAAGGCGTAGTTGGCGCGGAAGACAGGCGTTTCCTCGCCCCCGATCGTGGCCTTCCAGCCCGGGTCGTAGGCGTTCGCGGCGAGCAGGAAGCCGGGCCGCTGGCGGCTGACGCGCAGCCGGACGTAGGTGGGTGTCTCCTCCAGGACCTCTGGCGCGGGGGCGCCCGCGGCCGGCGCGCTCACCAGCCGCAGACCGACGGCGCGCTTCCCGGCCAGGTCCGTGTCGGGGACGAGCACGAACGCGGCGCGCTCCTCGGCCTGGAGCTTCTCGATCTGCGACCATTCGAAGCGGTTCGCGAGGAACGTGGCCTCGTCGTCGATGTGCGCCAGCGTCTTGCCGTCCGCGCCGACGAGGTAGCAGTACGGCGAATCGGAGAACTGCACGATGCGACGCTGGCGAGCGGCGCTCGCGGCCTCCGTCGCGGCGCGGCGCGCCGCTTCGTCGGGGTTGCCCAGCACGACCAGGCGCCGCGGGTCGAAGGTCGGGCTGCGCAGGATGTCCAACGCGTCCGCGTCGGCCTTCGCGGTCACCGAGCCGTCGGACAGCGAGTAGACCGGCACCGGATCGCGCAAGCGGAAGAGCGTGTAGTCGCCGATCCGCGCGGCCTCCTCGAAGCGGTTCGCCTCGCCGCACGTCCAATCGAAGAGCAGCTCGCCCGTGAGCGGCCGGCCCGCGTACGCGGCCTGGCCCGGGCCGTAGCCCAGGACCGGCATGCGCCAGGCGTAGATCGTGTCCGCCGCCCGGCCGTCGTCGCAGGACAGCACGAGCCGGTAGCGCCGGAACGACGAGCGCGGCTGCGGCTCGAAGCGGAACACGACCGGTCGCCCGGCCGGGTTGAGCTGCCATTCGCCGGGGAAGACCGGGTGCAGCTCGCTGTAGACGGTCGACTGGACCGCGCGGCTGGAGAGCGTCTGCTCGGAGACGAGCACACCCGACTCTTCCTCCTCGAGACGGAAGCGCAGCGTGCAATCGCGCACGTTCCTGGGCGTCGAGAGCACGACCATGACCGCCGACAGCTCCGTTTCGTAGCACTGGAACGTCTGCACCGCCGTGCGGTCCGGCAAGAGCTCGACGCGCAGCGGTTGCAGCGCGAGGTTCTTGCCGTAGTCGCGCAACCCGTTGTCGAGGAAGTTCCAGTCCCACTTGGCCAGCACCCAGCGCGTGCCGAACAGGCGCAACGCGCGGTGCGAGCCTCTCAGGATGGGGCGCCAGTTGTTGCCCTCGCCGAACTGGTCGCGGTACAGCGCGTCGAGATCGCGCACCCACATGCCGTCGTAGCTGGCGAGCTGCGACAGCCCGTAGACCATGTTGCTGTCGGGCGGCAGGCCGTCGTTGCCCAGGATGGCGAGCCGCTCCCGTCCGACGATGCGCTGCAGCGACTCGATGCGATCCGTGCGCGGGAAGACGAACGGATCGGGGCTGACGGGGTTGTAGTCGCGCAGGAGCCAGCCCGTCTGCGCGAAGACCGCTGCCGCCACGGCGACTCCCAGCAGCGTACGCACGGCGCGGTGTCTCATGACGAGCATGGCCGCCGTCGCGCCGACGGCGACGAGCGTCCAGGCCGCCATCGCCGTGATGTGCGGCGGGACGGCGCGCACGAACCAGCGGTGGAACGGGCTGGGCAGGTCGGCGTAGGCGTCGATCAGCCGATCCGCGCCGATCAAGCACACGACGACGGTCACCGCGCCAGCGACCACCCACCAGCCGGCCGCGAACCAGGCGCGCGGCCCGGTGCGCCCGAGGAACCCGTCGAGCGCGATCGCCGCGGCGCAGGCCAGCGCGAAGTTCCACAGACCCTGGCTGCGGTTCATGGGCGCGATGTCGAGCGCCGGCAGGAACACGAACAGGTCGTAGGCGCCGAGGACGTCGTGCGCGTAGACGAACCACACCAGCGCCAGGATCGGGAAGAACCAGCGTCCCGCACGGCGTCGCGCCACGAACGGACACGCCAGCGCCAGCATCAGCACCGCGCCGCCGACGTAGCTCATGTTGACGAGCTCGTAGTTGGGCGGGGGGATCGTCTCGGAGATCCGGTAGCTGCCGGCCGGGCTCCCCAGCACGTCGGGGAACAGGTGGAGCGGCCACCAGCGCAGATCGAGCGGCGTCTGCCGCAAGCTGCGCTGCTCCAGCACGCGGCTCGCGTCGAGGTAGTCCAGGAAGGGCAGGACCTGGAACGCGGTCAGCCCGAGCGGCAGCACGCAAGCCAGCGTGATCTTGGCGACGGTGCGCGCCAGCTCGCGCTGCGCCAGCGCGCGCCGCTCCCGCTCGACGAGGATCAACCCGGGCAGCGCCGTGCCGGCGCGCAGCCGGCCGTGCGCGCGCCACAGGCCGACGAGACGCGCGACGATCCAGGCCCCGATGCCCCAGCACGCGAAGAAGAACGGCTCCGGGTTCCCGGCCAGGAGCCCGACAACGAGCGCGACCACGAGCCCGGCCAGCGGCGCGAAGAGCCGCGCGCGACGGCCCGCGATCAGCGCCTCTTCCGCCCTCCGCAGCGCCCGCTCGACGAAGAACAGCCCGGCCGGCAGCGCGAACATGGCGCCGACGTGCGGAAAGTACAGGAGCAGCGCGTTGTGCCCCGCGAACTGGAACGCGATGGCGCCGGTCGTCGCCGCGAGCCAGCTGCAGCCGATCTCGCGCAGGAACAAGTAAGTGAACAGGCCCAGCGCCAGCAGCTTCAGCGCCGCGCTCGCCAGCAGCGCGGTCTTGAAATCCAGCACGTAGAACGGCACCGAGAACGGCGACACGACCGCCGACTGGAAGTTCGCGAAGTGCGGCGCGCCCGCGCCGTTGTACGGGTTCCACAGCGGAAAGCGCCCGGCCGCTAGCTCCGCGCGGTTGAACAGCACCCAGGGCTGCATCTGCGTCACCGCGTCGGACTGGAGCTGGTTGCCGGAGCGGTGGCCGGGCTCGATGCGCGTCAGGCTCATCCCCTGCGTCAGGTCGGCGGCCGAGTAGTGCACCTCGCCGAAGCGCGAGAGCGGCGTCCAGAAGAACGCCGCCAGCACCGCGAGCTGCACGAGTGCGGAAGCCAGACCCTCTCTCCAGGCGCGCGACCGCGTCACGGCACCGCGCGCCGCGGAGCGGCGCCACCAGGATCAGGAGCCCGTAGACTGGATTCCTTCACGGGCTCCGCAAAGCGGCGCCACCAGGATCCGGGAGCCCGTGAACTGGATTCCCTCACGGGCTCTCAACGCCTCGCCTTGCCCATCGCGACGATCTCCTCCGCGAGCGCCTGCGCGATCGCGAGGTGGCTGCAGTCCGAAAGCGCGCCGTCACCCTGGAACATGTCCTCCTTGGGCACCTCTTCCTCCATCACGGAGCGCACGAGCGCGTTGCGTCCGTCGAGGAGGCCCGATCCGACGCGGTTGGCCGCGTCCGCCGCGGCCTTCTGGTAGACATCGGCCGCCGGCAGGTCGGGCGAGCCCGGCGAGCGCGGGATCGAGAGCAGGATCACCGTGCTTTTCTCGCTCTGGATCTCGCTCATGAGCACCGTCAGCGCTTCGACGTACTCGTCGTACGGGACGCGCCGCTGCCCGGGCCAGTCGAGCTCGCCCGCCGTGGCCGCGATGCGCCGCTCCTGGAACGCCCAGTCGCGCTCCTCCCAGTAGACGCCGCTGGCCATGTCGCGCAGGTACGACGCGAGATGGAGCAGCCGCGACGCATCCCGCAGCCCGCCTTCTCGTTCGACGCGCGGCCGCTCGCGCATCAGCGCGATGCGACGCGCGTCCACGCGACCCTGCGGCGCCTGCATGTGGTCCGGCCCGCCAACGTAGGTGCAGATCACGAGCTGCGGCTGCCACACGCGGACGACGTGGCGCCAGCGCTCGAGGCCCTGAATGACGGAGTGTTCTTCGGCGCCGGCGCACAGCACCTCACAGCGCACGCCCATCTCGCCCAGGATCTGCACCAGCCGTGCGCAGTACGTGTCCTCCCAGCGCACGCCCACGCCCAGCGTGGCCTGACCTCCCAGCGCTGCGATGCGCAGGACACCCGGCGTGCGCTCGATCGAGAGCTGCGGTCCACGGAACCCGTCGGGATTGATGCGCTCGCCGCCGGCTCCGGGGATCTCGGCACCTGGCCGAGGGCTCCACAGGCACAACGGGTCGAAGCGGTAGAGCCCTTCGCCGGTGCGCATCTGCGCGTCGCGGTCGGGGCTCCACACGACCTTGCGATCGACGCCGCGCGGATGCACGAAGCCGGCTACGCGCAAGGCGAGCTCGCCGCTTGCCAGCAGGACCGCGATGCCGACGAACGACGAGGCGAGCCGGGAGGAGAGACTCCAGCCGACGGGGTTCAGCGCCATGGGGCCGGTTGCGGACGCATCAGGGACAGGATGGGCTCGGCCTCTGCGTCGTTACAGCACGAGGCGGGAACTTGGACCAGGATTTCCGCCTGCAGGGCCGGTGCAAGTCGAAAGGCCGGTGCAAGTTGCAAGGCCGGTTGCGTGTCGCCGGCCGGGAGACGACGCTCGTGCCGTCGATGTCCGCCCTGAAGGCAACGTTCCTGACCCTGCTCTCCGCGTGCGCCGCACCCGGCACGCAGGGACCTCCGCCTATGGATCCCCACAGCCACGCCGAGCCGCACCGTGTGCGGGTCACGCACGTCGACCTGGACCTCGAGCTCGACTTTGCCGCCAGGGTCGTGCGCGGCGTCGCCCGTCTCGACCTCGAGCGGGTGGACCGGGCTGCGCCCCTGATCCTGGATCAACAGGGCCTCGCGATCCGGAGGGTGACGGGCGCCGACGGCACGGCTCGCCGCTTCACGGTGGGGGAGGAGCACGACGGCCTCGGCTCGGCGCTGACGATCGAGCTCGACCCGATCGACCGATCCGTGCACGTCGCCTACGCGACGACGGAGAAGGCCGACGCGCTGCAGTGGCTCGAGCCCTCGCAGACGGCCGGCGGGAAGTCGCCGTTCCTCTTCACGCAGGGGCAGTCGGTGCTCACGCGCACGTGGATCCCGCTGCAGGACTCGCCCGGCGTGCGCGTGACGTACGACGCGCGCGTCCGCGCGCCGGCCGGCCTGACCGCGCTGATGAGCGCGCAGCACCTGGGCCAGGACACCCAGGGCGCATTCCGCTTCCGGCTCGAGCATCCCATCCCGTCGTACCTGATCGCCCTGGCCTGCGGGGAGCTGGCGTTCCGCCCGATCTCGGAGCGCTGCGGGATCTGGGCCGAGCCAAGCGTCGTCGACCGCGCGCGCGCCGAGTTCGAGGACACGGAGTCGATGGTGCGCGCGGCCGAGGAGCTGTTCGGCCCGTACCGCTGGGGCCGTTACGACGTGCTCGTGCTGCCGCCCTCGTTCCCGTTCGGCGGGATGGAGAACCCCTGCCTCACGTTCGCGACGCCGACGGTCCTGGCCGGCGACAAGTCGCTCGTGTCGCTGGTCGCGCACGAGCTGGCGCACTCGTGGTCGGGCAACCTCGTGACGAACGCGACGTGGCGCGACTTCTGGCTGAACGAGGGGTTCACGGTCTACTTCGAGTCGCGGATCATGGAGCGCGTCTACGGCGCCGATCGCGCGCGGATGGAGATGCAGCTCGCGCGCGCCGAGCTCGAGCGCGAGATGGCGCGCCAAGAGCCGTGGGAGCAGGTGCTGCACGTCGAGCTGGGCGGCCGGCACCCCGACGACGGCTTCTCGAGCGTGCCGTACACGAAGGGCGCGCTGTTCCTGATGCGCATCGAGGCGGTGGTCGGCCGCGCGCGCTTCGACGCGTTCCTGCGGCGCTGGTTCGACGAGCACGCATTCGAGAGCGTGACGACGGCGGAGTTCCGGCGCTTCCTCGAGGCCGAGCTGCTGGCGCAGGACCCCGACGCGCGGCGCGCGATCGACGTCGACGCGTGGCTGGACGAGCCCGGCCTGCGCGCCGACACGCCGGACCCGCGCTCCCCGCTGCTGGCGCAGGTCGATGGACAGGTGACGCGCTGGCAAGCCAGCCGCTCGGCCGCCGACGTCAACACGCAGGGCTGGTCGACCCAGTCCTGGCTCCATTTCCTGGAAGCGATCGCGGGCGACCTGGACGCCGCGAGAATGGCGGACTTCGACCAGCGGTTCGACCTGACGCACTCCGGCAACGCCGAGATCCTGTGCGTGTGGCTGCGTCTGTCGATCCAGCACGGTTACGCGGCGGCGGACCCCGCTCTCGTGCAGTTCTTGACGGACGTCGGGCGCAGAAAGTTCCTCGAGCCGCTGTACCGCGAGATGGTCAAGACGGAGGCGGGCCGCGAGCGGGCGCGCGAGCTGTACGCCCGCCTGCGCAGCCGGTACCACGCCGTAGCCCGCGGGACGATCGACGAGGTCGTCGGGTGGCCCGCCGTCGCGCCGACCCGGTAGTCGACGAAACCAGTACGGTGTCGGGCATGAAGCGGTTGCTGGCAGGTTCCGCGATCCTCGTGCTTGCGCTGCTCGGGGCCTGGTTCGTTTCGCGCCGGACGGACGCGGGTTTGGCGCCCCGCGAAACCGCAATCGCGATGCACTCAGACGAAGCACCTGTCGCGGAGTCGCAGCCCGAGCCTCCGCTCCCTTCGAGCGGCCGCTCCGAAGGGCGAATGATGGCACCGGCCACTCCGGAAATGGCCGTTCCCCCGCGCGTCAGCTTTCATTACCCGGATGGCACTCCGGCGGCCGGTCTTGCCTATTACCTCAGGGGACCGTCGCTCGATGTCATGGGCATCGCCGCGGGGAAGCCAGACTGGCTCGGCCATTTGAGCGATCGGGGAGAGCTCCCCGACGACGAGTGGATGCCGTACGGGTTGCTCTGTTTCCGGCTCTCCGCGCAGGCAGTTCAGACCGTGAAGCAGGACGCGACGTCGCGCCACGAGCTTGCTCGTACATCGACCCAGACCATCCGGCTCGTCGCTCCACGCACCGACTGCTGGACCGAGCTGGAGATCCGGAATCGGACAGTGGACCGACTCTTCAATTCGACGGTACTCGCCGACTCGTCTTCCGAGGGGCAACTGGCCGACGGTTTCGTGCTGTCCGGCCACCGAGAGGAGAACCTCGTGGTGGCCCGGGCGCGCATCCGCGTCACGCCGTCGGAGCCTGCGCACTTCGAGGTCCCGCACGGCACGTATTGGATCGCGTTGAGGTCGTGCACATTCGGATTCGACTTCGACGGCGTCGAGGCCGTGCTGGATGGCCAGCCGTTCACGATCGCGCTTCATCCCGTGCCGCTGACGCAAGTCACGCTTCCGCTGGACGGAAACGGAAAGCCGATCCAGCCCTTCACCGTGCGCGTCGTCGAACGAACCGTGGATCCGCGGCACGCCGAGAGCGGAGCGGAGATCGACGTTCCCTACGAGGTTCGAGGTGACGTGATGCTCGTGGCACAGGCGTACCGCACGACGGGCGACACCGAGTACACGACCTACGCGCTTCGTATCGCGTGGTGGAACGGGAAGACGACGACGACTCCGTTCGGGCCCTGGGAGAAGCTGCTCGAGAACGTCACGCCGGATCTGCGCTAGTGGCGAGCACCCTCAGGGCCCGGCCATCACCAAGACCAGGTCGTCCGCCTGCACGGGCGTCTTGGCCCCCGCGACGATCTCGCGCACGCGGCCGGACATCGGCGCGCGCAGCACCATCTCCATCTTCATCGCTTCGAGCGTCAGGAGCGGCTGCCCCTCGGCCACGTCGTCGCCCGCGGCGCAGTGCACGCCCGTCACCGTGCCCGGCATCGGCGCCGCGATCTGGCCCGGATCGGAGCGGTCGGCCTTGCGGCGCGTCTCGACCGCGGCCGCGAGCGACCGGTCGCGCGTCACGACCTGCCGGCCCTGGCCGTTCAGCTCGAAGAACACGGTCCGGGTGCCGTCGTCGTGCGCTTCGCTGACCGCGTCGAAGCGGATGACCAGCGTCTTGCCGGCCTCGATGTCGACCTGGATCTCGTCGCCGATCTCCATGCCGTAGAAGTAGGTCTTCGTCTCGAGCAGCGAGACGTCGCCGAACTTGCGGCGGAACTCGATGAAATCGTCGAGCACGCGCGGGTAGAGCGCGCAGCTGACGACCTCCCACGAGTCGGGCTTGCGCCCGGTCTGCCTCTCGAGCCGGTCGCGCAGCGTGGCGAAGTCGAACGGCGGCAGCGTGTCGCCGGCCTGCCCAACGATGGGCGACTGGCCCTTCAGCACGGCCGCGCGGATGTCCTCCGGAAAGCCGCCCGGCGGCTGGCCCAGCAGGCCGCGGAAGTAGCCGACGACGCTCTCGGGGAAGTCGAGGCCCTTCGCGTCGGCGATCAGGCGCTCGCGCGTCGCGGCGACCGTGTCGGCGAATTCGGGGCGCATCTGCAGCGTGCCGCTCTGAACCAGGAAGATGGCGAAATCGCCGACCATCTTGCTGCTGGGCGTGACCTTGGGGATGTCGCCCACGAGCTGGTTCACGACCGCGAACGCGTTCTTCACGTCGTTCCAGCGGTGCAACAGGCCCATCGCGGCGACTTGGGGTCTCAAGTTGCTGTACTGGCCGCCCGGGATCTCGTGGAAGTAGACCTCGGACGTGCTGCTCAAGAGGCCTGACTCGAACGGCGAGTACCAGTCGCGCACGGTCTCCCAGTAGTCGCACAACGGTTGCAGCTGCTTGTTGCCCAGGCCCGTCTCGCGCTCGCCGCCGCGCAGCGCAGCGACGATCGCGTTCATGCTGGGCTGGCTGGTCATGCCGGCCATCGGCGCCAGCGCGACGTCGACGATGTGCACGCCGTGCTCGATCGCCTCGAGCAGCGCGGCGACGCCGTTGCCGCTCGTGTCGTGCGTGTGCAGGTGGATCGGCAGCTTCGTCGTGGCGCGCAGGCGGTCGATCAGCATGCCGGCCGCGCGCGGGCGCAGCAGGCCGGCCATGTCCTTGACGCACAGGATGTGCGCGCCCAGGTCCTCGATGCGCCGCGCCAGGTCCGCGTAGTAGTCGAGCGTGAACTTCTTGCGGTACGGGTTGGCGACGTCTCCCGTGTAGCAGATCGCGACTTCGGCCACCTTGCGTGTCGAGCGCACGCGGTCCACGGCCACGCGCATGCTATCCAGGTCGTTCAGGCTGTCGAAGATGCGGAACACGTCGATGCCGGCCTGCGCGGCCTCGTCGATGAACGCCTCGACGACGTTGTTCGGGTAGCTCGTGTAGCCGACGGCGTTGGCCCCGCGCAGCAGCATCTGGTGCAGGACGTTGGGAATCGCGCGCTTCAGCTGGCGAAGTCGGTCCCACGGATCCTCGTTCAGGAAGCGGTAGGCAACGTCGAACGTCGCGCCACCCCAGCTCTCGACGCTGAAGAGCTGCGGCGCGGCGTGCGCCGTCGCCTCGGCGATCTGCAGCAGGTCGTAGGTGCGCACGCGCGTCGCCAGCAGGCTCTGGTGCGCATCGCGCATCGTCGTGTCGGTCAGGAGCGGCCGGTCCTGCGCCAAGAGCCAGCGCGCCAGACCCTCGGGCCCCTCGCGCTCGAGGATCTGCGCCGTGCCGTCGGGCGGCCGTGCATACGTGGGCATCGGCGTCGGCGCATCGATGCAGCTCGACGGCAGTCGTCGGTGTTTCTTCTCGATCGTCGGGTGTCCGTTGACGATCGCGTCGGCCAGGTACGCGAGCAGCCGCGAAGCGCGATCGCGCCGCGCCGGGAAGCGCAACAGCTCGGGCGTCTCGTCGATGAAGCGCGTGTACGTGCGGCCGCCGACGAAGGCCTCGTGCTGCAGCACGTTCTCCAGGAACGGCAGGTTCGTCTTCACACCGCGCACGCGGAATTCGCGCAGCGCGCGCAGACCCTTCGCGATCGCCTGGTCGAACGTGTTCGCGAAGGCGGTCACTTTCGTGAGCAGCGAGTCGTAGTGCGGCGAGACGACCGCACCGACGTAGCCGTTGCCCGTGTCGAGCCGGATGCCGAGGCCCGCGCCGGTCCGGAACGCCGTGATGCGACCCGTGTTCGGCATGAACGCGTGCAGCGGGTCCTCGGTCGTCACGCGGCACTGGATCGCGTACCCGCGCGGCTGCAGTTCGGCGGAGTCAGGGATGCCGACCTGCTGGCTCGACAGTGCGTGGCCCTCGGCGATGCGGATCTGCGCCTGGACGATGTCGATGCCCGTGACGATCTCGGTGACCGTGTGCTCGACCTGGAGGCGCGGGTTGACCTCGATGAAGTAGTGGTCGTCGCCCTCGACCAGGAACTCGACGGTGCCGGCGTTGTGGTAGCGCACCTCGCGGCCGAGGCGCAGAGCGTCCTCGTGCAGGCGGCGCCGCACGCTCTCCTTCAAGTTGGGCGCAGGCGCGATCTCGATCACTTTCTGGTAGCGGCGCTGCACGGAGCAGTCGCGCTCGTGCAGGTGCACCAGGTTTCCGGCCATGTCGCCCAGGATCTGGACTTCGTTGTGGCGCACGCGCTCGAGATACTTTTCCAGGAAGACGACCGGGCTGCCGAACGCCGCCATCGCCTCCGAGCTGGCCTGCGCGATCGCTTCGTCGAGCTCTTCGGGCTTCTGCACGATCCGCATGCCGCGGCCGCCGCCGCCGTGCGCGGCCTTGACCAGCACCGGCGAATGCGTCGCGACGAAGTCACGGGCCGCGGCTCGCGCGTCGGAATCGTGCAGGTCGAGCGTGAGGCCGGGAATCACCGGCACGCCGGCGCGCCGCGCAGCCTCGCGCGCCAGCACCTTGTCGCCCATCGCGCGCACGACGTCCGGCCGCGGTCCGATGAAGGCCATGCCGCGCGCGATGCACGCCGCCGCGAAGTCGGCGTTCTCCGACAGGAACCCGTAGCCGGGGTGGATCGCGTCGACCTGCGCCGTCTGGGCGACGTCGAGGATCTCGTCGATCGACAGGTATGCCGCGACCGGCGCCTTGCCGCGTCCGACGCGGTAGGCCTCGTCGGCCTTGTAGCGGTGCTGGCTGGTGCGGTCCTCCTCGCTGTAGACGCCGACCGTCTGCAGCCCGAGCTCCGTGCACGCGCGAAAGACGCGGATCGCGATCTCGCCGCGGTTGGCGCACAGGACCTTGCGGAAGGAAGTCGTCTGCATCACGGGCTCGGGAACGGCGACGCAGCCTAGCGCGGGAGCGACGAGGCCGCAGTTCCTCCTCGGCACGAAACGGGAACGGGATGAACTACCGCGTCAGACGACCGTCAGTATCTCCGCGAGCGCCTTCTTGCGCAGAGCCGCCGCCGGGACGCGACATCCGTCGGCCGGGTAGCCGACGGGGATCACGACGTAGGGTTTCTCGCGCTTCGAGCGGCCCAGGAGCTCGGTCAGGAAGCCCATCGGGCTGGGCGTGTGGGTCAGCGTCGCCAGGCCGGCCAGGTGCGCGGCTGCCAGGAACAGCCCGACCGCGATCCCGACCGACTCGTTCACGTAGTACACCTGCGAGTCGTCGTCGCCTCGCGTCAGCTTGAACACGACGACGACCCAGGGCGCGACGTCGAGGAACTCCTTGTGCTCGTCCGTTCCGAGCGGCGCGAGGTCGGCCAGCCATTCCGCGCTGGCGCGGTGCGCATAGAACTCGTGCTCCTCCATCTCGGCCGCGAGCCGGATCGCGTGCTTCGTGGCGCGGTCCTGCACGGCGACGAAATGCCAGGGCTGCTTGTTCGCGCCGCTGGGCGCCGTCCCGGCGGCGCGCACGATCCACTCGATCGTCTCGCGCGAAACGGGCCGGTCGCTGAACTCGCGCACGGTGCGCCGCTTCGCCAGCACCTCGTGGAAGCGGCGAGCCTCGCTCTCCGGGCTGCCGTTGGGGACGTATCGATCGCAGTAATCGACGAACTCGACGCTCATGAGCGTGACGATACCGTGCCTGGAACAACTTCGACGGTCTCGCGCCCCGCGGACAGCAGGCTTTCGCGGCGAACCTGTCGATACGGTGCCTGGAACAACTTCGCCACCTTCGCCCGCCCGGCACGGCCAGGACTTTCCCGGCGAACCTGTCGGTGTTGTTCCAGGCACCGTATCGTCACCCTCCCATGTCCGCGGTCGCCGTTCTCTGGGTGGTCCTCGCCGCAGCGGGCGAGGACGCATTCGAGGCGCGCGTGCGGCCGGTGCTGGAAGTGCATTGCTTCGCATGCCACAGCGGCGACGACGCGGAGGCCGAGCTGCACCTCGATCGGCTCGCACCCGAGTTCCTCGGTGAGCGCGGCACTTGGAACGCTGTGCGGCGCCGCGTGCGGACCGGCGAGATGCCGCCGAAGGGCGAGCCGGTGCTCGAGAGCAGCGACCGCGACGTGCTCCTGGCGTGGCTCGACGCAGCGCTAGGGCCCGAGGAGCAAGCGGCGGAGAGCGGTGTCGCCGTGCTGCGCCGCCTGAACCGCCGCGAGTACGCGCACACGATCCGCGATCTGTTCGGCGTCGCGATCGAGGCCGACGAGCTGCCCGCCGACGAGGTCGGGCAGGGCTTCGACACGATCGGCGCCGTGCTGGCGACGTCCGAGCTGCTCGTCGAGACGCACTTGCGGCTGGCCGAGCGCGTGGCCGAGCGCGCCGTGCTGCTGCCCGATCCGCCCGAGCCGGCTCGGCAGCGCGTCGATGGCGCGCGGCTCTCGCCGGGCGAAGGCAGCAACGCTCGCGGCCGACACCGCGTGCTCTACAAGAACGGCGAGATCTCGCTCTCGCAGCCGCTGCCGCGCGCGGGCGACTACGCGCTGCGCGTGCGCGCGCACGGCGACCAGGCCGGTGACGATGTGTGCCGGCTGGCCATCAAGGCTGCGGGCCGCGAGGTGCTGCGCGCCGAGGTCCCCGAGGAAAAAGCCGACGGTCGCGTCGTCGAGGTCCACGTGCGCCTGCCGGCCGGACCGACACGGTTCGCGGTCTCATTCCTGAACGATTACTGGGATCCCAGCGCGGGTCCGGACGACCGCGACCGCAACCTGGTCGTCGAATGGCTGGAGATCGAGGGTCCGCTCGATTCGCCCACGCTGTCGCGCTATCAACGCGAAGAGCTCGATCCCGCGACGCGCGGCACGTTCAGCGAGGTCGTCGCGCGGCTGCTGCGTCGCGCCTGGCGCCGCCCGATCGAGCCTTCGGAGGTCCAGACCGTCGTCGAACTGGCGCACCAGCCGGCTTCGTTCGAGGGCAGCGTGCGCACGGCGATCGTCACCGCGCTCGTGTCGCCCAACTTCCTGTACCGGCCGGAAGTGGGGGCGTTCCCGAGCCCGCCGACGTTGCTCACACCACACGAGATCGCGGCGCGGCTCTCCTACTTCCTGTGGAGCAGCACGCCCGACCGCGAGCTCGAGAAGCAGGCCGACAAGGGCCAGCTGCGCTTGCGCGGCCTCGTGCGCCGCATGATCTCCGACCCGCGCTCGCAAGCCCTGGCAGAAGGCTTCGCGACGCAGTGGCTGCAGCTCGGTCGACTCGAGCGCGCGACCCCGGACCCGCAGCGCTTCCCCGAGTTCGACGAGGGTTTGCGCGCGTCGATGCTGGCCGAGGCGACGATGCTCTTCGACGCCGTGTTGCGCGAGCGGCGGCCTGCGCGTGCGTTGCTCGACCCGGGTTTCACGTTCGTCGACGAGCGCCTGGCCAAACACTACGGCCTCGCGGGCGTGCACGGCGTCGCGATGCGCCGCGTGCCTCTCGACGACGACGTGCGCGGCGGCGTCCTGGGCCTTGCGGCCGTGCTGACCGCCACGAGCTACCCGACGCGCACGAGCCCGTCGTCGCGCGGCAAGTTCGTGCTCGAAGCGCTCCTCGGCGCTCCGCCGCCGCCGCCCCCACCAGGCGTCGGCGTCCTGGCCGAGAGCTCGCACGCGCAGACCGACGCCAGCTTGCGCGAGCGCCTCGAGCAGCACCGGTCCGACGCGGCCTGCGCGGCGTGCCACGCGAGCATCGACCCGCTCGGCTTCGGACTCGAGAACCTGGACGCGATCGGACGCTGGCGTTCGCGCGATGGGCGCCACGACGTCGACGCACGCGGATCGATGCCCGACGGCCGCACGTTCGCGGGGCCGGCCGAGCTGAAGCGGTTGATCGCGGACGATCCGGCCTTCGTGCGCTGTCTCGTCGAGCGGCTGGCGGTCTACGCGATGGGCCGTGGCCTCGTGCCTGCGGATCAGGCCTGGATCGGAGCCGCGATCGCCGCAGCCGGTCGCGAGCCCACGCTGGCCGGTTTGATCGAGGAGATCGTGCAGTCGCCAGTCTTCGGGGCACGCTGAGCACCATGGGGCGCCGACGCAAATCGAAGGCTGTCGCTGGCACGGAGGCGTGCCCGACGTGCGGGTCGGCGATCCAGGAGCAGTACTGCGCGCGGTGCGGCGAGATGCGCGCGTCGCAGCGGCCCGAGACCGTGCGGGACTTCCTGACGCACGCATTCGAGGCGTTCACGCACGCCGACGGGCGCATGCTCGCGACGCTGAGGACGCTGGTCACGGCGCCGGGGAGGCTGCACGTCGACTACTTCGCGGGCAGACGCAAGCCGTACCTCGGGCCGCTGCAGCTCTTCCTCGTGCTGAACCTCGTGTTCTTCCTGCTCGAGACGACGCTGCACTTCCAGATCCTGTCGAGTCCTCTGTGGAACCAGACCCACCTCCAGGTCTACTCGCGCTGGGCGCGCGAGCTGGCCGAGGCCGTGGCCGCGTCGAAGGGAATCACGCTGGAAGAGATGGCTCCGGCGTTCGACGCGACAGTGTCGACCCTGTCGAGATCGCTCGTGATCGTGTTCGTGCCGTTGCTCGCGCTCTTCGTCGCGCTCGTCGCACCGCGGCGCGGAGTCGTCTCGCCGCTCGTGTTCGCGTTCCACTTCGTGACGTTCCTCCTGCTGCTGGAGTGCGTGCTGATGGGGCTCCTCCTCGTGTTCCGCGTGGCGGGCGCGGATGCGCTCGCGCGTCTCGATCGGGAGACGGACGCAGTCGTCTCGATGGTGATCGGGCTGTCGTGCCTCGTGTA
The DNA here is from genome assembly GCA_031400875.1 of Planctomycetota bacterium. Taxonomy (GTDB): domain Bacteria; phylum Planctomycetota; class UBA1135; order UBA1135; genus JAEUHZ01. The sequence continues at coordinate 14,344 of JANNQS010000020.1, read as the reverse complement.
CGCCTGGTCCGCCACGCGCCGCGCGTTCGGCCAGGGCCGTGTCCGCGCGGTCGTCTCCGCCATCGTGATCGTCCTCGGGCTGGCCGGGTCGCTGATCGCCTACCGCTTTCTGCTCTTCCTCGTGACGCTCTGGGCGCAACGCTGACGATCATGAGAGGATGACGAGCGTGCGACCGATTGACCGGAGAGCCATGCTGAGGGGCGCGGGTGCCGTGATGGCCCTGCCGCTGCTCGATGCGATGACGAGCCGTGCTCGGGCGCAAGGCTCCAAGGATGCACCGCGCCGCCTGGTCGTCGTGTACGCGCCGAACGGCGTGAACCGCACGCTGTGGACACCGGTTGCGGAGGGCGTTTTCGACGTGCTGCCCCCGACGCTCGAGCCGCTCGGCGCGTGGAAGGATCGCGCGCTCGTGCTGGGCGGCTTGACCCTCGACGCCGCGCGCGCGAACGGCGACGGTCCGGGTGACCACGCGCGCGCGAGCGCCGCGTTCCTGACCTGCACGCAGCCGCGCAAGGCCGACGGAGCGGTGCACGTGGCGCAGAGCATCGACCAGCTCGCCGCGCGCCGCATCGGCCACTCGACGCGTTTCCGCTCGCTCGAGATCGGCATCGAAGGCGGTTCGGAGTCCGGACAATGCGATTCGGGCTACGCCTGCGCGTACTCGAGCAACCTGTCGTGGTCCGGACCGGGCACGCCCGCGCCGAAGGAGACGGATCCGCGGCAGCTCTTCGATCGGCTGTTCCGCGCGGACGACGAGGGCGAGAGCGCCGCCGAGCACTCCGCGCGCATCGCGCGCCGCCGCAGCGTGCTCGACCTCGTGCGACGCGACGCCCAACGGTTGGCCAGCGCGCTCGGAGCCGAGGACCGGCGCAAGCTGGAGGAGTACGAGACGAGCGTGCGCGAGCTCGAACGGCGGCTCGCGCGCGCCGTGGACGGCGGTGGCGACGTCCCCGACTCCGCGCGGCCGGCCGGCATCCCGAAGGACCGCGGCGAGCACGCGCGCCTGCTGGCCGACGTGCTCGTGCTGGCGCTGCGCGCCGACGCGACGCGCATCGCGACGTTCTCGCTCGGCAACGAGGGCAGCAACGCGAGCCACGCCGCCATCGGCGTGCCCGAGGGCCACCACGAGACGAGCCACCACGGCGGCGACGCGCTCAAGATGGAGAAGGTCGGCAAGATCGACCGCTTCCAGGTGGAGTCCCTGGCTCACTTCGTCGCACGTCTGGCCGAGGCCGGGGAGTCCGGCGCGAGCCTGCTCGACAGCACGCACGTCCTGTACGGCTCCGGGATCGGCGACGGGAACCGCCACGACCACGGCGACCTGCCGATCCTCGTGATCGGCGGCGGTGTGCGCGGAGGACGCTACGTCGTGGCGCCCAAGGAGACGCCGCTCGCGAACCTGCACGTGGCGCTGGCGCAGCGGATCGGGGCCGGGATCGAGCGCTTCGCGGACTCGACCAGTGCGCTCGAGCTGGCCTGAGAGTTCGCTCGAAGCGTCGATGCGTGCGAACTCCTGGATTCCGAAACGGCTGCGGTGGGACCTGTGCGGGGATGACTGCCTCTCCCCGGCGATGCCGCCGAATGCACACACTTGATTCGGCAGTGCACTCGTGCATCGCCACTTCGCGCTGCCATCGCACGCATGCAGAGCGGGCCGCGGGCGCGGCGTCGCGATATTCCGCGAGCCGTTCGACGCGCTCGCGCAAGCGCTGACGCTCAGCCGCGCAGCGTCTCGATCGGCCGCGCCGACAGCGCCCGCGCGCTCGCCAGCAATCCGCACGCGGCAGCGAGGATCGCCGTCGCCAGCGCGGCGACAACGGGCGCCCACCACGCGAAAGGTCCGCCCGCTTCCGCGATGCGGTCGAGGAACACCCACGCCAGCACGGCCGCCGCGACTCCACCGACCAGGCCGGAGACGAGGCCCATCAGGCCGAACTCGGTCGCGAAGAGACCGGCGATCGTGATCCGGCGCACGCCCAGCGCCTTGAGCAGCGCGACCTCGCGTGCGCGGTGCACCGCGCCCGCGCTGGCGACGCCGGCCAGGATCAGCAGGCCGACCACGATCGTGAAGCCGCCCAGCATGCGCACGCCCACGGCCAGCTTCCCGAGCACGTCCATCACCTTCTCGAGCACCGTGCGCACGCGGATCGGCGTCACGTTCGCGAACGTGCGCGCCAGCTCGTTCTGGAACGGCTGCTCGGCCTCCGCGTCGATGCGCGCGGCGCCCAGCAAGGCGTGCGGCGCCGCGTCGAGCGCGCCCGGTTCCGCGACCAGGAAGAAGTTGATCGAGAACGACTCCCACTCGACCGTGCGGATCGAGGTCACGGTCAGCTCGACGGGCACGCCCTGGACGTCGAAGCGCAGCACGGAGCCGATCCGTGCGCCCAGATCCGCCGCGAAGTCCTGCTCCAGGCTGACTTCGGCCGTCGCGGGATCGCTCCACAACGCGCCCTCGACGAGTTGGTTGTCGGGCGGCAGCTCGCGCATCCACGTCAGACGCTGTTCGCGCGTCAGCACCCAGCGCGGGCGGTCGAGCTGGCCGTCGCCGCGCGTGGCCGCCAGCCGCCCGACGTCGACGTCGTCGATCGAGGTCAGCCGGGCCGTCACGACGGGGACCGCTCGCACGTTGTCGGCGCCGTGGCGCTGCAGAACGGCTTCGACTCCGGCCCACTGGTCGGGCTGCACGTCGAGCAGGAACACGGTCGGAGCGTCGGCCGGCAGCGCCGTGCGCAACCGGTAGGAGAGCTGCTGCTCGATCAGCGCCGTCGCCGCGACGACGAGCACTCCGAGCCCCAGCGCGACGACTGCGCCGCGCGTGCCCGCGCCCGGTCGCGCCAGCGCGGACGTGCCGTGCACGAGCCACACCGGCAGCTTCGCGCGCGGCAGCAGGTCCGCGAGCCGCGTCAACCCGAACGCTCCCAGCGCCAGCAGGCCGGCCGCGACCGCGACGCCGCCCGTGAACGCCAGCGCCAGCAGGAAGGATCCGGCCTGCACCCAGGCCGAGGCCAGCACGCCCAGCGCCACGAACGCGAACGCGCCCCACGTGACCAGGCGTGGCGCGGGCAGCGGCTCGACCTCGGCGCGCAGCACGCGCGCGGGAGCGACGCGCCACACCGCGGTCAGCGGCGGGATCGCGAACGCCAGCGCGATCGCGACGCCCAGGAGCGTGCCGCGCACGATCGACCACGGCTCCCAGGCCAGCTCGATGCCGCGCGGCAGGAGTTCCGGCGCGAGTGCAGGCAGGAGGAACGGCAGGAACGTGCCCGCGACGGCGCCCGCGAGGCTGGCCACCGCAGCCAGCAGAGCCACGTGCGTCGCGAACAGGAACAGCACTTCGCGCGGCCGGAATCCGAGCGCGCGCATCACCGCGACGGCCTGCGTGCGCGTCGCCACCCAGGCGCGCACGATTTGGGCCACGCCGACGCCGCCCAGCACGAGCGACAGCAGCGCGGCCAACGCCAGGTAGCGCTCGATGCGCTGCAGCGAACGCCGGATCGTCGGCTGCGCCTCGCTGGCTGTCTCGACGTTCAGGTACTCCGCGCCCGGCAGCTCCTTCTCGAGGCGCGCCGCCCACGCGTCGACGGCCGCGGGCGACATCGCCAGCGGGACCTGCACCAGCGCGCGGTAGCGCACGCGGCTGCCGAAACCGAGGAGCCCCGTGCGATCGAGCCCGGCCAGGCTGGTGAAGACGCGCGGCCCGGCCTGGAACGCGGCGCCCAGCCGTCCCGGCTCGTCGAGCACGACCGCGGACGCCGTGAACTCCGCATCGCCCAGCTGGAAGCGCTCGCCCAGTGCGATGCCCAGCTCGTGCAGCAGCTCGGGCCCGACCGCCGCGCGCTCGTCACCCAGGTCGTCGAGCACGCCCGGGGGATCGAGCTGCACCGCGCCGTACAGCGGGTATCCCGCGCCGACGCCGGTCAGCTCGACCAGCTCGCTTTCCCCGCTGCGCGGGTTGCGCGCCATGGTCGTCAGCTCGCGCGAATCCGTGCGGCGCGCCGGGCCCGAAGTTGCGAGCGCCGCGATCCGCTCGTCGAGCTCGGCCGGCAGCTCGCGCCGCGCCTGGATCGACACGTCGGCGCCGAGCAGCTCGCGCGAGCGGCTGCGGATGCCGTCGCCGATCGCGCCGATCAGCGCGGCGACGCCCACGATCGCGGCGACGCCCAGCGCCAGGCACGCGGCGAAGAACATGAGCCGCCCGCGCGCCCCGCGCGACTCGCGCAGGGCGAAGGCGATCGCCGCCCTGGCCTTCAAGCCGTCGCCTCGACGCGCTCGACGCGGCCGCCGCGCAAGTGCACGCGGCGCTGTGCGGCGCGCGCGACCTCGCCGTCGTGCGTCACGAGGATCAACGTCGTCCCGCGCGTTTCCCGCAGCGACGCCAAGAGGCCCAGGATCGACGCGCCCGTCGCGCCATCCAGGTTCCCGGTCGGCTCGTCCGCGAACAGGATCGACGGCTCGGGCGCGAACGCGCGCGCCAGCGCGACGCGCTGCTGCTCACCGCCCGAGAGCTGCGCGGGGTAGTGGTGCGTGCGGTCGCCCAGCCCGACTTCGCGCAGCAACTCGGTCGCCCTGGCGCGCGCGCCGCGCACGCCGGTCAGCTCGAGCGGCAACAGCACGTTCTCGAGAGCGGTCAAGTTGGCCAGCAGCTGGAAGCTCTGGAACACGAAGCCGATCTGTCGGCGGCGCAGGAGGGACAGCTCGTCCTCCGACATGCGGTCGATGCGTGCACCCGCGATCCACACCTCGCCGTCGCTGGGCCGGTCGAGGCCGGCCATGAGCCCGAGGAGCGTCGACTTGCCGCTGCCCGACGGCCCCAGGATCGCGACCGACTCGCCGGTCAGGATCTCGAGGTCCACGCCGTCCAGGATCGTCAGCATCTCCGCCCCGGACGGCAGGCGTTTCGTGAGTCGGACGCAGCGGACAGCGGGGGCGGAGGTCATGGAAGCGGCCAAGGTACGATGGTTCCACTTTCTCGGATCCACCGAGCCGGATGCAAGGCGTCGCGACGCGACTTAGATTCGCTCCCCATGTTCGATCTGCGTCGTCTCGTGCCTGCGCTGACTCCCTCGCTGGCCGGCGCTCTCGTGCTCGCGACCTTCGTCGCGTGCGGCGACCCGAACGCTACGGAGCCCGTGCCGGCCCTGCCCGGCGAGGCCGCGTCGAGGGTCGCCGGCGCGCTGGACCCGGCGCAACCGGCCGAGCTCTCGATCCCGTCCGACGCCCCGCTCGTCGCCGTGTTGGGCGACAGCATCGCGGCCGGGCTGCACCTCTCGGCGCACCAGGCGTTCCCCGCCGTCCTGCAGCGCGATCTGGCGGCGGCCGGCTTGCCCTTCCGCCTCGTGAACGCGGGCGTCAGCGGCGACACGAGCGCGGGCGGCCTGCGGCGCATCGACTGGATCCTGCAGCAGAAGCCGGCCGTGCTCGTGATCGAGCTGGGCGGCAACGACGGTCTGCGCGGACAGGACCCGGACGCGGTCGAAGCGAACCTGCGCGCGATCGCCACGCGTGCGCAGTCTGCCGGCGCGCGCGTCCTTCTGCTCGGCGTGCAGCTGCCGTCGAGCTACGGCGCGGACTACGCCGGGCGCTTCGCGGCGATCTACCCGCGCCTGTCGCAGGATCTCGGCATCGAGCTCGTGCCCGAGTTCCTGGCCGGCGTCGGCGGCGTGCCCGACATGAACCTCGAGGACGGCCTGCACCCGAGCACCAAGGGCCACGAGCGGATCGCGCAAACGGTCGCACCCGCGCTGCGCCGCATGCTCGCCAAGTAGACAACGGTGTCAGACACCTTGCACCGTGTTCCGCGGCGGGCAACTCGGTGCAAGGTGTCTGACACCGTTGTCTACCGGTGATCGTGGCCCCAGGGGGGGATGAACGTCTCGGGCTCGATCCCCAGAGCGTCGGCGACGCGCGTCACGTAATTGAAGTAGCCGATCACCTGGACCGCGTCGTGGATCGCGCGGTCGTCGAAGCCTTGCGTGCGCAGGACGTCGAGGTCGGCCGGGCTCATCCGACCCTGATCGCTCGTCAGCTTCACGGCGAAGGCGCACAGCGCCGCATCGGCGGCGGAGAGGTCGGCGCGCGTCCAGTCCGACGACAGTGCGTGCACCAGCGCGTCGGCGGAGGCGTCGTCGGGGGCCATCGTGGGGACGACCTCGGCCCGGAGGTCGTGCGCGTGGGCTTGCGTTCAATACACGCAGGCGAGCTTGCGCGAGACGATCGTCGCGAGCATCTCGCGTCGGCAGCGTGACAAGGGCGACGGCCCGAACATCAGCGCGCGGTAGAAGGCCATGCTGGCCTCCATCACGGGCGGGTTCGGGCTCATCACGTGGACGATGTTCCAGACGCGCCCCGCGCGCGCGAGGGCTTCGCGGAACAGCCGCCCGAGGTCGCCCGTCGCGCCGTCGATCGAGGGGAGTCGGATCCAGGCCATGAGAGCGTCGTTCAGGCCCGGACTTCGAAGCCGGCTTCGCGCAGCGCGGCGTCGAGCTGCGCGCCCGCGTCGGAGCGACGCGTCTCGACGAGCAGGTCGATGTCGACGAACCCCAGCGGCACCTGCCAGCCCGAGCGCAGGTGCTGCACCTCGACGATGTTGCACAGGTTCTGCGCCACGATCGCCAGGATCCGCGCCAGCTGGCCGGGCACGTCCGCGATCCGCACGCGCACGTGGTGCGTGCGGCCGGCGCGCGCCAGGCCGTTCTCGATGATGCGCGCGATCTGGTTCAGGTCGATGTTGCCGCCCGAGATGACGGTCGCGACGCGGCGCGCTCCGCGCACCTTGCCGGCCAGGATCGCCGCGACGCCGGCCACGCCGGCGGTCTCGGCCAGGACCTTGCTCTTCTCCATCGCCTGCACGACGGCGTCGACGATCTCGTCGTCGTCGACCGTGAGGACCTCGTCGACGCAACGCTGCACGATGTCGAACGTCACCGCGCCCACCGTTCCGACGCGAATGCCGTCGGCGATCGTGTGCGGCGACTCGACACGCACGGGTGACCCGCGCAGGAAGGACTGGACCATCGGCGAGGCGCCGCTGGCCTGCACGCCGATCACGCGCGTCGCGGGAGAGCGCGCCTTGATCGCCAGCGCCATTCCCGCGATGAGGCCACCGCCGCCGATCGGCACGACGACGGCGTCGAGCGCCTCGGCGTCCTCCAGGAGCTCGAGCCCGACCGTCCCCTGTCCGATCACGATCGCGGGATCGTCGAAGGGGTGGACGATCGTCGCGCCGCGCTCGGCGGCCAGGCGCGTCGCGTGGTGCTGGGCCTCGTCGTAGTTCTTGCCAAACAGGATGACCTGCGCGCCGTAACCTTCGGTCCGCTGCACCTTCACGATCGCGGTCGAGATCGGCATCACGATCGTGGCGCATGCGCTGGCCAGCTTCGCAGCCAGCGCGACGCCCTGCGCGTGGTTGCCGGCCGAGGCTGCGACGAGACCGCGCTCGAGCTGCTCGCGCGGCAGGGTCAGGATCTTGTTCAGGGCGCCGCGGATCTTGAACGAGCCCGTCCGCTGCAAGCTCTCCATCTTGAGCCACACGTCGCAGCCGGCCTGCTCGCTGAACGAGTACGAGTACACGGTCGGCGTGCGCCGCACGTACGGCGCCAGGCGCTCGGCGGCACGGCGGATCTCGGGCAGCGCCGTCTCGGGCGTCAGGTGGGCGGCGGTCGTCTTCACGGCGAGCGGGAATCGTAGCCGAGGAGGGCCCGCCGTTCGTGCTGCGCCGCGCCCAAGCTCCCCAGATGACCGAGACCGCGTTCGCGTAGTTGAACTTCGCGCGGACGAGTTCGGTATGAAAGCCCCCTCGAGCTCGAGCGTGTCGTTCGAGAGGCTCGAGAATCCGCGCGCTCGCAGCGATCCGCCCGTCCCGTCGGAGTTCAGACAGCCCACACGGCTCCCACAGCGCTCTCGGTCGCGGACAGACACGCGCCCGACGATCCTCCCACCTCAGAACACGTAAGTGATCGCGAAGAACCCCTTGAGCACGTAGTCATCTTCCACGATCGGGCTGCCGCGAATCGCCGAGTCGAGCACTTCCACGCTCACGTCGAGGATCACGCGCCAGTCCTCCGACAACTCCAGGAACGAAGCCACTCCAATTTCCACGTTCATCGTGTCCTCGACCTCGTAGGCCGGCCGCGCCGCCGTCGCTGCCTCTGGCGGCACACCCCAGTCGTAGTTGGACAGCTCGGCGCTCGTCCAGTTGAGCTGCACCCTGGGCCTCAGCTGCGCGAAGCCCCACGGGAACGAGCGCGACACCCCGAACTGCGCCTCGCCGCCGCCGATCTGGTCGAGGACATCGTGCTCGTACCCGAGCTCGAGGTCGACGAGCCCAGGCAGCTCCGCCACGACCGCCAGGCCCGCCATGAGCGTGTCCTTCCGGTCCCCCAGGCCCGCGAGCGCCGGGCTGTCGTCCTCGTCGTAGAAGCCGATGCGGTAGCTCGCGGTCGCCGCCAACCGCAAGCGATCGTCGCCGACCAACCCCGCACGCAGGTTGGGGCCGAGCAGCTGAATCGGCCCGGCGTTGAAGCTTATCGCCGGGATCGGCTGGAACACCCCGCCGTCCGTGCCGAGGTAGGGACTGCTGCGAGCGATCACTCCCACCCCCACGCCCAGTCGCCCGAAATCGCCGAGCACGGAGAAGAGCGCGGTGTCCAGCTCGCGCTCCTCGTCGGTGCCGAGATCGAAGCGCGCGCGCTCGAACGACGGCGGCCCCTTTGGCTGGTAGCGGTTCGAGATCGCCACCGGCTCGCGCGGGATGCCGATGAAGTTCCGGTCGATGAAGCCGTTGCCGTTCTCGTCGAGGTGCACGACCAGCGCGTACGTGCCTGCGGGCACATCCTCGATGCGGTACAGCGTGCGTCCGTCGGCGTCGAACTCCACCACCCGCAGCTCCTCGCGGAACTTGCCGAAAGCATCGGCGCGGTCGAACAGGAGGAAGCGCAGGCGTCCCGAGGTGGGAGCGTTGTCGAGCCGCACCAGCAACGCGCCCCCGGTTTCCAGGGCGCGCGGCGCTCTCGGTGATGCCGCATCCCTGATCGCCGGAGGTGATGACGGCGCGGCGCAGGCACCCGCGGCGCAGACCATCAGCCAGGCTGCGTAGCGCCCCGCCGCGGCGCGTGGCACCGGCCCGAGTTCATCTCTCCGCTGTGCGCACATCTTCGGGAGTCGTCCTTCCAGAGAATCCCGGGGGCGGCCCCAGATGGAGAACTAGGCTATCCGAGCAGGGTAGGTTGAGGCCCACTGGACCGCCACCGTCGGCCCAGCCGATCCCTGGCGGACCTTCCTCCTGATCCTGCTCCGGGCGATCCTGATCTCACGGACCTCGCTCGCCCTGGAGAAATACTCCGTCCCATGCTTCGGGCCCCTGGTCGGACGCGCGGGTACTTCGTCACTGTTCTGCGCCGGAGGATGGATGCGATGAAAAGGCTGGCTTCCACGCGAGCGACCTCGAGTGGAGGACGGGCGATGGGTAAGCCTTGGCCCCGCGCAGCGGAATCGGAACGACCCGGTGGGTCGTTCCGAAGGCGATCCCTGCCTCCAACCCTGGCCCCGGCGCGCCCGATCCCCGAGTTCGAGCTCGCGTAGCCCGCTCCACGCCGACCCCGCTCGTTCCCAGCCAGAGTCTCAGCGCACGACGCGCGTCGTCTCGCCCGGCACGAGGCGCACCGGGATCGCTTCGACGAGTTCGCCCGCGCGCCACAGGGTGATCGTCGTCGCATCGGACGAAAGCACGACGGATCCGCTGCGACCGTTCAAGAGTCGCAGCTCCGCGTAGTTCGAGTAGCCGTCCGCGCGCACGTCGAGGAAGTGCACGGGTCGGCCCTCGTCGTCGCTCGCGCGCGCCGACTCGGCATACGTCGTTTCTCCGAGCTCGATCTCGATGCGCACGCGCGCCGACACGAAAAAGCGGTGGTTCGCGGGGTCCTTCACGTCCTCGACGGACGCGTAGGCGTAGCCGATCTCGTCGCCCGCCAGCTGGAAGGAGATGTGCATCCGCGGCACGTCGACGAGCTCGAACGATCCGTCGGCGCGAGAGCTCACGCTCTCGCCCTCGAAGAAGCGCGAGACGTTCACGGTGCCGCCGAAGACGCGCTCGGCGGCGGAGACGGGTGAGACGAAGGGCAAGATGGACACGCCGGCGACCGGATCGCCGTGCTTGGTCACGACACGCCCGCGGAGCTTCTTGTGAAGCGCGACATCGTCGGACGGCAGCTCGACGATGACGCCGCGCCGGCCGGCTCGGATGGGCTCGGTGACCGTGCCGAAGTGGAGCCCGGTGTCGAGCACGTTCAGCACGTACGCGCGATCCTGGAGTCCGCGTAGCTCGAAGCGCCCGTCGGCGTCGCTCACGACCCACGCGATCAGCGCGTCCGGTTCGTTCGCGGGCCGCGCGCTGTGGAACTCCTGCGCCCCGTCCTGCGCGGGCAAGTCGGCCAGGGTACGGACCGCGTCCGTCGGCAGTGGCGCGCCGCTCGCGAGGAACTCGAGCCTCAGCGGTCGCGTGCCTAGCACGCCGAACGGCGTCGGATCGGCGATCCAGACGCGCGCGCCGGACTTCGGGTTCCCGCGCGCGTCCAGCAGTCGTCCTTCGATCGCGAGGCAGGGTTCGCCGAGGACGATCTCGACCTGCGCGGGCCAAGCGCGCTCGCCGCGCTCGTAGACGCCGGGCAGGGAGCCCGTCTCGACTGCGACGATGCGTCTCGCATCCGCAGAGCGTGCGAGGTCGATCACGAACGCGCCGCGCGCGTCGGTGCGCGCCAGCGTGAGGCCGAGCGCGACGCGCGCGTCGGTCGCCGGCGCTCCGTCGCGGCGCACGACACGGCCTTCGAGCGCACGCCCGGGTTCGCGCGGAACTTCGCTCAGCACGATGCGCAGACCCGTCACGCTCGTCTGCGGAGCTTCGGACGCGGACGGGGCGCGATCCTCGTGCGCCGCGCGCAGCTCGGCGCCGGCGATCGCGGGGACGCGCGACAACGTGAACGTGCCGCTCGCATCCGCCACGGCTTCGAATTGCGACACCGAGGTCGCGTCGAGCGGATCGTAGAAACGCCGCGCGAAGTCCTCGGGCAGTGCCAGCTCGACGCGCGCGCCCTCGAGCGGTTCTCCCCAATCACCCACGACGTCGCCGACGAGTTCGATGGCGGGCGCGACGACGACCGTCAGCGCGAGCGCGGAGTCGCGACGCCACTCCGCAGGGCGGACCGTGACCGAGTCGGGATCCGCGCTCTCGACGCGCGCGCGTTCGGCGTCGAGCTCGAAGACGCCGTAACCCTGTGCGTCGGATTCCACGCGCAGGTCCGTACCCGCGATGCGCAACTTGTGACCGTTCAGCGCGCGGGCCGACCCGTCGAGGATGCGCACGCGCACCGCGGCGAGCTTCGCGCCGGGCACGACGACGAGCGGAGCGGGCGCGGTTGCACTCGGCTCCGCCCGTCGATCGGACATGGACGTGGGATCGGCGGATTCCAGGGCCGGGCCGGCCGGATTCGCAGGCTTCGCGTCGGCCGGCGGCGCGATCGCGGCGATCAACGCATCCGGCTCGGTGCTCTCGTCCGAGCCGCGAGTGAGCCACAACGCTCCCGCCGCCACGACGGCGACGGCCACTACGAAGGTCTTGATGTTCATGCCGAGGATCAGGGTCCAGGGTGCGAGCGCGGGTTCGTGACAGAAGGGAGCAAGTGCCGCGACCCACACGCGGCGATCGCCTCCGCTCTCGCGGTCGAGGCGCGCGCGCAGGAGTTCGAGTCCGCGGTGCAGACGGCTCTTGACCGTGGCGACTTCGGTGCCGGTGCGCGCGGCGATCTCGCGCGGGGCCAGGTCCTCGAAGAAGCGCAGGAGGAGCGTCGTGCGGTACGGCTCCTCGAGCCCCTGGAGGTGGTCCGCGATGCGCCGCTGAGTCTCGACGCGCTCGAGCAGCTCGATCGTGTCGGGCAGGGCTTCCGCCCGCGCATGATCGAACTCCCGCGCGGCAGCGTTCCTGCGGGCGCGTGATCGATCGGCCGCACGGTGAGCCAGAGCTGACCGGATCCACGCGCGAAACCTCCCGGGTTCCGACGGTGCGCCCTCGAGCGCCGCGACAGTCGCGTCCTGCGCGAGGTCCTCGGCCGCCTGCTCGTCCCGGACGAGGGATCGGGCGAGGGCTCTCATCCAGGCGACGTGCTCGAGGAGCAACGCTTCGGCCGGCGTGAGTGAATCGCTCATGGTCTCGAAGACTGGGGAGCCCCGCCCGACGGTTCGACGGCGGGATTCCTGGGCTTCCGAACCCTTACATGCGGCGCGAGCCGATCCGGGCGTAGCAGCGCGTGTGCCCATCCCGGTCGCTCCGCGCCGAGATCAGGCAGCGGTCCGTGCTGAACGTCGAGGCGGGCGGGATCGTCACGTAGACGTGAATCGTCGTCGATCCGCCCGGCGCGAGGAGCACCGTCTGCGCTGCGGAGAGCGTCACCGGCCAGAGGTTGTTCTCGCTGAAGAGCGCGAAGCTCGACGCCTGCCCGCCCGTGTTCGTCAGGCTGAACGTGTAATCGAGCACTTGGTCGGCGAAGCCGGCCTGCCGCGCGGCGGAGGGGCCGAAGCGCGCGTCGGCGTCCCGCTGCATCGTCGTCGTCGCGTCCGTCAGGGCGGCCGGTCCCCAGACCGCGTTCCAATGGCTTTCGACGCCCCGCAAGTGGAGCAGGAAGAATGCCGCCAGATGGCGGCGGACGATCGCCAGCTGCTCGGACCGGGTCAGCGCGCCCGAATCGCAACCGAAGCCACCCAACGCGGGCGTGTCGACGAATCCGCAGTGCCAGCCCCCGATGATCGAGAGCAGCTGGCGCGGTCCGGCCGAAGCGTCGTACATCGGTTGGCCGTTCGTCGCCGTCGGGACCGTACCGTCCTGCGTTCCACATAGGAGGCGTGCCGGGATCGCCACGTTGCTTATCGCTGCGATCGCCGAGGGGTTGGTCTCGGCCGGCGCGATCGGAGCCAGAGCCCGGACGCGCGCGTCGGCCGCGGTCGCGAGGATGCTCGCGCCGCCGCCCATCGAGTGTCCCGTCATGCCGAACGCCGACACGTCGATGCTGCCGACGTAGGGGGATCCGGCATCGACGTTGGCCTGCTCGAGGAAGCCCAGGCTGTAGCGCATGTCGTCGGCCAGCGCCTGATGGCTCGGGAAGAGGCCGCCTTGGGTCGTCGTCGCGATCACGAAGAGGCCCCACGTGGCCAGGTGCTGCAGCGTGCCCTCGTAGGCTTCGACGGGTTGGAAGAATCCGTGTCCGAACGAGATCCCGCCGTAGGGCGCGGCCGAGGGGTCGAACGGGGTGTTCGCGCCGGTGCTCGTCGCCGGGTAGTAGAGGAGGGCGCTGAACGTGGTCGCGTTGGGGCGGGTGACGACGACCGTGCGCTTGCCCGCGCCGTGCGGGCCGGGGAGCGAGAGGTCCTGCGCGTAGGTGGTGGAGACCGCGCCAGCGCCGAGGAGTGCACTGCAGAGGAGCTGCCTGGGATTCATCACCCGAGTCTATTCGAGCTCCGCGCTCCTGGGCACATTCGCCCCGAGTGCTACCCCGACCAGCGGAAGGCGTGCGCTTGGAAGTCTTGTCCCCGTTCGGCTTCTTGATCTCGGACTGTCAGGCCGGCGGCTTTCGGCTCGAGCTCGTGCGGATCGAGAGCTCCTGAGCCGGAGCTTGCTCTGGCTCCGAGCAAAGCCGTCTGCTGCTGCGCCTGATCCCCGGCGCCCGGCGTGCTGGCCGCCCGTAGCCGACCGCGGAAGGCAGGGGGATTCCTGCATCTTCGGGCCGGGCGCCATCGAACCAATTCGGCGTTACAGGTATGGGCAAGACTCGGAGCCAGACAGGCAGAGGATCCATGTGCCAGTTGCAGTACTGCTCGTTTCCGGAGGCTTGAACTGAGCCCTGCACGGGCTCTGCGTACTCGACCTGGTGGCTTCGGCGGCCGGAGCCACCACGCTCCTCGCGCAGGTTGCCCGTGCCGCGGCCCGCGGTGCGGCCCTGTACAAGGCCCTCAGCCTGGGCTCGATCCAGAAGTGCCCAGGCGTCGTTTCGGTGCGAGTGAACCAAGGCAAGCAAACCATGACCCGATCAGAGAGATTCCGCTCGTGATCCGCCCCAACGGCAACCCCAGCGACTACTTCGAGCCCACGCAGCCCGTCGGGCGCGGGAATACGACGGTCCCTTTTCTCCGCCCCACGCGACGCGAAGCCGAGGCGGCCGTGCGCACGCTCTTGCACTACGCTGGAGACGATCCCGATCGCGAGGGCCTCATCGAGACCCCCGCGCGCGTCGTGCGGGCATACGACGAGTTCTTTTGTGGCTACCGGCAGGACCCCGAAGCCGTTCTCGCGCGCACGTTCGA
>JANNQS010000019.1:0-32478 GCA_031400875.1 Planctomycetota bacterium | reverse complement strand
CGACCTACACGAACGTCGAAGGCGTGTTCGCCTGCGGCGACGTGATGGACAAGGTCTACCGCCAGGCCGTGACCGCCGCCGGCACCGGCTGCATGGCCGCGATCGACGCCGAGCGCTGGCTCGAGTCGCAGCACAAGCACTAAGAGGCCGAGAGGAATCCACTTTACGGCCTCTTCGATCCCGTTGGCGCCGCGCGGAACCACGCGGCGCGTGCCGAACCTGTCGGTACGGTGCCAGGGACGACCCCGACGGCATGCGATCCGGTGAGCGGGCCCCGAGCCCCGAACGGTGCTAGTTCAGGGCGCGCAACACGTGCTCGTGCACGAGCCCGTTCGTCCCGATCGCGCCGCCGGTCTCGATCGAATGCGTGCCACGCCAGCACGTGAAGCGGCCGCCGGCTTCCTCGAGCAGCACCTGGAACGGCGCCAGGTCCCAGACCTTCACGCCGGCTTCGAGCCACGCCTCGGCGCGCCCGTCGAGCACCATCGCCGGCGCAGCGGGGTCGCCGAAGCTGCGCGTCGACGCCGATGTGCGGATCAGCTCCGCCACGGCCGGTCCTTCCGCCATGCCGAGCATGCGCCGCAGCTCGCCCAGCGAGAGCGTCGACTCGGTCCAGCGCGCGATCTTCGACACGTGGAGCCGCGTGCCGTCGCGGTACGCACCGAGCCCGCGCGCGGCCCAGTAGTGCTTGCCCGCGACCGGCAACGCGCAGGCACCGACGACGACCTGTCCCTCGTGCTCGAGCGCGAGCAGCGGACCCCAGAACTCCCCGCCGCGCGCGAACCCGCGCGTCCCGTCGAGCGGGTCGACGATCCAGCGCGTGCGCGCGGAACCGGCGTGGGCGCCGGTCTCCTCGGCCAGGATCGCGTGCTCGGGGAACTCGGCGCGCAGGATCGCCAGGATCGCGTCCTCCGCCGCGCGGTCGGCCGCCGTGACAGGCGTGTCGTCGGCCTTCGTCTCGACCGCGACGCCGCGTTCCCAGTGCGGCAGCGCTGCGCGCGACGCGGCGGTGACGGCGCGGCGCGCGACGTCGAGAGCGTGGTCCAGATCGAGACTCGGCATCGGTGCAGGATCGCAGCCGGAGATCCTCCGATCCAGGGGTGCGTGCGTGGGATGGGGCGGGCTCCATGCGCAATTGCGCGCGGACGGTATCTTCGGGTCATGCGACTTCCCGGCGCGTTGGGCCTCCTCATTCTCTGCCAAGTCAACTGCGCATGCGGAGAAGCGGGTGAAGCGACCGCGCTCTCGGCGCAGACCGCAGCGGGTGGGGCGCGCGCAGGTCAGGCGCCCGCGCCGCCCGCGCCGGCGGGCGAGGCCCTGCGCCTCGTCCCGCTCGAGATCCACGATCCGGGCATCGGCACGCGCGCTTTCACGATGCTCGTGCCGCGCGGATGGACGCACGAGGGCGGCGTGCTCTGGCAGCACCACTTCAGCAACCTGGCGACGGGCGACCTGAAGGTGAAGGATCCGCGCTCGAAGGCGGCGCTCGAGATCGTGCCGATCGTGCCGGCCTGCTGGGACGAGAGCGGCACGATCGGCTTCACGCCCGGAACGAACTACATGGGCAACGTCGTGGCCCGGCCGCCGCGCGACGCGGCCGAGTACGTGTCGCAGTACTTCGTGCCTCTGCTGCGCAAGGACCGCCGGAACCTGAAGATCAGCGGCGCGAAGCCGTTGCCCGAGGTCGCGCGGACCGTCGAGAAGTACGTGCAGGAACCGAGCATGCACAAGACCGTCTCGGCTGCGCGAGTGCGGCTCGAGTACGACGAAGGCGGCACGCCGATGGCCGAGGACGTCTACGTGACGATGGTCGTGTCGCGTTCGGCCCTGATTCCGAACTACGTGATGTGGTCGCTCGAGCACCAGTACGCGTTCCGCGCCGAGCGCGACAAGCTCGACGCGCTCGAGCCGCTGCTGCAGGCCATGGTGGCCTCCGTGCGCATGGACCTCGCGTGGTACGCCGGCTACGTGCAGGTCGTGCAGCTGCAGCAGAAGGGCCAGATGCAGGCGATTCGCGACGCAGGCGAGCTCTCGCGCCGCATCTCGCGCAACAACGACGAGATGCTGGCCTCGATGCGCTCGTCCTGGGAGGAGCGCCAGCGCTCGCAGGATCGCATGAGCCAGAGCTTCAGCGAAGCGATCCGCGGCGTGGAGACCTACGAGCACCCGTTCGAGTCGCGGCCCGTCGAGCTGCCGTCGGGCTACAACGACGCCTGGGTCAACGTGCGCGGCGAGTACGTGCTGTCGAACACCGCCGGTTACGACCCGAACGTGGGCGACACGGTCGAGTGGCGGCGGTTGTCGCCCAAGTAGGACGGCGCGACGCGGCGCGGACGCCGCGCCGCGCGCGGTTCCGCGCGGCGCCAACGTGGTAGGAGAGACCGTAGGATCGTTCTTCTCTCGGTCTCCTCAGCGCCCTGCGAGCGTGTCGCGGATCCAGTCGACGACCGCGAGCCCGTAGAGCTCGTACCCGCGCTCGTTCAAGTGGCAGGCGTCCAGGTAGAGCGTGTCCGTCCGTTCCGCAAAAACCCGCGAGCCGTCGCGCACGATCACGCCCTCGCGCGCCAGCTCCTCGATCTGCTGGCGCAGCAGCGGATACCCCATCCGGACGGAGGTGCGCCACAAGGTCTTCACCGCCCGCGTGCTCGTTTCCTCCTCCGAGGGAGGCTTGGACCCCGTGTCGTCGAGGCCCGGCTGGATGGCGTGAACGAGCGGCAAGCCGCGCCGGTCGCAGATCGCTTGCATGTTCCGGGCCGCGTCGGCCCAGGCGATGACGCCGGCGGGAACGCCGTCCTGGACCGCGGACTGCCGGGACGCTTCGTCCGGATCGAGGGGCCCGCGCACCGCGATCTGCGAGCCCTCCGCGCCCACCCAGGCCAGGCGCCTCTCGCGTGCGTCGCGGAACTCGGCTTGCGTTTCCGACAGCCCGGCGATCCAGATCCGCGAGAGGAGGGCGCTGCGCCAGACTCCCAGGCTCAAGCCGGTTCGGGCCCGTCCCGCGATGCGCAGTTGCGCGGCGCGCATCTCGACGAGCAGGTCGAGAGCCTGCGTGTCGACGACCCCCGCGCGCGCCATGCCGCCCCACCACCCGGCCGACGGGTAGACCGGGCTCACGCCGACCGATGCGTTCTCGGCCGAGATCGCGAGGTCGTTGTAGCCGTCGATGCACACGACGAGGTCGGGCTTCCAGCCCAGGGCCAGGACCCCGGTGAGCCGGTGCAGGTGAGCGGGCTGCTTGTGCGCGGCGAGCGACAGGTTCCAGAACTCGACGCGCCTCGCTCCGACCGCGGGAATCTCCGACAGCCACTCCTGCAGCCGCGGATGGTTCGAGTTGCCGAACTGCGCGGCGAACGAGCCCCCCAGGAGCACGACGTCGAAGGTGTCCTCGTGGTCGCCCTCGCGGAACCAGCGCGTGCCCTGCGCGACGCGACGGAGCTGCCAGGGCGAAGTCCAGCCGCTCCAGGGATCCGGCACCAGCCGGTGCTCGCTCGGGTCCACGCCGGCCTGGGCCGCCGCGAACTCGACCAGGTCGCCGTAGTACGTCGCGGCCGCGCGGCTCTCGAGGTAGCCGCGCATCGCCGAGGCCGAGTATTGCTTGCCCGGGAACAGGCTGTGAATGCGACAGACGCCTTCCGCCAGGAGGATCGCGCCGAGGAGACCGAGGAGCACGGCGACGAGCCTTCGGCGGCGCGGAATCCGACGCGAGAGCATGATGCGAAGCGTACCGCGGCCGGCGCGCCCGGCGCGCCCCTTGAACGGGCGCGCCATCCTGTTGGCCCCGCTCGCAAGCTCGCGAGGCGTCGCGCCCCTTGAACGGGCGTGCCATCCCGGTGGCCCCGCTCGCAGGCTCGCGATGCGTCGCTTCCGCAACGGGTCCCATCTACGCCGGCCGCACGCGGCCCACGCTGACCCTGTCGCCGACAATGGCCGAGAGACGGCCCTTCCGGCGCGGTTCCAGGTGCAGGCCGCGCTGAGCGAGCAGCGGCCGCATCAGCCCGAGCTCTTCGTCGGTCGTCGTCAGGGCGAACGGGCTCGTGGCGCGCTCGAGCAGGCTCGTCGCGAGCGCGTCGGCCCGCGCGCGATCCTCAGCCAGCACGCCGCGGCCGGTCGCGAGCGGACCGCCGGCGCGCTCGTAGAGCTCGTCGTGCAGCGCGGGGAACGCGTCCGGATCGGTGAGCACGCTGACCATCCAGACGTGATCGCAGCTGGCCCGCGCCACGGTGTCGAGCGTCACGGTCCCGGGTCGCGGCAGGTCGAGCCCCAAGTGCTCGCCGACGCGCGTCAGGGCCCGCACGAGCTCGTCGGTCTCGTCACCGGGCAGGTTCAACCAGACGACTGCGCGGCCCAGGACCAGGTGTTCCGCCAGGATCGGCACGATCTCGGCCACGGCCGCGCCCAGGTAGAGGCTGCGGCGCGTCGAGCCGGGCACGAGCGCGCGCGCCACGTCGTCCGCGAGCTTCAAGCCGGTCTCGAGGATGCTCGCGCGCAGCTTCTCGTCGAAGAACGTGCGCGGGTCGCCCTCGCAGTACGCGCCGCCGAGGCGGACCCAGTCGAGCTCGGCCTCGAGTGCGGCGACCGCGGCCCCGAAGCGTCGCGTGGTCTCGTTCATCGGCGGCATGCGCTTGCTAACGTACCGCCGCCGTGAGCACCCTCACACCGCCCTACCACCCGATCGTCTACGTCCGCGGCTACGCGATGACGCAGAGCGAGATCGCGGCCGCCGTCGAGTCGCCCTACATGGGCTTCAACGAGGGCTCGACCAAGGTGCGCCAGGACTGGCAGGGCCAGGTCGTGCGTCACATCTTCGAGTCGCCGCTCGTGCGGCTGATGAAGGACTACGGATACCGCGACATCTACATGGACGGCGACGAGCAGCCGGGCACGCTGCCGGCGAAAAGCATCGTCATCTACCGCTACTACGAGCAGGCCGACAAGGACATCGGGACCGGCAAGGTCGCGTCGATCGAGGACGCGGCAGCGGGTCTGCGCGACCTGATCAAGAAGCTGTGCGACCAGGTCTGCGGCGACAACGCGGCCGCGAAACGCCAGTTCAAGGTGCACCTCGTCGCGCACTCGATGGGCGGCCTGGTGTGCCGGTCGTTCCTGCAGAAGATCGCGACCGACGCCGAGCGCAAGTGGGTGGACAAGGTGTTCACCTACGCGACGCCGCACAACGGCGTCGAGATGGCCGGGATCAATGTCCCGAGCTTCCTGGGCCTCTGGGACCTGAACAACTTCAACCGTCAGAAGATCGCCGGCTACCTGGCGCTGCCGGGCAAGCCCGACAACGTGAACTCGCTCGACGGCAAGTTCGACCCCGACCGCTTCTTCTGCCTGATCGGCACGAACCACAAGGACTACGACGCCGGGCTGGGCGTGGCGCGCAAGCTGGCCGGCGAGATGAGCGACGGCCTCGTGCGCATCGAGAACGCGGCCGTCGGCGGCGCGCCGCGCGCGTTCGTCCACCGCAGCCACAGCGGGCCGTTCGGCATCGTGAACTCGGAGGAGGGCTACCAGAACCTGGTGCGCTTCCTGTTCGGCGACACGCGCGTCGACGGGACGCTGGAGGTCGAGGCGCTGCCGTTGCCGCCCTCGGTGCAGAAGGCCAAGGACGACGGCAAGGAGATCCGCGCGTCGTACTACTTCGAGGCCACGGTCGCGCCGCGCGGGGCCTTCTACTTCAAGCTGACCGAGCGCCGCACCGAGACGTTCTCGGCCGTGCTGCGCGGCTTCGACGAGATGATGAAGCCGAAGAAAGCCGGGCTGGACGCGCCGCGCTGGCCGGTGCTGTTCTCGTGCTTCCTCGACACGCGCAAGATCACGGTCGGCAAGACAACGCTCGTCTTCAGCGTTGACGTCGGCGTCTCGACGACCGGGTACACGATCGACGGCTTCCTGTTCTTCGACAAGCACGTGCCGGGCGAGTACCTCTACCGCAACACGGTGACGGTGCGCGCGACGCCGCAGGCGAAGGGCTGGTCGATCCGCTACAACCTGACGGACGACCAGTGGAGCGAGAACGCGGGCAAGCCGGTCGAGGAGGACGCGCAGGGCTGGTACGTGCCGCTCTCGTCCGACAAGGGTTTCCGCGGCCGGCTGCGCCTGGTGCCGATGGCCTGGAGCTGAGCGGGCCCTATTCGCCGCTGAGGACCCACGCGGCCCAGTCACGCGTCGAGTAGAGCGGGTTCCCGCTCTCGTCGAGCAGGTTGCGCAGGCGCGTCTTGGCTTCCCACAGCGCCTGGCGCTTGGGTTTCTGCTCGACCCACAGCCTCCGGTAGAAGTCCAGGAACAGCTCCTTCGTGGCCTCGTCCGGCACCTTCCACAGCGAGGCGACGACGCTCCTCGCGCCGGCCATGTGCAGTGCGCGCTGCAGCGATGCGACCCCCAGCCCGGCGCGGCGCACGCCGACGTTCGTGTCGCACGCGCTCAAGGTCGCCAGCTCGCAGCGGCCGAGGTCCCACGTGGCCATCTCTTCGGCGGTCACGACCCCGTCGACACGGTCGAACGGGTCCGCGGGCCGGTTCGCGCCCGCGAGCGCGAGCCCGCACAGGACGAGCGGCGACAGGCCGCGCACTTCGTCTTCGGCGCTGCGGCGCGCGCCCAGGCCGGACAGCGCGTCGAGCGGAGCCGGATCGCGCGTCGAGCGCACCGACTGCGGCGCGAACCAGCCGTGCGTCGCGACGTGCAGCCAGCGCGCGCCCGGAGCGAGCTGCGTCAAGGCCTGTCGCGAAGCGTGCCGCTTGACCAGCACGATGGCCGGGCCGTCGCCGTCGCCGAAGCTCTCTTCGTACAGGGCCGCGATGCCGCGTGCTTCGGCCGCGGTGAAGGTCAACGGGTCGAACGCGCGCTCCCAGGGACCGCCGCGCAACGTGAACGGCGTGGCCCCGCCGCGCGCTGCGAATTGATCCGGGCCCTCGTCCTCGGGCGGCGCCGTGGCGTCGTCGGGCGCGCCCTCGGGCAACTGGTTGAAGGACGCTCCCCCGAGCGCGATCAGGCCGCCGCCGCGCTCGACCGCGCGCGCCGGCCAGCACAGCTCCACGAGCGTCGGCCGCAGCTCGAGCGTGCAGTGATCGCCCCGCAGCCCCTGCTCGTCCGGCAGCGCGTCGAGGGGCACGGCGTGCAGGTGGCCGTCGAGCGCGAGGACGACGCGCTCCGCGTCCTTCAGTGCGGGCGCGAGCGGGTCGAGGACGATCTGACGCAACGCCACGCCGGCCGCGCGCGAGGTCGCTTGCGCCGTCTCGCGCGCGCTGGTCGCCAGTCCGCGCTCGACGGGCGCGCTCACCGCGTCGCGCCAGCGCTCGACGGCGGTCGTCACGCGCTCGACGCGGCCCAGGTCGACCAGCGTCAGCGCGCCGTCGTGCCGCAGCACGAACGCCAGGAGCGTCTCGGCCGTCTCGCGCGGCCCGTCGCCCGGCGGCGTCAGGTCCTCGGGTGTGCACGTGCGGTATCCGACCAGCGCGGACTGCGGATCGAGCCGCGCCGCGAGGTCCCGCACCGACACCTCGAGGGAGGGAGCGGACGATCCGGATCGCGCCGCCACCGCGCGCACGATCGCTCCAGCCGCGGCATCCGCCTCCCTGCGCGCCGCGAGCCAGGCCCCGCGATCGGACTGGGACCGTGCCAGGCGCGCGACCTCGGCGCTGGCCGCGTGCGAAGCCGCTGCGAGCTCGTCGAGTTCCGGATCGCGGGCGACGCGCGCCTGCATCCAGGCCGCGAACAGGGGCGCGGCGCGCACGACCTCGCTCGTCTCGAACGCTTCGGCGCGCAGCGTCGCGCTGCTCTCGTCGCTGGCCTCGTCGCTGGCCTCGTCGCCGCTTTGCAGCGCCAGGGCCAGGATCCAATCCAGGTGCACGCGCGCCGCATCCGCGCGGGCCTCGGCTTCGCGCGGCGAGTCCGTGGCGGCGCAGCGCGCCAGCGAACGGCGCAGGACGCGACAGGCTTCGCGCGCGAGATCGGTCGCGGCCGCGAGATCTCCCCGCCGCGCGCACTGGCGCGCCAGGACGCGGCGTGCACTCTGCAGGTCGGGGTGGTCCTCCGGGAGCGCCGCGCGGCGCGCCTCGAGCACTGCGCGCGCGTGCCGTTGCGCCTCCTCCATCTCGCCCGCCATCTCGAGCAACGCGGACAGCTGCGTGCGTTCGGCCAGGAGCCGCGGGTGATCGGGCGCGATCGCCTTCTCGTCGATCGCGATCGCCGTCTCGACCAGCTCGCGCGCGCGCCGCACCTCGCCGCGCTGCGCCAGCGTGCCCGCCAGGCCGAGCCGCGCCTGCTGGAGGTCGCCGTGATCGTCGTCCAGGAACTCCTGCCGCACCGCCAGCACCTTCTCCTGCAACGCCTGCGCCCCGGCCAGGTCGCCGCGAATCTGCAGCACGTTGGCGACGTTCAAGCGCGTGCCCTGCAGGTCCGGGTCGTCGTCGGGCACGGATCGCGAGCGCGCCTCGAGGACGCTCTCGAAGAGCGACTGCGCCCGCTCCAGGTCGCCGAGCTGCGCCAGCGTGCTGCCCAGGTTCGTGCGCAGGCGCAGCACGTCGGGGCTGTCGCGCGGCATCGTGTCTTGCGCGATCGCGAGCGCCTTCTCGCTCAGCGCGCGCGCTTCGAGCAGGTCGCCCAGCTCCATCGCGACGGCCGCGGCGTTCAAACGCGCGCCCTGCAGGTCGGGGCTCTCCTCGGGCAGCGTCCGCGACTGCACCTCGAGGACCTTGCGCAGCAGCACGGCCGCCTGCTCGATCTCGCCCAGCTGGAGCAGCGAGATGCCCAGGTTCGTGCGCGCCCTCTGGACGTCGGCGTGGTCGTCGGGGTACGCGCGCAGGCGCGCCGCCAGGATGACCTCCTCGATGGCGCGCGAGCCGCGCACGTCGCCCAGCATCGCACGCGTGGCGGCCAGGTTCTGTTGCGCGCTCAACAGGCCGGGATGCTCGGGCTCTAGCGTGCTGGACAACGCAGCCACGGCCGCTTCCTCGAGCGCGAGCGCCTCGCGCAGCTGCCCCATCTCCTTGAGCGTCGCGGCCAGGTCGATCCGCGCCCGCTGGACCTCGCGGCTGGACTCCGGCCACGTCCGCAGCACGATCGCCAGCAGCTCCTCGCGCTTCTCGCGAGCGAGATCGAGCAGGCCCAGCGTGTTCAGCGTCGTGGCCAGGTTCGCCCGCGCCGTCATCACCAGCTTCTCCTCGGGCGGATAGAGGCGCGCGAGGTCCTCCAGCGCCTGCTCCTCGAGCGGTCGCGCCGCGCCCGCATCGCCGAGGGCCTTGAGCGTGACGGCGAAATTGAGGCGGATGCGCGCCAGTCGCTCGTCGCCGGCGGGGAAGACCGCCAGGGCCTCCTCCAGCAGCGCGGTGTACAGCGTGCGCGCGCGCGGATCGTCGCCCGCGATGTGGATCAGCGCGGCCAGCTCCTCGCGCGCGGTGAGGACGTCGGGATCCTTCGGATCGTGAGTCTTCTCGAACGTGGCCAGCATGGCCTCGGTCAGGACGAGGGCCTCGTCCAGGCGGTTCAAGCCGCGCAGCGTCAGCGCCAAGTTGCGCCGCACCGCCTGCACGAGCGCGGCGTCCGGCGGCAGCACGCGCTCGAGGTCGGCCAGGAGCTCGGCCTGTGCCGTGCGCGCGGCCTCCAGTTCGCCCAACGTGAACATCACCGTGGCCAGGTTCAGGCGCGCTTCGACGCGATCGGCGTGGCTCGGCGGCAGGAGGCGCTCGCGCACGGCCAGCATGCGACGCCAGGCGCGGCCGGCCAGCGCCATGTCCCCGAGCCGGTACGCCTCGGAACCCGCGCGCCCGAGCGCGTCGGCCAGGATCGCGCTGTCTTCCGCGCCCTCCGTCGCGAGCGCCGCGTCGATCGCTGCGCTGACCAGGTCGTGCGCAGCCTCGAAGTCTCCGGCCTTGCGTTTCTGGCTGGCGGCCGCGCCCTGCGCGTCGAGCGCGCGCGCGGCGGCGCGAGTCGACTCCGTCTCGACCGCGCAGCGCACGTGGATGCGAGCCGATACGCTCGGCGCGGACGAGCCGGCCAGCAGGAAGACGCGCCACGTCGCGTCCGGCGCCGGCTCGAGGCGCACGCACGGCACGGTCCCGCCGCCGGAATCCTCGTCCTCCGCCACGACCTGGCCGCTGGCGTCCTCGACGCGCAGGCGCAGGTCGGCGCTGCACGGGTCCGTCCACACGTAGAGCGGTCCGCAGCATCCGCCGCGCACGTCGACGCGCGCGGGGGAGTCGCTCAGGACGATCTCCTGGTCTCCGCCGCAGGTCAGGGGCCGGTCGTCGGTGGTCGCAGCTTGACCCGCGAACAGGGCCAGGCCGATCGGGGCGAGCAGACAAAGCATGGAATCCTTCGCGTTCCCGGTGGGGAATCACCCGGTACGCTCTCAGCATAAGGTCCAGGCCGTTCCGAGCGACGCGAACTGCCGCGCGGCCGTGGACGCTCTCCGCGCGCATCGCCAGAATGCCGCCATGGGTGAGAGCAGCCGGGGTTCGAAGCGCTTCGACGCGCGTCACGTCGTCGTCACGGGTGCGGGCACGGGGATCGGGCGCGCGATCGCGCTGCGCCTGGCGGAAGAGGGCGCGGTCGTCTCGCTGATGGCTCGTGAAGCGCGACGACTCGACGCCGTCGCCAAGGAGATCCGCACAGCGGGAGGGCGAGCGCAGTCCTTCGCCTGCGACGTGCGCGACGGCGCAAGCGTCGACGCCGCGTTCGGCGCAGCGCGCGACGCGGCCGGTCCGCTCTTCGCGCTTGTCGCCAACGCCGGCATCGCCGGCTCCAACGCGCCTGGGGCGGACGACCGCTTCGGCGACATCGTCGCGACCAACTTGAACGGCACGTACTCCTGCTTGCGCGCGGCCGAGCGCCACCTGGCGCCGGGCCCCGACACGCGTCACTTGCTCGTGCTCGGTTCGGTCCTGGCGCGCATCGGCGTCCCCGGCCACACGGGCTACTGCGCCAGCAAGGCCGGGCTCCTGGGCCTCGTGCGCGCCCTGGCGATCGATCTGGCGCCGGCCAACGTGCAGGTCAACGCGGTCTGCCCGGGCTGGGTCGACACGGACATGGCACGCACGGGGCTGGAGGGCATAGCCAGCGCGATGAACGTCACGCTGGACGAGGCGCGCCGCATCGCGATGCTCTCCGTCCCGCTGGGCCGGATGAGCCAGCCGGTGGAGATCGCCGGCGTCGTCGCCTGGCTGCTCTCGCCCGACGCGCGCGGCACGACCGGGCAAGGGATCGACGTGAACGGCGGGGCGTTCATGATCTGATGCTGCCCGTGAGCCACGCGACCGAGCCCCGGACCGAGAGCGCCGCGACGGAGATCGCGCCGCACGCGCGTGCGTTCGCGGAGCGCGCGCGCAAGCTCGAGGCGCTGCCGTTGGCCGAGCTGGCAGCGCGCGTGGCCGAGGGGCTGGCGGGCCTGCGCGTCACGTTCGGGCTCGAGCCGAGCGCGGCCGACCCGTTCGCCGCGCTGCTGGCCGCGCTGCCGCGCACCGAGCTCGCGCGCCGGCTGGCCGAATCGGAGGCGGAGGTGTCGGCCGCCCGCGCGGCGCTGGTCGAGAGCGAGCGCACCGCCGCGGACGTGGAGCGCCGCTCGGAGTCGTTGAAGGCCGCGTTGCGCGAGCGCAGCGCCGACCTGGCCGTCGCGATCGCGCGCGCCGACGCGGCCGCGAAAGCGCCAGCGCCGATCGAGCGCGTGGAGATCGATCCGGAGCCGGCCGGGGACAGCTCGTTCACCCGCGCCGTCGTGCAGGCCCGCGAACAGCACGCGGCCGACGCGGCCGCGACGGCGCAGCTCGATCGCGAGGCCCTGTTCGCGCGCCTGGACAACGAGGTCCACGCGCTCGAAGCGTCGCGACGGCAAGTGCGCGAGCTGTTGGACGAGCTCGAAGCGCGCGTCCCGCCGCCGGCGGTGGATCGTGGCCGTGCGCAGGTGGAGGTCGACGCGCTGCTGGGCGACCTGGCCGAGCGCGAGACGACGATCGAGTCGATGCGCCGCGACCTGACCTGGCGCGCGCGCGAGATGGACGCGATGCACGCCGAGCTGCAATCGACGCGCTACCGGCTGCTGGCGCGCGCGATCGTCGACCGCGCCGAGCGCTGGGTGAAGCCCGGCCGCGCGGAGGAGCGTCCGTGAAGCCCGTCTCGGTCGTGATCCCGGTCTTCGACGCGCGCGAGCTGCTCGAGCAGAACTTGCCCGCGCTGCTGAGCGAGCTGGAAGGCCGCGCACTGGGCGACGAGGTGATCGTCGTCGACGACGGCGGCGAACGCGGGCTCGCCGCCTGGCTGGAAGCCGCGTTCCCGCCGCCGGCCACGTTCGACCGCGCGCGCGCCGACGTGCGCGTGCTGCGGCGCCGCAAGAACGCCGGTCCGGCGCGCGCCGCGCTCGACGGCGCGGCCGCGGCCGTCCACGACCGCGTGCTACTGCTCGCGCCCGACGTGCGCGTGCGTCCCGGTTTCCTGGCGCCGCTCGAAGCCGCGCTCGAGGATCCCACGGTCGCCGCGGCGTCGCCGCGCTTCGCCGACGGTGAGGCCGAGCCGAGCGGCGGCGCGGCGCGGCTCGTCTGGCGCGGCGGCGTGCTCGCGGTCGAGCCCGGCGAGTCGGACGGCGGGCACGGCGGAACGGTGGAGGCTTCCTACGCCACGATCGCGGCGCTGCTCGCGCGGCGCGACGAGCTGCTCGCGGCCGAGTTCGACGCACGCTTCACGCCGACCGGCTTCGAGGACGTCGACGTCTGCTGGGCCTGGAAGCGCGCCGGCCGCCGCGTCGTGGTCGCGACCGATTCCATCGTGGAAGGCGGACGCGGAGACGGCCTCGGGCTGCCGGCCGACGTGCGCGAGGCGGCGCGAGCGCGCAACCTGCTGCTCCTGACGTGGAAACACCTCGACGACCCGGCCCGCCGCCGCGAGCACGTCGAAGCGCTCGAAGCGCACGCGCTCGACGCCCTGTTGAACGGCCGGCGCTCCGAGCTCGTGACGCTGGCGCTCGCGCTCAGCTGACGGGCCGGAAGTCGAGACCGGTCGATCGCATCAACCGGGCCCACCTCGTCAAGACTGTGCACGACTCCCGGGCGCGCTTCATTTCACTCGCCAGTGAAGTGCCGGTCCAGGCGAATACTCAGGCGGGTTCAGGCACCGAGAGGATAGATGCGCTCGCCCTGCAGCATTTCGCTCGCGTACGCAAAGCACGCCTGAACGTCCTCGATGCGGAGCCCGGGGTAGTTCCCGAGGACGTCCTGCATGGTCCAGCCCTGTGCGAACAGGCCTACGATGAACTCGACGGAGAGCCGTGTGCCGCGCACGACGGGCTTGCCGACGAGCACCTGCGGATCGAGCGTGATGCGGTCCCGCCACTCCATGCCAAGAGCATAGACGAACCCGGGGTGGATCGAAACGCAAGCCCGTCGGTCAGGCGCCCGCCTCACCCGATCGACATCAGGAATTCGCCGTTCACGCGCGTCTTCTTCATCTTCGAGATCAGCATCTCCATCGCCTCGACGGGATCCATCTCGTTCAAGACCTTGCGCAGCATCCAGACGCGCTTGATCTCCTCGGGTGTGAACAGGAGCTCTTCCTTGCGCGTGCCCGAACGGTTGATGTCGATCGCGGGAAAGATGCGCCGGTCGGACAGGCGCCGGTCGAGCACGAGCTCCATGTTACCCGTGCCCTTGAACTCCTCGAAGATCAGCTCGTCCATCTTCGAGCCGGTCTCGATCAGCGCCGTGCCCAGGATCGTGAGCGAGCCGCCGCCCTCGATCTTGCGCGCCGCGCCGAAGAACTTCTTGGGGAACTGCAGCGCCGAAGCTTCCATGCCGCCGGACAGGAGCTTCCCGTTGCTGGGTGCTTCCACGTTGGCGGCCCGCGCCAGGCGCGTGATCGAGTCGAGCAGGATCACGACGTCGAGGCCGGACTCGACCAGGCTCTTGGCCTTGTGCATGACCATCTCGGCCACCTGCAGGTGGCGCGCGGCCGGCTCGTCGAACGTCGACGAGATGATCTCGCGCTTGCCCTCGGGCAGCATGCGCTCGAAGTCGGTGACCTCCTCCGGGCGCTCGTCGACGAGCAGCACGATCAAGTGCGCGTCGGGCGCGTTCTGCACGATCGACTTGGCCAGCATCTGCAACAGGATGGTTTTTCCCGTGCGCGGCGGCGCCACGATCAGCCCGCGCTGCCCGCGCCCGATCGGCGTGATCAGGTCGACGATCCGCATCTCGAGCGGATTCTCCTTCGTGCCCTCGACGACGATGCGCTGCTCGGGGTAGAGCGGCACGAGCTCCTTGAACGGCGCGCGCGTGCGCGCTTCGCCCGGGTCGTGGAAGTCGATCCGGTCGACCTCCTGCAGCGCGAAGTACCTCTCGCCCTCCTTCGGCAGCCGCAGCCTGCCGCGGACCGTCATCCCCGGCTGGATCGCCAGCGACTGCACGATCGACGGCGGCACGAACACGTCGTCGGCCGACGGCAGGTAGTCGTACTCCGAGGAGCGCAGGAACCCGTGTCCCTCGAGCGGCTGGTAGAGCCCCTCGGCCACGACCGGCACGCGCGCTCGGAGGCGCGCCGCGGTGATGTCCCAGATCAGGTCGCGCCGGTTGCGCGCGTTCGCGGCGTCGTCGATGTGCTCCTTCTCGGCGACGTCGTGCAGGTCGGCCAGGTTGAGGGCGAGCAGCGCGGACAGCTCGACCGCCTCGGGCTTCTTCTTGCGTCCGAGCGACGGCAGCGCCTCCTCGAGCACCGCGATGTCCTCCGGGCGCAGGTCGGCCGGCAGGCCGGCGTGGTCGAGCGGCGGCAGCTCGAGCATCGCCGTCCCGCCGCCCTGCTGGCGCGGCCGGAAGCCACCGCCGCCGCCCCCGCCCCCGCCTCCACCCTGGTAGCCGCCCTGGCCGGGTTGCTGGGGTCCGCGGTTCTGCCACTTCGGTTTGAAACGCTTCTTCAAGGTGGGGAGTCTTCCGTCCGGAGAGGGCCGGTGCCCGTCAGGGTGTGTTCTTCGCGCGCGCAGCCTGGAGTTGCGCGAGCAACCGCGCGACGTCGAGCTCGAGCTCGGCCAAGTCGCCCGCGTTGCGCAGGACGTGGTCAGCGCGCGCGCGCTTCGTCTCGAGCGGCATCTGCGCCGCCTCGCGACGCGCGACCTCGCCCGCAGCCCAGCCCCGCGAGGCCTGGGCCCGTGCCTCGCGGGCGCGGACGTCGGCGTCGACGAAGACCAGGGCGTCGCACTCCGCGACCAACCCGTGCTGACCGTCGTTCTCCAGGAGGAGGGGGACGTCGAGCACGATCCGGGGCACGCCACGGGCGCGCGCCTCGTCGAGGAGCCCGCGTACCCTGGCACGGACGCGCGGGTGGGTCAAGCTCTCCAGCTGGCGCCGCGCGGCCGGGTCGTCGAAGACCCGCCGGGCGAGCCGTGCGCGATCCAGCCCGCCGTCGGGCTGCAGCAGGTCGGCGCCCAGCGCCCGGGCGACCTCGGCGCGTACGGACACGCTGTCCAAGACATCGCGCGCCAGCCGGTCGGCGTCGATCACGACCCCGTCGGGGCCGGCCAGAAGGCGCGCGACCGCGGACTTGCCCGAGGCGATGCCTCCCAGGACTCCCAGGACGAGGGTCTGCGGCTTGGTGTGGGGCATCGAGCAGAGGAAACCGACGGCGCGGGATGGGGTAGGGGGTGCGACCCGCGAGGGCCGCTCGCGCGCGAGCGACCCGGACCGGCAACGGAAGCGAGGCTACGCGCGCGGCGCCGGGCTTCAAGTCCGGGGCCGTGCCCCTTGTGGGTTCGACCCGCGTTCGGTTATCAACCTACCCCCTCGATCGAGGGCAGCGCCCTGCGCGCCTCCCTCGCGAGTCCCCCCCCTCTGAGGCCGCCTCCTGGCGGCCGCCTGCGACGAATCTCCGAGGAGCACGAGGAATGAAGAGTTCGGTCCGTGGCATGGCCAAGGTCAGCGTGGTGTGGAGCATCGTGTTCCTCGTCGCGTTCATCGTGGCTGGCGTGGCCTTCTTCCTCGCCAGCGGCGAGATGGAGAACCAGAAGTTGCGCGCCGACGCTTTCGCGCAGCAACTGGATGCGAAGACCCTGGACGTGGCTCAGCGTGCGGAGGCCTCCGTGGCGGTCTCGGGCGTCGTCGGCTTCAACGACCCGACGAAGGGCAGCACGACCGACCTCGAGACCCTGCGCAAGGGCCTGGCCGGCTTGAAGACCTCGTTCCCCGACCTGGGCGAGAGCGTCAAGACGTTCCAGGACGCGATGCCGATCATGGTCAGCGCGGTCAACAATCAGAAGCAGCGCATCGCGGAGCTGGAAGCCCAAGTGGAAGCCAAGAGCTCCCAGATCGAGGCGCTCCAGAACGGCATGCGCGAGGCCGGCACGAAGGCCTCGACCGAGTCCGCCGCCCTGCGCAGCCAGGTCGGCGACGCGCAGCAGCAGATCGACGACACGAAGTCGGAGTACGAGCGCCAGATCGCCGAGCTGCGCGAGCAGATCAAGACGAAGACCTCCGAGGTCGGGACCGTCCAGGTCGCCAAGTCCGAGGCCGAGAAGCAGTTCGCGCAGGAGGCCGAGGCCCTGCGCTCGCGCATGAACGACATGGGCCGCAAGCTCCAGCCGTTCGTCAAAGAGCCCCAGGCGGCCGACGGCAAGGTCCTGTCGGTCTCCAAGGTCCTGAGCGCCGGCTGGATCGACATCGGAGCCAAGCAGCGCCTGCCGGTCGGCACGCGCTTCACGGTTGCGGCGGCGGATGACAAGCGCGTCAAGGCGATCGCCGAGGTCACGCAGGTCGACGACTCGATGGCCGAGGTCCGCTTCATGGACCAGCGCGATCCGTTCGATCCGCCCAGCCCGGGCGACCTGATCTGGAACCCGCTCTACGACCCGCGCGGTGAACGGTATGCGCTGCTTGTGGGCGGCTTCAGCGGCCAGTACGCCGAGGACCAGCTCAAGAACCTGCTCGCGGGCATGGGCGTCACGGTGCAGAAGAAGCTCGACAAGGCGACCGACTTCCTGATCGTCGGGAACGAGCAGTACGTCGACCAGGACGGCCAGCCGGTCGAGACGCCGATCCAGCCGACGGATCTGCCGGTGTTCAAGGAAGCGACGGCGCAGGGCGTCCAGGTCGTGCTGCTGCGCGATCTGCGGAACTACTTCCGCTTCTAGTCCTGCGCGAGTCCGCACGCGTCTCGCGCTCGCGCGCGGCGCCACCGGAACGGATCGCTACTCGGGCGGTCACCCGCAAGGTGACCGCCCGACGCATTTCCGGCACACTCGCGCGCCCCGATGGCCGAACCCGAGCACGAACTCGAGCCCACCCGCATGACCCTCGGGGGTCACCTCGAGGAGCTGCGCAAGCGGATCACGCGCGCCCTGGTCGCCCTGGTCCTGGCCTTCGTGCTGGCCTGGGTGTTCAAGGAGGAGATCCTGGCCCAGGTCATGTGGCCCTGGCGCACGTCGGTGCACCGGATCAACGCCGAGCTCGTCGAGCGCAGCGAGGAGGCCCTGACGGAGAACCCCACGAAGCCGCGCGAGGAGTACTTCCTCTCGAACGACCCGGCCGACAAGCGCCTGCGCTTCCCGGTCGAGGAGCGCCTCTCGGCTTTCGGCGTCGGCGACAGCTTCTTCGTCAGCCTGAACGTGTCGTTCTGGTGCGCGGCGTTCCTGGCCGGGCCGTACGTCCTGTGGGAGCTCTGGCAGTTCATCGCGGCCGGGCTCTACAAGCACGAGAAGCGCCTCGTCCGGCTGTACTTCCCGTTCAGCGTGCTGCTGTTCTTCACGGGCGTGGCGTTCTGCTACTTCCTGATCGTGCCCTCGGGCCTCTACTTCCTGTCGACGACGCTCTCCGTCGACCTGGTCAAGACGCAGCTCGGGCTCGAGAAGTACTTCGACTTCCTGTCGAAGATGTGCCTTTCGATCGGGGCCACGTTCCAGCTGCCGATCCTGATGGTGTTCTTCGCGTCGATCGGCCTGGTCGACCCGAAGAGCTACGGCCGCTGGCGCAAGCATTTCATCGTCGTGGCGCTGTTCATCGCGGCGATCATCACGCCCAGCCCCGACGCGTACACGCAGCTGCTCACGACCTTGCCGATGCTCGCGCTGTACGAGCTGGGGATCGTGCTCGCGCGCTGGCGCGGGAAACCGCGGCAGAAACCGGCGGCGGGGAGCGGGGTGTGAGCGGGCCCGACCGCGCACTGCACCGCTCGCTGGCGGTGGCGGTGGTCGGCACGGGCGACGAGCTCGTGCAGGGCCGCCACGTCGACACGAACTCGGCCGAGATCGCGCGCGCGCTGATCGACCAGGGTCTCGAGCCGCGGCGGTTCACCGTGCTGGGGGACGACGAGGACGAGCTCGCAGCGCTCGTGCGCGAGCTGCTGCGCGACCACGCCGCGATCGTGATCACGGGCGGGCTCGGGCCGACGCTCGACGACGTCACGCGCCACGCGGTCGCGCGCGCGGCGGGCGTGGAGCTCGTGCAGGACGAGCAGGTGCTGGCCGGCCTGCACCAGATGTTCGAGCGCCGCGGTCGCCCGTTCGCGGAGGCCAACGCGCGCCAGACGCTCTTTCCGCTTGGTTCGATCGTGCTGCCGAACCCGAACGGCACGGCGGCCGGCTTCGCGCTCGAGATCGTAGACGGGATCGTGTTCGCGCTGCCGGGCCCGCCGCGCGAGATGCGGCCGATGCTGGCGGCCGACGTGTTGCCGCGGCTCGCGGCGCGCCTGCACGCCTCGAGCAAGAGCCGGGCCCTGCCATGCATCGAGCGCCGCACGTTCCACCTGTTCGGCCTGCCCGAGGGCGGCTTCGCCGACATGGCCGGCGCGTGGATGGCGCGCGATGCGAACCCGCTCGTCGGCGTCACCGCCAGCGGCGGACGGCTGACCGTCTCCGTGCGCGCCGAGGCGAAGACGCGCGACGCGGCCCGCAAGCTGGCCGACGACCGCGCGCACGAGATCCGCGCGCGCTTCGCGCCGTGGATCTTCAGCGAGGACGAGCCCGACCTGGCGCACGCTCTCGGCCTGCAGCTCGTCGCGCGCGGCGTCACGATCGCCACGGCCGAGTCGTGCACCGGCGGCCTGGTCGCCGAGCGCCTGACCCGCGTGCCCGGGATCAGCGCCGTATTCGAGTACGGCTTCGTGACCTACGCGAACCGCGCCAAGACCGACCTGCTGGGCGTCGATCCGGCGCTCTTCCAGCGCCACGGAGCGGTCTCGTCCGAGGTCGCCGCCGCGATGGCCCACGGCGCCGCGCGACGTGCCGGCGCGCGGCTCGTGGTCGCGGTCACGGGGATCGCCGGCCCCGGCGGAGGCAGCGCGGAGAAGCCCGTGGGCCTCGTCTGGTTCGGGCTCTCGGCCGACGGCGTCGTCACGACGGAGGAGCGGCGCTTCCTCGACCTGGGCCGCGACCTGATCCGCGATTTCGCGGCCAACACGGCCTTCGACCTCGTGCGGCGCGCTCTCGCGGCGCTGCCCGAGCGACCGGTCTCGTCTCGTTGACCCCCCTGGACACGGCCGATAGGATCTCCGCCCACGTTACCCCGTGGTGTAATCGGTAACACAACAGGTTTTGGTCCTGTTATTTCTGGTTCGAGTCCAGACGGGGTAACCACTATCCGGCGCCGCAATCCTGCGAGCGGCCGATCGCGGCCGCCGTTCGGATTGGCGCGGAAGACAGAGCCTGGCCGCGCGTCCGAACTGGTCCGTCCTGGTTTGCGGAGCCCGCTCATGATCAACCTCAGGTTGGCGTCGTTCCTCGTCGCCGCGTCGTGGTTCGCGTCGTCGGCGGCCGCGCAGGGGATGGTGCAGCTCACCCTCTCGGGCGAGATCGACCGCACCGGCGGCGCGCGCGCCGAGGTCGAGGTCACGTTCGTCAACGGCAGCACGAACAACGAGCCGCGCACGGTCGCGTTCTCGATGTTCCTGGCCGAGCGCACGAGCGCCTCCGATCTGGGCGTGCTGCTCGAGAAGCGCTTCGTCGCGGCCGGCGCGCGCGCGGTGAACACGAGCCAGGGCCAGCCCGCGCGCGCCGTCACCTGCCTCTTCGTCGAAGACGTGCTCGGGGTCTCGCTGCGCCTGGGCCAGGGCCTGCGCTCGACGGTGACGTTGTCCGAGGACCGCCCGCTGTCCGTGCGCATCGTGCCGCCCGAGGACGCCAAGCAGGACGCGATCCTGCGCGTGACCGCCTCGACGTGGTTCCCGCACGAGCGCGTGCACAAGCGCGCCGAGATGGAGACCCGCCTCGACCCGACGCTGACCACGACGCGGATCGCCGACCTCCTGGCGAACCAGGCGATCCGCGCCGCCTGGCCCAGCGAGGTCGAGCGCCACGAGACGTGGCTGCCCGGACCCACGGCCGCCGCCGGCGTGATCCAGGGCGCCAGCTTCGACTTGATCACCTCCGGCGACTGGCGCCTGGAGCTCGTGCTGGCGCCGCGGCGGCAGGACCGCTGATCGGCCTCGCTTCCCCGCTGCGCGGGGCTAAACGACCCCTGTTTGACCCGGATCGACCGACTGCCGTAAGCTGAGGGGCTCCCCGAACGGCCCCAGGATCACCGGAACTCCATGGAAACATCCCTGCCCCAGCGCCTCCAGAAGTCCGTCTCCGGCTCGTTCCACAAGACGGCGCTCCTGCAGAAGCGCGTGCGCGAGCTGATCCGCGGCTCCGCGCCGCTGATCGAGACGCGCGAAGTGAACCCGATCAAGATCGCGTTCCTGGAGATGGAGCGGGGCCTGATAGAGCTGATTCCGGAAGAGGAATCGCCGGCCGGCATCTGATCGCGGTGGACAAGGGTGTCAGACACCTTTTCCCGCGATCGGATTCACTGACGAATCGAGTCGAGTAGAAACCGCGGCGCGCCGGAGTTGTAGGCTCCCCGACCGGCCAATCTCGGCCGTGTGGGGGTGCTGGACATGGCGATCCCGAGCCGCGTGCTGCTGGAGTGCCTCGTTCCCTTCCTGCAGCAGGAGCCGCCGGCTCCGCAGCAGCAGGTTTCGTCGGAGCCGCCCTGGGTGGTGGTGGACACGCCCGATCCCGGGCTCGGTGACCGGCGGCTCGGCGATCTGCAGCTCGTCGTGCTGGGCGACGGTACGTACGTCGCTTCGTATCGGCTCGACGGAGACCGCCCCTTGGAATGCACGACTCTCGTCGCGCGCTCGCGCGATCGCGGCGTCACGTGGGAGCGCGGCAGCGAGATCGATGAACTCCGCAACGCGAGCCTCGTCGAGCACGACGACGTCCTGTGGCTCATGGGGGTACGACGCCGCGCCCTGGACGTTTGGTGCTCACGTGACGCCGGCGAGAGCTGGGGGAGCGGTCCGAGCCACCTGCGCGACCTGGATTCCGTCGAGCCCGCCTCCCCGGCGTTGATTCACAGAGGGCGCGTGTGGCGCTCCTTCTCGCGTTCGTTGATCACGACCTGCGAAGGGGCGCGCGAGCACGTGCTCGTCGCGAGCGCCGCGCTGGGGACGGACCTGCAAGACCCGAAGGAGTGGCGCTGGTCGAGCGAGCTACCGCTGGACTGCGTCGGTTCAGAGCTGAGACCGCTCCTCCTGTTGGCCGAACCGGGGCGCGAGCCCGCGCTTATGCTGTTCGCCGGCAAGAGCGGCTCTCTGCGCGCCGTCGCTGGCGTCGAAAACAGCGGCTGGGAGCTGCGCCGCGTGCGTGACGATCCAGCCTGGATCCTGCCGGTCCACACGTGGACTTCGAATCTCGTCAGCGAGAACGTTCTCGGCCGCTCCTACGTCGTCGTCGCAGATGCGACACGGGAAGCCCAGCGTTCGGAGCGCGCGCCGCCGCGCGGTTC
The DNA here is from genome assembly GCA_031400875.1 of Planctomycetota bacterium. Classification (GTDB taxonomy): domain Bacteria; phylum Planctomycetota; class UBA1135; order UBA1135; genus JAEUHZ01. Next base: position 10,747 of record JANNQS010000019.1, on the reverse strand, counting down.
GCTCACGCTGCAGTCCGCGGAGCTGTTGGGCGACTGGACGCGGACCATCCGCGATCCGACGTGGACCACGACGGTGCTGCTGCGCGATGCGCGCCAGAACCCCCTCGACTACTGGCGGGCAGCCGTGCTCGTCGAGGGCGACGATCTGGCCATCCTGCTCGCGTTCGGAGAGCCGTGGGAACCCGTCAATCTCCCTCCCGCCGCGCATCCCCGGATCGCGTTCCTGCGCGTCCCCAAGTTCCGCGAGCGCACGCGCGAATCTCCGCCGCTCTGGGAGTCGAAGCGGTAGACAAGGGTGTCAGACACGTTTGCCTGCGATCGGAATCACTGCCCAATCAAGTTCGCGTGGGACGTCGCCGCGCCGAAGTCCTCGGCCGCTCGACCGCGTGTTGAGGCTGTGCGACCATGCTGATCATGGCGAGCTTGAGCCGCGTCCTCCTCGAGAGTCTGGTCCCTCTGCTCGCGCAGGACGCGCCGGCCCCGGCGCCGCCGCAGCTGCCCGCGCCGCCGTGGGTTGTGGTGGACTCGCCCGAAGCCAGTCCCTGGGACTTCGTATCTGGCCTGCAACTCGTCGTCTTGAGCGACGGGACGTACGTGGGCTCGTACCAGCACGTAGGTCACTACAGCAGTAACCGAGGCACGTACGTGGTGCGCTCAGGAGATCGTGGCGCGACGTGGAAGCGTCTGAAGTGCATCGAGAACCTGCACAGCGTCAGCCTGATCGCCCACAACGACGTCGTGTGGCTCCTGGGGCTCGAAGGTACCAGCGCCTCGTCGCCGTCGCCCGTGGCTGTCATGTGCACGCGCGATGCTGGCGAGACTTGGGAAGACGGAGTGAGCCGGCTCCGTAGGGAAGACGGCCTGCAGGACAACCAGGACACCGTCATCCACGCGGGTCGCGTGTGGCGCTCCTTCTCACGCCAGCAGATCGTTGCTTGTGCCGCAATGCGGACTCAAGTGTTCGTTGCGAGCGCCGCTCTCGGAGCGAACTTGCAGGATCCGGCGAGCTGGCGCTGGTCGGGCGAACTCCCTTCGGACTGCTTCGAGATGCGGCCATCGAGCCGCACATTCCTGGTGGATTTCGGCGGCGATCTGACCCTCGCCGTCTTCAGTGGAACCGACCAAACCTTGCGTGCGCTCGCGGACATCAGGGGCGAGGGCTGGTGGTTGCGCAAGCGTGGCGAGTTACCTCCTTGGACGCTGCCCAGCGTGCATGCCTGGAGTCTGATTCGTGACCCGGTCGACGGAGGGTTCCACCTCCTAACCGCGGAACCGACGCGTGATGCCGTCCCGCCGGAGACCAACGCTCCGCAAACTACAGTCGTCCTGCGCTCCTCCAAGGTGTTGCAAGAGTGGACGGGGGTCTCCCTGCTTCAGGATGCCCGCGAACAGCCCGTCGAATTCAAATCCACACTCGGGCTGGTCGAAGACGACGACCTGTTGGCCCTGCTCTCCTATGAGGAGCCGATGCCGCGCAACAAGTCAGGACAGCCGCTCACCCGCACCACGGTGGCATTCCTGAGGGTGCCGAAGTTCCGCGAGCGCACCGCCGACAGCCCGCCGCTTTGTTGCCCGCCCTTCCCGCGCTAGCCAGCGATCTCGGACACCTCGCACCACGGTGCAAGGTGTCTGACACTCTTGTTCACTTCAGGGTCGCGAGCAGCGCCTTGTTCAAGCGCGTGTATTCTTCCTTGATCGCGCCCTCGGCCTTCGAGGCCATCTCGAGCGATTTGTTGGCCGCCTCGGTCGCGCCCTTCTTGTCGCCCATCTTCGCGAGGATCAGGCCCTTGCGGTAGATCATCCAGAAGGCTTCGGGCTGCTCGGCCAAACCCGCGTCCATCCACGTGATCGCCTTCTTCAGGTCGAGGTTGTTGCCGAAGTAGAACATCGCCGCCTGGAAGTAGGGCTTCTTGCCCTCGGCGGCCATCGCGGCCTCGATCTGCGGCACGAGCACGGCGGCGAGGTCCGTCTCGACCTTCACCGGCACGCGCGTCTTCTCCCACGTCAGGTTCAGCGTCGCGGTCGAGTCCTTGATGTCGCCCCAGCCGATCTCGAACGTCTCGACCGGCTCGGCCAGCGTGACCGGCTTCACCTTCACGCGCATCTGGTCGTTCTTCTCGTCGTAGCTGTACGAGCCCCACTGGCCCGTCACCTTGTTCAGGATGATCGTCCAGTCCGTCGGCGTCGGGATCGTGAACAGCGCGTAGGAGCCGGCGGGCACGTCGGTGCCGCCGACCTTGACCGGCGTGCTGAACGTGATCTTCGTGGCGTTGTTCGCGCCCGTGCGCCACACCTCGCCGTAGGGGACCAGCTCGCCGAACACCTTGCGGCCTTTCACGCCGGGGCGGGCGTAGACGACTTCGATGTCGGTCAGCCCCACGCGCTGCTGCACGGTCGCGTTCGGGCTCGCGTCGGGGAACTCGAGCTTGGGAGCGGGTGTCTGCGCGCTGAGCCCGGCGGCCAGGACGCAGGTGGCGAGGAAGGAGACGGCGGGGCGGAGCAGGTCGGTCATGGGAGTGGAGTGGAGTCGGACGGTCAGCGTGCGCCTCGGCGTCGCCGCGGCAGGGGCTCGAAGGCGAAGAGTTGAGCAGGGCCCGCGCTCCCGGTCCAGGATCGGCGCCCGGCCCGGCCTGCGATGGGCCGTTTGATTCGGCAGAGATTCGCGCGCACGAGCAGCCTGGATCCGCAGCGCGAACGCGGGCATCCTCCTGCGTTCCTGCCGGGCCGGTCGGTCGTCTCAGGCCCGCCGCCCTCCGATGCCCACGGCGCGCACAACCCAGCCTGAACCGATCGAGAACCGCCTCGCGCGTCGCGGCGGCGCGGTCGAGCTCCTGCGCGCGCCCGCGGCGCTGTTCGCGGCGGCGGCGATCGCGCGGCGCGCGGTGTACGACCTGGGGCTCGCGCCGTCGACGCGACTGTCGGTGCCCGTGATCTCGATCGGCAACCTGACCGCGGGGGGCACGGGCAAGACGCCGGCGGCCGCGTGGCTCGTCGGCGAGCTGCAGCGGCGCGGGCTCGCGCCGGGGTTGCTCTCGCGCGGGTACGGCGCGGCGCAGGGCGAGGTGAACGACGAAGCGCAGCTGCTCGCGCGCTTGTGCCCGGGCGTGCCGCACGTCCAGGATCCGCGCCGCGCGCGCGGCGGGGCGAAGCTCGTCGAGCGCGGCGTGCAGGCGATCGTCCTCGACGACGGCTTCCAGCACCGCCAGCTCGCGCGCGACCTCGATCTCGTGCTCGTCGACGCGACGCGGCCGTGGGGGTTGCCGTCGCTCGACGGAGCGGAACCCGTGTGCGCGCTGCTGCCGCGTGGCCTGCTGCGCGAGCCGCGCAGCTCGCTGGCGCGCGCGGACGCGATCGTCGTGACGCGCTCGGACCAGGTCGCGCCGGCGGTGATCGCGCGGCTCGAGGCCGACCTCGCGCGTTTCGCGCCGGGGCGTCCGCTTGCGCGCGCCGTGCACGCTCCGCGCGCGTGGCGCACGGAGCGCGGCCAGGAGCGACCGTTGGCGGAGCTCGCGGGGCGCGAAGTCGACGTCGCCAGCGCGCTCGGCAACCCGCAGGCGTTCGAGGCGACGCTGCGCACGCTCGGGCTCGCGATCCGGGAGCACCGCGTGTTCCCCGACCACCACCGCTACGAACGCGCGGAGCTCGAGGGGCTCGGCGGAACGCGCCCGCTCGTCGTCAGCGCGAAGGACGCGGTCAAGCTCGTGCCGTTGGGCATCCCGCACTGGTGCCTCGACGTCGAGTTCCGCATCGTGACCGGCATGGCTCCGATCGAGGCGCTGCTCGACGGCGTACGGCAGCAGGTCCGGTGAAGCGGAAACCCGGATCCCTCCTGCCGGCTTCGCTCAGCGCGGACTGGCCGGTTCCGCCGCAGGAGGTGCTGGGCGCGCGCGGCGGCGCGCTGGCCTGGCTCGAGTACGCGGCGGCGCGCGGGCTGATGGGCGTGCTGTCGCGTTTGCCCGACGCGCCGCGCGAGGCGTTCATCGGCGGATTCGCGCGCCTGGCGATGCGCGTCGACCGTTCGCATTCCAACGCGGCGCGCGAGTTCCTGCGGGCCGCATTCGGGCCGACGCTCCAAGGCGACGCGCTCGAGGCGCGCGTGCTGCAGGCCTGGCGCCACTTCCTGCGCGTCACGATCGAGAGCTCGGGGTTCTCGCACCGCGTGTCGTTCGAGCGGCTCGGGCAGCACTTGGACGAGGTCGTCCTCCACCCCGACGCCGAGCGCCTGCGCGCGCAGAAGAAGGGCGCGATCTTCGTCACGGCGCACCTGGGCGACTGGGAAGCGGGCTCGGCCGCGCTCGCGTTCCTGGGCTTCGATCCGCTCTACGTCGTCGCGAAGCCGCCCAAGAACCGCCCGCTGTCGGCGCACTTGCAGGACCTGCGCGAAGCGCGCGGCCTGCGCGTGCTGCCGCGGCGCGGAGCGATGCAGCACGCCAGCCAGATCCTGCGCGGCGGCGGCTACATGGCGATGGTGCTCGACCAGCGCGCGCGGCTGCGGCCCGTGCTGGCGCCGTTCTTCGGGCGCATGGCGCGCTGCGACCGCAGCGCCGGCGTGCTGATGCGGCGGCTGCGCACGCCGATCCTGGTCGGCGCCTGCTTCCGCTCGGGGCCGTGGCGCTGGCGCGTCAAGATCCCGACAGTGATCCACCCGGACGAGCTGGCCGGAGCGTCGCCCGAGGACGTCGTGACGCGCCTGAACCGCGAGTTCGAGGCGCGGATCCTCGAGGTGCCGGACCAGTACTTCTGGCTGCACGACCGCTACCGCGGCGCGGACCCCGAGACGCTGGCGCGCGAGGACGCCGAACGCCTCGGCCGCGATGAGGAGGCCTAGAGAAACCGATCGTAGGCCTCTCCAACCCTGGTGGCGCCGCTCGGCAGCCCTATTGGCGCCGCGCGGAACCGCGCGGCACGTGTACGGCGCGTGCGAGTCCTGAACGGACGCTGCCAAGCGCCCCGGCGAGCCGCTACTCTCCCCGGATGGTCGACATGGCACAGGGCCGCGTGCTGGTGACGGGCGGCGCGGGCTTCATCGGCAGCGCGCTGGTCTGGGCGCTGAACCGGCGCGGGATCCAGGACGTGATCGTCTCGGACTTTCTGGGCGAGTCGGAGAAGTGGCGCAACCTGACGCCGCTGGCGTACGCGGACTACCTCGAGGCCGACGACCTGCACGAGCTCGTGAAGGCCGACTCCGGGCGGCTGCGCGACGTCCGCACCGTCTTCCACCTGGGCGCGTGCAGCGCGACGACGGAGCGCGACGCGGCTTACCTCGTGCGCAACAACTTCGAGTACACGAAGGACATGGCGACGTGGGCCTTGTCGCACGGCGCGCGCTTCGTCTACGCCAGCTCGGCCGCGACGTACGGCGACGGGTCGGCGGGCATGTCGGACGAGGCCGATCTGGCCACGCTGCGGCCGTTGAACATGTACGGCTACTCGAAGCAGATGTTCGACCAGTGGGCGCGGCGGCAAGGCCTGCTCGACCGCGTCGTCGGCCTCAAGTACTTCAACGTGTTCGGGCCGAACGAGGACCACAAGGGCGACATGAAGAGCCTCGTGCACAAGGCCTACCACCAGGTGCTCGAGACCGGCCGCATCCGGTTGTTCAAGAGCCACCGGCCCGACTACCAGGACGGCGAGCAGAAGCGCGACTTCGTGTACGTCAAGGACGCGGTGGCGATGACGCTGCACCTGGCCGCGTCGGACCGCGCCGGAGGCCTGTTCAACATCGGTAGCGGGCGCGCTTCGACGTGGAACGAGCTCGCGCGCTCCGTCTTCACCGCGCTCGAGCGGCCCGAGAGCATCGAGTACATCGACATGCCCGAGTCGCTGCGCGGCAAGTACCAGTACTTCACCGAGGCGCGCATCGACCGCTTGCGCGCGGCCGGCTACGCCGCGCCCGTCATGGGGCTCGCGGCGGCCGTGAGCGACTACGTCCGGGACTATCTGGTGCCCGACCGGCGCCTGGGCGACGGCGCCAGCGAGCGGAGGGGCGCGTGAACGCGCGCGAGCTGGAGTCGATCCTGGCGCAGCGCGGCCGGCCGCGCGTGCTGATCGTGGGCGACCTGATCCTCGACCGCTACGTATCGGGCGACGTCGCGCGCATCTCGCCCGAGGCGCCGATACCGGTGCTGACCGCGCGGCGATCCGAGGAGAAGCTGGGCGGCGCCGGCAACGTGGCCGCGAACCTGGTGGCGATGGGCGCGTTCGTCGACATCGCCGGCGTGCTGGGCGACGACGGCTGGGGGCGCGCGCTGCGCAAATTGCTCGAGGATCTGGGCATCGAGACGACCGGTTGCGTGGTCGACGCGTCGCGTCCCACGGTGCAGAAGACGCGCATGATGAGCGGCTCGCACCAGATGCTGCGCGTCGACTGGGAGGACGCGCGGCCGGTGTCGGGCGCGGCGCGCGACCAGCTCGTCGCGAGCTTGCCGGCGCGCGTGAAGACTGCGCGGGCTGTCGTTCTGTCGGACTACGGCAAGGGCGTGCTCGGCCCCGAGGTCATCGCCGCCGTTCTGAAGGCCGCAAAGAGCGCCAACGTGCCCGTCCTGGTCGACCCCAAGGGCGAGGACTACGCGCGCTACCGCGGCGCGACGCTGGTGACGCCGAACCGCAAGGAGGCCGAGCAGGCGATCGGCCGCAAGCTCGCCAAGCTCGAGGACCTGCCGGCCGGCGCCGACGACCTGATGCAGAAGAGCGGGCTCGACGCGGCGGTGATCACGCTGGGCGCCGACGGCATCTACTGGCGCGACCGCCGCGGCGGGTCGGGCCACGTGCCGGCGCAAGCGCGCGCCGTGTTCGACGTGACCGGCGCGGGCGACACGGTCGTGGCGCAGCTCGCGTTCTACATGGCCGACGGCGTGAGCCTGGGCCCGGCGGTCGAGCTGGCGAACCAGGCCGCCGCGATCACGGTCGCGCGCCTCGGCACGCACGCCGTGTCGCGCGCCGAGCTGGCCGCCCACCTGTCCGAGAGCCACCCGCACGGCGGCAAGGTCGTGCGCGGCGGCGAGGTCGAGACGCTGCTGGCGCAGTGGCGGCGCGAAGCCAAGCGGATCGTGTTCACGAACGGCTGCTTCGACGTGCTGCACGTCGGGCACGTCGAGTACTTGCGCTTCGCGAAGAGCAAGGGCGACGTGCTGCTGGTGGGCGTGAACGACGACGCCAGCGTGAGGCGGTTGAAGGGCGCCGGGCGGCCCGTGAACCCGCTCGACGACCGCATGGAGATGCTGGCCGCGCTCGAGATGGTCGACGCGGTCACGAGCTTCGCCGAGGACACGCCGGCGAAGATCGTCGAGCGCGTCACGCCGAACGTGCTCGTGAAGGGCCAGGACTGGGCCGAGAAGGGCGTCGTCGGCCGCGAGTGGGTCGAGTCGCACGGCGGCGTCGTGCACCTCGCGCCGATGGTGCCGGGGAAGTCGACGACGTCGATCCTGGAGCGGGCGCAGGGCGGGGCCGGGCTGGCGAGCTGCTGAGCGTTTCCCGTGGTCCGGTGGTGGGGAGCTTGGCTCGGTCAGGGCTTCACGGCCAGCAGCCAGCGGTCGATCGCGGCCAGCTGCATGCTCTTCCAGTGGTTCGACTGCGCCGGCTGCGTGACGCCGTGGCGTTGCTTGGGGTAGAGCGCCAGCTCGAACGGCTTGCCGGCCTTCTGCAGCGCGTAGACGAGTTGCATCGTGTTGCCGGGGTGCACGTTGTCGTCGATCGCGCCGTGGGCCAGCACGAGGTGGCCGTGCAGCTTGTCGGCCGCGGCCACGACGGACGTCTTCTCGTAGCCTTCCTTGTTGTTCTTCGGCGTGCGCATGAAGCGCTCGGTGTAGATCGTGTCGTAGTTCTTCCAGTCCGTGACCGATCCGCCGGCGATCCCCAGCGCGAACGTCTTCGAGTGCGTCAGCGCGTAGCTCGTCATGAACCCGCCGTAGCTCCAACCGGTGATCCCGATGCGCTCGGGATCGGCGACGCCCTGGTCGATCAGCCACCTCACGCCGTCCTCGACGTCGGCCAGTTCGCTCTCGCCCAGGCGCAGGTAGCAGGGCCACGTCGCGACGCCGCCCTTGCCGCTCGACGTGCGGTTGTCGCAGCTCCACACGACGACGCCGCGCTGCGCCAGCAGCTGCTGGAACATGCCGCCCGAACCACCCCAACTGTTCTTCACGGTCTGCGCGTGCGGGCCCCAGTAGCCGAACACCATCACCGGGTAGCGTTTCGAAGCGTCGTAGTCGGGCGGCAGGATCCGCATCGCTTCCATCGTGAAGCCGTCGCGCGTCTTGACCTGCAACAGCTCCGGCGGCGTGAACGCGTACTCCGCCAATGCGGGCACCGGGTTCGCGTCGACCACGCGCACTTCGGAGCCGTCGCTCGCGCGGTGCAGGCGACGCTGCGTCGGCGTCGTGATGTCGCTCCACTTGTCGAGGAACAGCGAGAAATCGTCGTTGAAGCTGGCCGCGTGCGTGCCGGGGCGCTGCGTCAGGCGCTTCAGCGCCTTGCCGTCCAGGCGGATCGAGTACGCGTCCGAGCCGATGGGGGAGCGCTCGGTCCCGCTGAAGTACACGAGGCCGTTCTTCTCGTCGACGCCGTGCACGTCGCGCACTTCCCACTCGCCGCTCGTCACGGCGCCGACGAGCTCGCTGTCCTTGTAGCGGTAGAGGTGGCGCCAGCCGCTGCGCTCGCTGGTCCACAGGAACGTGCCGTCCGCGAGCCAGCGCGGCGTGTCCGTGCGGTCGACCCAGGCCGGCGTCGTCTCGCGGAGGAGGCGCGTGTCGCCCGAGCCGTCCTGCGTGCACACGCGCAGGTCGAGCCAGCGCTGCTCGCGGTCCTGCACCTGGTAGACGAGGCGGTTGTCGGGGCTCCACGCGACCTCGACGACGATTGGCTCCTCGGCCGCGTAGGCTGACAGGTCGATGTTCGTCGTCGCCGCGCTGTCCACGTCGGCGACGCGCAGCGCGACGGTCGGGTTGCCCTCGCCCGAGCGCGGGTAGGGCGACGTCTCGACCTTCACCTCGTACGTCGCGTCGTCGACGAGCGTGTAGATCGGCACGCCGGACTGGTCCAGGCGCAGGAACGCCAGCCGCGCCGAATCCGGGCTCCACCAGAACGCGCGGAACGTGCCGCGGCCGAAGACCTCCTCCTGGTAGAGCCAGTCGAGCTTGCCGTTCAGCACCATGTCCGAGCCGTCGGTCGTCAGGCGCTTCGCACCGCCCAGCTTCGCGTCGGCGACGTACAGGTCGTTGCCAGCCACGAACGCGACGCGTGCGCCGTCCGGGCTGAACGTGGCCTCTTCCTCCTCGACTTCCGGCGTCGAGGTCAGGCGCACGGGCGCGACCGCGTCGAAGCGCACGATCCACAAGTCGTCGGCGACGTCGACGAGGGCGGATTCGCGCTTGGCGTCCATGCGCGACGTGTCCGTGAGGGCGCGCTTCGCGATGCTCTCGATCTTGTCCTCGCCCACGCCCGGGATCGTGCTGACAGCGGCCGCGAACTTCTTCCCGTCGAGGTAGGGCTTCGACGCGCCCGTCAAGGCGTCGACCACGAGCCAGGGTGACTCCTTCGCGTCGGGGTTCGTCTCGAGCTGGATCCAGTGGCCCGCGTCGATCCAGGTCGCGCCCGGCGCCTGCTTCCCGCTGAAATCGACCTTCTTGGCCTTGTCGAGCGAGAACAGCGCCTCGAACGTCAGCGGCTTCTTGCCGCTCGCCCCGAGTTTCGCCGCCTGCGCCGTTTCCGGCGCGCGCGCCAGCGCGATGTCGGCCGGCGCGCTGCTGCAAGCCGCCATGGCGAGCGCTGCGGAGCACGCCCACGGAGCCGAGGAGAACGCCAGTGTCTGGAACGCGGGGGGTGTTCGGGAGTTCATGGGGCAAGCCAGAGCGTACCCAGCGGGTGCACAAGGGTGTCAGAGACCTTCAACCCGCGAGATCGCGTCTGACAACGTGTGTACCCGTCTTGAAAGCCACCCCGCCCGGCCGGTATCAGGTTCGGCCGTTTCCTCCGCCCCCTGGCCCCATTCGTCCTACCCATGACTCCCATCGCAGCCCTCTCTGCCGCCCCCGTCGCCCTCGTCGAGACTGCCGCAACCAGCGGAGAGGGCATCGGCGCCGGCGCGCTGGCGCTCCTGCTGGGCCTGATCCAGCTCGTCGTCTCGCTCGCGCTGTTCACGCTGGCCGTGAGCAACGGCATCGCCGTGGTCAGCCGCATGATCGACGGCCTCGACCTGTGGGGCGAGATCAAGCGCAAGAACGTCGCGGTCGGACTGCTGGCTGCGGGCGCGGTCATCGCCTACACGAACGTCGTCGCCGGCGGCATCGCCGGCATGACGGCCGGGTTGCAGAGCCTCGTCGTCTTCGATTTCAAGAACGGAGTCTCGGCGCTCCTGAGCGGCGCGATCAACCTCGTCGTCGCGCTCGCGATCGCCGGGCTGGCGATCTCGTGGACGTTCAAGGTCATGGACAAGTGGACCAAGGACATCGACGAGAAGGCCGAGTTCCGCAGCGGCAACGTCGCGATCGGTGTCGTCTACGCCGGCATCCTGATCGGCGCCTCGGGCCTGATCTCCGCCGGCGTGTCGGGCGTCAGCGCGGGCCTGACCAAGTTCTTCACCGCGCTGTTCCACTGAGACTGTCGATACGGTGCCAGGGACAACTCCGACAGGTTCGACGCGCTGCGTCGGATCGTCGGCGTCCTCCGCGAAGGTGTCGGAGTTGTCCCTGGCACCGTATCGACAGGGTGAACGAATTCGGCCGCACGCGCTCCGCGGCCGGGATAGGTT
>JANNQS010000018.1:0-38802 GCA_031400875.1 Planctomycetota bacterium | reverse complement strand
ATCGACGGGGAGGTTTGGCACCTCGATGTCGGCTCATCGCATCCTGGGGCTGTAGGAGGTCCCAAGGGTTTGGCTGTTCGCCAATTAAAGCGGTACGCGAGCTGGGTTTAGACCGTCGTGAGACAGGTCGGTCCCTATCTGACGTGGGTGTAGGATGATTGCGGAGGTTTACCCCTAGTACGAGAGGATTGGGGTGGACGGTCCTCTGGTGTTCCAGTTGTCACGCTAGTGGCAGCGCTGGGTAGCTAAGACCGGAACGGATAAGCGCTGAATGCATCTAAGCGCGAAGCCTTCTCCAAGACGAGTCATCCCTATCAGTCCCCTGGGAGACTACCAGGTTGATAGGCCGGCGGTGTAAGCGTAGTGATACGTTGAGCCTACCGGTACTAATCGGACGATCGGCTTAATCTCCATCCCCTGATTTCGGCGGCGCCTCACGGCGCTGACGAGCCCAGCGGATGGTCGTGATCGACCACACGTTCTAGCAGTTCACCTTTCTAAATCACGCGGAGGCCTCACGGCCTCCCTGGTATTCCCGGTGACCATAAGGGCTTGGCCATACCCGTTCCCATTCCGAACACGGTCGTCAAGCAAGTCCTGCCGATGATATTGCGCAAGCGAGAAAGTAGGTTATCGCCGGGGTCTCTTTCGCGAGGGCGTACGCTTCGGCGTGCGTCCTCGCGTCTTTTCTTGACTGCGCGCCTTGAGCCGCGCCGAACGCGCCGGCGATGATTGCAATTCAAGGCCCGGGCTGAACCGGCGGGCGCTGCGCGCCGCGCTTCGATGAACTGCCAAGGTCGCGGAAGTAGAACGTCGAGTCGCACAGCCCGCCCCGCGGCATCCAGGCATAACCCGGGATCACACCCACGCGCACCCAGCCCAGGGCCTCGTAGAGCCGCGCGGCATCGCCGTCGGTGACAGCGTCGAGCACGAGCAGGGTCTTCCCACATTCACGCGCCGTGGCTTCGGCAGCTCGCATCAACGCTGCTCCCAGCCCTTGGCGGCGAGCGCGTCGATGGACGAGCATCTTCGACAGATCGGCGCGGTGCGTTTGATTCTCGGGTTGTTCGAGCACCAATTGCACGGTGCCGCACAGGCCGTGAGCATCCTCGGCGACGAGCAACGCGTGTTCGCCTGCGGCTACCCTCACCGCCACGTGGCGCCAGAACGCGAGCGCGCGATCGCGCGTCAGCGGGTGCATGAAGCAGACCGACGCACCGCCCTCGACGCAGTCGATCAGCACGTCGGCGAGCTCGCCGATCTGCGCCTCATCGACAACGTGTACGCGTCGCACGGACCAAGTGGGCGTGGTCATCGTCGTAGAGGGGCTGACGCGATCGACACTGTAGTGCGCGGCAGCCTGCGGGTGGAGTCGTGGAGCCGGCGATCGAGAACGGGGCCGCGAGGGACTCCACGTGCACGGAAGCGCAGTTCAGGTGGATGGTCCGCGCCGTAGGGGACTCACTGCCGGCGTGCACTCACTGCCAGCCGGCAATCACTGCCTGCGAGCAGCGCCGGCCGGTCATCACAGCCTGCGGATGACACCCAGAACGATCCCGCGCACCTCGACCTCGTCGACGATGCGCGGCTTCAAGGCGGCGTTGGCCGGCTGGAGCCGGATGCGCCCCTGCTCGCGGTAGATGCGCTTCAGCGTGGCGGTCTCGTCCGGCAGCACCGCCACGACGATCTGCCCGTTGCGGGCGTCCGCGCGCCGCTCGACCAGGACCAGGTCCCCGTCGTGGATGCCGTCGTCGATCATGGAATCGCCGCGCACGCGCAGCGCGTAGCAATCCGAGCCCGGAGGGGTCAGCTGCGCCAGGTCGAGCTCCTCGGGCGCCTCGATGGCCTCGATCGGAGCACCCGCGGCGATCGAGCCCAGGATCGGCAGCGTGGTCGAGCGCTCGAGCGCCTGCAGGCGGGGTGCGATCTGCAGGCCACGGCTGACGCCGCGCGCCGAGCGCACCAGGACGCCCTTGCGCTCGAGTTCCGCCACGTGGCCGAAGACGGTCACCTTGTTCACGCCCAGCGAGACCGCGATCTCCTCGAGCGTCGGGCTCATGCCCTGGTTCCGCGTGTAGTCCTCGAAGAAGGCGACGATGTCGCGCTGTCGTCGGGTGAGAGGGGGGCCGGACATGCAGGGCCTTGCGTCAGAACAGGAAGGTTGTTGCGAGCACGACGACCAGGAACACGAAAGAGAGGTGGTCGGTGCGCACGTTCTTGAGGATCTGTGCCATGTCGTTGCTCCGGTTTCGGGGACTGCCCACCCAGGCGGCCTACCTAACGGATCCCGAAACTACCGGCCGAGGGGCACCCGAACAAGACCCGAACTCGGGCCGGGTCGGGATTCGCTGCAACCCTCCGTGCCGGCGGGAGTTGGCGCTGGTCTCGCCGGATGGATCACGGCCGGATGCCCGCCCGAGACGGCCTGGACGGAGCCCGGGTGAGCTGCTCCGCACCGACCCCGGGCCCATCCTGGGCGCCCTCAAACCGTCGCGGTGCCGACGCGCCGTGCCGGCGCGCGTCGGACGCGGCCCTTCCCTCTTCGCTGCGCCGACGCGGAGCCGGGCAGCCGGCTTGGAAGGCTCGCGCCAGCCGGAGGATGCTCCCTCCGCCGACAGCCGCCGCGACGGTGCAGGATAGAATCGGCGGTTCCTCCTGGCAGGTCCGCGGCGGCGAGCCGGCACCGTTCAGACGAGACGTCTTGCTCAGCGAAGCTCTCCACCTCGATCGCTACCTGCTGCCGTTCTCGATCCGGCACGTGCCGGCCTACCGATTCGACGTGCTCGTCGTCGGCAGCGGCATCGCTGGAGCTGCGGCGGCCCTGGCGGCGGCCGACCGTGGCGCGGCGGTGGCGATCCTGGCCAAGTCCGACCTGCGCGAGAGCAACACGCTCTGGGCGCAGGGCGGGATCGCGGCCGTGCTCGAGCGCCCCGACTCGTTCGAAGCCCACGAGCGCGACACGCTCGACGTCGGCTGCGGTCTCTCGGAGCGCGAGACGGTCGAGTGCGTCGTGCGCGGCGGCCCGCAAGCGGTCGAGCGCCTGCTGCAGCTCGGCGCCGAGCTCGACCGCCGCGCCGACGGGAACCTCGTGCTCTCGCGCGAGGGCGGTCACAGCCATCCGCGCATCGTGCACGCGCGCGGTGACGCGACCGGGATCGAGATCCAGCGCGCCCTTTCGCGCGCGCTTCAGAGTCACCCCGGCATCGTCTGCTTTCCGAACACGTTCGCGATCGACGTCCTCTCCGACGCGGAGGGGCGCGCGTCGGGCGCGCTGACCTTCTCCTCCCGCGGCGACCTGGTCGCCTACGCCGCTGGCCAGGTGATCCTGGCGACCGGCGGCGGCGGCCAGATCTACCGCGAGACCACGAACCCGGCGATCGCGACCGGCGACGGCGTCGCGATCGGGCTGCGCGCCGGCGCCGTCGTGCGCGACCTCGAGTTCGTGCAGTTCCACCCCACGTGCCTGTACATCGCTGGCGCCGCGCGCGTGCTGATCAGCGAGATCGTGCGCGGACACGGCGGCATCCTGGTGGACCGGAACGGCGTGCGGTTCATGCCCGAATACCACCCGGCGGCCGAGCTCGCGCCGCGCGACGTCGTCAGCCGCGCCGTCTCGGCGCGCATGGTCGCGACGAACGACACGAGCGTGTACCTCGACCTCTCGCACGTGCAGGGCGATCCGCACGCGCTCTTCCCCGGGATCAGCAGCATCTGCCGCTTCTTCGGCATCGACATCGCGCGCGACCCCGTGCCCGTGCGGCCCGGCGCGCACTACATGATCGGCGGCTTGAAGAGCGACTTGGACGGGCGCACGAACGTGCCCGGCCTGCGCGCGGTGGGGGAGTGCGCCAGCTCCGGTCTGCACGGCGCGAACCGCGTGGGCTCGAATTCCCTGCTCGAGGGCATCGTGCTGGGCACGCGCGCCGGCGCGACAGCCGCGGAGGAATTGCGCGAGGTCGATCTGCGCGCGATCGCGGGCCGACCGAACGGGACGGCGAAGAAGCCGCCGCCGGGCGTGCGCGTGAACCTGCAGGACCTGCTCTACTCGCTCAAGTCGCTCATGTGGCGCCAGATGGGCGTCGAGCGCTCTCGCGCCGGGCTCGAGGACGCGCTCTCGAAGCTGCGTTTCTGGTCGCGCGCCGTCGCGGAGCTCGAGCCCGACGAGCTGCGCGCGCTCGAGCTGGTCAACATGCTCACCGTCTCGCGGCTGGCCGCGCTGGGCGCCCTGACGCGTGAGGAATCGCGCGGCACGCACTGTCGAACGGATGCCCCCGAGAGCCGCCCCGAGTGGCGCGCGCACACCGTGCTGCGCCCCGTGATCGAGTCGGGGCGCGTCGTACGCGTCGACCTCGCTCGCGAGCCCGTTCAGGAAGTCGTTCCCTCAGCATGAGTCGCATCCCCCGTCCCACCCGCGCCCCGCAGGAGCGCGTGCTCGTCTGCGGCGTCCGTTTCGCGAACGAAGCGCCCTACGAGGACGAGGACCTGACGGAGGCACGCGGTCTCGTGGGGGCGGCCGAGGGCCTCGTCGTGGGCGAGGGCATCTTGCAGCGCATGCAGCGCCCGACGCCGGCGACGCTCTTCGGGAGCGGCAAGGTCAAGGAGATCGGGGCCGAGATCGAGCGCCTGCACCCCGACGCGATCGTCGTCGACAATGAGCTCAGCCCGGCGCAGGGCCGCAACCTGGAGAAGGCCTGGAGCGTGCGGATCATCGACCGCAGCGAGCTGATCCTCGACATCTTCGCGCGGCGCGCGCGCACGCGTCAGGCGCGGCTGCAGGTCGAACTGGCGCAGAACGAGTACCTCGCGCCGCGCTTGCGCCGCATGTGGACGCACCTGGAGCGCCACGAAGGCGCCATCGGCGCGCGCGGTCCGGGCGAGACGCAGCTCGAGACCGACAAGCGCCTGATACGCCGCCGCATCCAGGATCTGAAGGAGGAGCTGCGCGTCATCGAGGAGCGCAAGCAGCGCGAAGTGCGCACGCGCGTCGAGCAGTTCACGGTCGGCCTGGTCGGCTACACGAACGCGGGCAAGTCGACGATCCTGAACCGGCTCACGGGTTCCGACGAGCTGGCGGCGGACATGCTCTTCGCGACGCTCGACACGCGCACGCGCCAGTGGCGGCTGTCCGACGGGCGCACGGTATTGCTCTCCGACACGGTCGGCTTCGTGCAACGGCTGCCGCACCACCTGATCGCGTCGTTCCACGCCACGCTCGAGGAGGCGCTCCACGCCGATCTGCTGCTGCACGTGGTCGACGCTGCCCACGAGCGCGCGGTCGAGCAGATGTTCGCGGTCGAGGAGGTGCTGCACACGCTGCTGCGCGGCTCGCGCGACGAGATCGTGCTCCTGAACAAGGTCGACCGCGCCGCGGATCCGGTCGCGCTGGCCGGGCTCGAGAAGTCGGCCGGCGGCGGAGCGTTGCTCGTCTCGGCCGTCACGGGCCAGGGCCTCGACCAGCTCGAGGCCGCGGTGCGCGAGCGCCTCGACGCCCACTCCACGCTGGTGGACGTGTTCATGCCGGCCGCTGAGGGCCGCTTCGACTCCCAGATCCGCGCGCTGTGCACGCCGACCCAGCGCGAGTACCACGAAGCCTCGGACGAGGTGCGCGTACGCGTGCGGCTGTCCGATTCCCAGCTCGGCGCGCTGCGCCGCGCCGCGCCCGCGGCCGTGCGCTTCGACGTCCTCGAGGCGCCGGTCCCGGTCGAGGAGCCCGACGCGACGCCGAAACCCGAGGGCGGGCGCGGATTAACCGGTCCGGACCGCGTCAGCGCGGCTGGGCCCTGAGCTCGGCCAGCGGCGGGATCACGATCATCTGTCCGGCGCGCAGCGCCTCGGGCTTCGACAAGCCGTTGCGGCGCGCCAGCGCGTCGACCACGTCGGCGCGAGCCGTGCCGTAGAAGCCGGCGCAGATCTCCGAGAGCGTCTCGCCCTTCAGCACGCGGTGGTTGATCGACTTCGGCGAGCCCTGCACGCCAGCGCGCGGCGCCGCCTGCACCGGCGGGGGCGCCGGGGTCGGCGTTACGGCCGGGCTGCCGCTCGGTGCACCGACCACCGCGCGCGAGAACCCCTCGGGCAGGTCGCTCGGCTGATTCGCTGGCTGGCCGGCCGGGCTCTGCCAGGCCGCGTCGCGCTCGCCGCGACGGGCCTGCGCCCAGCGATCCTGCGCGACCCAGGCGACCGCGAAGATCGCCAGCAGGACCGCGATCCACAGCGCGACGCGCATCGGACCTGGCCCTCGCGCCCGCTCAGGCGACCGGCTTGGGTTGTGCCATGGACTTGGACGCGACCACGGCCGCCGGTGGCTTGCGCTGCTCGCGCTTCTCGCGCCAGTTCTCGAGCCACAGAAGCGTCGGACCGGCGATGTAGATCGTGCTGTAGGTGCCCGAGATGATCCCGATGAGCATCGCGAACGTGAAGCCTTCGAGCACGTTGCGCGTCCCGACGTTGAACAGGAACAGCACGAGCACGGTCAGGAACACCGTGAACGACGTCAGGATCGTGCGACCCAGACACTGGTTGAGCGCGTCGTTCAGCACGTCCTTGAGCGGCTTCTTCGAGCGCGGGATCAGCTCCCGCACCCGGTCGAAGATCACGATCGTGTCGTTCTGCGAGTAGCCGATGATCGTCAGGAACGCCGCGATCATCGACAGGTCGAGCTCGGCCTGCACCAGGTCGAAGTAATTCGCGACCGCCAGCGCACCGAGCACGACCAGCACGTCGTGCGCCAGGGAGGCGAAGACGGCGATGCCGTAGCTCCACTCCGCGAAGCGGAAGCGCAGGTAGAGCGTGGTGGCGAACATGGCCAGGATCAACGCCCGGATCGCCTTGTCGCGCAGCTCGCCGCCGACCTGGGCGCCGACCAGCGCCGACTCGGGGATGGGGGAGAGCAGCTCGTAGGGCGCCTGCGTGCTGTCCTTGTGGGCCGTGAAGCGCCGCAGGATCTCGGTCTCGAGCTCGGCCTTCGAGCGCGCCAGGTCGGACGTGCCGGTCAGGTGGTACGCGCTCGGGTTGGTCGCGTCGCGCGACACGACGGCGTCCTGTACGCCGGCTTCGACGAGCGCGGCCTGCACGTCGGCCTCGGGGTGCGATTTCTCGAAGTACACCTCGCCCGTGACGATCTGCTTGCCGCCCTCTCCGGGCGCGACGGAGATGTCGACCGGACCGCGCTGGATCACCGACGAGAGCGCGCGGCGCACCTCGTTCTCGGCCGCCTTGGCGGCCTGGTCGCCCGTGGCGACCGCATCGTCGCTGGTGCCCGCCCCTGCGTCGATCGGTTGCGACTCACTGCCCAGCTTCGACGTGATGCGGAAAGCACGGAAGCCGTCGCCATCGCGCGTGTCGCGGATCTCGCGGATGTCGGCGGAACGGCCCAGCTCGCCCGGGATCTGCCCGACCATGTCGCGGATGGTCTTGATCGACTGCGGCTCCTGCGTGCGCACGGTCAGCGCGTACCCGCCCAGGAAGTCGATGCCGAGCTTCTTCTGGTCGGGCAAGGCGATGAAGAGCCCGACGGTCGAAACGATCACGAGCGCCGAGACCGTCAAGGCGATCTTGATCTTGCCCATGAAGTCGATGCCGCGCGCCTTCACCAGCTCGCGCATCCGGTACGGCTCGACGCCGCGCTTGATGTCGTGGAACATCAGCACCTGCGTCACGACGATCACCGTGAAGAGCGTGGTCAGGATGCCCACGCACAACGTCGTCGCGAAGCCGCGGATCGGGCCGGTGCCGGCCCAGTACAGGATCATGCCGGCGATCAGCGTCGTCAGGTTCGAGTCGATGATCGTGACCGCAGCGCGCTCGAACGCGGCCTTGGCGGCCTGCGCCAGCTTCAAGCCGCGCTGCATCTCCTCGCGCAAGCGCTCGAAGATCAGGATGTTGCCGTCGACGGCCATGCCGACCGTGAGCACGATGCCGGCGATGCCAGGCAGCGTGAGCGTCGCACCCCACAGCGCCATCACGCCCATGAGCAGCGTCAGGTTCACCATCAGCCCGATCACCGCGAACCAGCCCAGGCGCCGGTAGGTGAACACCATGAAGACGACGACGACCAGCATCGCCACGAGCGCGCTGATCGCGCCGGTCTGGATGTAGTCCTCGCCCAGGCTGGCGCCCACGCGCGACTTGTCGACGAGCTGTGGCTTGATGCGCAGGGAGCCCGAGCGCAGGATCGTGATGAGGTCCTTGACCTCCTGCTGCGTGAAGCCGCCCGCGCCGCCCTGGATGATGCCGCCGCCCGGCAGGCGGCTGTTGATCGTGGCCAGCGTGGCGATCTCGCCGTTCAGGACGATCGCCATCCCGTCGCGGATGTGCGTCTCGGTGAAGTCGCCGAACGCGATCCGCTTGTCCGGCGCCATCTCGAAGGAGAGCGCCGGGTAGCCGAAGTCGTCCTGGGTCATCCCGACCGTGTCGAGGTCGTTGCCGGAGAAGATCCACGTGTCCTGCGCCAGCGTGGCGTCGGCCGGACGCGGGATCACCAGCGGCACCATCTGGCGCTGCGCGTAGGGGACCTCCGCCTCCTTGCTCTTGATCATGTGCGGGTGCCAGCGCAGGCCCGCGACCGGTCCGCCCTGCTCGGGCGTCAGCCGGTTGAAGTCGTCGATCTGCTCGTCCGGGTGGGCGACGCGCCATTCGTCGACCTTCTTCTGCTCGATCGACAGGTCGCTGCCCAGGGCGCGCACGTCCTCGGGGCCGGCTCCCAGCAGGAACCCCAGTTCGCCGACGTTCTCGATGGCCCTCTGGTTGTCGTCCGAGGTCAGCAGGTCGACCGACGCCCCGGTCTCGTGGGCGGAGGGCTGCGTGGCCTCCGTGCCACGCTTGAGGCCCGAAAGGGTCGTGCCGTTGCGAGAGGCGTAGAGGATCTTCTCGGCGCCGATCTGCACCGTGCCGCCCGTGAGCGAGAACGCCTTCACGGTTTCGGGCTTGGACCCGTCGATCGTGAGCGAGGCGGCGTCCGGCGCGATCGGTGCCGCCAGCGGCACGCTCACGACCGATCCGATCTCGGCCGCGCCGGGCAGCTCGATCACGATCTGGTTGCTGCCCTGGCTGCGCAGCGTGAGTTCGCGCACGCCCTGCGGATCGAGACGATCGTGGATGATCGTCTTCAGCTCCTGGAGCAGGGCCTCGGGGTTGGCCGCGTCCTCCGCGGTGATGACGCCCTTCTTGACCGCGTCCTGGAAGTCGAACTGGTAGACGAGCCGCGTGCCGCCCTGCAGGTCGAGCCCGAGCCGGAACGGCTTGTTGCCCATCAGCAGGGGCCCGAAGATCAGCGCCAGTGCGATGAGCACGAACGCGACGGTCAGGGTGGTCTTGCGACCGAGGTTCTCCGTCATGGGAGCGTGGGGCAGTCGAGCGGGCGGTCCGGAGGAACCCGGGACGAGGTGGCGGCGGTGGCAGCCCCGGGTGAACGCGGGCGGGCCTCCGGCGGCCCGCCCAGCGTTTCGGCATCACCCGGCCGCGCGGGCCGGGCGACGCGCTGGGATCAGACCTTGGCGCGGACCTTCTTCTCGGTCGGAGCCGCGGGCGCGGCCGGCGTGGCCGAGCTCTCGGATTCGGAGGTCGCGGCGCGCATGGCCTTCTCGAACTCGCGTTCCCGGCGGACCTTCTCGCCCAGCAGCTCCTTCAAGCGGGTCTGCTTGCCGACGCGGTCGCGCAGGAAGTACAGCTTCGCCCGGCGCACTTCGCCGCGACGCGTGATGACGACGTCCTTCACGCGCGGGCTGTGCATCGGGAAGGTGCGCTCGACGCCCTCGCCCTGGACGATGCGGCGCACGATGATGTTGCGGCGGATGCCGCGACCCTGCATCGCGATGATCGTCCCGATGAAGAGCTGCACGCGCTCCTTGTCCCCTTCGCGGATCAGGTAGTGCACCTCGACGGTGTCGCCGATGTGCACGGGGGGCAGCGTGCGCTTCCCGTTTTCCTGGTCCAGCTTGCCGATCAGATCCATGGGTGTGTCGCGGACCCTCTCGGGGTCCGGCCTCGTACGTGTCAATTGGCCTCCGGAGGGGAGGCCGGTCTCGGGTTCGGTGCGCTCCGCACAGCCGGTGAGGGGCTGGGGGCGATGGGGGTGGCGGGCCGGGTCGGCTCGCTCGTGTGCGGGTTCCGGGGCGACAGGTCCGGCCGGCGCGCGCGGGTGCGCTCGCTCGCCGTGGCTCGCCGCCAGCGCTCGATCGCGGCGTGGTCGCCGGAGAGCAGCACGTCGGGGACCGCCCGCCCGCGCCACACTCTGGGGCGAGTGTAATGCGGGCAGTCGAGCTCCCCGGTCGGTCCGAACGAGTCCTGCGCGGCCGAGCGCTCGTCACCCAGGACGCCCGGCAAGAGCCGGACGACAGCTTCGGTGACGGCCAGGGCCCCGATCTCGCCGCCGGCCAGCACGTAGTCGCCGACCGACAGCTCCTCGAAGCCGAGGGCGTCGATCAGGCGGGCGTCGAAGCCCTCGTACCGGCCGCACAGGAGCAGGATCCGTTCCTCGCGGGCGAGCTCCTCGGCGAACGGCTGCCGGAAGGGGGTCCCTCCGGGGCAGAGCACGATCCGCCGGAAGCGGCCGTGCCGGGCCTCGAGCCACTCGACGCACTCGGCGATCGGTTCGGGGGCCAGCAGCATGCCGGGCCCGCCACCGAACGGCCGGTCATCGACGCTGCGATGCCGATCGCGCGTGAAGTCGCGGAAGTCGATGCATTGGATCCGGACCTTGCCCTTGTCCCGCGCGACGCGCAGGATGCCCTCGGCGGCGTAGGCCTCCAAGGGTTCCGGGAACAAGGTCAGGATGGCAAAGAGCGTCACGATCGCTCGTGGGAAAAGGCTGGAAAGCCTAGGAAGCCCGCGGGTTAGCGTCAAGGAAACCCCCCAAGTCGGGCCGGCTGCGTGTTCACCGGCCTGATCGAATCCTGCGTGCCGCTGCGGGCCCTGGAAGCGCGCGGCGAGGGCCTGCGCATGCGGGTCGCAAGCCCCGGTCCGTCATGGGACCTCCGGGCAGGCTCCAGCATCGCCGTCTCGGGGTCGTGCCTGACCCTGGTCGAGGGCGCCGATCCGGCGACGGGCGCGGCCCTGCCGGTCGGCACGCCGGGCGCGGACCTCGTGTTCGATCTCTCGGCCGAGACGCTGCGAAGGACCTGGTTCGGGCGGGCGCAGGCCGGGCGGAGGGTGAACCTGGAGCGGGCCATGCTGCTGTCGGACCGGCTCGACGGGCACCTGGTCTCGGGGCACGTCGATGGGGTCGGGCGCGTCGTCGAAGTCGCCGACACGCGCGACGGCGGGCGGCGACTGCGCTTCGAGGTCGAGCCGCGGTTGTCGGTCTACCTGCTGGACAAGGGGTCGGTGACGCTCGACGGGGTCAGCTTGACGGTCGTCGATCCGGTTGGGGCGAGGTTCGACGTGGCGGTGATCCCGGCGACGTTGGGGAGGACGAGCCTGGAGACGGCCGACGTGGGCGACGAGGTGCACGTCGAGGCGGACCTCGTCGGGAAGTGGGTCGTGCGGGCGGTGAGGAACTTGGGGGTTGCGTCACCGAGCCGCATTCCGGATCCGAGTGACTGAACCGGAGCAGACGGAATCCGGAGCCAGCAGGCGGAAATCGGAACCTTCACACCGGAACCCAGAAGTACTGGTGAATCGCTCGCTGACCCGAGCTCATTAGAAGGCACTGAAGAACACGCTCGTGAACGTCGTGATCGGCGCGGCTTCGCGGTACTCCTCGAGGCTGCGCGACACGATCTGGAGCGCGCGCTTGACCTCCTGGTAGATCTCGTCCTCCATGAAGAGGCGGCCCAGGCTGCCCTGGCCGCTGCGCAGCTGGCTCGTGACGACCGCGACGTCCTCGGTGATCGAGCGTAGGTTGTCGTAGACCTCGGGGCGAACGAACAGCGCGCCGATCGTGCCCTCGCCGCGCGCGACGGCACCGATCGTGTTGCGCACGTCCTCGGCCAGGGCCTCGTCGTTCACGAGCACGCCGGCCAGGCCGCGGCCTTCGTCGATCTTGCGCACGATCGAGCTCATGTAGCGGCCCGTGTCGGCGATCTCCTTGGCCAGCGTCGGGTCCGAGACGAGCAGGCCCAGCGCGCCCTGGCCCTGCCGCGCTTCCGCGGCCAGCTTCGTGGCCTCGTCCATCAGGCCGGAGAGCTGCCGCGCGGACGCCGCCAGGTCGACGTACAGCGCGTCATCCGTCAGGAGCCTGCCGACCGTGCCCTTGCCCGCGCGCGCGTCGGCCGTGATCGCCATCGCGTCCTCCAGCGTGCGGCGCGCGGCCTTCAGGGTCAGCTCCATCTCGTCGGCCAGTTCCTGGTTGACGATCAGGCGTCCCAGGACGCCCTGGCCGCTCTTCAGCGCCTGGGTCACCTCTTCGACGTCGGCCAGGATGCGGCCGATGCCCTCCTCGCTGTTCTCGACGAGCTCGTTCACGCGGTCGAGCAGCCCGCCGCTGACCTTGCCGAAGAGCTCGGCGTTCGCCGGCATGGGCTCGTCGCTGGACGGACCGGGGTCGATCCACACGTGCTTGCCGCCCAGGACCGTCGCGTCGCGGATCTCGATCGTCGCGCTCTTGCGCAAAGCGAGCGGGTCGTTCAACGCGACAGTGAGGACGATGCGGCGCTCGTTCGGCGCGCGCGGGTCGAACGTCATGCGCTTGACGCGGCCCCAGCGCATGCCGGCCACGAGGACCGAATCGCCCTCGCGCAGCCCGTTCGTCTCCGAGAAGTAGACGCGCAGCTCGGGCTTGTCCTTGAACGGCGAGAACTCCGTCAGGAACAGCGTGTAGTAACCCAGGATGCCCAGGGTGCCGAGGAAGAAGAGCCCCAGCAGGATCGTGCGCTTGGTGGTCATGGAGGGCTTCCTCAATCCGGGTCGGCGCCCAGGAACTGGACGATGCGCGGGTGCCCGCTGGCGAAGAACTCTTCTGGGGGCATGCGCACGAGCGCCTTGCCACCCTCGAGGAAGAGCACGTCGTCAGCGACCGTGCGGATGCAGCGCACGCGGTGCTCGACGAGCAGCGCGGTCACGTGCAGCCGCTCGTGCAGCTCGCGCAGGAGATCGTTGATCTGCTGCGAGATCTCGGGGTCGAGACCGGCGTTGGGCTCGTCGTAGAGCACGATCTCGGGGTCCGTGATCAGCGCGCGCGCGATGCCGACGCGCTTCTTCATGCCGCCCGAGATCTGCGAGGGCATCTTCTCCCAGGCCTCGGGGATGCGCACGAGCTCGAGCTTCTCGGCCACCTTCTCGCGGATCTCGGCGTCCTTCATGTCGGTGTTCTCGCGCAGCGGCAGCGCCACGTTCTCGCCGACCGAGAGCCAGTTGATCAGCGCGCCCTCCTGGAACAGGAAGCCCATGCGCCGGCGCAGGGCCGAGAGCTCCTTGCGCGAGAGCCGGGCGACGTCGCGGCCTTCGACCTCGACCAGGCCCGCGTCGGCCTTGATCAGGCCGATCACGTGGCGCAGGACGACCGACTTGCCCGTGCCCGACGGCCCCATGATGCCCAGGCACTGGCCGCGCTCGACGTCGAACGAGAGCCCGTCGAGGACGCGCTGCGCCCCGAAGCTCTTCACCACGTCCTGCAGTCGGATGACGATCTCGGCCACGGGTCAGAGCCTGAGAAGAATTCGAAGGCTCTGCGCGCCGCGCGAGCGCGGCGCCACAGGGATAGGAGAGGCCGTAGGATTCATTTCTTCTCGGCCTCTCAGGACTGGTAGAGCGCCCAGGTGATGAAGTAGTTCGTGATGATGATCGCGATGATCGCGTCGCGGACGGCCGAGCGCGTCGCGTTGCCGACGCCCAGCGCTCCGCCGCTCGCGCGCAATCCGGCCGCGCAGCCGATCAAGGCCACGATCACGCCGAAAACGAAGGACTTGAACAGCCCGCCGTACACGTCCTTGGGCAAGGGCAGGATCTGGGCCGGGTCGCGCAGCGCGTCGATCGCCGAGTCCATGTAGAGCTGGTAGCTGACGTTGAGCTGCGACTGCGCCACGAAGCCGCCGCCCAGGATCCCGATCGTGTCGCACAGGATCGTCAAGAGCGGCGCCGCGATCGCCAGCGCAACGACACGCGGCATGACGAGCAGCTTCACACGGTCGATCGAGAGCACCTCGAGCGCTGCCAGCTCGTCGCTGACCGCCATCGTGCCGATCTCGGCCGCCATCGAGCTGCCGGCCGTGGCGGCCAGGATCGTGGCCGTGATGAACGGCCCCATCTCGCGCGCCATCGAGAGCGCCACGATCGTGCCGATCTGGTCCTGCTGGCCGATGCGCGCCAGCTCGATCCCGGTCTGCAGGGCCACGATCATCCCGATGAAGAGGCCCACGACGAGCACGACGTGCACCGTCTGCAGCGCGCTCTGGTAGACTTGGTCGGCGATCACCCGCGCGCGCGCCGGCACGTGGACCAGGCGTGCGCCCACCGCGCCCAGCAGCTCGAGCTGGTACCCGAGTCCCTCGGCGAGCGTGACGACCGGGCGCAGCAGGACCTTCATGGCAGCACGGGGCGTACCGTACCGGGACCCGGGCCCCGTTCCATCGGCCAACCCGGGCCGGGGAAGGCCGGGAGCATGAGCTGGAACGACGATTCCGGCCCGCTGCGCCAGCGCAGGAGGCCGAACAGTAGCGACGTCTCGCGCACGGCGCCCGGCTCGGTCTGGTACTTGCGCGTGCTCCACAGCACGCTCAGCGACCGGCGGTCCTCGAGCGCGTCCTTTTCCCGCCGCCACAGCCCGAGCCAGATCCGCTCGCGCACGATGTCCTGCGTCCGCTCGCGCGTGTAGATCTCCCAGATCCAGGCGTACATCGCGTCGATGTCGGGCGTGCGCCACAGCGGGTTGAAGGCCGGGAAGGCCGACTTGGACTCGGTCTCGCCGCGGCGCTCGATCTGGTAGAGCGGCCAGACCTTGTCGTAGTAGGTCTCGCCGCCCACGTCGTCCTTGCGTTCCCAGCTCTGCAGGAACGGCACGAGGTTGCGCGAACGCTTCTCGGCGCCGGCGTAGATCTCGCGCCGGTCGTTGAGGAAGGGCCAGCCCCACCACGTCGATTCGAGGCCGTCGCCGCTGTAGTTCGACCACAGCGGCCACACGCGCGTGCGCGAGACCTCCTGCCGCGGGTCGCGCAGCACGCGCACGAACGGCCAGGGCGCGTCGAAGGCCCAGAACCCGTTGGAGGGGTTGCTCGACCAGCCGAAGAACGGCCACAGGAGCACCGTGGCCGAGTAGTCGCCCGCCGTCGTGCGCCCGTAGAACGGGAACACCATCCACTTGGTCTCGTGCGCCTGCGGCGGCAGCTGCAGATTGTTGCGCTGCCACCAAAAGATCGGCCAGGCAGCGAACCAGCGCTCGTACTTGCCCGCGTAGATCGAGTTGCCGACCAGCGGCCAGGCGCGCCAGCTCGGCCCGCCCGTCCCGCCCGTGAACGAGAAGATCGGCCAGATGACGTGGTTCGTGATCCGCCCGCCGCGGTCGGTGCGCATCCAGAGGGGGAACAGGACCCACTCCAGGCGGTCGTAGGAGAGGAACTGCTCCATGACGCCCGCGAAGGGGAACCAGCCGCGCAGGATGCGGCCGTCGGCGCGCTTCGACCAGTAGATGCCGGGCAGCGTGAGCAGCGTCCACTCCTCCGCGCCCTCGGGGGTGATGCGGTAGTCGTAGCGCGTGATCGGCAGGAGCTGCCACACGCGCTCGTCGCCGCGCTTCGTCGCGTACCCGAACGGCGACAGGAAGTGGTCGGTGATGTTGTCGTTCGCGTCGCGGTCGCGGATCACGAGCGGACGCAGGGCGACCTGCGAGAACGGCGAGCCGGGTCGGGTCGCGCGCGTGCGGAAGATGCCGCCCAGCGCCTCGGTCTCGACGCCGCCGCCGGCGCGGGCGTGCTGCGACCAAAACGGCGCCAGGTTGCGCTCCGTGCCGATGCCGGCGCACGCACTCAGCAGGGCCAGCAGCAGAGCCAGCAGCAGGGCCAGCAGCAGGGACTGTGCGGCGGCGGCCAGCAGCGGCGCTGCCGCGCGAGGCGCGCGCCGACATCCGACCCCCCGCCTGCCCTGCATCGTCGAAGGAGGATCCCGATCGGGCTGGTCGGCCGCAAGCGCGGCGGCCTCGCATTCGGCGCGGCGCACGCGTAACGTCCCGCGCGACTACCCCGCGATCCGCGATGAAGACGGTTCTCTCCGGCATCCAGCCCAGCGGCCGCCCGCACCTGGGCAACTACTTCGGCGCGATCCGCCAGCACGTGGCCATGGCCCGCGGCACGGACACGTGCCTCTACTTCATCGCCGACTACCACGCGCTGACGAGCTCGCGCGACCCCGCGGCTCTGCGCGTCGCGGTGCGCGACGTGGCCGTCACCTACCTCGCCCTGGGTCTCGATCCCGAGCGCGCGGTCCTGTTCCGCCAGAGCGACGTCCCGGAAGTGTGCGAGATCGCCTGGTTCCTGGCTTGCACGACCGGCATGGGGCTGCTCGAGCGCGCCCACTCCTACAAGGACAAGGTCGCGAAGGGCCTCGTGCCCAACGCGGGGCTGTTCACGTACCCGGTGCTCATGGCGGCCGACATCCTGGCCTACGACAGCGACCTCGTGCCGGTCGGCAAGGACCAGGTCCAGCACGTCGAGATGGCGCAGGACATGGCGGCCTCGTTCAACGCCGCGTTCGGGCCCGTTTTCCGCCGCCCTGAGCCGTTCGTCCCGCGCGAGGAGCACATGGCCAAGGTGCCCGGGCTCGACGGCGAGAAGATGAGCAAGAGCTACGGCAACGACCTGTGGGTCTTCGAGTCGGGCAAGAAGCTGAAGACCGCGGTCGGGCGCATCGTCACGGACAGCCGCCCGCCCGAGGAGCCCAAGGACCCCGACGCCTTGCTCCTGTTCCGCTTCCTCGAACTGTTCCTCGAGCCGGCCGAGCTCCAATCCTGGCGCGAGCGCGTGCGCGCCGGCGGAACCGGCGCTCCGGGCTACGGGCACCTGAAGCAGCGCATCACCGAGGCGATCGAGGCCTACTTCCAGCCTGCGCGCGCGCGCCGCGAGGAGCTCGTGGCCGACCCGGCCGAGGTCGACCGGATCCTGGCGCGCGGCGCCGAGCGGGCGCGCGAGCGCGCCGTGGCCGTGCGCGACCGGGCCCGGCTGGCTTGCGGGCTGCGCTAGACGCAGCCCTCCGCACCGCGTACACGAAGGCTGCGGATTCGTCCGCAGGACAGGAAAGAGGGATCGCATGGCTGACTGTCGCACACGCGCCTGCACGTGGGTTCTGGTCGCGCTCGCCGGCTGCAGCGTGCTGGCCTGCAAGTCGGACGAGCCCACGCGCAAATCGAGCCCCGCGTTCGCGCCGGCGCCCGACCCGAACGCGCCGCCGCCGCGCGACGTGCTCGAGGCCAACAAGCCCTGGACGGACCGCTTCAAGGTCGCGGGCGTGCTCATCGCCGACGAGGTGCGCATCGAAGGGCCCGCGCCGCTGCTCGAGCACGTCGTCACGCGGCCCGAGACCGGCGTGCACGAGGTCGACGTGAAAACGATCCCGGCCGGCTTCCAGCAGACGATCACGGTGCGCGTCGGCGGCGCCGAGATCCGCGCGCAGATCGACGCGGTGGCGATCTCGGCGATGCGCCGCCTGGTCGTCCTCGAGCGCCCCGGCCTGGGCGACGTGCTCGTGACGGCGACGGGCAACGTCTTCTGGAAGGAACCGCAGTCCGACCAGCCGACGCGCACGCACAGCCTGCGCATCGAGGGCCCGATCGCGCGTTGAAGGCCGAAATGCGCGCCCGTTTCGTGCTGCTGGCCCTGGCCGCTTGCCTCTGCTGCTGGGCCTGCGCCGGGCCGCGCGTGGTCGACACGCCCGAGAGCACGAGCCCCTACGACCAGATCCCGCCCGCGGCCGCAGCCGAGTTCCAGGCCGCGCGCCAGCGCTTCACGCAGGGCGACGTGGCGATCGCGCGCGCGACGTTCGAGCGGCTGGTCGAGACCTGGCCCGACTCGGTCGTGGTCGGGATCTGGTGGCAGGAGTGCGAGGCCGCGCTCGACGACGTCGAGGAGCTGCGGCGGCGCAGCGAGGAAAAAGCCCAGAACCGCCCCAGCGTCGCCAGCGAGGTTCTCGCCGCGCGCGCGCAGACCGACCCGGCCGGGGCCGAGGTCTGGCTGGCGCGCGCCGAGGCCCGCGACCCGGGTTGCGTGTGGGTGCACTACGGTCGCGCGTTCCGCGCGGCGGGCGAATCGCGCTTCGAGCCGGCGCGAGAGGCGCTGCAGCGCGCGCTGGCGTCCGACCCGGGCCACCTCGCGTCGCGGCGACTGGAAGCCTGGATCCTGGCGCGCGACGGCGCGACCGACGAGGCGCGCGCGCGGCTGGCGGGCTGGGTGGCGCGCGCGGCGTCGGATCCGCGTGTCCTGCCGGTGCAACTGGCCGAGGCGCGGCTCGACCTGGCGCTGCTCGAGCTCTCGAGCGGCGAGCCCTCGCGCGCCGAGGATCAGCTCGAGGAGCTGGATGCCGCGCTCGTCCCGGCCTGGCGTTTCCACGCGGCGCGCGCGTGCACGCGGCAGGCGAGCGGGGACCTGGAAGGTGCGCGCGCCGACATCGAAGCGGCCCGCGCCCTCGCGCCGAGCGAGCTGCTGCCGGCCGTGCAGGACGCGCTCTTCCACGACGACTTCGACGCGGATCCGGCGCGCGCGCGCGCGGCCTGGACTGCAGTGCGCGAGATGGCCGCCTCGCACGACGACCTCTCGGCCGCGTTCGAGACGCTGCGCGCCCGCGTGCGACTCGAGCGCCTCGAGCGCCGCGCCGCGAACGCAGCCGGCTCGACACCGTGAAGGTGCTGATCCAGCGCGTGGCCGAGGCGCGCGTGCTCGTCGACGGCCAGGTCGTGGGGGAGATCGGCGCGGGCCTCCTGGCCTTCGTGTGCGCGCTGCGCGGCGACTTTTCCGCGCGCGCCGAGCGCATGGCCGAGCGCGTCGCGCACTACCGCGTGTTCCCCGACGCGTCCGATCGCATGAACCTCTCCGCGCTCGAGCTCGGCCTGCCGGTGCTCGTGATCAGCCAGTTCACGCTGGCCGCCGACGGGCGGAAGGGCCGGCGTCCGTCGTTCGATCCGGCCGCGCCGCCGCACGAGGCCGAGGAGCTCGTCGAGCGCTTCCGGACGGCTCTCGAAGCCCTGGGCCTGCGCACCGCGGCCGGCCGGTTCGGTGCCCGGATGCGGGTGGAGCTGGTCAACGACGGGCCCGCCACGTTCGTGCTCGAGGACCTCCCGGAGGCCTAGGCCGGACCTGCGCGGCCGACCCAAGTGGTTGCTTGACGGGAGGTTGGCGCGCCTCGACAATCCGCGCCCCCCCGCGCCGACCTCCCGCTGCGCTGCACCGCCACGGTCATGACGACGTTCGAGCCCCAGACCATCACCAAAAAGGAACTCGTCAACCGCATCGCTGACCAGACCGGTCAGACGAAGGTGGTGGTGAAGGACATCCTGCAGAAGTTCCTGGACGAGATCATCGACGAGCTCAGCCAGGGCAACCGCTTGGAGTTCCGGGAGTTCGGCGTGTTCGAGGTGCGCGAGCGGGCCGCCCGCCGGGCCCAGAACCCGCGCACGCTCGAGAAGGTCGAGGTGCCGGCCAAGCGGGTCGTGAAGTTCAAGGTCGGCCGCACGATGCGCGAGAAAGTGTGCGAGGAGGACCGCCGGACGGTGCCGCCGGTTCCGGCGCACCCGCCCGAGCCGGCCAAGGCCCCGCCGCGCACGATGACTCCGGCCGCGCCGCCGTCGCGCAAGCCGCCGCCCTCGAACTCGCCGTTCTAGGCGAATTCGACGCGCCGCGTTTCGCGGCGCCAACCTGTACGGCTCCTCGCCGTTCTAGCCCGGCCTCGCGACGACGGCTTGGCCGTCTCAGCGGGGGTGCAGCGGTGAGGCAGGAACGTGCGCTGCCCTGGCGGGACGAAGGCCCAGGACGTTGAGCTTGGAGTCGGCCGTGCCGCCAATGCGTTTCGCCGACCGCGAGTCCCCGGCGGTGTTGTAGTAGCCGCCGGCGCGGACCACGCGGAAGGCGGCGCCGTACCACGGCGCGACAGGATCCACTTCAGGGCTCCTGCCGTAGGAACCGCCGTCGTGGCCGTCCAGGCACCACTCGATCAAGTTGCCGGTCACCTCGTGCAACCCGTAGGGGTTCGCAGGGAAGCTCCCCACGGGTGCGTGGAACGCCCACCCATCCTCCAAGTCCGGCCAGTCGTTGCTCTCCAACCACCCCACTCCGGCCTTCTTCGCCGTCTGATCCGCGATGTTCACCAGGCCGCGCAGGCTCTCACGCTCCGATCCGGTCCACCACACCGTCCCGGTCCCACCCCGACAGCCGTTCTCCCACTGCGCCTCGCTCGGCAAGGTGAGCCCCAGCCGCGACAGCACCGCCATGCACTGCGTCCAGGTCACCTGCTCGACGGGATGCAGCAGGTTGCTCTGATACCCGACGGACCCTGCGTAGGCCCCGGCGATGCTCGGATTCCGGCCCGCGCAAATCCTCCACTGGCCCTGCGTCATCTCGTACTTCGACAGGAAGTAGGGAGAGAGCGACACCTCGTGCACCGGCGACTCCTTGGGCAGCGCCTGCGGGTCGTAGTTCCGGCCGCTCTCGTCCGTCTTCTGCGCCCCCATCCAGAACGTCCCGCCTGGGATCAAGACGAAGATCAGGCCCATCTCCTCCTTCAGGATCAGCTTGCCGTCGGCACCACGCTGCGCAGGCTCACCGGTCTGGATGTGCGCGAACTCCCACAGGTGCGAGCCCGGGTCCTCGCCGATCGGAAGCAGCCCGATCTGCGGCGTCAGCGAGAGACCGCTGTACTGCGGGCTCTTCGCGATCGCGGCGATCGCCTCGTCCCAGCGACGCTTCGCTTCCACGCCGCTCAGGGATCGTTCCTCGATCGTCTGCGCGAACTCCGCGCGCTTCGCGATGCTCCAGCCGTGCTTCTCCGACGTGCCCGAGGAGAACAGCCCACCCGAGTTCTCGTCCGTGAGTGCCTTCAGGTCCGACACCAGCGTCGAGAGCTGCGCGTGCCACCAGCGCGCCTCGCCGTCCTCGAACTCGTACGTCCGGCGCTCATCCACGTTCCGTTGCAGGTCAGCCACGCGCGCCGTGAGCGACGACACGGAATCGGGAGGGGCCTGCTCGAGCTCGGATCGAGCCTTCTCCCACTCCGCGTAGCTCGGGCTCGCGCGCCGGTCGGCCTCGCTCTGTTCGGGTGAGAGGGGTTTCGCCTGCTGCCGGATCTCGGTGAGCTTCGCCTCGTGCTGCGCCAGCGACGCCTTGGCCTTGACGCCCTTTGCCCTATCCGGCTGTCCCTCGATCAGCATGCGCGCATCCGCGAGCCATGTCTCGTACTTCGGCACGTTCTCCGGATGCGCCGGCCAGAGCGCGTCCGCGCGCTCCTCCAGGTCTTTCAGATCCTGGATCGCCGAAAGCGACAACACGTCGTTCGCCTTCTGCGTCGCGCGCGCCGCGTTCGCTTCCGCGATCCGCGCCTGTTCCGCCGTCTCGTCGGCCCGACGCGAAGCTAGCTCGGCGTTCTCGTCGGCGCGCGCCTTGAACACGAGGCTGACGGTGAGCCCCGCCATCAGTAGCACGAGCGCCGCCGCGAGCGAGGCTGCGAGAGGCTTGTTGCGCTCGACCCACTTTCGCGTCTCGGCCCACGCGCCCGTTTCGTACGCGCCGACCACGCGGTGCTCCAGGAATGCGCGCAGGTCCTCGGCCAGGGCCAGCGTGTCCGGGTAGCGCCGCGAGGCCTCGCGCGCCATCGCCTTCTCGACGATCGCGCCCAGCTCCGCTGGCACGTCCTGGCGCAGCGTCGAGAGCGCGGTCGGCGGTCCGTTCAGGACGAGCCCCAATACCGTGCGGTTGGAGATGCGTGTTCCGCGCGGCACGTAGGGCACCTGCCGCGCGAGCAGGTGGTAGAGCATCGCTCCGATCGCGTAGACGTCCGATCGCGGCGAGAGCTTCTCGATCTCGCCACGCGCCTGCTCGGGCGACATGTAGGCCGGCGTCCCGACCACGTCGCCGTCCATCGTCACGACCGGCGAGTCGGAGAGCTCCTCGCGTTCGTCGCGCCGGTCGCTTTTCACCGACGAGAGCCCGGCCATGAGCTCGGGCGCGATGCGGATGTCGTGGCTGTCCTTGCGGCCCAGGACGCGCGCCAGGCCCCAGTCCATGACGAAGACCTCGCCGAAGTTCCCGACCATCACGTTGGCGGGCTTGAGGTCGCGGTGGATCACGCCCTTCGTATGCGCGTAGGCCATCGCCTCGCAGGCCTTGAGGATCACGCCCAGCGCGCGCGTCTCGTTCCAACCCTCTTGGCCGGCGAAGACGAGCTCGAAGATCGTCTTGAGGTCGCGGCCCTTGACGAGCTTCATCGTGAAGTAGACGCGGCCTGCGCTGTCGAGGCCGAGCTCGTGCACGGGCACGATGCCCGGGTGATCGAGTTGGCCGGTGACCTGAGCCTCCTCGAGGAAGCGCGCGAGCTGGCTGGGCTCGACCTGCGGCGTCCCGCCTTTTCCCGGCGAATCGGCCCGACCGAGGATCACCTTCATCGCGAGGTGCCGGCGCAGGTCCGCGTCCCAGATCTTGAGGATCGCGCCCATCCCGCCGCGCGCGACTTCGCCTTCGAGCGTGTAGCGCGAGTGCTTCGGCGCCTGCTCTGCGAGCCTGCGCACGAGCTCGCCCGTCGCGGGAGCGGACGCCTCGCCGCTGGGGATGTCGAGCGACACCTCGGGATCGACGCCCGCGCCATACTGCGCCTTCAGGCGCGCGGCGAAGGGGCCGGGAGCAGGGTTGGCATCGGCGTCGGGCGCGGTGCCCTGTGGATCGTTTGTCATGGCCGTAACCGTGGGAAGCGGCGGGGCACGGGGGGGGTCGAGCGGAGAGCGAGCGATGCGCGAACGAGCGTGGGGACGCTCGTCAGCCCGCTAC
This sequence comes from Planctomycetota bacterium, assembly GCA_031400875.1. Taxonomy (GTDB): domain Bacteria; phylum Planctomycetota; class UBA1135; order UBA1135; genus JAEUHZ01. The sequence continues at coordinate 15,919 of JANNQS010000018.1, read as the reverse complement.
TGCATACGCTTATCCGCCCCTGGAAGCTGCCAACGGCCGGGGCGCGGCCTCGACCCGGCCCCGACATGCCCCGCCGACCGCGACGGGATCGAAGCCGCTACCGGCTGCGGGCCGGGATGCGCGTGGCGGTGCGCTCGGCGACCTCGAGCGCCTGCTGGCAATCCGCGATCAGGTCGTCGACGTGCTCGAGGCCGACCGACAGCCGCACGAGCCCGTCCGCCAGGCCCTGCGCCTTCCTCAGCGCGGCCGGGATCGAGGCGTGCGTCATGCTCGCCGGCACCTCGACCAGCGACTCGACGCCGCCCAACGACTCGGCCAGCGTGAACACCTTCGTCGAGGACGCGAACGCGTTCGCGGCCGCCACGTCGCCCTTCAGCTCGAAGCACAGCATCCCGCCGAAACCCTTCATCTGCTTCTTCGCGAGCTCGTGCTGCGGATGCGACGGCAAGCCCGGGTACGTGACGCGCGCGACGAACGCGTGCTTCTCGAGCCAGCGCGCCAGCGCCAGCGCGTTCTCGCCGTGCCGATCCATCCGCACGTGCAGCGTCTTGATGCCACGCAGCACGAGGAACATGTCCATCGGCCCCGGCGTGCCGCCGACCGCGTTCTGGAAGAAGGCCAGCTCCTTGCGCAGCTCCATGTCCTTGCCGACCAGCGCGCCCGCGACGACGTCCGAGTGCCCGCCCAGGTACTTCGTCAGCGAGTGCAGCACGAGGTCCGCGCCCAGCTCCAACGGCCGCTGCAGGTACGGCGTCGCGAACGTGTTGTCGACGACGACCAGCTTGCCCTTGGCGTGCGCCAACCGTGCGATCGCCGCGATGTCCGTGATCCGCATCAACGGATTCGTCGGCGTTTCGAGGTAAACGTACTTCGTGGCCGGCTCGATCGCCTTCTCGACGGCCGACACGTCCGTCGTGTCGACCCACGTGAAACGGATCCCGTAGCGCTCGAAGACCTTCGAGAAAAGCCGGTACGTGCCGCCGTACAGGTCGTTCCCGGCCACGACGTGGTCGCCCGGAACCAGGCGGTCCATCAACGCATTCGTGGCCGCGAGACCCGACGCGAAACCCAGGCCCCAAGCGCCGCTCTCGAGGCTGGCCAGGTTCTCCTCCAGCGCCGTGCGCGTCGGATTGCTCGTGCGCGAGTACTCGTACCCGCCGCGCGGCTGCGCCGGCGCGTCCTGCTTGTACGTGCTGGTGAAGTAGACGGGCGTCATCACCGCGCCGTTGCGCGGATCCGGTTCCTGTCCAGCGTGGATCGCGCGGGTCTCGAAACGTGTGCGTGTCGGGTCGAGGTCGGCCATGCCTACAGACTACGCTGCCCCGCGATCGAGCACGAACCGGGGCTTGAACGCAGCGCACAGTGCCCCGCGCCCGCGAAGCGGGCGCTCGGCGCGCGAAGCGCGCCCAATGGGATGGGGCGCGCGGTTCAAGCGCGCGCCCCTTAGGCTGCTGCGCGTGGCGTTGCCGTCCGTGAAGTCCGAAGCCTCCCCGAGCGGGACCCCCGACCCGCTCGAGCGCGACGACCCGGCGCGCCTGGCGCGCCTCGAGGCCTTCGCGGCGCGCGCGCTCGACTTCGACGACGTCCTGGTGGTGCTCGAGCGCCACGTCTCGACCTCGCTCGGCTTGCGCGCGTTGCGGGCCGTGTCGCCGCTCGACGACGCCGGCGCGCACGCGGCGCTCCAGCGCGCCGCCGAGGCGATCGACGCCGCGCGAGCGGGTCGCACGCCGTCGCTGGCGGGCGTCACGGATCCGCTGCCGGCGCTGGAGAACGCCCGGCGCGCCGGACGCGCGCTCGAGGACCTCGCGCTGGTGCAATTGCGCGGCCTCCTCGAGGCCTGCGGGCGCTTGGCGAGCTGGCTGCGCGACGAGGCCGGTGCGTGGCCCGGTCTGGGCGCGCTGGCCAGCGGCATGCCCGACTTCGGCAAGCTGCTCGAGCTGATCACGACGACCGTCGACGAGCGCGGGCGCGTGCGCGACACGGCTTCGCCGCTGCTCGTGCGCTTGCGGCGCGAACTCGCGGAGACCAACGGCGGCATCGAGCGCGCGCTGAAGTCGCTGCTGGCGCGAACCGAGATCAAGGCCGTGCTGAGCGACCCGGTCACGCACCGCCGCGGCGGGCGCGCGGTACTGGCGGTCAAAGCCAAGAGCCAGGGCCGCGTACCCGGCATCGTGCACGACCGCTCGCAGAGCGATCAGTCGGTGTTCATCGAGCCGCGCGAGATCGTGGCGCTCGGCAACCGGCACGCGGAGCTCGAGGCCGACGAACGGCGCGAGGTCGAGCGCGTGCTGCTCGAGGTGACGCGCGCGCTGCTGGCCGACGAGGAGTCGATCCGCGAGGGCGCCGAGCGCCTGGCGAAGCTGGAGCTGGCGATGATGGCCGCGCGCTACGCGGCGGAATCGGGCGCGGTCGTGCCGCGCGTCGCGGGCGAGCGCGGATCCGACCGCGGGCTCGTGCTGCGCGTCGCGCGCCACCCGCTGCTCGTCGAGCAGCAGCGCGAGGGCCAGTTGACCGAGGTCGTGCCGATCGACCTGCGCCTGGGCGCCGACTTCGACCTCCTGATCCTGACCGGCCCCAACACGGGCGGGAAGACGCTGGCGCTGAAGACGGCCGGGCTGGCGGCGATCGCGGCGCGCTGCGGCCTCCCGTTCCCGTGCGCCGAGGGCTCGTGCGTCCCGCTCTACGACGGGATCGTGGCCGACATCGGTGACGAGCAGGAGATTCGCTCGAGCCTGTCGACGTTCAGCTCGCACCTGGCGCGCATCAAGAACGGCCTGGCGCGCGGCACGGCGAACACGCTGTTCCTGCTGGACGAGCTGGGCACGGGCACCGATCCCGACGAAGGCGCCGCGCTGTCCGAGGCGATCCTGGAGGAGCTCCTGGCGCGCAAGTCCGCGACATTGGCCTCGACGCACATCGGCAAGCTTAAGGAGTTCGCGTTCAGCAACTCGCGCGCGGAGAACGCCTGCGTCGAGTTCGATCCCAAGACGATGTCGCCGCGCTACAAGGTACTGGTCGGCGTGCCGGGCGAGTCGAGCGCGCTCTTGATCGCGCGGCGCCTGGGCCTGCCCTACCGCGTGTGCGACCGCGCCGAGCAGCGCCTGAAGCGCCGCGACGCGGAGGTGCAGAAGCTGATGGCCGACGTGCGCACGGCGCGCACCGAGGCCGAGAAGGTGCGCGGCGAGACCGAGAAGCGCCTGCAGGACGCCGACGTCGCCGCGCGCGCGGCCGAAGCGCGCCAGGTCGAGGTGTCGCGCAAGGGCGAGATGCTCGAGGCCGAGGCGCAGCGCTCGATCGAGGACCGCGTGCGCGAGGCGCGCGGCCGCGTCGCGCGGATCCAGGCGTTGCTCGAGCAAGTGCCGGCGGCGCAGCGCAAGACTCTGGAAGCGGAGCTGGCGGAGCTCGACAGCGAGCTGTCCGGCGCGGCGTTCTCGGACCGGCGTCAGGCCTTCCTCGACGGCTTGTCGAAGGGCAATTTCGTGTACTTGCCGCGCTACAAGGCGCGCGTGCCGGTGCAGAAGGTCGACCGCGACAAACGCGAGGTGCGCGTGCTGCTGGGCGGGATGGCGATGACCGTTTCGTACGACGAAGTAACGTCGGTCGAGTCCCGTTGAGCGGCGCTGCGGGCGCGGTCGACGTGCGCCGGCCGGGCCGCCCGAGGACCGGGTTCGAGGGCCGAGGACGCCCTCCTGGGCGCCTCGAGATCCGACTCCGACTCCAAGACGCGCCGGTGACGAGCCGCAACCCAGGGACTGCCCCCGCCTGCCATCCGTGCTCTCTCGGCCCCCTGGGCGCGGGCCGTTCCAGGGCCGGCCCGACGCGGACCCCTGGTGAGGGTGGCCGGCCAGCCTGTACCTTCTCCCGCGATCATGGCGCGCGGCAGTTCGAGAAGCTGGTTCCGGAACGCGGCGCAGCGCGTCCTGCTGGCCGTCTTCGCGCTGATGCTCGCGATCGTGCCGCGCTCCGCCGGAGCGATCGTGGTCCACGCGCACGAGGGGCACGGCCTCCACGCGCACCTCGTCTCCGGTCTCGAGGACGCGCGCTCGCGGCTCGACTCGGCGAGCTTCCAGGCGCGCAACCACGCGCACCAGCTCTGCGACGGCCATCACGTCGACCACGAACCGGACGGGGAGGAGCTCCGGATCGGGCTGCCGTCGGAGCCGGTGCGGTCGGCCTCGGCCGTGGCGAAAGTGCCGCCGCCGCTCGTCGAGCCCGGTGCCGCGTTCGAGGACGTCGTGGCTTCGCTCGGCCTCGCCGCGCACCGCGCGCCGAACGTGCGGCCGAGGCCGCCCAGACCACGCGGGCGCGAGCCGAGGTCGGGCTCGCGGCGGCTGCTACGGACGAGCTCGGCGCTCCTCCTCTGAGACGGCACGGGTAGCCCGTGCCGTCCGCGAGCGCGTTGCGCAGCGGGCGGATTCTGCCGGCTTCCTGCCGGTTCCACCGTCCGCCGTGCGAGTTCCGTCATGCCGTCGTTTCGTCCGCTGTTCCTCACCCTCGTCTCAGTCGTTCTCACGACTGCCGCCTGCCACCCCGACGACGACGCGCATCCGCGGGAGGCGGATGCCGCGCCTGCGCCGCCCGAGAGAACCCTGGCGCACCTCGGTGAGCGGTTCCTCGTCCACGTCGTTCACCCGCCGATCGTCGCGGGTCGGTCGATGTCCGTGCTCGTGCATGGCACACGTCTCGACGACGGCACGCCGATCACGGGCGGCGAGCTGGCGCTTGTTCTCGAGGGTCCAGGCGCCGCGCGCGTGCGATTCACGGCGCGGGAGCGGATCCCGGGCCACTGGCCGGCCGAGATCACGGTGCCGGCCCGGGGATCCTGGCGGGTCGTCGCGGAGGTGCGCGCGACGGGGGGCCCCGAGGACGTCCCGCTCGGCGACCTGACCGTTTTCGCGAGCGATGCCGAAGCCGCGAGCGCGCCGGCCGTGGAGCCCCCCGCCGGGGCGATCGTGTTCCTGTTCGAGTCGCAGTGGCCGATCGCGATGGGCTTCGAACGCGTCGTCCCGCGCCGGATCACGGAGCGTCTGTCCGTACCGGGCCGCGTCGAGACGCCGCCGGGCGCCGAAGCGCACGCGTCGACCCTGGTGGGCGGGCGACTCATTGCGCCGTCAGGCGGCCGGCTGCCGCGACCTGGCCAGCGCGTTGCCGCTGGTGACGTCCTCGCGCGCGTCGAGACGTACCTCGCGACATCGGACCTCGTGGGTCTCCAGGCCCTCGAGTACCAGCAGCATCAGCTGCGCCACGAGCTCGACCTGCAGCAGCTCGAGGCCGAACGCGCGCTCGGCGAATCACGCGTGCGAATCCAGAGCGGGAAGCGCGCACTCGAACGCGCAGAGCGGCTCCTGGAGAAGACGCTCGGTACGCAGGCCGAGCTCGACGCCGTGCGCGCAGAGCTCGATCTCGCCCGCGCCGCGGAGAACGCGGCGCTTTCGTCGCTGGATTCGGTGAACCGCCTGCGCAACGAGCACGCCGAGGACCCCGGGGTCACCGCGCCCGTGTTCGACATCCTCGCTCCGATCTCGGGCGTCGTCGCCAACGTGGACGGGACGCTCGGCGAGTCCGTCGAACCCGGCGCGCGGATCGCGACGATCCTCGATCTCCGCACGATGTGGGCCGTCGCCGAAGTGCCCGAGCACGAGCTCGGCCGGCTGGAGGGCGTCAGCTCGGCGCGCGTGCTGCCGCGCGGGCTCGGCGCCGCCATCGAGGCCGAGGGTCCGCCTGTGCACGTCGCCGCGACGGTCGATCCGCTCTCGCGCTGCGTCGACGCGGCGTTCGCGATCCCGAACGCTGACGGCCGGCTGCGCGCGGGGCTGCTCGCGACGTTCGAGCTCGCGACCGGCGCGCGCCCGGGCGTGCTGACGGTGCCGGAGCCGGCGGTCGCGCACGAACAGGGCCGCCCCGTCGTCTACGTCATGGCGGACGGCGAGACGTTCGTGAAGCGCCGCGTGCGGCTGGGCGGGCGCGAGGGCGGGCGCTTCGAAGTCCTCGAAGGACTCGCGGCGGGCGAAGTGATCGCCGCGACGGGCGCCGAGGACCTCCGGCTCGCGGCGCTCGCGGGTTCAGGGCAGATCGTCGAGCACCACCACTAGGAGCAGCGCCATGGTCGAACGCCTCATCCGCTGGTCGCTCGAGCGCCGCGCGCTCGTCGTCGCGATCTCCGCGCTCGTGCTGCTGCTCGGCGTCTTCTCGACGCTGCGCATGCCGGTCGACGTGTTCCCCGACCTCACGGCGCCGACCGTGACGATCCTGGTCGAGAGCGAGGGTTTCGCTCCCGACGAGATGGAACGCCTCGTCACGTTCCCGATCGAAGCCTCCGTGAACGGCGCGAACGACGTGCGCCGCGTGCGCTCGTCGACCGCGCTCGGGATCGCTGTGGTGTGGGTCGAGTTCGAGTGGGGGACCGAGATCGCGAAGGCGCGCCAGACCGTCGCCGAGCGTTTGTCCGGCGTCTCGGGTTCGCTGCCGCGCGGCGTGCGCGTGCCCAAGCTCGCGCCCCAGGCGTCGATCCTGGGCGAGATCCTGTTCGTGGCGCTGACGTCGGACCGTCACGACGCGCTCGAGCTGCGCCGCGTTGCGTCGACGATCGTGCGCCGGCGCCTCTTGTCGGAGCCGGGCGTCGCGCAGGTCGTCCCGATCGGCGGTGAGACGCGGCAGTACCAGGTCGTCCTCGCGCCGGAGCTGCTGCGCGCGTTCGACCTCGCGCCGCGCGACGTGGCGGCGGCGCTCGAGGAGGCCAACGAAAACGTCTCCGGCGGCGTGCTCGTACGCGCCAGCGAGGAGTCCATCGTGCAGGGGATCGGCCGCATCACGTCGGTGGAGGACGTCGAGCACACCGTCGTCGCCATGCGCGGCTCGCGCGCGGTCCGCGTCGGCGACCTGGGCACCGTGCAGATCGGAGCCGCACAGCGTCGCGGCACGGCGGCCGCGGCGCGGCGCGCGGCGGATGGGACGCCCGTCATCGAGCCGGCCGTCGTGTTCGGTCTCACGAAGCAGCCGGGGGTCAACACGCTCGAGCTCACGGAGCGCCTCGACCGCACGATCCTGGGCATCCAGGCCTCGCTGCCGGAAGGCATGGTGCTGAACGCGCAGCTCTTCCGTCAGTCGACGTTCATCTCGAACGCGGTGCGGAACACGCTGACCGCCCTGGTCGAGGGCGCGCTGATGGTCATCCTCGTCGTGCTGCTCTTCCTGGCGAGCTGGCGCGCGAGCGTCATCACGCTGGCGGCGATCCCCATGTCGCTCGCCGTCGCGATCCTGGCCCTGCGCATGCTGGGCGGCGACATCAACACGATGACGCTCGGCGGAATGGCCATCGCGATCGGGGCGCTCGTCGACGACGCGATCATCGACGTCGAGAACGTGGTCCGCCGCCTGCGTCTGAACGCGAAGCGGCCCGAATCCGAGCGGGAGAGCGCGTTCCGGGTCGTCCTCGACGCCAGCATCGAGGTTCGCGCCTCGATCGTCTTCGCCACCGCGATCATCCTGCTCGTGTTCAGCCCGATCTTCGCGCTGTCCGGCGTCGAGGGCCGGCTCCTGCAGCCGCTCGGCGTGGCCTTCTGCGTCGGGCTCGCGGCGTCGCTCCTCACCGCGCTCACGCTCACTCCGGCGATGTGCCTGTGGCTGCTCCCCGACAGCCCGACCGTGCGGAAGGGCCGCGATCCGTGGATCGTGCGCCGCGTGCAGGCCGCGTACCGGCGGCCGCTCGAGTGGGCGCTGCGCCGGCCGCTGCTCGTGCTGGTGCCGTCGCTGGCGCTGTTCGCCTGGGGCGTGTTCGCTTTGGCCGGCTCCGGTCGCAACTTCCTGCCCGAGTTCAACGAAGGTGCGCTCGTCATCGGCGTCACGACGGCGCCCGGGACCTCTCTGGCCGCGAGCGACGAACTCGCTCGGCGCGTCGAGCCGCTGCTCATGGCTCACGAGGAGGTCGTCGCGATCGGCCGGCGCACGGGACGCGCGGAAGAGGACGAGCACGTGCTCGGCGTCGAGGCCAGCGAGTTCGAGGCCACGCTCGACATGGAGGCGCGGGAACGGGCCGGGAAGCCGCGCCGGACGAAGGACGAGCTGCTCGCGGCGCTGCGCGAGGACCTCGCGCGCATACCCGGCATCCAGGCCACCTTCGGCCAGCCGATCAGCCACCGCGTCGACCACATGCTGTCGGGTTCGCGCGCGAGCGTCGCGGTCAAGATCTTCGGTCCCGACCTGGACGCGCTGCGCTCCGCGGCGCGCGCGGTCGAGACCGCGATGAAGCCGGTGCCGGGCGTCGTCGACCTGTCGATCGAGCCGCAGGTCGACGTGCCCGCGGTGCGCATCGAAGCGGATCGCGAGGCGATCGCGCGCCACGGCGCGACGGTCGCGGACGTCAACGCGGCGATCGAGGGCGCGGGCCGGGGCATCGTGGCCACGCGGGTCGTCGAGGAGACCGAATCGTACGACGTCGTCGTTCGGGTCGGCGACGCCGGCGCGAACACGGCGGCCGCCCTCTCCGGCGTGCTGGTCGACACGCCGCGCGGCCGCGTGCCCCTGACGCAGCTCGCGCACGTGCGTGAGGACGCGACGCCGAACTTCGTGAACCGCGAGAACGCCGAGCGGCGCATCGTCGTGCAGTGCAACGTCGCCGGCCGCGACGTCACCAGCCTCGTCGCCGACGTGCGCGCGGCGATCGAGTCGAGCGTGCGGCTCCCGCGCGGCTACTGGATCGAGTACGGCGGCCAGTTCGAGAGCGCGCAGGAGACGACGCGCCGCCTCACGATCCTCGGGATCCTGGTGATCGCCGCCATGAGCGGGCTCCTCGTCTGGGTCCTCGGTTCGATCCGCGACGCCCTCCTCGTGCTGCTGAACCTGCCGCTCGCGCTGATCGGGGGCGCGGCCGGGCTGGCGCTGTCCGGAGGCGTGCTGTCGGTCGCCTCGATCATCGGCTTCATCACCGTGTTCGGCGTCGCGGCCCGCAACGGCATCCTGCTCGTGTCGCATGTGAGGCACCTCGAACGGAACGAGGGGGTCACGGACTTCGCCGAAGCCGTGCGCCGCGGCGCGATCGAGCGCGTCTCGCCGATCCTCATGACCGCGCTGGCCGCCGGCCTCGCGCTGGTGCCGCTCGCGCTGCGCGGCGACGAGCCGGGCAGCGAGCTGCTCACGCCGATGGCGATCGTGATCCTCTCGGGCCTCGTCTCGTCGACGCTGCTCAACATGCTCGTCGTGCCTGCGGCGCTCCTGCGCTTCAGCGGGAGCGCGAGCTGGAAGGCGGCCACGGTAGCGCCGCTGGCGCTCGCGGCCGGATGCGCCAGCACGGATCCATCCGCCGAATGGAGCCGCTCGGCGTCGCTCGCGGCGGAGACCCTGGGCGTGGCATCCGTGCGTACGCCGGCCGAAGCGCCGATCGGCGCGGACGCGGCGCTCGCCGACGGGGAGCTGACGCGCGACGAGTGCGCCGCGATCGTGCTCGGCTCGCACCCGCGGCTCGAAGCGGCCTTCCACGAGATCGGCGTCGCGCGCGCGGACCTGGCGCAGGCCGGGCTGCTGTCGAACCCCGTGGTCTCGGTGTTCCTGCTCTTCCCCGAGGGCGGCGGCCAGACGGAGATCCAGGGCACGATCGCCGCGAGCCTCGCCGACCTGTGGCGCATCCCGGCGCGCGAACGCGCGGCGAGGGCCGAGCTGGAGGCGCGCGTCTTCGAGGCCGCGCGTCTCGCGGGCGAGCTCACGATGCGCGCGACCGGGATGCACGATGCCGCCGTCGCGGCCGAGCGCGCGGCGCGGATCGCAGCCGAGTCGGCCGTGGTCGCGCGGCGGAACGAGGCGATCGTCGCGGGCCGCGCGCAGAACGGCGCCGGCAGCGGGCTGGAATCGGAGATCGCCGCATCCGCGCGCGCGCTGGCCGATCTGGCCGCCGCGGCCGCCCGGTCCAAGGCGGACGCCGCGCGGGCCGAGGTGTTCCAGAGCCTCGCGCTGGCGGGGGCGCACGAGGGCGTCGCGATCGCGGGCGGCCTGCCCGCGCTCGATCCGGCCGCCCTGCGCGTCGACGAGCTCGTCGAACGAGCGCTGCGCGAACGGCTCGACATCCTCGCGCTGGACGCGCGGATCGAAGTCCTTGCGGCGCGCATCCCGCTCGAGCGGCGGCAGGCGCTGCTCGACGTCGACCTCGCCCTGCACGCGGAGAGCCCGACGGACGGCCCGGACCTCGTCGGCCCGGGCGCGATCGTGCGCGTGCCGGTGTTCGACCGCGGTGACGCGGCGGTCGCGGCGGCGGAGTCGGCGTTCTCCGCCGAACGCGCGCGGCGCACCGCGCTCGAGCGCGAGATCGAGCAGTCCGTGCGCGCCGCCTGGGCCCGCGCCGAGAGCGCGAGCGCCGCGGCAGCGCTCGCTCGCGCGGGGCTCCTCTTGCGGGCCGAATCCGTCGCGCGCCTCTCGGCCGAGGCGCACGCTCGGGGCGATGCGCCCTACACGACGGTCTTCGCCGCGGAGGAGGCGCGCCTGCGCGCGCTGTCGGCCGTGCTCGCCTCCGAGGAGGACGCGGCGCGGGCGCGTTCGGCGCTGGAGCACGCCGCGGGAGTTCCCTGGAGCCGGCTGACGGATCCCGCGCGCGTCCCGACCGAAGGGGTGGACTCGGATCGTCGATGATCCTCGTCCGCGGGCTCGTCACGCTCACGCCACGCTCGCCGCGCCGCTCGAGGCGCAGGGCTCCCGTCCGGCTCCCGGCTAGAAGACGAACGACCGGCGCGGGTAGCGCAGCGCGAGCACGGGGATGCGCGACGAGCGCACGACGGTGTGCGCGACCGACCCGAGCAGCGCCGCCGAGATCCCCGAGCGCCCGTGCGTGCCCATCACGATCAGGTCGTGCGCGTCCTGCAGCGCCAGCACGACGTCGACCGCCTCCCCCTGCTCGAAACGCGCCTCGTGCGGCACGCCACCCCACGCGAAGCCAGCGATGACGGACTCGAACTGGGCCTGCTCCTCGCGGCGCATGCGTTCGAGCAGGTAGCTGGGCCCGGTCGCGCCGATCGGGGGCGTCGTCGCGCCGAACGCCGGCAGCGGGAAAGCCAGCGCGGCCGTCACGCGCGCGTCGAGCATGTGCGCCAGATCGCGCGCGACCGCCAGCGCCTGCAGGCTGTCGGGCGACAGGTCCACCGGCACGAGGATGCGCTGCACGGGGCGCGGTTCTCCCGGTTGCACCCAGACGCCGCGTGGGGCGTGCGCCAGAACGCCGCGCGCCGTGCTCCCCATGTCCGGCCAGCCGCGCGGCTCGTGGGGACCGAGGACGATCAGGTCGGCGTTCGAGGCGCGCGCGTGCTCGAGGATGACCTGCACCGGGTGTCCCACCGTGACGTGGAACCGCAGCTGCGCGGCGTCCGTGCGCAGCCCGAGCTCGGCCGGCGCGTGCGCCAGGATCCTGCGCAGCGACTCGCGCAGGGCGCGGCCGGTCTCCTCGCGCCCGGCCATCCACTCGGGCATCTCCTCTTCCTTGCCCCACAGCAGCGGACGCGGCGGAAAGGCGTGCACGATCTCCAGCGGCGCGGACAGGCGCTCCGCCAGCCAGACGGCGGCGGTCACGGCCGGCCCGGCGCGCCCTTCGAGGTCGAGGGCGCACAGGATGTGGCTCGGGAACCGCGCCGGAGTGCCGCTGGGATTCTGCATGGCCACTGCCTCGCACGCAGGATCGCATGCGCGGCGTCCGGTTGCACGCCCGCGCCGCGATGCCTCTCGGCGCTTGCCCCGGACGCCGGCGTGATCGCGCGGGATCCGCTGCGCGCTCAGCGCGAGCTCAAGCGCCCGGGCGAGCTGGGGACGGCGCCGTGGCCTCCGAGCGTTCGACCCAGTCCATCAGCCGCTTGCGCGCGTACGCGACCAGCACGGTGGCGGCGATCCCCAGGCCGAGCCCGACCCACTGGGGCGCGATGCCCGACGCGTCGATCACGACGTAGGGCAACGCGCCGAAGACGTAGGCCGTCGTCGTAGTGACGAGCTCCGTCGGCTGCCCGGGCGGGCTGTGGCCCACCAGGCTCCAGTGGCACCAGATCCCGAGGATCGCGATGCCGAGATAGACCCAGGACCACACGCGTTGGGATCGATTGCGCCGCTCGTTCATCGTCAGCCTCCTCCCACGCGGCGCGCGGTTCCGCGCGGCGCCAACCGGGTCGAGAGACCGTAGGATCGATCTCTGCTCGGTCTCTCAAGTGTCACAACTTGCCCTTGACCCCCGCATGATCCCGAGAAATCCGCTGCGCCCGGAAAAGCGCCTTGGGCGGCGCCTTCCCGCCCTGTGGGCTGGGCTCGATCTCGCCGCCGAGCGGGCTCCAGTAGTCCCACACGACCTTCCCGTCGCGGTCGACCTCGAACACGCGGCCCTTCGCGCCCTCGCAGATCAGCGTGTTGCCGCCGTGCAGGCGCTGCGCGCCCGAGATGAACGACGAGTGGAATCGCTTCGCGTCGGAGTAGGACCAGATCGCGCTGCGCGGACCGAACGCCAGGCCGTTGTCGCGGTGGAAGCCGCGCTCGCGCTCGTAGGGCAGCACGACCTCGTCGACGGTCGAGCGCTCCTTCCCCGGCAGGCCGACGTTGTTGTTGAAGACGAGCAGGCGCAACTCACCCGCGCGCAGGCCGGGTTGCCAGGTCGCGTCGTGCTGGTCGAACAGGCGCTGGTCCGCCTCGGATCCCAGGCCGTAGTTGCGCGCGTTGCCCCAGCGGAAGACGAGGTCGCCACCGCGACCCAGTCGCCCGCCCGTCGAGCCGGCGGCTTCGGCCGTCGTCGTGACGTGGTCGATGACCCAGACCTCGCTCAAGTGCGGCGTGCTGACGACGATCAGGTCCTCCGACGCCAGGTGATCGATCGAGTTCGTGTGCAGCCAGTCGGAGCTGATCTTGGGACCCGGAGGCGGTCCCTTCTGGCCGTCCTTCTCGTCCGGCGGCGGCGGAGCGTCGCCACCCGTGTAACCCACGGCGCGCATCTGCTCCTCGATCTTCTGACGCCGCTCGCGCTCCTCGTCCGTGAGCTCTACGGGCAGGTAGCGATGGTCGGCGTTGATGTCGATCCGACCGACGTTCTCCGCCAGCTTGCCGTAGTTCGGCGCCTTGGGATCGAGGTCCTGCACGAGGTGGTCCCACGCGCGCCACGTCCACACGACCTTGCCGCCGACGGGACGCACGGGCTCGATCTCGAGGATGACGTCGGACCACAAGCCCTCCTTGTGACGGAAACGCGGATCGCGGCCGCGTTCCGCCGCTTCCTCTGGGCCGTGGTACTCCCAGGCGATGACGAGCAGGTTGCCGTTCGGCATCCGCGCCATGTCGTGGTGCTGCGTGAGCTGCGCGTTCGCGAGCTCGTACTCCCACACGACCTTGCCGTCCCAGTCGAGCTCGTGGATCCAGCCGCCGATGCCGCCGCCGTGGAAGCGCGGGTTCTCCGGCTTGCGCGCGCAGCGCAGCAGGTTTCCGTTGGGCAGCATCTCGGTCGCGCCGCCGGGCGCGAGGCCGGTCTTCCACGTGTGGACGACCTTGCCGTCCATGTCGATCAGGTGGATGTCGTGCGAGTTCAACGGCGCGATCAGCGTGAAACCGTCCTCGGCCGCGGGCTCGCGCAGCCGCAGCCCGCGCGGCTCCTCGTCGTTCGTCGCTGGCTTCGGTGCCGGCTTCGCCGCGTCGTCGGGCGCCTTCGGGCTCGCCGGTGCCGGCGCCTGGAAGGCAGCCGTCGCCGGCGCCGCGACCAGCGCACCGGTCAGCACGCCGGCGAGGAAGGGTAGGAGGTGGACGACAAGGGCGCACGGGCTCATGTCGGCAGTGTAGCGGCCCGGCTGCCCACCTCGCGTGCACGCCGTGCATGGCGCTGGTTTCGCGCGATTCCGGTGAGGAATCACGGCGTCCTGCCCGGCGACTACACGATCGGCCTCGAGGTCGACTCGAACGCGTCGGACGATGCGCGGGTGTACGCGCCGCTGGGCGAGCCGATCCGCGTCACGATCGCCCCCAATGCGCGCGTGCGGGTCGACCTCTGAGCGAGGGCCCCGCGCGTCGGGGGACCGCGTCGAATCGGGATCCGGTGAAATGGCCATCCACTCGGCTCTCGTGATCCCTGTCCGCGGCCCGGGCCCCGGATGCGTCAGCGGCAGAGGACGAGGTTGTCGAGCTCCGCCAATGGCTTACACTCTCCCCCGTGAGGATCGCATGGGACCATTCGAAGGATCTCGCGAACCAGAGGAAGCACGGGCTCTCGTTTCGGGAGGCCCGGAAGCTTTTCGCCCCGGGCAACGACTACCTCGAGATCTTCGACGAAGCTCATTCGGAACTCGATGATCGGTTCATAGCGATCGGCCCCATATCCCGTGGCATCATCCTGGTCGTCTTTGCCGAACGCGACGAAGACACGATCCGGATCATCAGTGCGCGCTGGGCCACTCGGCGTGAACAGGTGCTCTACCATTCCTACCTGGACGATCGATCATGAGTGAAATCCCCGAACTCACCGCCAAGCAACTGGCACGTGCGATCCCCGCGCGGCTTCGCAAGCGCTTGATCCAGGGACGTTTCGAATCGGGCGAGGACATCGCGTCCCTGCGTCGGTTCGTCGGACTCACGCAGGCTCGGTTCGCTCGAGCGATGGGCATCAGCGTCCACACGTTGCGCAACTGGGAGCAGGATCGCCGACGTCCCGATGGTCCCGCGATCGCCCTGCTGCGCATTGCCGCACGCCATCCTCGAATCCTGCGCGAAAACCTCGAGTCCGCCGCGTGAGCGCCGAGACCGTTGAGTGCGGACGTACAGACTCCTCTCAACACTGAAACCGTCCTGTCAGAGCCTGAACGCCAGCGTGCGCGTCGAGTTCTGAACGAATGCTCCTCGCCCCGGCGACGCACACAGGATCGTGGTGGTGCGCGCAGTGCGGCGCCCGTATCTTCGCGGGCCCCCCGTGACCGTCCTCGTCCTTGCCACGCTCGACACGAAGGGTCGGGAAGCACACTTCGTCCGTGGCGCTCTGCGCGCGCTGGGCGTCGACGTCGCGCTCGTCGACACGGGGTGCATCGGCGAGCCGCAGGTCGCGGCCGACATCGGTCGCGAGGCCGTGTTCTCCGCGGCCGGCACGACGCTCGCGGCATTGCGTGCGCGCGCCGACCGCGGCGAAGCGGTCACGGCCGCGGCGCGCGGCGCGGAGGCGATCGCTCGACGCTGGCACGCGGAGGGGCGGCTCTCGGGCGTGCTCGGGCTCGGTGGGGGAGCGGGCACGACGATCGGCACGGCGGCGATGCGCGCGCTGCCGATCGGCGTGCCGAAGCTGATGGTCAGCACGCTGGCGTCGGGCGAGGTCGCGCACTACGTCGGCTCGAGCGACATCCTGATGATGAACGCCGTCGTCGACATCGCCGGGTTGAACCGCATCAGCCGCGCGGTCCTGACGCGCGCGGCGCAGGCCATGGCCGGCATGGCGCGTGGCGGGACGCTGCCCGTGGACGCGGCCGATCGCCCGCTCGTCGCGGCGAGCATGTTCGGCGTGACGACGCCTTGCGTCGAGCGCGCGCGGGCCCGTCTCGAGGAGCAGGGCTACGAGGTGCTCGTCTTCCACGCCACGGGCAGCGGGGGACGGACGCTCGAGGCGCTGGCGGCGAGCGGCCTGCTGGCCGGCGTGCTCGACCTGACGACGACGGAGCTGGCCAACGAGCTCGTCGGGGGCGTCTTGAGCGCCGGTCCCGAGCGCCTGACCGCCGCCGGCGCGCGCGGGATCCCGCAAGTCGTGTCCGTCGGCGCGCTCGACATGGTCAACTTCCACGCGATCGAGAGCGTCCCCGAGCGTTTCCAGGGCCGGAAGCTGTACCGTCACAACGCCAACGTGACCCTGATGCGCACGACGAGCGAAGAATGCCTGGAGCTGGGCCGCGAGGTCGGGCGCAAGGTGGCTGCGGCGCGCGGGCCGGCGACGATCCTGTTCCCGGCGCGGGGC
>JANNQS010000017.1:0-71607 GCA_031400875.1 Planctomycetota bacterium | reverse complement strand
GGCTGCACCTGTGGGTCTGGATCCTCTACCGCAACTACGTGCGCGAGATCACGAACTACGACAAGACGGAGTCCTCCGCTTCAGCCGCTGGCGTTGCGCGCCGGCGGCTCACGGCGCGCGAGCTGCTCCAGTGGAAGGCGGTGATACCCAGAGCGGCCTGAGCTGGATCGCAGTGCGGATGGCAAAGTGCTCGGCCCGCGCTGCTTCCTTCGAAAAGGAACAACCGTCAGGGACAGCTTCCGAACCGTGCGGGGTTACTTCGCCGGCGGCGGCAACCCGCGCCGCGCATGCTCGCCCAGCGCGCCTTCGGCACGGCGCCGCACGTCCGTCTCCGAGAAGAGCTCCTGCATCCGGTTCGAAGGCAATTGCAGCCGCTGCAGCAGCAGGTCGACGAGGTGCGTCAACGGCACGCCCTGCGGCAGGTTGAGGAACTCGTCGCAGCGCGCCAGCAGCGCCGCCTGCACGCGCGCGCGCAGGCCGGCCTCTTCCTCGCGCGGCACGTCCCACTCCTCGACCGACTCGATCCGCACGCGCCGGTAGAGGCGGTCGCTCGACACCTCCTCGATGCGCACGCGACCCAGGCCGATCAGCCAGATCAGGAAGCGTCCGTCCTCGAGCTTCTCGTGGCGGCCGATCTCGCCCAGCCCGGCGATCGGATGGACCGCGGGCACATCCTGCGACGTCGAGCCCTCGACCAGCGTGCCCAGCACGAGCCGCCCGTGCCGGTCCAGCAGGTCCTGCACCATCTGCCGGTAGCGCGGCTCGAAGATGTGCAACGGCATGACGCAGCCGGGGAACAGGAACACGTTCGGCAGCGGGAAGATCGGCACCTCGACGGGGCCGTTCAGCGGCCGCGGACGGGGCTCTCGGGCCTGCACGCGCCGGCCTCCGCTAGGGCGCCGTCGCGCTCGTCGCGCGGTGCGGCTCGATCGCGGCCAGGATGGCGCGCAGGCCGCGCAGTTCGCCACGGCGGCCGTAGAGCTCCGCGCTGCGAGCCAAGTTCGCGACCTGGCGGCGCAGGATGGAACGCGCGTCCGCGTCGCGGAACCACACCGGCTGGAAATCGTGCCCGCGCGCGCGCAACTGGCGCTTCAGGTCCGTTTCGCTGCGCGTTTCGCCGCGGTGGAACGGATCGACGATCAGGCTGACCGTCTCGCCGTGCAACCGCAGCAGCACGTGGCCGGGCAGCGGCAGGAAGCCGACGCGCAGCCCGGCGCGCGCGGCGACGCAGGCGTAGATCGCGCACAGGGTCAGCGGGATCCCGCGCTTGTGCTGCAGCACACGGTCGATCTGCACGCGGTCGGCGCGGTGGAACTCGTCCTGCGCGCCCTGGAAACCGTGCTCGATGCCGAGCACCTCGACGAGGGCCAGCGCGCGTTGCAAGGGATCCGTGCGTGTGCGTGCCTTGCGCGCCACGTCGCGCGCCAGCTCGTCGAGCTGGCGCTGGCACGGACGCGGGTCGAAGGCCGGGTTCGTGAGACGACAGAGGTGGAACAGCCCGCGCTCGAGGTCGATCCGGTCGCGGGTCAGGAAGCCGACGACGCGGCGCTCGACGGGCGCGCGCCACAGATCGGCCAGCGCGGCGCGGGCGCGCACGCGACCCTCCGCCGAGCCGTGTCGGCTGATCCGTTGCAGCGCCGGACGCGCGGCGCGACCCGCGCTGCGCAGGTGCGACTGCACGGTCGCGAGCACAGCCGGGGAGTCGTCTTCCAGGAGCGCTGCCAGGCTCTCGAGTCGCGCGCGCCCGGGTCGAATCCGCGCCGAGGGTCGGGACGAGCTGGTGCGCCTGTCCGACACCGCGCTGACACAAGGCTGGGTGACGCTGTGCTGGGTGACGCTGTGCTGGGACACGCTGTGCTGGGACACGCTGTGCTGGCAGGCCGAGGGCTCAGGGTCCGGGCGGAGCATCGCGGGCTCGTCGGATGGGGGCTTCACGAACACGTGTGCGGGCCGAAGGGGCCCGCTCGAGTCCTCGTCCGTGGCGGGGTGGGTCATGTGGCCGCACCGAGCGTCGTACGAGAAGTGTCCCACAGGTAGACCTCACCCGGAAGGAATTCGAGTCGTCGGAAGGGTGCGACATGGCGCCTTGCCTCCCTGGAAGCTCACTCCTATCCTCGTTCGCCTCGAAATCTCCGCCCAAGGGGTCCGCGACCACGCGGGGTACCCTCCGGCCGCGTGGCTTCCCACGCCCGCGACTCTCACCGATGCCCACCCAACCCACCCGCGCCGGACTTCGCCGGGTCGTCGTGACGCACGCCCTGCGCACGCCGATCGGGCGGTATCTGGGCGCGTTCGCGGAGTTGTCGGCGGCCGACCTGGGCACTTCGATCGTGCGCGACCTGCTGGCGCGCGCCGGACTCGATCCCGAGCGGGTTGACGAGCTGGTCTTCGGCAACGCGCGCCAGGCCGGCGGCGGTCCGAACGTCGCGCGCCAGGTGGCCGTGCGCGCCGGCATCCCTGACCGGGTGTGCGCGTGGACCACGAACATGGCCTGTGGCTCTGGATTGAAATCCGTGCAGCTCGCGGCCGAGTCGATCCAGCTCGGGCGCTGCGACGTCGTCGTCGCCGGCGGCGTCGAGAGCATGAGCGGCCTGCCGTTCTTCCTGCCGAAGATGCGCACGGGCTACCGCCTGGGTCACGCCGACGTCGTCGACGCCATGTACAAGGACGGCTTCGCCTGTCCGCTGGCGAACATGCTGATGGGCGAGACGGCCGAGAAGCTGGCGCAGGAGATGGGCATTTCGCGCGACGAGCAGGACCGCTTCGCGCTCGACAGCCAGCGCAAGGCCGGCGCCGCGATCGAGGCCGGCCGGTTCAAGGACGAGATCGTGCCGGTCAAGGTGCCAGCAAGGAAGGGCGACAAGAAGGGCGACGTCGTCGTGACGGCCGACGAGCACGTGCGCCCCGACACGACGATCGAGAGCCTGAAGAAGCTGCCGCCGGTCTTCGACAAGCAGAAGGGCACGGTCACGGCCGGCAACTCGTCGGGCATCACCGACGGCGCCGCGGCGCTGCTCGTCATGGCCGAGGACACGGCGCGCGACCTGGGCTTCGAGCCGCTGGCCTGGATCGGCGCGTCCACGCAGGCCGGCGTCGATCCCAAGGTCATGGGCATCGGCCCGGTGCCGGCGCTCGAGGCGCTGCGTGCGCGGACGGGCCTCGCGCCGGCGGATTTCGACCTGATCGAGCTCAATGAAGCGTTCGCGGCGCAGGTTCTGGCGTGCCACCGCCAGATGCCGCTGCCGCTGGAGCGCGTCAACGTGAACGGCGGCGCGATCGCGCTGGGCCACCCGATCGGGGCGACCGGCGCGCGGATCGTGGTGACCCTTCTGCACGAGATGAAGCGCCGCAAGGCGCAGCGCGGGCTGGCGACCCTGTGCATCTCGGGCGGCATGGGGCTGGCGACGGCCTTCCACGCGCAGGCTGCCTAGGCACAACGGCAACGAGACGAGGATCAAGCATGGCGATTCGAAGAGTCGGGGTGATCGGTGCTGGCCTGATGGGCCACGGCATCGCACAGGTCGCGGCCCAGGGCGGCCGTGACGTCGTGGTCGTCGAGGAGAAGCAGGAGTTCCTGGACAAGGGGCTCAAGCGCATCGACGGCTCGCTGGCCAAGCTGGCCGAGAAGGCCAAGGAGAAGGGGCAGCCCTTCGACGCCGCGGCGGTACGCGGGCGGATCCGCGGCACGCTCTCGAAGGGTGACCTGGCCGACGTCGACCTCGTCGTCGAGGCGATCGTCGAGGACCTCGAGGTGAAGAAGAAGCTCTTCAAGGAGCTGGGCGCGATCTGCAAGAAGGACGCGATCTTCGCCTCGAACACGAGCTCGTTCCCGATCGCCGAGATGGCCGCGGCCTCGGGCCGCGCCGACCGCTTCGTGGGCCTGCACTTCTTCAACCCGGTCCAGCTGATGAAGCTGGTCGAGGTCGTGCGCACGGACAAGACGAACGAGGACGTGCTGGCCCAGGCGCGCGCGTTCGGCGAGGCCTGCGGCAAGTCGCCGATCACGTGCAAGGACACGCCCGGCTTCGTCGTGAACCGCCTGCTCGTGCCCTACATGGCCGAGGCGATGAAGCTGGCCGAGCGCGGCGACGCCTCGATCCCCGACATCGACGTCGCGATGAAGCTCGGCTGCGGTTTCCCGATGGGTCCCTTCGAATTGACGGACTACGTCGGGCTCGACACGACGCTCTCCATCCTGCAGGGCTGGGTGAAGCGCTACCCGAACGAGCCGGCGTTCCGCATCCCGGCGTTGCTCGAACAGAAGGTCAAGGAAGGCAAGCTCGGTCGCAAGACCGGCCAGGGGTTCTACACATGGCAAGGCGACAAGCGCGTTTGATCGCGGCCCTGGTCCTCCTCGCGCCCCTGGCGGGCGCGGAGGTCAAGGCCAAGGTCGAGGCTCCCAAGAGCTACGTGGTGGGGATGCCGCTCACGGTGCGGGTCGAGCTGACGGCCGACGCGCAGGGCGACACCGTGCCCGGCTGGATGTTCGGCCCGGCGGCGTTCTCGGTCGACGGCAAGCCGCTGGCCGAGCGCGGCGCGGCCGAGATCAAGCTGGCACCGAACCAGAAAGTCACGATCGAACTCGACCTGGGGCCGCTGCTCGAGAGTTCGAAGGCCTCGGCCGCGGGCTTCAAGCTGGCCTACGGCAACGAGAAGCCGGTCGACGTCAGCAGCGTGGCCCCGGCTCCGAAGGGCACCGATTTCATGACGATCCCGGTGGAGGACCTGAAGAACTATCAGGTGCTCCTGCACACGAACCGAGGCGACATGACGGTCGAGTTCTGGCCCGACGTCGCGCCGAACCACGTGCGCAACTTCCTCGATCTCGCCTCGTCGGGGTTCTACACGGGGACCTCGTTCCACCGCGTGTCGCCCACGTTCATGATCCAGGGCGGGGATCCGAACACGAAGACCGCCAATCGAGCTTCGTGGGGAACGGGCAATGGTCCGCGCACACTCAAGCGCGAGTTCAGCACGAAGAAGCACGTCAAGGGCGTGCTCTCGATGGCGCGCGGGCCCAGCGAAGACTCGGCCTCGAGCCAGTTCTTCATCATGACCGCGCCGTTCCCGGCTCTCGACGGCAAGTACTCGGTCTTCGGCACGCTGGTGGACGGCGTCCAGACCCTAGATGCCATCGCCTCGGCTCGCGGGGAAGCCAACCCGGACGGCACCGTGAAACCGGCCGAGGCCCAGAAGATCGAGTCCGCGGTCGTCCTGATGAAGGGCAAGGAGAAGTGATGAACGCAGCCGAAAAGGGCCTCAATTTCCTGAAGATGGACGCCAAGGACCTGCAGGACTTCCGCGTCGTCCTGCAGACGAACCAGGGCGAGATCGAGTGCGAGATGTGGCCGGACGTCGCTCCGAACCACGTGCGCAACTTCCTCGACCTCTCCTACTCGGGCTTCTACGACGGCAAGGGTTTCCACCGCGTGATCCCCGGTTTCATGATCCAGGGCGGCTGCCCCAAGGGCACGGGCACCGGCGACGGACCGCGCCGCCTGAAGGCCGAGTTCAACGCCAAGAAGCACGAGAAGGGCGTCCTCTCGATGGCGCGCTCGTCGGATCCGGATTCGGCCTCGTGCCAGTTCTTCGTCATGCACGACAAGTCGCCGCACCTCGACGGGCAGTACTCGGCGTTCGGCAAGGCCATCCGCGGCCTCGACGTCGTCGACAAGATCGCCAACACGAAGAAGGGCCCGGGCGACAAGCCCGTGCAGCCGCAGACGATCCAGAAGGCCCTCGTGATCCGCGTCGCGCCCGCCAAGGTCTGACGGCTGGACCCGCGATGAGCACCTACGAGAACCTGCTGGTCGAGGTCGCCGACGGGATCGGAACGGTCACCGTCAACCGGCCCAAGGTGATGAACGCGCTCGACGCGCGGACGTTGCGCGAGCTGGCGGCGGCCTTCGACGAGCTCGAGGCCGACCCGGCCGCGCGCGCCGTGATCGTCACGGGCTCGGGCGAGAAGGCCTTCGTCGCGGGTGCGGACATCAACGAGCTCAAGGCGATGGAGACGGCGATGGACGCCAAGTCCCTGGCCTTCTTCGGGCAGCAGGTCTTCGGGCGCCTCGAGCGCATGACGAAGCCGTCGGTCGCGATGGTCAACGGCTTCGCGCTGGGCGGCGGTTGCGAGCTGGCGCTGGCCTGCACGCTGCGCACCGCCTCGAAAACCGCGCGTTTTGGGCTGCCTGAAGTGTCGCTCGGGATCATCCCGGGCTACGGCGGCACGCAACGGCTGGCGCGGCTCGCGGGCGCGGGCGTCGCGCGCGAGTGGGTCCTGACCGGCGACATGTTCCCGGCCGACGAGGCCTGGCGCGTGGGCGTCGTCAACCGGCTGTTCGAGCCGGCCGAGCTGCGCGAAGGCACCTTGAAGATGGTGCGCACGATCCTGTCGCGCGGGCCGGTGGCCGTGCGGCTTGCGCTGGAGACCATCCGGCGCGGCACGAACATGACGCAGGCCGAGGGCGAATTGATCGAGGCCGACATGTTCGGGCTGGCTTCGACCACGGCCGACATGCGCGAAGGCATGGCCGCGTTCCTCGAGAAGCGGCCGGCGCGATTTTCGGGTCGCTGAAGCGCGCGAATTGAACCAAGAGTGACTCCAGGAGAAGCATCCATGAGCCAGGAGATCGTGATCGTCGGCGGCGCACGCACGCCGATGGCCGAGTACGTCGGCACGCCGGGGTTCGGCAAGCTCAGGGACCTGAGCGCCATCGACCTGGGCGTGCACGCCTCGAAGGCGGCCCTGGCGCGCTCGAAGGTCGCGCCGGCTTCGATCGAGCACGTCGTCTTCGGCAACGCGCTGCAGACGTCGGTCGACGCCATCTACGGCGCGCGCCACGTCGGACTCAAGTCGGGCTGTCCTCAGGAGGCCGGCGGGCTGACGGTCAATCGGCTGTGCGGCTCGGGCATCCAGTCGATCGTGAGCGCGGCTCAGATGATCCGCCTGGGCGAGTGCGCGACCGTGCTGGCCGGCGGCATGGAGAGCATGTCGCAGGCGCCGTTCAGCGTGTACGGGACCCGCGCCGGCATCCCGTTCGGCGTGCAGCCGGTGATGCAGGACTCGCTGTTCGCGGCGCTGATGGACCCGATCGCGGGCCTGTACATGGCGCAGACGGCCGAGAAGGTCGCCAAGCGCCTGGGCATCACGCGCGAGCAGCAGGACGAGTACGCGCACCGCAGCCACGCGCTGGGTGCGAAGGCCGTGAAGGAAGGGCGTTTCGCCGACGAGATCGAGCCGATCACGATCAAAGGCCGCAAGGGCGACGAGGTCGTCGCGCTCGACGACCACATCAAGCCCGAGACGACGATCGAGGGGCTTTCGAAGCTGCGTGCCGCGTTCGGCAAGGACGGCACGGTCACCGCCGGCAACGCCAGCGGCATCGTCGACGGCGCCGCGGCGGTCGTGCTGACGACGGACCAGCGCGCGAAGGCCGAGGGCCTCGACGTGTGGGCGATCGTGCGCGGCTGGTCGTACGTCGGCGTCGACCCGACCGAGATGGGCATCGGTCCCGTGCCGGCGATCCGGGCCTGCGTCTCCAAGGCCGGCCTGTCGGTGCAGCAGATCGACCGCATCGAGATCAACGAGGCCTTCGCGGGTCAGTATCTGGGCTGCGAGAAGGAGCTCGAGCTGGACCGCAACAAGGTCAACGTCAACGGCGGAGCGATCGCGTTGGGCCACCCGCTGGGTGCGACAGGCACGCGCCTCGTGCTGACGCTCATGCACGAGCTGCGGCGCACGAAGAAGCGCTTCGGCGTCGCCTCGGCCTGCATCGGCGGCGGGCAGGGCATCGCCATCCTGATCGAGAATCCGCGCGCCTAGGCGTGCTCAAACGGTGAACCCGCTGATCCATACCAGGCCTGACGGCCGGCGCGTCGTCCGACTCACACCCGGCAAGCGCACTCTGTTCCTGTTCAAGGACCACGAGCGCACTGCGCAGCAGCTACAGCACGCGCAGCAGCTACAGCACGGGCAGCAGCTACAGCACGGGCAGCAGCTGCGGCGCGATAGCGACCTCCTCATGAAGGACGTCGACCCGGCCGCGCTGCTCGACGACGTGAACACGGACGCGATGACGCCCGCCTGGGTGTGCTTCCGGCACCGGCCGGAAGACATCGCGCTGGACGCGTACGCGGGCCTCGTGCACCGCGGCGGGCCGCACGACGGCCAGCGCGTGTTCGGAACGCGCGCGCTGATGGACGGCGGCTTCGAGGTGATCGTGTCCGGTGCGCGCAAGGGCACCGGCAGCTCGCGCGAGACGGCTCCGCAATGCGAGAAGTGGTCGGGGATCCACCTCGTGATCGCGGCCTCGTTCGCGCCGATCCACGAGCGCAACAACCTGAACCTCGGCCAGTTGATGGGGACGTACGCGCAGCTCGAGCGGCTGCAGCGCGGCGAGGAGATCCCGCTCGAGGAGTTCACCGGCCGCTACGACCCGGTCACGCGCGCGATCCTGGAAGCCGGCGGCTTGTTCCCGTTCTCGGCCCAGTACAAGGCCGGAAAGGTCAGCATTCCCGCGCCGACGACGAAGCCGCGCCCGATGACGATGGCCGAGAAGATCCTGGCCTCGCACCTGGTGGGCATCGAGGGACGTGCGCCGGCGGTGAAGCCCGGCGATCTGGGCCTCGTGCGCGTCGACGGCGGCTACAGCCACGAGTTCACGACCGCGCAGGTGCACTACTTCCTGCAGCAGGAGTACGGCCGCGACTACCGCTTGGCGAACCCGGCCAAGTTCGCGGTGTTCGAGGACCACCTGCTCTACGCGACGGGTGTGCCGCGCATGGCGCCCTTCGCGGCGCAAATCCAGACGCTGCGGGAACTGCAGAAGGAGTTCCAGCACCACACGGGCGTGCGCGACTTCTCGGCCAAGAACGGCATTTCGCCCGGCATCTGCCACCAGGTCGCGCGCGAGCAGTTCGTCGACCCGGGCGACTTCATCCAGGCCACGGACAGCCACACGTGCATGGGCGGCGGCAACAACGCGCTGACCTGGGGCGTCGGAGCGACCGAATACGCGGCGCTCGTGCATTCGGGCTTCACGTTCGTCGTCGTGCCGGAGTCGATCCGCTTCGAGCTCCACGGCAAGCTGCGGCCCGACGTCACGGCCAAGGACTTGATGCTGCACGTCCTGGCGACCTTCGCGGTGCGCGAGGAGACGCTCGACCGCGTGATGGAGTTTGGCGGGCCAGGCCTGGCGTCGCTCTCGATGGACGAGCGCGCGACGCTGTGCAACATGGCCACCGAGTGCAGCGCCAAGTCGGGCATCTGCGAGGCTGACGACGTCGCGCTCGAGTGGCTCGCCGCACGCCGCCCGGGTGTGTCGCGCGAGACGATCCGCGCTTCGTTCGTGGCGCCCGACAAGGGCGCGCACTACGACGGCGGCGTGCACCGCATCGACCTGGGATCGATCGAGCCGATGGTGGCCGAGCCGGGCGACCCGACGTACGGCAAGTACGTGCGCGAGATGGGCGACGTGCGCATCGACGTGGCCTACGCCGGCTCGTGCACGGCCGGCAAGGAGCACGACCTCGACTTCTACGCGCAGGTGCTGTCCGAAGCGGTCGAGGGCGGGCGGCGCGTCGCGCCGCACGTGAAGATGATCATCCAGTTCGGCAGCGAGTCCGTGCGCGAGTACGCGCGCGGCCGCGGCTACATGGAAGTCTTCCAGCGCGCGGGCGTCCAGGTCATCGAGCCCGGCTGCGGAGCGTGCATCGGCTGCGGCCCGGGTGTCTCGGAGACCAAGGACCAGGTCACCGTGAGTGCCATCAACCGCAATTTCGCCGGACGCAGCGGTCCCGGCCGTCTCTACCTCGCGTCACCCCTCACCGTGGCGGCCAGCGCCGTCGAGGGCCGCATCGTCCGCTACGCGCCGGGCATGTTCCGCCGCGTTCCACCCTCCGCCGTCCCCACGAAGAAGTCATGACCGAGTACGACATCGCAGTGATCGCCGGCGACGGCATCGGGCCGGAAGTGACGCGCGAGGCGCTCAAGGTCCTCGACGCCGCGTCTTCGATCTACGGCTTCCGCACGCGCCGCACGACGTACCCGTTCGGCACGGACCACTGGCTGCAGACGAACGAGATCTTCCCCGACAAGGCCTTCGAGGAGATCAAGCAGAAGCACGCGATCTTCCTGGGCGCGATCGGCGACCCGCGCGCGCCCGTCGGCCTGATCGAGTACGGCATCATCGCGAAGCTGCGCTTCGAGCTCGACTTGTACGTCAATTTGCGCCCCGTGCGCTGCTACGACGAGCGCCTGTGCCCGCTCAAGGGCAAGGGTCCCAAGGAGGTCGACATGGTCTTCGTGCGCGAGAACACCGAGGGGGCCTACGCCGGCACCTACGGCTACGCGCACAAGCACTTGCCGATCGAGGTCGCGACGCAGGTCATGGTCTACACGCGCGTCGCCACCGAGCGCGTGATCCGCTACGCCTTCGAGCTCGCGCGCACGCGCAACAAGCGCAAGAAGGTCACGATGATCGACAAGGCGAATGCGCTGCGCGCGCAGGACCTGTGGACGCGCACGTTCGCCGAGATCTCGAAGGAATACCCCGACATCGAGGCCGACCACGCCTACATCGACGCGGCCTGCATGTGGATGGTCAAGAACCCCGAGTGGTTCGACGTGGCCGTCACGCCGAACCTCTTCGGCGACATCATCACGGACCTGGGCGCGATGATCCAAGGCGGCATGGGCATCGCCGCGTCCGGCAACATCCATCCGGGCAAGGTCTCCCTGTTCGAGCCGATCCACGGCTCCGCGCCCAAGTACGCGAACCAGAACAAGGCCTGCCCCGTGGCCGCGATCCTGGCGGCCGGGATGATGTGCGACTACCTGGGCGAGACGGCCGCGGGCGCCGCGATCGAAAACACCGTCATCGACCTCGTGCGCTCGAACCGCATCCGCGGCGTGAACACCGGCGACCACCCGACCGACGAGGTCGGCAACATGGTCGTGCAGGAGCTGCGCAACACCGCCGCGAAGCCGGCCGGATCGGCCCGCCCCGCCGCGCCCGTGAAGTAGACAAGGGTGTCAGACACCTTGCACCACGCAGGTGGTGCAAGGTGTCTGACACCGGGGTCTACCGCGCTCACTTCTTCTTCGCGGCGTCGATCTTGGCCAGGATCGCCGGGCCGTCCTTGTCGAGCGCCTTCGTGCAGCTCTTGCAGCACAGGCGGACGAGCTTCGTGCCGTAGAGGACGTTCACCGGCTCGCCCATGCCGCCCAGCTTCTCGTCGCTGACCGGGCACGTCGTGAGCGGGTAGGCCGCGAGCTGCGCGTCGATCCAGGCCTTGTCGACCTTGGCCAGCGCGGCGGCCGGATCCTTCTCGAGGCCCTTTTTGCAGCTCGCGCAGCACAGGCGCACGAGCTTCGTGCCGACCACGACGTCGACCGGGTCGCCCATGCTGCCGAGCTTCTCGCCCGAGATCGGGCACGTCGCCAGCGGGTAGGAGGCCTTCTGCGCCGCGACGACGCCGGCGTCGATCTTGGCGAACGTCGCAGCCTTGTCCTTCTCGGCGCCGGCCTTGCAGTTCGGGCAGCACAGCCGCACGAGGCGGCCGTCGATGACTACGTCCAGCGCCTTGGCGTCGAGCTTCTTGCCGCTGATCACGCAGGTGTCGAGCGGGTAGGCCGACTTCTGCACTTTGACGATCTCGGCCTCGCTGGGTGCGGCGGCCGGCGCGGGAGCGGTCTGCTTGGGCAGTTCCTTGTGGTTCTCAGGAGCGGCGGCACCCAAGGTGGCCAGGGCCGCGAGCGTCAGGGCGAGTGTGATGTTCATGGGAGTCCGGGCGATCGGCCAGCGGGTTGGATACGGGGGGGACGAGGCGTACAAGACTAGTCCTGATCCGTGAGCGGCTCAAACGAACTGCTTGCCGCCGGGTTCTTTCGCGCAGAGGATCGCGCGCTCATGAGCGTCCAGCCCCCCGCGGTGCCCGACGCCGACGTCTACCGGGCGCGCCTGCCCCTGCGCGTCGCGCGGCGGGTGGGGCGTCTGCTGCGCGGGCTGGCCGCCACGCTCGGGCTGTCAGCGGTCTGGCTGCTGGGCCGCCCGTTCCACCGTGGCCCGGAGCGCGCGCGCGCCTGGCGCATGCAGCTCATGCGCGCGTGGGGCCGGGCACTGACGCGCGCCGGCCGCATGCACATCGAGGTCGTCGGCGAGCCGCCGCGCGGGCCGTGTGTGCTCGTCACGAACCACGTGGGTTACGCCGACATCGTGACGCTGGCCAGCCTGCTCGACGGTCCGGCCTTCGTCTCGCAGCACCAGATCCGCAGCTGGCCGCTCGTCGGCGCCATGGCGGCGCGCATGGGCACGATCTTCATCGACCGCGCCGACAAGCGCGCCCTGCCGGACGTGAACGAGGCAATCGGACGGGCCCTGGCGCACGGGCACGTGGTCGTGTTGTTCCCCGAAGGCGCGAACTCCGACGGGCGCCTCGTGCGTCCGTTCCGCGCGGCGCTGCTCGAGTCGGCGGCGCGCCTGGGTGCACCCTGCGCGTGGGCCACGATGCGCTACGAGGTGCTGCCGGGAGATCCGCCCGCGTCGCGCTCCGTGTGCTGGTACCAAGAGCCGATCCTGCGTCAGGTCACGCGTTTCCTCGCGCTCGATCGCGTCGAAGCGCGCGTCACGTTCGGGTCCGGCCGGCTGCGTGAAACGGATCGCAAGAGGCTCGCGGCCGAGTTGCACGCGCGCGTGCTGAGCGCATTCCAGCCGATGGAATGAGCTCGGCGGCCCCGCTGACGCGGGGCGCGGCGCGGCGGAGATCCTCCCTGCGCGCGGAGCGCGCGGTCGGCGCGCATCCGCGCGCCCAACAGAATGGGGCGCACGGATCAAGCGCGCGCCCCCCTGCGCGCGGAGCGCGCGGTCGGCGCGCATCCGCGCGCCCAACAGAATGGGGCGCGCGGTTCAAGCGCGCGCCCCGTGCGAGTCGAGGCAGCCGTGAACTACGGCTTCGCGTAGGCCACTTGTCAACCATAGGCCCTGGTGTTGCTGATCGTGACCGGGTGGCCCGAGCGCAGGTCCGCGATCGCCGCGTCGACGTAGTTCGTCTTGGCCGCGTCGCCCTCGACCTTGCCCATGGGCGCGTTGTCGAGCGCGCCGGCGTAGACCAGCAGGCCTTTCTCGTTGATCACGAAGCAGTGCGGCGTGGTCTTGGCTCCGAACAAACGTCCCACCACGCCGGTGGGGTCCATCAGGATCGGTGCCTTCAGGCCGTGCTTCGCCACGAAGTCGCGGTTTTTCTCCAGGTTCGCGCCGGGGTGCTTCAGGTTCTGCGAGTTCACGGAGAGCCACACGACGCCCTGGCTCTTGACGCGCTCGGGCTGCTCGCGCAACGGCCCCTCGGCGTAGGCGTACACGCAGTACGGGCAGGCCGGGCTGAACCACTCGAGCACGACGATCTTGCCCTTGTAGTCGGACAGCTTGTGGAGCTTGCCGTCGAGGTCGTTCAGCGTGAAGTCCGGGACGACCTCACCCAGCACGGCCTTCGTGATTTCGGTTTCGACCTTCGTCGCGGCGACCGCCGTGGTCGAGGTCGACGGAACACCCGAGGGCTTGACGTCCGCGCTCTGGGCCGCAGCTGTTTGCGCCGACGTGGGCTGCACTGTCGCAGCGGAGGGGGAGCTGGCGGGCACGGCGGGCTGGCGCGATTCGGTCGCGCAGCCGGACAGGGCCGCGGTCAAGAGCAGGGCGGCGAACCGCCAGGATCGAACGCTCATCGGGGATCTCTCCAGGTTCTCGCTTCAGCGCCCCGTCGGGGGCGCCGTGTACAGGCTGTCGAACAGGTACGACGTCTCGCCCTGTCCGGTCTTGACGTGCAGGACGCCGCGCGTGCGCGGCTGGTCCTCGGGCTGCTTGCGCTCGAACTCGAACTGGGCCTTGAGCGTAGCGCCGTTCTTGCCGGCGTCGACCGTGCGGCCCTTGCACTTCATCGCCTCCGTGTCGAGCGGGAAGAACTCGAGCGACTTCGCGCCCGGGACGACGATCGTGACGCGCGGCTCGGCTTCGGTGCCCGACCACGTCACGCGCGCTTGCGGCAGCTCGCTCCAGGGCTTCGGGAGCTTTTCGCGCGCCGCCTTGAAGAGCGCCTCGTTGGCCGGCGTCTCGACGTCGGCGACGGTCACGTCGACCTTGGCCTGGCCCTCGCCACCCACGCAGATGTCGGTGCACACGAGCCAGCGACCGTCGACCGTGATCGCCGCGACGCCCGGCCTGGCGTCGGCCGGAACCTGCACGTCGGCCAGCAGCACGAGCTCGCGCTCGTGGATGTACGTCGTGATGTCGCCTTCGTCCTCGTGCCTCTGTGGCGCCGGGAAGCGCAGCGCTCCGACCTTCCAGCCGGCCGGAGCCGTGATGTTCGCGCGCGTGGCCATTCCGGAATCGCCCGGGTTCTCCCAGTAGACGTGCCACTTGGGCTCGATCGCGTAGCGCACGGCCAGCGTGAGCGTGCCGCCCGGTTTCACCGCCCCCTTGTCGGCCAGCAGCGCGATCTGGACGAGCTTGTTGCCGTCCGGCATCTCGTCGTCCGCAACGGTCTGCACGGGCAGCGCGGGCAGCAGAGCCAGGATCCAGGTGGAGAGAAGGGTCATCGTGACCACAGAGTCGGCGCTCGTGACCTCGAATGCTAGCAGTGCATTCGGGCGGATGTCGGCCGGGAACACGACACGTACGGCGCCGGGCGCGGTTCCCAGACGGAAACGGCCGGCGCCGTGCGTTCCCTTCCCGATCCGGGGGCTGCGCGACATCCTGGACGGGCCGCGGCGACCATGGTGGACCCGACCCTCGACGCGCTCCTCGAGCAGCTCGCGCCGGCCGGCGCCGTGCGCGCCCGCAAGATGTTCGGAGGCGCCGGTCTCTACCTGGAGGGCGTCTTCTTCGGGCTCGTGGCCGATGGACGTCTCTTCTTCCGCGTCGACGACGAGAGCCGGCGCGACTACGAATCGGCCGGCAGCGAGCCGTTCCAGCCGTTCCCGGACAAGCCTTCGATGCGCACGTACTGGGAAGTGCCCGAGCACGTGCAGGCCGACGTGCGCGGGCTGAAGACGTGGACGCTGCGCGCGCTGCGTGCCGCGCGCGAACGCGAGAAGCGGAAGTCGCGTGTGAAGAAGAAGGTCACGACGCGGCGTGCGCCGAAGGCTGTGACGCGCGCGAAGGCATCGCCGGGCACGCGCATCGTCCACATGGGACGGATCTCGCGCATCTGGCTGGAGGAAGTCGGCGTGCGCACGGTCGAGGACCTGGAACGCAAGGGCTCGATCGCGACCTTCCGCGCCGTGCTGCGGAGGGGCCATCCGGCCAGCGAGAAGCTGCTCTACGCGCTGGAAGCCGCGCTCCTGGGCCTGCGCCCGGACCGCCTGCCGGAAGTCGTGCGAGCGAACCTGCGCGAACGCGCGGGGTTGTGAACGGCGCGCGCTATCCTCTGCGCCCCGATGGCCGCCCGCCGACGCTCGAGCGTGATCCGCGACCCGGTGCACGGCGACGTGCACTTGAGCGCGGAGGAGATGCGCATCCTGGACACGCCCGAGATGCAGCGCCTGCGCGGCGTCAAGCAGCTCGGCACGGCCTACCTCGTCTTCCCGGGCGCCGTGCACACGCGCTTCGACCACTCGATCGGCTCGCTGCACATGGCGCAGGCCGTGATCGACGCGGTGAACCGCAACTTCGAGCTCGACCCAGCCGGCAGCGTCGCGATCGGCGAGGAAGAGGCGCGCGTCGTGCGCATCGCTGCGCTCGTGCACGACGTGA
Source organism: Planctomycetota bacterium (assembly GCA_031400875.1). GTDB lineage: Bacteria > Planctomycetota > UBA1135 > UBA1135 > JAEUHZ01. Next base: position 55,864 of record JANNQS010000017.1, on the reverse strand, counting down.
CGCACGTGCCGTTCGGCCACAGCATCGAGGACCAGGACGGGATCTTCGGGCGGCACGACCTGCCGCACCGTTTCCAGGGTCTCCTCGGCCCGCGCACGGCCCTCGGGCGCACGCTGCGCGAGCTTGGCGTCGTCGAGGACGTGCTGGCGATCCTGGAAGCGTCCGATCGCGCCGCGAAAGTGCCGCCGTACTGGCGCCAGATCGTGGGCGGCACGCTGGCCTCCGACATCCTCGACTACCTGGCGCGCGACGCGTACTTCACGGGCCTGCGGCTGTCGATCGACCCGCGCGTGATGGGCTACCTGAAGGTCGATCGCAAGTCGCAGAACCTCTACGTCGACCTGGCCAAGCACGACCTCCTGCGTGAGGACATCCTGTCCGAGGTCGTGCGCTTGCTGGAGGCGCGCTACCACTTCTCCGAGCGCGTCTACTACCACCACGCCAAGGTCGCGGCCGGCGCGCTGGTTGCGCGGGCTGTGGAGACGGCACTGGCGTGCGGCGCGGTGAGGGAGGAGGACTTCTACGCACAGACCGACGCCTCCGTGCTCGATCTGCTCGATCGTTCCGTCGAGAAGTCGCCGCGCGATGCCCGCAATCGTGTGCGCGACCTCGTCACGCGCTTCCGCGAGCGCCGGCTGCCCAAACGCGCTTGTGTCTTCCCGCGCTACGAGAACGCCGCCGTGCAGGAGCAGCTCGTCGCGCGCTACTTCGCCCCTGGAGGCGCGCGCGCGCGGCTCGACCTCGAAGCGCGCATCGCCGACCTGGCGCGCTTCGCGACCGGCCGCACCGTCGACGTGATCGTGTACTGCCCGGCGCGCGCGATGCAGCTCAAGGAGGCCGGCATGCACGTGCGCTGGCCGGGCATCGCCGGCGTCGAGCCGCTGTCGCAGCACGCGGCGCGCGTGCCGCGGCTGGGCGACCTCGAGCGCGGCTACCGCGACCTGTGGAAGTTCTACGTGTTCGCCGACACGCTCGACCCCGCGGTCCTGCAGAAGGTCCAGGAGATCGCCGAAGCGGAGCTGAAGCCGGCGGTGAACGTCTACCACCCGACGGCGCGGTGACCGCCCACCTCGCGGTCTAGAAGCTCGCGCCCACCGCGACCGTCACGTAGGGGTCGTCCTGGTCGGGGTTGAAGACGTAGACCGTGACGTACGCCTGCCCCAGCGCCACTCCGACGAGCAGGCCGCGGTCGACGGTCAGCTCCTGATCGAAGACGTTCGTCCGCTGACCGACCAGGCCGACGAGGAAGCGGTCCGAGAAGGTCCAGGTCAGCTCGCTCCAGCTGTAGAAGAAGTCGTCGGAGTCGTCTGACGTCGCGATCAGGTACTCGGCGTCGGTCGTGAACGAGAGCGACTTCCAGCCCACCTCGAGGGACAGCGCCGGCACGACGCCGTCCGTGTCTCCGACGGCGATCCCGGCCATGGGCGTGGCGGAGCCGAACACGGTGCCCTCCCAGGGGATCGAACGGCCGACGAAGAACGAAGCCGTGTCGCGGCCTTCGTAGGCCCAGCGCGCTTCGAGGTGCAGCGCCCCGCGGTCCGCGGACAGGATGCCGCTCAGGTAGCCATCCTCGTCGGGCGGTTCCGTCCAGTAGGTCTCGAGCGACGTGGACCATCCCGGCGCTTCCTCCCTCGGTGCCGGCACGTGGCCGCCGGAGACCTGGACGGGCGCGGGGAAGAGGAAAGTCAGCGGTGCGAGCAGCATGGCGTGTTGGTTTCTTCCATGAGACCGAGGGCTCGTCGGCTGGCGCGGAGACCGCCGTGCGCCACTTGACGACACACGCACACGGACTCGCCGCGCAGGAACACGCTCGCAGTGTATGCGCGCCTACATTTCCTCGATCGAGAGCGCCAGCGACACGGTGTAGTCGAGCTGGACGACGTCGCCGACCCTCAGCTTCCCGATGAACGCGCGGCCTTCCGGCCGCATGGCGCGCACGGCGCGCAGATCGCCCGAATCCTGCGAGAAAACGACGATGTCGTGGGCGGGGTCGACGGACTCGATCCTCACGCGCGCCGTGGCGGCCAGACCCGCGCCAGCTGCGGGCTTGTCGCCCGTCCTGGCCCGGCCGGCGACGAAGGCGCCTTCCACAGGGGCGGTGCTCTCGCCGGCTGGCAGCATCATCGCGGCCAGCGTCTCCTGGTAGCGCACGCGCAGCTCGTCGCCCGCCGCGATCTGGTCGAAGTTGCGCACGGCCGGGCCCGCGCGAACGGCGAACATGCTGCCGTCCTCGCGTCGCAGCGTGATCAGGCGCTCCGTCGCATCGACCGACATCACGACGGCGCTGGCCGTGAGCTCGCTGGAGAGGTCGACGCGCCCCATGGTCCGCGGCATGGTTTCCGGCGCCTTGCTCGCGCTCTGACACGCAGCGGCGCCCAGCACCAGAAGCGCGGCCAGCAGGATCGGACGGGAGGATTGGAACGGCGCGGTCGAAGGGAGATGGATCATGGGCTCCTCGGAGGATGTGGGGACTGGCGCCACGATAATCGGGACCGGCTACACGACGCACGAACTGTCGCGAGTTCGTGGATACGCACTTCGCGGTAGTCGTCGGAACGCCCGGTTCCGCCGTTGCGCACGGGGTGATCGGGCTGGCGCCTGGAACGATAGGATCCTCGGCGCTCCCGTGCCCCCGTTCGCCTCCTGTCCACGACCGAGGACCAGCTCATGAAGTGTCCGGCCTGCAAGCGAACCCTGCGCGAGAAGAACACCGGCGAGGTCACGCTCGACATGTGCTACGGGGGATGCGGCGGCCTCTGGTTCGACGCAGCCGAGCTGCAGCGCGTGACCCCGCGCGCGGCCGCCAATCTCCACACGATCTGGCAACCTCCGCACCGGACCAAGAAGCCGGACGAGCCGCGCCTGTGCCCGCGCTGCCCGGAGCAGCTGCTCGACCGCAAGTGGTTCTCGGAGGCTAAGGAGGTCGAGATCGACCAGTGCCCCAAGTGCAGCGGCATCTGGCTCGACGACGGCGAATTCACGAGCATCTACGCGGAGATCAGGGATGGCAAAGCCGCGTCACCGCCATGGGCGAGCGCGATGGCCGAGGCCGTGACCTTCGTCCAGGCCAACCTGGGCCCGATGGGCGAGCCTCCGCATGCTTGAGTTCCTGTTCGATCGCCTGGTCTACGACCAGCCGATGAAGAGCACGTCGGGCTGAGCCGCGACGAGCGACCCGTGAACCCAAGGCTGGCACTCCAGTGGGGCCAGGAATGGGCTGGTGTCGGACCACCGGCCCGCTTTCCAGGCTCGACTTACGGCCGGCGCGGCGATATCCGATAGCTCCTGGTCCTTCCCCCGCACCGGAGAACGCCGCATGCACCTCGCATTCCTAGCGCTCGCACTCGCCCTTTCGACCTCGCCCCGGAACCAGGAACCCGAGTCGGGGGCCGAAGCCCAGTCGCCCTTCGACGGGATCGAATGGGTCGAGGGACCGGGCCAGGCACAGCTCGGCAATCGCGCGCAGCTCGAGGTGCCGGAGGGCTTCCGCTTCACGGGCCCGGCCGGCACGAAGATGCTCATGGAAGCGATGCAGAACCCGGTGTCGGGCCGTGAGCTCGGCCTCGTGTTCGCGGAAACGCCCGACGGCGAGCCGACGTGGTTCGTCGTTTTCGAGTTCGACGAGTCCGGCTACGTCAAGGACGACGACCGCGACGAGCTCGATGCCGGCGACCTGATGGACACACTGCAGGAAGGCAACGAGTACGGGAACGCCGAGCGCAAGAAGCGCGGGTGGGCCACGGTCGACCTGGTCGGCTGGCAGCGCGAGCCGTTCTACGACGCCAAGACGAACAACCTGACGTGGGCCACGCTGGGCCGCGGCGAGGACGGCGGCGAGAGCGTGAACTGGTCCGTGCGCGTCCTCGGTCGCAAGGGCGTGATGAACGTCGACCTCGTGCTGGGTCCCGGCGACCTGGCCGAAGCGCTGCCGCGGTTCGAGGAGCTCATGGCGTCGATGGAGTACCAGGAGGGCGAGCGGTACGCGCAGTTCACGGCCGGCGACAAGGTCGCCGAGTACGGTCTCGCGGCCCTGGTCGCCGGTGGTGGCGTGGCGATCGCCGCGAAGACGGGGCTGCTGGCCAAGTTCTGGAAGGTGATCGTCGCCGGAATCGTGGCCGTGGGCGCCTTCGCAAAGAAGATCTTCGGCTGGATCGGCGGCCGTGGCGACGCGACGCCCGCCGACGGCGGGAACTGACCCCGCGCACGCATGGCGGCCCTGGCCGAGCTCGTTGCGGTCCTGCTCGGGCTGCACGCCGCGCTCGGATTGCACTGGTTTCCGCGCTCGGCCTACGTGTTCCGCGCTTGGTTCGGCTCCGCGGCGCGCGCGATCCCCGCGTCGCGCACGTGGGGCAGCGACCGGATGGCGCTCCTGTTCGGTCCGCCGCTGCCGGGCACGGGCGCGTTCCACCTGGTCGAGCTGTTCCCGCTGTCGCTCGGCCGCGAGGCCGTGCTGGCGCACGTCGCGCAGGACCCGAACCCGGGCGGGCGCACGCCGCGCAGCGGGCGGCTTCTGGCCTGGCCCGAAGCCGCCGGCACACGCGCGGAATCGCGCCGCGTGCTCGTCGGCCGCACGCTGCTCGTCGCGGTCGGTTCCGAAGCGCTTGCGCGGCAGATCGCACGGCTGCTCGTCCGCCTGGCGGCGCTCGACCCCGCCCAACGCGAGCGCGAGATCGACGTCAGCCTGTCCCGCGCGCTGGACGAAGTCGCCGCGCACGAGCGCGTGACGGCCTGGCGCGCGCAGGCGCGCAAGCTGCGCTGGCCCGCGATCGCGACGTTCCTGCTGCTGTTCGTCGCGCTGCCCGTGGTAGGAGCCACGTTGGGACTGGCGTATGCGTGGCCGTGGCTTCTCGGAGCGCTCGTCCTGTTGCAGGTGTGGACCGGGCTCTCGTTCGCGCGCGCGCACCGCGCGTTGAACCCGCTCGAGCGCGGCGAGCGCGTGTCGCGCACGGTCTCCGTGTCGCTGTCGCCGGTGGAAGCGCTGCGCACGGCCGAGATCCTGGGCCGCGACCTGCTGGCCGGGTTCCACCCGTTCGCGGCTGGCGCGGTGCTGCTCGGCCGCACCGAGTTCGAGCTCTTCGCCGAGCGCGTCCTGCGCGACGCGCTCCACCCGATCCCGCCCGCCTGTCCGAGCGACGATCCGGTCGCTGTTGCCGTCGAGCGCGCGGCCCGCGAGCGGCTCGTGCGCCGCCTGACCGAGGCGGCGCGGCGCCTCGGGCTGCAGGAAGACCTGGCGACGTGCGCGCCGACAGGGGATGCCGACGAGCTGACGTACTGCCCGCGCTGCCTGCGGACCTACCTCCTCACGACCGGCGCGTGCAGCGAGTGCTGGGACGTCCCGCTCGCCCCGTTGCCGGGAGGGAGCGCGGGCCGACGGGCGGCGAGCCCGGCGATCCGTCGATGAGCGCCTCGCAGCCAGCTGTGAGGCCGCCGACCGCTCCTCCCGACGCCCTGGCCGCTCTGGAGAAGCAGAAAAACCGGCCGGGGCTGTGATGCGGGGCGGATCGCCTGCGAATCATGTCGCAGCACCGATGGAAGCCTCCCAGCTCACCGACCTGATCCGGCGGCACGCCGGGCTGATCCACAAGATCGCCTACGCCTACTGCCGGGACGCGACGGACCGCGAAGACGTCGTGCAGGAGATCGCGGTGCAGTTGTGGCGCTCGCATCACCGCTACGACGAGCGCTTCAAGGAGACGACCTGGGTCTATCGCATCGCGCTCAACGTCGCGATCTCGTTCCAGCGTCGCGAGCGCCCGTACCGGGAACGGCGGCTGCCGATCGACGCGCACGCGATCACGATCGCAGCTGCGCCCGAGTCCGAACCGAGCGAGGACGTCCGGCGTCTGTTGCGCTGCATCGACGACCTGGGTGCGCTCGAAAAGGCGCTCGTGCTGCTCTACCTGGACGGGAACGACCACGCGTCGATCGCCGAGGTGCTGGGGATCTCCGTGTCCAACGTGGGCACGAAGCTGTTGCGCATTAAGGGACTGCTGCGCGCCGCGTTCGAAGAGCGCGCGCGCCGGGACGAGACGGAGGCATCACATGCAACTCGATGACATGAAGGCAGCCTGGGCCGCGCACGGCGCCATGCTCGAGCGGAGCCTGGCGATCGACGAACGGCTGCTGCGGGAGACGATGATGCGCAAGGTCCGCTTCGCCCTTGCGCCGTACGCCCTGTACAGGGCGCTGGAGATCGCGCTCGGCATCGCGGTGACGGTCGCCGCGGTCTCCGTCCTGATCGCCCACATCACCGAGCCGCGCTACATCGTCGTGGCCGGAGCCCTGGCGGTGTTCAGCGTCGGGATCACGGCGCAGTGCGCGTACCTGCTGGTGAACGTCCTGCAACTCGATCAGACCGGATCGGTGACGGAGATCCGGCGCGAGGTCGAGCGCATCCAGCTCGTCGAGTACGTCAGCTTCAAGTGGGCCTTGCTGGGGGGCATCGTGCTCTGGCTCCCGGCTCTGCTCGTGCCGTTCGAGGCGCTGACGGGCGTGGATGCGCTGGCCCGCGTCGACCTTCGCTACCTCGTGGCGAACCTGCTCGTCGGGCTGGTCGTGCTCGCGATCGGACAGGCGCTCTCGAAGCGGTACGTCGAGCGTTCCGATCTGAAGCCGTGGGCGCGCCGGCTGGTGGAGGCCCTCTCGGGTCGAGGATTGAGGTCGGCTGCGTCCCACCTCGCCGAACTCTCGAGGTTCGAGCGCGAGGAGCCTCCGCCGTCCCAGGCGGGGTGAACGGGTCACGAAAGAAAAACGAGTTCGCCTGCAACCGTTGCGGACCCCGCGCGGTCTTCCTGGTGGACGGCCCGCGAGAGTGCCTCGGGGCGGTGAGCGGGAACGCCGACCCCGACGTGGGGATCCGAGCGGGCCGTCCGACTCCTTCCGCGGTGGCGCCGATCAGGGCGGATCGGCGGAGAGCTCGATCTCCGTCGTGCCGCCTGCCTCGAGCTCGAACTTCGTCGGCGACCGGGTGGAGCGGCTCGCCACGCCGTTGCGCGTGAGCTGGACTCTCCAGTGTCCCGGCGCAAGGCCGTCGACCGATACGCGGCCGTCGGAGACCGCTGCGTCGCGTCCCTCGAACGGGCCGCTCAACGACACGCGCAGCTCGTGCTCGGGGACGCCCGGCGCGCGCACCAGGATCCTCAACGACGCCGGCTTCACGAGCTTCACGTCGCCCAGGTCCTTCTCCCGGGATGCGACGCTCACGGGGTCGAGCTTCAGCATCGGCCAGCCCTCGGCTTCGACGGTGACGAGGTGCACGCCCGGCAACAGGGGGCCGGCCCGGAACCGGCCCGTGATCGGATCGCCGTCGTACTGCTGGATCTCCCGCGAGACGGTCTCCTCGTCGCGCACGACCCGGACACGCGCCGCGACGGGCACGCCGGTCGGGTCGAGGACGCGTCCGACCAGCCAGCCCCGCTCGGCGATCGTGTCGACGACCAGCTCGATCGGCTCGCCGCCGGCGCGCACACCATTGCGCACGAGCCGTGGCGTGCGACCCTGCGGGAAGGGACCTCTCACCGTCAGCGAGAGTTCGTAGGCGAGCTGGTTCGCGAGCGTGAACTCTCCGCGCGCGTTCGTCTTCGCGCTGCCCCATTCGGACGGCCAACCGTAGATCTCCTGAACCTGCTCGTCCTGCATGCGCCGCTGTCGAACGATCTCGGCGTCCACGCGCCAGCCTTCCAGCGGAATGCCCTGAGCATCCACGACGCGACCGCGCAGCAGCCGGCCCGCGTCGAGCACCGGATTCCACGTGGTTTCTCCGCCATCCGCGAGGACGAGATCCTCGACTCGACGCCCGCGCTCGCCGCCGTCCACGAGGACACGGCGCGTGCCGGGTCGCAGGCTCTCGAATGCGAACGTGCCGTCGGGGCCGGCGTCCTTCCAGCACTCCCACTCGCCCACGTGCAGCGGCGACGGCGAGAGTTCCCCGACGCGCAGCAGGGCTCCGGGCACCGGCTCTCCGTTCGCGTCGCGCACGATGCCGCGCAGAGTGACGCCGCGCGGCAGGCGCAGTTCGAGTTCCGCTGTCGCACCAATCTCCAGGGCGATCTCACTCGACGCGCTCGCATGCTTGTCGGCTCCAGCGAGCACGCTGAGGGCGCCGGGCGGCAAGCCGCGCACCAGCGCGACACCGTTCGCGTCGCAGTCCACGAGCCATCCGCCGGGCCCGGTTGCGCGCGAGCCGTCCGGCAACGTGAGCTCCTGTGCGGGCGTCGAGACTTGCACCCACGACCTGGAAACCGGATTGCCGTCGGCATCGAGCACGCGGACCGAGATCGCCGCGCTCGGCCCGCCGAGCCGCAGCACGAGCTCGACCCTCTGCCCGTCGCGTCCCCCGATCTCGGGGCGTGGAGAAGCGGAGTAGTCCTCGTGCCACGCGCCGACACGACGGCCGCCGCCTTCGTTCCGGAAGGTGAAGCCGCCGTTGGCGCCGGTGACGGCGACCTCGACGTCCTCCTCGGGGTACGTATTCCAGCCGACACGCACGCTCGCGCCCGCGACGGGCGATCCGCGCGGGTCGACGACGCGTCCACGCACGGCGAGGCGATCGTCGACGCGCAGTTCGAGATCGAGGCCGTTCTCGGGATCGAGGATGCCTTCGACCCAGCCCCCGTGGTCGCTCTCGACGAGCACTCGTCCAGGCGGAGGAGCGGCGAGCTCCGCACGCCCCTGCTCGTCGGTGCGCAGATACCAACGCCGCACGCGCCACGCGTCGTCGAACCAGCGCACGCGCAATGCCGCGTCGATCAGCGGCGAATTGTCGCGGTCGTGCACGGCGCGGATGCGCAGGCCGGGGCGCATCTCGGAGGGCAACGTCGACGGCGCGTCGACGAGCGCCGTGCGAGCGGGGGACGCCGTCGGTTCCTCCGGCTCGGCGCTGGCCAGCGCGACGGACGGTCCCGGGGCGAGCGGCGAAGGCTCAGGAGGAGCGCCCTGCCACGCCCGGATCGCGATGAGCGCGAGGACGAGTGCAGCTGCGGCTCCCACGACCTTCGCCAGCGTGCCGGAGGTCAAGAAGACAGCTGCCTTGCTGGCCGGGCTGCGCACGAGGGCCAGCGCGGAGAGCGCGCTGCGCCAATCGCCGCGGCGGCGCGCGAGTTCGGCGCGCACGCGTTCGAGGCCGCGCTGCAGGTGCGTCCGCACGGTCGACGCGGGCAGCTCCTGGCGCCGCGCGACTTCGCCGGGCGTCAGGCCCTCGAGGTACACGAGCACGAGCGCGCTGCGGTAGGGCTCCTCGAGCTTCAGCACGATCTCGACCAGCTCGCGCGCCAGGTCTGCGCGATCGACGGCGGCCTGCGTCTCCGATTCGGCCTCGGCGCGCGCCGCGAGGGCTTCCCGATGCACGCGCCGCACGTCGCCGCGCGCGCCGGAGTGGAACGTGTGCCGCACGCGCTGCGCGAGCCACGAGCGCAGGTTGGCGGCGTGGCGCGGCGGACGCAGCAGCGTGTCGAGCCAGCTCTCCTGCTCGAGGTCGTCGGCCGCGTGCGGATCGCGCGCGAGGCCGCGGGCGAGACGTGCGACCCAGGCGCGCTCGCGTAGGAGGGCTTCGATCGTGGTGTTGGCGGGGGGAATGCTGTCCATGGTCACCCAGGACAACGCCGCTGGCGAGGTGCGCGTCGCACGCAAGCCGCGGACCTTTCGGAATGTCCGCCGAATCAATCGGAGTTCAGGACTCCGACCACCTGCGCGCCCCCGACAGGTTCGGGTCAGGCGCTCGCGTGCTGCTTCACGAGCTCGTCGAGGGTGTCGGAGTCGTCCCTGGCACCGTATCGTGGCACCGTATCGACAGTCTCCGCGCTCAGACGTCCACTCGGCGCTGGTTCACCGGCGAAGGTGTCAGTTCCCGCGCCCGGCGCCCTGCGTCGAGCGCGGCCGGCGCTTGGCCAGGAAACGGGCCATCCGCTCGAGCGCCTGCTCGATCACGGTGACCGACGTGGCGTACGACAGGCGCACGTGCGCGTCGACGCCGAACGCCGAGCCGGGCACGATCGCCAGCTCGACCTCCTCGAGCAGCTCCTCGCAGAAACCCGTCGAGCCGCGGCCGTCGAGCCAGGCCGACACGTCGGGGAAGGCGTAGAACGCGCCGCGCGGCATCTCGCACGGCAGGCCCAGCGAGCGCAGGCCGTTGACCAGTACCAGACGCCTGCGCTGGAACTCGTCGCACATGCGCTGCACTTCAGGCGGCTCGCCCTTCAGCGCGGCTTCGAACGCGGCTTGCGACACGGCGTTGGGGCAGCCGGTCAGCTGGCTGTGCAGCCGAGCCACGGCGGCGGCGATGTCCTTGGGCGCGGCGACGTAGCCGATGCGGTAGCCGGTCATCGCAAAGGCCTTGCTGGCGCCGTCGACGATCACGGTGCGCGCGCGGACGGCGGGCGAGATCGAGGCGGGGCTGAAGTTCGGCTCGCCCTCGTACACGAGGCGCCGGTAGATCTCGTCGCTGACGATCCACAGGTCGTGGCGCTCGCACAGCGCCGCGATCGCGCGCACTTCGGCCGCGCTCATCACGTAGCCCGACGGATTGTTGGGCGAGTTGATCAGGAGGCCGCGCGTCTTCGGGCCGATCGCCTTGCCGATCGCGGCCAAGTCGGGGCCCAGGTCCTGGCGCGAGGGGACTTCGACCGGCTTGCCGCCGGCGCAGCGCACGATTTCGACGTAGCTGACCCAGGCCGGCAGGAGACAGAGGACCTCGTCGCCCGGCTCGATCAAGGAGAGCAGCGCGCCCGACAGCGCGTGCTTCGCGCTGTGGCACACCGTGATCTCGGCCGGCGCGTACTCGACGCCGCGCGTCGCGCTGACGTGCTCGGCGATCGCCTTGCGCAGGCTCGTCGTGCCCTCGGCCGGCGTGTAGCGCACCTTCCCGCTGCGCACCATCGCCACGGCCGCGTCCTGGGCCGCGAGCGGCGCGGGGAAGTCGGGCTCGCCGACCGACATGTTGACCACGTCCCGGCCCTTGGCGATCAGGTCCTTGGCCCGCGTGTCGAGCGCGATCGTCGTCGACAGCGCGATGGCGGAGACGCGGGCGTTCGGGCGCATCGGGAGATTCTCGCGGGGCTGCCCGGCAGATCAAGGGAGGGGGGAAGTTCCGGGTCTTTCCGGCGTCCCCACGGCTCGGGAGCGTGCATCCGGGCGGGCCGTAGGTTATCGGACTGCGCGAACCCGAGCCCGATTACCGCACCTGATGAGCCTGAAGTCCCGCATCCTGCGCATCGTCCTCGTCGTGCTCGTGGTCGTCGGGTTTGCCGGCTACTTCGCGTTCTCGACGCTGTTCTTCAACCCGCTGGAGAGCGACCTGGAGGTCGACGTGGCCGCCCTTGCGCCGCGCGACGTCGACTTCTTCGCGGCGCGCGCCGACCTGGAGGACGCGTTCGACGGCTTCCCGCGGCTCGCGATCCAGGATCGCCTCGACCAGCGCCCAGCCTGGAAGGCTTGGGTCACGAGCCCCGAGTACGCCCAGCTCGACAAGGAGCTCGGGCTCGAGAAGACGTTGCAGAGCCTGCAAGAAGCCGTGGGGCAGATCCCGCTGGGCAAGGAGCCGCAGCAGATCATCGGCGGCAAGGACCTGGCCGTGGCCGGCTACTTCCGCGGCCGCGGCCTGCAGAACGCGGACTGGGCCGTGTACGGCCGCGCGAACTGGATGGGCAAGCTGGCGGCGGCGGCGCTGTTCCGCGCGTCGTGGTTCGGGCTCGAGAAGCGCGGCCTCAAGGTCACCGTCGACGGCGAGATCGCCGCGGTCGAGGGCGGCGGGCTGCTGCGCAAGCTCTACGTCACGCGGATCCAGGACGTCGTCATCGTCGCGACGAAGCCCGAGCTGGCCAAGGCCGCACACGACCTGAAGGCGCGCGCGTACGCCGACTCGATGTACCAGAGCGCGATGTACTTCGACCACGTGCAGCGCGCGCCGCACAGGAGCCCGGAACGCGACGAGCTCGAGGTCGTCGTCGACTTGCCCAAGCTGCTCGTGTCCGCGGGCGTGCCCGAGCCGTGGCCCGACACGCGCTCGCAGGACTTCCTGCCGGCGTTCCTCGGTCGCCTGTTCCAGGCCAGCTCGATCAAGAACGCGGCCGGGATCGTGCAAGCCGGCGAAGGCGCGTCGATCGACCTGTACGGCGACATGAACTCGGAGCGCACGACGCCGGACCAGCAGCGCATCTACCGCTCGCGCGGTTTCTCGCGCGACGACCTGCTGGACACGGCGGCGGCGATGGCGCCGGCGGACAGCGGGCTCTTCCTGTACCTGCACGCCGGCATCGGCGACCTCTTGAAGCTGGCGCGCGAGTCGGCCGAGCCCGCGCTGCGCTCCAACCTCGAGGACCGCCTGCGCAACACGGGCGAGTTCCCGACGCTCGACAGCTTCATCGCGTACATGGACGGCGCGCTGCGCGACCGGATCGCGATCATCGTGCGTCCAAACGACTACCCGATCGATCCGGGCGGCCCGACGCCCGACGGCGTCCCCGTGCCGGCCTGGGCCGTCGTCCTGTGGCCCAAGGACGTCCCGAAGATCGTCAAGCTGCGCGACCTGATCGGCGCCAAGGGCCCGCTCTTCGGCCTGCAGGGCCGCAAGCCGGGCGAGGCCGGCTACTTCAACAACACGGAATCGGGCTACGAGATCCGCGAGTTCTGGTCGCCACTCGTGCCCGGCACCGGGATGATCACGACCGTCAACGCGAACGACCTCACGATCGTCTCGAACAGCCTGCGGATGCTGGGCCACATCCTGAAGACCAGCACGCAGGGCGGCGCGAACTACCCGCGGCTCTCGGAGGAGCCCACGTTCCAGGCGCTCGTGCGCAGCTCGCTGCCGAACGGAAACGTGTTCGTATGGGCCAACCCGCGCTCGATCACGCCGATCCTGCGCGCGAGCGCACGACAGCGCGCCGAGAAGGCGATCGTGGTCGACTGGATCACCGAGCGCCAGCGCCTGCGGGACAAGGTGCAGCGCGAGCAGTTCCCGTCGATGAAGCGCCCGCTGTCCGAGGATGACATCGTCAAGCTCGACGAGGTCGTCGACCCGCTGATCGACCAGATGGAAAGGGACATCAAGGCCGCGCAGGTGCCCGCGCTCATGGCCAAGGAAGAGCGCGCGCTGACCTACGCCGAGGCGATCACGGCCGCGATGATGGTCCTGGCGCTCAACCCGAAGAGCTTCGAGCTCTCGCTGCGGGTGCTCGCGCCGTTGCCGGAGTGATGGTGCCCCGGACTGGAATCGAACCAGCAAGGGTGATTAGCCCACAGGCACCTCAAGCCTGCGCGTCTACCAATTTCGCCACCGGGGCACCGGAGGGGCGAGAAGTCTAGGAGGCCGGCCAGGAGCGTGCAATACGGGGTCCGGGCCCCTTGAACGGGCCCGGACATCCTGGTGGCGACGCTCGCGAGCTCGCGTCGGTGCGGACCCCTTGAACGGGCCCGCTCGGTCTGTTGGTCATGCTCGCAAGCTCGCCTGGCGTGGCCGCGTTCGGACCGCCGCGAACGGGCTCTCGCTCGGGTCGTACGGCGCTCGAACCGAGTCCCGCCCGCGCGCGTGTATCCTCCGCATCCCATGGACCTCCGACACCTCCTCCCGATGACCCTGAAACCGACTGCGACGCTGGTTCCCCTGCTCCTCGCGCTGCTCGCGCCCCTCGCCGGGGCCGCGGACGGCAAGGTCACAGGACGCGTGGTCTTCGACGGCGCCCGGCCCGAGGTCAAGGTCCTGAAGCACGAGCCCAAGCAGGTCGAGGGCTGCTGCCCGGAGGGGAAGCTGCCGGTCCTGACCGACCCGACGCTCCTGATCGACGAGAAGGGCAACCTTGCGAACGTCGTCGTCACGATCGAGGTCGAGGGCGCGAAGATCGAGCCGGCCAAGGAGCCGCTCGTGATCGACCAGAAGGGCTGCGTGTTCGAGCCGCACCTGACGGTGTTGCCGGCCGGCTCCAAGGTGCGCTTCGTGAACAGCGACACGGTCACGCACAACGTGCGCGCCAGCTCGCTCAAGAACGACTCGTTCAACTGGGTGATGACGCCGGGCCAGAAGGAAGATGTCGCGCTGGCCAAGGCCGACCGCGTCATGATCGGGTGCGACTACCACCCCTGGATGAGCATGATCGTGTTCGTGACCGACACGCCGTTCCACGCGGTCAGCGCGAAGGACGGATCGTTCTCGATCGCGGGGCTCAAGCCCGGGACCTACAAGGTGAAGCTCTGGCACGAGCGCCTCGGCCGCGGCGAGTCGCAGGTCGTCGTCAAGGAAGACGGCACGTCGGAGCCCATCGAGGTGAAGCTGGCCGAGAAGAAGAAGAAGACATGAGCATGGCGCACGTGCCGATCCTGACCCTGGGCACCGCCGTCGCGGTCCTCTTCCTCGTGCGCGCGGACGAGCCGCGCTACTCCGTCGCGGACGGCACCGAGCTCGTGCGCAACTACAAGAGCTCGACGAAGCTGGATTCCGGGCCGTGCGTCCTGAGCGTGAACGGCAAGCCCATTCCGACCGAAGAGGCGCCCGATCTGCGGCTGAGCGTGATCGACGAGCAGACGCTCGAGCTGACGGACGCGATCGAAACGGTCGCGGCCGGCCGGCCGACGAAGTTCGTGCGCTCCTTCGGGGACCTGGAGAACGACGGCTCGGAGACGCTGCACATCGTCGGACCCGACGGCAAGGTGGTGGACAAGGCTTCCGAGCGCGAGCGCCGCTCTCCGTTCGCCGACAAGGCAGTGCGCTTCACCTGGGACCCCAAGGAAGAGTCGTACGCGCAGGCCTGGGTCGGCGAGGGCGCCGACGACAAGCTGCTCGAAAAGCTCACGGCCGACGTCGACTGGCTCGGTCTCCTGCCCGGCAAGGCGGTCGAGAAGGGCGACTCGTGGAAGCTGGAGCCCAAGCTCTTCGTGAACCTGCGGATGCCGGCCGGCGACCTGCACTGGGAGGAGGAAGGCAAGGAGCCCGACCCGGTCGCCGAATCGATCAACGCGCAGTACTCGGAGAACATGGCCGGCGAGGGCAAGGCGACATGGGAGGGACGCCGCGAGGTCGACGGCAAGGAGCTGGGCGTCATCTCGATCGCGGCCGAGCTGACCACGCACGGTGAAGGCGCCACCGCGAGCGGCGAGGAGCGCGCGATGGAGATCGACCTCGAGTACGAAGGCGAAGTCCTTTGGGACCTGGCCGCCGGTCACATCGCGGCCTTCACGTTCGACGGCAAGGTCCGGGCGCTGATGTCGATCGAGCGCAAGGCGCCCCTGCCGACGGGCGAGGGCCTCGTGCGTCAGGAGTTCGACCTGCGCGGCACGTCGAAGCACGAGCTGAAGGTGGCGTCGGCGAAGTGACAGCGCCGCGCGCTCTGCGCGCGGCGCCACCAGGATGGAGGCCGTACGATCGGTCTCCTTCGGCCTCCTAGGCCGCGCCCTCACCCCGCTGCTGATCCAGGCTGGACCCCAGATCCAGCATTCCATCCGACGGCACCCAGGGGTGCAGCACGCGCGCCACCGCGATCAGCACGCGGTCGTCCCCGTTCTTGTCGTGGCAACCGCTGAGGAGCTGCTCACCCCGATCCGCCAGCGCGCCGTCGACGAGCTGCAGGAGCCGCTTCCGGTCGTCCTCCGCCGAGAGGAGGGCCTTCCTGACGAGGGGCAGGAAGGGTGTGCCCGCTTCGACGGGCAAGCCGTGGCGCGCACAGAGTGCGCGCACGAGGTTTTCGGCGCTCATGGGGGGCCTGGGGGGGCTCTCGGGGACACCGAAGGCTATCCCAGCCGGATCCGTGAGGCCGGCCCGGCCGGGCGAAGGCCGGCACTTTTCGCGCAGTTTCGTGCGAATTGGCTCTCTGCGGCGCGATCCGCGCGCGCGCGCGGCGACCAGCTCGAGTGTGAAGGGGTTTCCAGCTTCTCAAGCCGATCGCGCGCCGCGTCGAAGTCGCGGCACGCGGCGTGCCCTGCGGCCGCAGCCCGACCCCCGAGAGACCTGCCCATGCGTCCGATCCACCTGACCGCCCTGGCGTCGGTCCTCGTGCTCTTCAGCACCGCTACGGCGCGCGCCGGGACCGTCCAACGCTTTGGCCTGGCCGACCTGGCCGAGCGCGCCGACCTGGCCTTCGAGGGGCACGTCCTCTCCGCGCGCGTGCTCGAGCCGGCGCCGGGCCGCATCGAGACCGAGTACATGCTGCGCGAGGACCGCGCGTTCGTGGGCGAGCCCTGCGGCCTGCGCGTCGTGCGCATCCCGGGCGGCGTGCTGCCGGACGGGCGCGGTCTCGCGATCGCGGGCATGCCGCGACTCGACGTGGGCGAGGACGTCCTGCTGTTCCTGTCGCGCGAGAGCACGCGCGGCGTCCGCATGCCGGTCGGCCTGGCGCAAGGCAAGCTGCGCATCGCCGGACAGGGCAACTCGAGGCGTCTGATCGGCGACGCCGCGGGCCTGGATTTCGTCGGTCAGGCGCCCACGGCGATCCCCGCCGGCGCGGGTATCGACTACGTCACCGCGCTGGCCGAGATCGAAGCGGGCCTGGCGGCGCGCGCCGCGGCGGTGCGCCGATGAGCCGCAGCACGCCGGCCCTCGTCCTGGGCGTCACGGCCGCGCTGGCCGTGTTCGCGCCGGCGCATATTCGCTTGATCCACCCCACGAACAACGCGCCGCTGCACTGGGCCGCGCCGGGCGCGGTCTCGATCACGATCAACGCGACCGGGTCGGACAGCATCCTCGACGGCAGCCACCTGCCCGCGCTGCAGCTGGCGATCCGCGCCTGGAACGACGCTACCGGCACGACGGCGACGCTGGTCGAGGACACCAGCGCGTTCAGCCGCGCGCGCACCGACTGGGAAGCCGACGACATCCACTCGATCCTCTTCGACGAGGTCGATTCGTCGGGCTACTTCCCGGGCGGCACCGGAACCGTCGCGGTGACGCCCGTGTGGTTCAACAACTCGGGCGTGATCGTCGACGCGGACGTGCTCTTCAACGGCGTCGACTTCGCGTTCTCGACCGACAGCGCGGGGACGGACTTCGACGTGCAGGACGTCGCGACGCACGAGCTGGGGCACCTCCTGGGCCTCGACCACTCGGGCTGGGCCGGCGGGACGATGTACCCGTACGTCGATCCGGCCGTGACGCTGCACCGCAGCATCTCCGACGACGACGAGCGCGGTCTGCGCGACGCGTACCCGACCGGATCGTTCTCGACGATCACGGGCCGCGTGACGCGCGCGTCGGACGGCACGCCCGTCGCCGGCGCGAACGTCGCGGCGGTCGACGCGCAGGGCCGCGTGCGCGCGGGTGCGCTGGCCGGTCCGTTGGGCACGTACTCGCTGCGCGGCCTGCCGGCCGACACGTACACGGTCTGGGCCGGGCCGCTCGACCAGCCGGTCAGCGCGCTCAACCTGGGCGCGGCCTACACGGTCGTCACGAACTTCGCCTCGACACCGATCTCCGTCGTCGTCGCGCCCGGCTCGGGCACGACGGACGCGGGCGACGGCGACGTCTTCGCCGACACGACGATCGCGCTGGGCCGCAACATCGACGAGCTGCCCATCCGCGCGACGCCGGGCGAAATCTCGATCCATTCGTTGCACGGCAGCGCGCTGGTCCCGGGCTCGGTGCTCACCGCCAGCGACCTGGACATCACGGTCGGCGTGCTCTCGTGGAACACGACGGTGGTCACGTTCTCGCTCGACATCCCGGCTGGCGAGGCCGCCGGGCACGTGAACCTGATCGCGACGAACTCGTTCGGCGAGCAGAGCGTGTGCTTCGGCGCGATCGAGATCGCCCCCGCGAACCCGCTCGTGCCGCTCGTGACGCCGGGCGAGGGCACGATTTCGGGCGGCACGACTTTGACGATCACCGGCACGGGCTTCAACGCCGGCGCGCGCGTCGTGCTGGCCAACCAGATCTACTACGACGGCGAGATCGGCGGATGCACGGTCGTCGACGACACGACGATCTCGCTGACGACGCGCGCCAGCGTCGCCGGTACGTGGGATGTCGTCGTGCAGGACGTGACCGGTGCCGAGGGACGCGCGAGCGGCGGGTTCCGCTTCGCCGCGCTGCCTCAGGTCACGAGCGTCTTCCCCGGCGCGGGCTGGGCCGGCGGCGGCACGCTCGTGAACTTGCGCGGCGTCGACTTCGTCGCCGGCTGCACGGTGCGGATCGACGGCGCGCTGCAGAACGGCGTGACCTTCGTCGACTCGACCACGCTGCGCTTCACGAGCGCGCCGGGCGTTGCCGGCGGACCGTACGTGCTCGAGGTCGAGACGCCCGACGGCGACATCGGCAGCTCCGCGTTCATCTACCAGACCGATCCCGACCCGGTGATCACGACGGTCGCTCCGGCCTACGGCGCGATGGCCGGCGGCGAGACGCTCACGATCACGGGCGCGAACTTCACGTCCGACGCCGAGGTCGTGTTCGGCGCCGACCCTGATACGGGACTGGGCGGCACGCCGGCCGCGAGCATGGTCCTCGTCGACGTCAACACGCTCGAGGTCGTGACGCCTCCAATGGCCGCCGGCACCGTGGACGTGCTCGTGCGCCTGCTCCTGAGCGACCAGGCCGACGTGGCGGTCAACGCGTTCACGTTCCAGGCTCCGTCGACGGGCGGAGGCGGCGGCTGCGCGATCGCCCCGTACTCGCGCGAGCAGAGCCCGCTGGAAGACCTTTTCTCCTTTATGCCAATCCTCCTGGCGTTCTTCTGGCTCGCGACGCGAGCCCGCCCGCAGCCGGTGCGCGTCCGCGCGCGACGCTGAGAGGCCGAGAAGAACCGATCGTACGGCCTCTCTGATCCTGTTGGCGCCGCGCGGAACCGCGCGCGGGGAGCCCGTACAGAACCGATCTTACGGGCTCTGACTTTGTTGGCGCCGCGCGGAACCGCGCGCGGCGCGCAGTCCCGCTGCCGGCCGGCCCGGCGCGCGCGTACACTCCGCCGCATGGCGGCAGCACCCACGTTCGCGTACGACATCGAGGTCGCCGGCTACCTGTGGGAGGAGGTCGACGAATCGACCCGCGGCTACCTGCTGAACCGCGCGAAGAGCGACAAGGACCGCGAGGCCGTGCCCGAGCGCACGGCGCTCTACCCGGGCCTCGGCCGGATCATCGTGATCGGCCTGTGGAACGTGCACGAAGACCGCGGGCTCGCGCTGGTCGAGGGCGAGCCGCACGAGATGCGCGACTGGGACAAGGTCCCGGGCTCGAAGATCTTCCGCGGTGACGAGCGCGCGCTGCTCGAGAAGTTTTGGGAGATCGTGGGCCCGCGCAACGGGCGCGTGCCGAAGCTCGTCAGCTTCAACGGGCGCGGCTACGACGGTCCGAACGTGATGATCCGCTCGGCCCAGCACGGCGTGCGCGCGTCGCGCCAATTGGTCGGCAGCCGGTACACGTTCGCGGAACACTGCGACCTGCAGGAGGTGTTCACCTTCCAGGGCGCGACGCGCGACCTGTACAGCCTCGAGTACTGGTGCCGGCGCTTCGACGTCGAGAGCCCCAAGGGCTCGATCGACGGCTCGCAGGTCGGCCGCGTGTACCGCGAGGGCCGCATCGACGAGATCGGCGAGTACTGCCTGCGCGACGTGCGCGCGACGGCGCAGATCTACAGACACGTCGAGGAGACGATCCTGCCGTACTTCCAGGGTGGCGGCGGATGACACCAGTGGCCCTGCGGCGGTTTCGCCAACAAGGTGGGTGAGATCGCCGGGACTCTCCTACCGGCGACCCCACCGCACGACTCTCTCAATCTCGGGCACACTCTCTCGGCTGGCGGTCCGCGAGCGCTGGCATCGGGAGGATTGCCATCCGCGACACGCGGCCGTCCGGTCCGCGCAACCCCGTCCGGCGGGCTCTGGTTCGCGGGGTTTGTGGCCCCGACGAGGTCGACGTGGACATCCCCGGAAGAGCCGCGGCAGGAAGCGGCGAACGCCGGATCGATCCGCACCGCCCGCGTCGCTAGAATGTTCCGCCCGAGTCCCTCCGGAGCGACACCGCACGTGACCGAATCCCGACTGCAAGAGCTGCGGATCGACCGCGGGCCCTCATCGCGCGTCCAGCGCCGCACGCGCCCGTGGTGGGTGAAGTGGGTCGTCGTGCTCGCGCTCCTCGGCCTCTTGGCGTTCCTCTTCCGGGACAAGATCGCGGAGGGGATGCTGCCGCTCGTCCAGGTCGAGCGCGTCCAGCAGCGCAGCGCGGCGGCGGTCGCGGCGGCGACCGGGGCGTCGGCCAACGGGTACATCGTGGCGCGCACGCGCGCGGCGCTCTCGGCCGACACGCCGGGGCGCATCGTTGCACTCGACGTGACCGAGGGGTCGGTCGTCAAGAAGGGGGACGTCGTCGCGCGGCTCTACGCGGACGAGTACGCGGCGGCTCTGCGGAGGGCGGAGGCCGATCTCGTCGCGGCCACGAGCGCGATCGAGAGCGCCAAAGCGCAGGTCGACGCGGCAGCGAGCCAGCTCGACACGCTGAAGGCCAACATCGTGACGGCGCAGGCCGGGGTCGCGCAGAGCAAGGCGGCGTTGGATTGGGCGAAGCTCTCGTTCGACCGCACCGTGCGGTTGCTCGAGAGCGGCGTCGGCACAGCGGATGCGCGCGACCGGGCCCAACGCGACCTGCTCGACGCGCAGGCTTTCCAGCAGGGCTCGGCGGCGCGGCTCGTCGCGGCGGAGAAGTCACTGGCGGCGGGCGAATCGCAGTTGATCGTCGCGCGCACGGGCGTGCCCGAGGCCGAAGCGCATGCGGCGGCGTCGGCGGCGGCGCGCGACCTGGCGCGCGCGACGCTCGACAAGACCGAGGTGCGCGCGCCGTTCGACGGCATCGTCGTGCTGAAGGACGCGGAGGTCGGCGAGGTCGTCAGCCCGAACTCGCAGGGCGGCTCGAACGCGCGCGGCTCGGTCGTGACGATGGTCGATTTCGCGACGCTCGAGGTGCAGGCCGAGGTGCCCGAGACATCGATCGCGTCCGTGAAGATCGGCGGGCCGGCACGCATCTACCTGGATGCGTATCCGGATGCGCCGTATGCCGGGCGCGTCGACCGCGTGTGGCCGACCGCGAACCGCACGAAGGCGACGGTCGAGGTGCGCGTCGCGTTCGAGAAGCGCGACGACAAGCTGCGGCCCGAGATGGGTGTACGTGTCGTGTTCCACGCCGACGAGGCCGCGGCCGCGACGGTCGAGGCGACGATCCTCGTGGCCGAAACCGCGGTGCGGCGCGTCGACGGGCGCGCCACGATCCTCGTGGTCGAAGGGGGCGTCGTGCGACGACGCGACGTGGAGCTCGGTGCGGCGCGTGCGAAGAAGGTCGTCGTGCTCAAGGGGATCGCGGTCGGCGACCGCATCGTCGTCGAAGGGCCGGACGATCTGCAGGACGGGGCGCGCGTGCGCGTTCCGGCCGAGCCCGAGAGCTGACGCCGTGACCGCCTCCGAGCCCATGATCCGCCTGCGCGGCGTGACGAAGGCCTACACGCGCGGTGGGGAAGAGCTGGTCGTGCTCGACCGGCTCGACCTCGACATGGAAGAGGGCGGTTTCTTCGCGCTGATGGGGCCGTCGGGCTCGGGCAAGACGACGCTGCTCAACCTCATTGGCGGGCTCGACCACTGCGATGCGGGCCAGATCGTCGTCGACGGCGAGGACATCGCGCGCATGAACGGGCCCGAGCTGGCTGCCTGGCGCGCGGAGAAGGTCGGGTTCGTGTTCCAGGGCTTCAACCTGATCCCGGTGCTGACGGCGCAGGAGAACGTCGAGCTGCCGCTCTTGCTGACGAATCTGTCACGTCGAGAGCGTCACGAGCACGCGCGGCTCGCGCTCGAGCTCGTCGGCCTCGACGACCGGCGCGGGCACCGGCCGTCGCAGCTCTCGGGCGGGCAGGAGCAGCGCGTCGCGATCGCGCGCGCGTTCGTGACCGACCCGAAGATGATCCTGGCGGACGAGCCGACGGGTGATCTCGATCGCAAGTCGGCCGACGACGTGCTCTCGCTGCTCGTGCGCCTGAACCGCGAGTTCGGCAAGACGATCCTGATGGTCACGCACGACGCGCAGGCAGCCGAGCGCGCGCGTGCGATCGTGCACATGGAGAAGGGCGGCACGCTCGGCCGCATCGAGCGGCGCGAGCCTCAGCCGGCGAAGGTCTGAGCATGGTCCCGCTGCGCCTGGT
Source organism: Planctomycetota bacterium (assembly GCA_031400875.1). Lineage (GTDB taxonomy): Bacteria > Planctomycetota > UBA1135 > UBA1135 > JAEUHZ01. Next base: position 33,773 of record JANNQS010000017.1, on the reverse strand, counting down.
GACGAAGAACCTGGCCAAGCACAAGCTGCGCTTCGCGCTGACCGTGTGCTCGCTGGCGATCGCGATCTTCCTGCTGTGCGTGCTGCGATCGCTCGTCGTGGCGCTCAACGCGGGCGTAGCGGCGGCGTCCGCGAACCGCGTCATCGTGCAATCGAAGGTCAGCCTCTTCGTCTACTTGCCGCAGTCGTACGGCCCGAAGCTGGACATGGTTCAGGGCGTCGAAAGCATCGTGCGCTGGAACTGGTTCGGCGGTTACTACCAGGACCCGTCCAACTTCTTCGCGCAGTTCGCGACGGACGGCAAGGAGCTCTTCGAGGTTTATCCCGAGCTCGAGATCGTCGACGGATCGGCCGAGGATTTCCTGCGCGATCGCAAGGCCTGCCTCGTCGGCGAGGAGACGGCGCTCAAGTACGGCAAGAAGGTGGGGGACACGTTTCCGATCATCGGGACCATCTTCGCGCGCTTGGACGGGCAGCCGTGGGATTTCCAGATCGCGGGCATCTACCGCCCGAAGAAGGCGACGCTCGACAGCACCACGCTGTTCTTCCACTACGAGTTCCTGGAGAAGTCCCTCGAGTCCGGCGCGACGACCGGGCCGGGTGGAGTCGGGATCTTCGTGCTGAAGCTGGCGCCGGGAGTTGATCCGGTCGCCGTGATGTCCGAAGTGGACGCGATGTTCGAGAACGGGCCGCAGGTCGTGCAGGCCACGACCGAGGCCGAGTTCCAGGCGCAGTTCGTCTCGATGGTCGGCAACGTACCGATGTTCGTGTCGTCGATCGGCGGCGGCGTCATGCTCGCGATCCTGCTCGCGGCGCTGAACACGATGCTGATGTCGGCGCGCGAGCAGACGCGAGACGTCGGCGTCTTGAAGGCGCTGGGTTTCACGGACGGTTCCGTGTTCGGGATCCTGCTGGCGCAGGGCCTCGTGCTGTGCGGCACGGGCGGCGTGCTCGGCATCCTGCTGGCGAAGATCTCGGAACCGGGGATGACGCGCATGCTCTCCTCGATGTTCCCCGGGTATCAGGTCACGGGCGGCACCGTGATGGAGGCCGCCGGCGCGACGCTGGCGATCGGGCTCCTGTCCGGCATCGCGCCGGCGCTGCGTGCGCGTGGGCTCTCTGTCATCAACGCGCTGCGGGCGGTGAGGTAGCGCGATGTCCCTCGTCCCGCTGACCTACAACCTGCGCAGCCTCGTCGTGCGCTGGTCGGCGACGTTGCTGACCGTGTTCGGCATCGGCGCGACCGTGGCCGTGCTGTCGGGCGTGCTGGCGCTGCAGCAGGGCTTCGAGACGCTGTTCACCGAGAGCGGGCGTGACGACATCGTCGTGTTCCTGCGCCAGGGCGCGACGAACGAAGGCGACAGCGTGTTCACGCTGGAGCGTGCGCAGATCCTGATGAAGACGCTGCCGGAGCTGGAGACGCCGCCCGGCGAGCCGCCGCTCGTGTCGGCCGAGATCTACCTTGCCGTGCGGCGCAACCGGATCCGCGGCGGCGAGACGAACGTGCCCATCCGCGGCGTGCAGATGCGCAGCTTCGACATCTACGGCGACGGCGTGCGCCTGATCGAGGGCCGGCGCTTCGGGCTCGGCGCCGACGAGGTGATGGTCGGGCGCAAGCTGGTCGACCGCATCCAGGACTGTCAGGTCGGACGCACGCTGTGGCTCAACACGACCCCGTTTCGCGTCGTCGGCGTGTTCGCGAGCGACGGTCCGTTTCAGTCCGAGATCTGGGGCGACCGCGATCGCCTGGCCGAAGCGCTCGAGCGGCCCGTCTACAACCGCGTAGTTGCGAAATTGAAGCCCGGGATCGACCTCGCGGACCTGGCCGCGCGCATGGAGTCCGACCCGCAGGTGCCCAGCAAGGTCATGACCGAGCGCCAATACCTGACGTCGCAGACGCAGGCGCTGTCGTTCGTGCTGCGCGGCCTCGGGTTCTTCCTGGCCGTCGTGATGGGTGTCGCAGCCGTGTTCACGGCCACGAACACGATGCTGGCCGCGCTCGCGTCGCGCACGTACGAGATCGGGATCCTGCTGAGCCTGGGATACCGGCCTTACGCGATCTTCCTGTCGTTCCTGTTCGAGGCCTTCGTGCTGGGCATCGCGGGCGGAGCGGTCGGCTGCCTCCTGGCTCTGCCGCTGAACGGCGTCGACACGGGCGCGATGAACTTCCAGACGTTCACCGAAGTGGCCTTCGCATTCCGCGTCACACCTGAGGTCATGATCACGGCCGTGAGCTTCGCGATGATCCTGGGCCTGGTCGGCGGGACGTGGCCCGCGCTGCGCGCCGCTTCGCTGCGTCCCACCGAGGCGATGCGCCAAACGTAGACAACGGTGTCAGACACCTTGCACCACCGAGAACGCGCTCGGCGGTGGTGCAAGGTGTCTGACACCCTTGTTTCAGCTGCCGCGTTCGATCCGGGCCATCAGCGCGGCGAGGCGCGTCGCGTCGGCCGTCTCGGCGTAGCTCTCGCGTCCGCGCGCGACGTAGGCGCGGGCACGTTCGCCCGTGCGCGGGGCGGGGAGCTCCGACCGCGCCAGCAGCTCCAGATCGCGCGCCGGATCGAGCACCTGGACGATGCGGCTCGCGACGTAGGGCTTCAGCGCCGCACGCACGAGCTCGGCGACGTCGGCCGCCTCGCTCTGGCCGACGATCGTGACGTGGATCGGTTCGTGGAAGAGCAGGTCGACGGCGCGCGCGTAGCCGGCCGTGAAGTGCCCGTGCCGCTTGTAGTCCGCCGCGAAGCTGGCCAGCGCCTCGCGCGCCGTGTCGGCGTAGTCCGGATCGCGCGTCAGCGCGGCCAGCCGCAACAGCGCCTCGGCCATGACCGAGTTCTCGAGGATCGAGCGGTCGCGGCGCTTCAAGCCGCCCTGCGCCGACGGATCGTAGGCCGTGTCGTAGAACCCGCCGCCCGGGCTGGCCAGGTGCTCGATCGCCGCGTCGGCGATCAGGCGCGCCGGCTTCAGGTACGCGTTCGCGCCGGCGTGCTGCGCCGCGTCGACGAGCGCGCGCACCATGTAGGCCTGGTCTCCGAGCAGCCCGGGCAGGTGGTAGCCGCCGTCCCAGTAGTGGTACATGCCGCGCGCGGGATCGAAGAGCTCGCTCAGCAGGAAGTCGAGCGTCCCGCGCGCGCGCTGCGCCAGCCGCGGTTCGCCCAGCACGGAAGCGGCCTTGAACAGCGCGCTGGCCGCGATCGCGTTCTGGTTCGTGAAGATCGTCGGATCCGTCGGCGGCGCGCCACGCTCGCGACGCTCGCCAGCCGTCCGGAGATTCGCGTGCACGGGATCGGCGTCCTGGCTGCCGCGGAACGCGCCCGTCTTCGCGTCGTAGAGCGTCGTCTCGAGAAACGACAGCACGCCGCGCGCCGTGCGCAGGAACGATTCCTCGCCCAGCACCTGCCAGGCCTCGAGGTAGTTGTGCAGCCGTTGCGCGTTGCCGTCGAGCACCTTCTCGTGGTGCGGCGCGCTCCAGTCGGCGCGCGTCGCGTAGCGGTAGAAACCGCCCTCGATCGGATCGTGGATCTGACCCTCCTGCATGCCGCGCAGCGTGCGCACGACGAGCTGCAGCATCTCGCCGTCGCCCGTCTGCGACCAGCGGATCAGTGCGAAATCGAGCGCTTCCGCGTGCGGGAACTTGTGGTCGCGGCCCCAGCCGCCGTGGACCGGATCGGCCGTCTCGACGATCGTGCGCGCGACGTGGTCGACGATCGAGAGCGACAGCTCGCCGCCACGCGCGCGTACGCCGGCCTCCTCGGCCGCGCGCTCCTTCTCGAACTCGGCGATGCGCGCGCGGATCGTATCGCGGTGCTGCGTGTAGTAATCGGACACGACCTCGAGCCGCCGCACGAGCTCGGGCACCTCGAGGTACGTGTCGGCCACGAGCATCTCGCCCGTGTCGTCGAGCCAGGCCAGCGTGGGCCAGCCGCCCTTCGAGTAGCGCGCGTCGATGTCGGGCCGGCGGTCCTTGTCGACCTGCACGCACACGAAGCGCTCGCGCAGGATCCGCTCGACGCGCGGGTCGGACAGCACGGAGCGCTCGAGGTCCGTGCACCAGCGGCACCAGCGTGCGCGCAGGAACAGCATCACCGGTACCCCGCGCGAGCGCGCGGACGCGAACGCATCGTCGCCCCATTCGAGCCAGGTCATGAAGAGAGCCTAGGCTTCCGAAGAACCCGATCGAAGGGGTTGCTGCGCTCGCGGCGAAGCCACCCAGAACTCGATCCGTACTGGTGGGGTGACGCGCACGCGCTTCACCCTCTACTGGTGGGGTGACGCGCACGCGCGTCAACCTGCCTGACTGGCCGTCGTCGTCTCGAGCACCGGCACCTTCACGTTGCGCCAGTCGAGCTCCGGGCAATCCCCGTACAGCTGCTCGAGCGCGTAGTACTCGCGCGCCTCCGGCTGCAGCACGTGCACGACCACGTCGGAGTAGTCGAGCAGCACCCACCACCCGAGGTCTGCCCCCTCGGCGCGCGCGTGTCGCTCGCCCAGCGACTTCAGGCGCACGTGGATCTCGTTCTCGATCGCCTTGACGTGCGGACGGGAGAGCCCGCTCGCGAGCACGAAGTAATCGGCGACCTTGATGTGCTCGGAAACGTCGTAGACGCGGATGTCGACGCCCTTCTTCTCTTCAGCGAGGCGGGCGGCGAGGGCCGCGAGGACCTTGGGTTCGATGGGGGAGTCTCCTCTTGGGTGGCCGGGGGCTGCCGACCCCGGTGCGCTGATTCTAGCCCAGGCCCAGCATCCCAGGGAGGCGCCGCTTGTAGACGAAGCGCAGGTGAAGATTCGCCGAGTCCGCGTTCCCGCCGACGCCCGGATCGTCGGTCAGAGCTGGGTGGGTGGTTCGTGCGCCTTCGCGACCGCCCCCTCGACAGCCGCCGCCGTGAGGGCGGCCGCCGCCGCCCGCCGGCGCTTGACGCGCTTGCGGATGAGGACCGCGATCACGACCACCACGACCCCCGCCAGGACGACGTGGTTGAACTCGGAGACGGCCTTGGCGGCACCCTCGATCTCCTCGCCGAACTTCTTGAAGAAGAGCATCGCGACCCAGATCGACGTCGGCACCGAGACGAGCACGCCCAGCGAGTCCAGCACCAGGAATCGCGTGTAGCTCATCCCCAGCGTCCCGGCCACGAAGTACCCCGGGATGCGCAGGCCGGGCAGGAAACGGCATGTGAAGACCGACAGGTTCCCGTTGTCGGCGAACTTGCGCTCGAGCTGCGCGAAGCGCTCGGGGTGCAGTACGCGCGCCACCCAGCGGGTCTTGAGCGCCGCCAGACCCCAGCGCCGGCCGATCAGGAACGGGATCGAGTCGCCCAGCAGGATCGCGCTCGAGCACAGGAGCGTGATCGAGACGAAATCGACGTGCCCCTGCGCCACCAGGAGCCCGCAGCCGATCAGCGTGACCTCTTCCGGCAGCGGCAGCCCGAGGCCGCACAACATCAGGACCGTGAAGGGCGCGAGGTAGTGGAACCTCGTGAACCAGACGGTCAGGACCTCCAGGGAGTCCGCGAAGAAGTCACCGATCAGGAACACGACCCTGGATCGTAACGGCGGCGCGCGGGCTTCCGAAGGGGCCGAGCGCGATCAGCCGCCTGAATCCCGGGCCGCCTCGCGCGCCAGCCGCGCCGCCTCGGCCGCGATCGGCTCCCCGGCGGCGGCCGCTCGATCGAAGGACTCGGCCGCGAGGCGCCAGGCCTGCGCGCGCGAGATGGGCAGCGCGCGCTGCCCGTCCTCCTGGCCCGCCAGCGTCACGTAGACGATCCCCGCGCGAAAGGCGACGGGACCCGGGTCGTGCGCCTCGCGCTCGCCGCGCGCGAGGAGCGCCAGTCCGACCTCGACCCAGCGCCGGCGCTCGGCCGGGTCCTGCGTGCGCAGTGACGACGCACGCTCGAACACGGCGTGGTGCGCCAGGTAGGTCCAGCCGCCGGAACGATCGGGCGCGAGGGCCAGCGCGCGGTCGGCGTGGATCCAGGCGCGGCCTTCGTCGCCCTGGCGCACTGCGGCCTCGAAGCGGCCCCACTCGACGGCGGCCGCGAGACCCGACAGCGGACCCAGGAGTCGGCTCGCGAACGAGCCGTGGCGCTCGTGGTCGTCGGGGGGCGTACGCAACGCGAGCCACGCGCAGGCGACGGCGCCAGCCAGGAGCAGCACGCGTGTCGTGCTCCTCACGGCCGTCCCTCCACCGGCCGGGCTGCGAGAGCAAGCCCGAGGGCGATGCACGCGGCGGTCGCGAGCCCGTCGGTCACGTCGACCGGAGCCGCCGCGCGGCCTTCGCCGACGGTCGCGAGCGCGCGCGCCAGGTCACCGCCGGCGAGCCAGCGCGGCGCCTCGTCGCTCCACCACGTCGCGACCCACGTCGCGGCCAGCACGAGCGCGACGAGCGGCGCGCGCAGCCACGCGCCCAGCCCGAACGCGAGGGCGACCCACGCGCTCAGCGCCAGCGCGACGCGCGCCGCAATGCCGCGCGCGGCCTCTGAACCGTGCACGGGTCGCCACAAGGACAGCGCGCGTGACACGACGAACCCGCGCGCGTGCTCGTCCGTCAGCGTGAGCTCGAAGTCGACGGGACCGTCGCCGGCCGGCACCTCGACTTCGACGCCGCCGCGCGGCAGCACGCGCGCGCGGCCTTCGCGCTCGACGCCGGCGCGCCGCGCGACGAGGCGCGCTTCGCCGCCGCCGCCGGGCGCGATCGCCAGCGACACGTCGATGCGCGCGCGCACGCGGCCGTCGGAGGCGACGTACGCGCGCCAGACGAGCGGCTGGCCGTACTCGAGGAGCGCGCGATCGGGACCCGGCACGCTGCCGGCGAAGCCCTCGATCTGGCCCGCAGGGCCCACCAGGTCTGTGCCGGTCGGGCCCGTTCGCATGGCGCCCAGCGCGGCCCAGGCGAGCACGACGAGCAGCGCCGCCGTCACGGCGCCGGATGCGAGCGAGCCCTCGCCGCGCGCGACGCCCGCACGCGAAGTCGACGTCCAGGCCACCTCGCCGCGCGAGCGCAGCGCCGCGGCGCGCAGCACGAGGAGCGGTGCGACGAGCGCGAGAAACGCGACCCAGTGCGCTTCGAGCGCGAGCCCGCGCCGCAACGCGTCGTCCTCGACCAGGGTGATCGCGCGGCCCTCGCGCGCTGCGAGCCAGGCCGCGGCGAGCGCCAGCGCCAGGACGATCGGGCTGGCCGTGCGCCGCAGCCCGAGGAACCAGAGCCGCGTGTTCACCGCGCGGCGCCCGCGTGGCGCCGGTAGAGGTCGAGCAAGCCGCCGCCGGCCAGCACGCGGGCCGGCGCGCCGCGCGCGGCGACGCGACCGTCGAGCAGGACGGCCAGCTCGTCGCAGCGTTCGGCCAGATCGCTGGCGACGTGCGAGGCCAGGATCACGGTCGTGCCGGCCGCGCGCGCTTCGTCGAGGAACCCGGCCAGCACGACGAAGCCCTCGGCGTCGAGGCCTGCCGTCGGCTCGTCGAGCAGGACGAGCTCGGGCGCGTGGATCCAGGCCTGCGCCAGCCCGAAACGCCGCAGCATGCCGCGCGACGCGCGTCCCAATGTCTGACGCGCGTGCGCGGCGAGCCCCACGCGCTCGAGCAGCGCGTCGGCGCGGCTGACGAGCGCGCTCCCGCGCAGACCGTGCAGCGAACCCGCCAGCCGCAGCGCGCCGCGGATCGACATCTCGCGCGGGAACGCCGTGTCGTCCGACAACCAGCCGACGAGGTCGGCGCGCGCCGCCGCTTGCGGCGATCTCCCCAACACCTGGACCATGCCGGAGTCGGGCCGCTCGACGCCGGCCAGCAGTCTCAGCAGCGTCGATTTCCCCGAGCCGTTCGGCCCGGCGAGGCCGAGCGTCGCACCACGCAGGACGACCAGGTCCACGCCGCGCAACACGGGCGTGCGAGCGAAACCGAGGAGGCGCGGGTAGCTCTTGGCGACCGCCACCAGCGACGCGCCCTCTCGTGCGGGGTCCGACATGACTGCGCGCCGACCCGGGGGATCAGCGCGCAGGCATCGTAGAGGACGGCGAGGTCGTGTGCGTCAGGGCACGAACACGATGCTCAACGCGTCCGACGAGTTGAAGCCGAACCCGCTCGAGGCCTGGTCCAGGAACAGGAACTGGTAGTTCCAGGTCGAGCCGGGCAGGACGATGCCGGCCGGGCTCGTCTGCGCGCCGTAGTTCACCGGCAGGAAGCCCGATCCGGCCGCGTTCGTCTCGAGGAAGCGCAGGCCGAACGTGAGGCCTCCCACGCACTGGACGCCGTCGCCGAATGGCAGCTGGACTTGCGTGGGGCCGTACACGAACCGGCCGCGCGTGCGAGCCGGAGCACCGTCGACGCACAGCTTGAGCGAGTTGTGCGCGACGCTGGCGTCACCCATCGCCAGGATCGAGGCCGTGCGGCCGGTCGAGTTCGGCAGGGCCGTGCAGTAGCGCGCCGCGAACGGCGCTGTGCGCACGAGGTCGATCCAGCCGGCTTGCGAACCCCACTGACCGATACCGACCGCGTGGTCTGCGCTGGCCGCGGCGCCGTCGCACCACTGGTAGTAGGCGTTCGGCCCGACCGGATGGTGCTCGAACGTGCGCCCGCCCGAGCCCAGGTGGAAGACGGAGAGCGAGCCGGTCCCGGCCACGACGGCGCGGCGCGCATCGGGCGTGATCACGACGTCGGTCGGCCGCGAGTTCGGGATCAGCGTCGACGAGAGGAGCTCGAGCCGGCCGCGCGCGATGCTCCAGAACCAGGCGCGCGTGTCCTGGAGGTTCGGCGCGTGCGTCAGCGTGACGGCGAACTCGTCCGAGACCGCGACGGAGTCCAGGCCCGACTGGTACCCGGTCGTCGCCGAGGGCGCGTCGATCCAGTCGGCCGGCACGAGATCGCCCGACGGCGGCAGCGCGGCGAGGTCGTACAGCGCGACGCCGGCGCCCGTGCGCACGAGCGCGCGCGTGCCGTCGGACGTGACCGCCAGATCGTGCGGCAGGCCCTCGATGCGGCCGTAGTAGCGCGTGCCGGCCCAGGTCACGACCTCGACCTGCGTCAGCGGCAGCGGCGCGTTGGCGACGTTGGCGAGCGTCACGGCCAGCGCGTCGGTCACCTCGACCGAGTCGACGGCCGTGTCCTCGAACGGGCCGGGCGTGCCGCTCAGTCCGCCGGCCAGGACGCGCGTCGCGCTGCCGCCCGCGAGCGCCCAGACGCCCAGGCCCTGCTCGGAACGCACGACCGCGTGCAGGCCGTCGGGCGTGATCGCCACGTCGTGCGGCGCTCCGCGCAGGTCGCCCTCGAGCCCCACACCGGTTTCGAGGATGATGGCCGGAGCGCCACTGGCCGGGTGCAGGTCCCAGATCGTCACGCGCGTCGCAGCGCGCTGCGAGAACAGCCCGCCGGCGATCGAGAGCACGACCGCGTGGCGGTTCGTGACCGCCACGCTGTCCGTGTTGAAGGAGTAGGGCGGCGGTCCGCCGTACGTGTACAGCGGCGCGTCGCCCGGCCCGTACCCGATCTGTGTCGCGGTCGCGAGCTCGAACAGGTAGGTGCCCGCTGTCGCGCCCTGGAACGAGTTCCCGCCGCGCACGACCGCGATCGTGCCGTCGGGCGTGATCGCCACGTCGTTGGGCCGGTAGCCCACCTGCGGCTCGGCCATGACCGGGTTCGCCAGGTTGTTCAGGTCCAGGATCGCGCAGTGGATCCCGCCCAGGACGACGGCCCGGTCGTTCGTCACCGCGATGGCGTCGAGCACCTCGCCGCACCAGGTGCTGAAGTTCCCGACTGCCGGCGATGCGGCCAGCCCACCCGTCGTCAGGTCGTACACGCGCACGTACCCGTCCGAGCGGTTCTGGCGCACGACCGCGTAGCGCTGGTCGGGCGTGATCTCGACGTCGTCGATCGCGAGGACGTTCGTGGAGGAGAGCTGCAGGGTCTGGGCGCCGGCGCTCGCGACGAGCGCGAAGGACGCGGCGACCCCGGCAAGGATGCGCGAGGAGGACATGATCGGACTCCGAAGGGGGATGCTGGAAGAGACGGGATCGCGCGGGGGACGGCCAGGTCCTGCAGGCCGCTAGGGGGCGATCCGCGCGCGGTCACGGGCCGGGCACGTGTTCGGCGAGGAATTTCCGGACCTGCTCCATCCAGGCCGGATTCTCCAGGAACCCCCCGGCCCCGTGCGCACCGCCTGTCTTCAGGAACGTCTTGGGCCCCGGGTACGCCGCGAAGATCCGCTCGCCGTGGCCGAGGGGGACGAGCTCGTCGTCCGGGCTGTGGATGACCAGCAACGGCGTCTTCAGGCCCGCCAGCTTGTCGATCGAGGCGTACTTCGCGCGCGTGATCCAGCGCACGGGCAGCCAGGGGTAGACGCTGGCCCCGACGTCGGCCAGCGACGTAAACGTGTCCTCGACGACCAGCGCCCCGACCGGGCGGCGGCAGGCGAGTTCGACCGCGACCGCGCCGCCCATGGACTCGCCGAACACGGCCGTGCGCTCGGGACCGAAGCCGCGCGCGGCGAGGTGGTCGAGCGTGGCCTCGGCGTCCAGGTACGTGCCCTCCTCCGACAGGACGCCGCGGCTGCGTCCGTACTGGCGGTAGTCGAAGAGGAGCACGTCGAGCGCCATCGCGCGGAAGGCCTGCGCCAGGAGCAGGCGGTTCTCGATGTTGCCGGCGTTGCCGTGGCACACGAGGACGGCGCCGCGCGGTGCGTCGGCTTTCACGTGCCAGGCGTGCACGGTCGCGCCGTCGCGCGCGCGCAGCTCGAGCTCCTCGAACGGAGCGCCGATCGCGGCCGGCGTCAGCGTCGGCGCGGGCCCGGGGTACCACACGAGGCGGTCCTGGAAGAGCCACGCGGCGAAGCAGACGAGCAGGTAGAGCGCGACGCCGGTCAGCAGGAAGTACCCGATCACGCGCACGCTCGGAGCCCGTAGGAAACCGATCGTACGGGCTCGCTGATCTTGTGGCGCCGCAAGCGGCGGAGCCCGTAGGAAACCGATCGTACGGGCTCGCTGATCTTGTGGCGCCGCAAGCGGCGGAGCCCGTAGAGAACCGATCGTACGGGCTCACTGATCTTGTGGCGCCGCAAGCGGCGGAGCCCGTAGAGAACCGATCGTACGGGCTCACTGATCTTGTGGCGCCGCAAGCGGCGGAGCAGATGGCCCTCGGGCCGGGAGCGGCGCGCGAGGGAATCCAAGGGCTCGGGAACGTGCGGGTGCATGCGCTGGTCGGCGGCTGGAGACAGCGTGTACCGTATCCGACCCTTGCCGCGCATCTACGTCCTGTCGGGCCCCGAACTCGGCCGTACCTTCGATGTCGCCGCCGGCGCGACGTTCGGACGCGCGGCCGAGTGCGCTGTCCCTCTGCACGACGCGTCCGTCAGTCGCGCGCACGCGCGGCTCGAGCACACGGCCACGGGCTGGCGTGTCGTCGACGTGGGCTCGCGCAACGGGCTCTTCGTGGGGCGCGAGCGCGTCCCGGCAAGCGACCTGGCGGACGGCGACGAGTTCCGGCTGGGCGAGGTCCTGCTGCGATTCCGCGACGAGAGGGCTGCGCCGGTGATCGCGCCGGACTCGCTGCCTCGGGCAGCCGCCGAGGTCCCTGCGGGGTCCGCGCCCGAGATGCACTTCCGGCCCATGGGGCACTCGACGCGCTCGAGCGAGGAGGCCGGCGGCGAGATCGAGCTCGAGGGCGACTGGTCCGCTCCGGCCCCGGCCGCGCGCGCGGCCCGCGAGCCGTCGGCCTCCGCCGCGCCGTCGACGCCGGTCGAGGCCTCACGTGCCGCGCCGGTCGCCGCGCCTCGCTCCGCCGCGGTCGACGCGCGCGCGCGCAAGATGGCCGCGGCCGGTCTGGCACCGGCCGTGCGCTCGACGGATGCGCGCGGCGTGCTGCAGTACAGCAAGGTCGAGCAGCGCGAGGGGCTCCTGAAGCAGGACTTCGGCCAGCAGCCGACGTGGTTGCGCGCGCTGGTGGTCGTCTTGCTGATCGCCGCCGCCGTCGGACTGGGGTGGGTCGCGTACCGGGCCGCGAACGCGGCCAAGGCGCAGATCGCGCCGCCCGACACCGTCGAGGACGGGTCGGATCGCTAGCGGGGCCGCCTCACAACAACCACTCGATCGGCAGCCGCGAGAGCACGGACAAGGCGACGCGCCGCGCGAAGGTCGAGCCCGGCTCCCGATCCTGCACGATCTCGACTCCGGCGCGGCGCTCGACCCACTGCAGCTTCCCGTTCGCACCCAGCTGCACCTGGTACGCGCGGTCGGGCGTCTCGCGAGCGAGCCAGCCGGCCAGCCTGCTCGCGAGCTCAGGGCTGTCGATCACGAGGCCCATCTCCGTGTTGAGGCGCGCGGAGCGCGGATCGAAGTTGAACGACCCGATGAACACGCGCGCGCCGTCGACCGAGAACGTCTTGGCGTGCAGGCTCGTGCTCGAGCTGCCCATCTTCCCGCGGCCCTTGGGCGCCGGTCCCGAGAGGGAGCGCCGCATCTCGAGCAACGTGATGCCGCCCTCGAGCAGCGCCTTGCGGCGCTTGGCGTAGCCGGCGTGGACGGCGGGCACGTCGGTGGCCTCGAGCGAGTTCGTCAGCACCGTGATCGCGACACCCCGGCGGGCCAGGTCCACGAGGCGCTCGACGCCGGACTCCCCGGGCACGAAGTAGGCCGAGATCAATTGCAGCTCGCGCTCCGGCCGGCCGACGATCTGCTCGAGCCGCGGCCACATCCAGTCGTTCTCCGCGGCGCGGCCGCGCGCTTTCGCCGGATCGTCGCTGACGAGCCGCACGGCCGCCCATTCGAACGGCAGGCGGCAGGCGACGAGGTCGTGCACGAACGACGAGCTCGAGAGCGCCTCGACGTACGCGCGGGCGGCCGGGTCGCGCTCGATGAGCCCGGCGGAAGCCTCGAGCGCCGCGATCGAAGCCGGATCGGCGCGCGACAGCAGACGCTCGACCGGGTGCGCCGATTCGTCCGTCCAGTAGCGCTCGAAGTCCCGCTCGACGTCCTGCGCGACCGGGCCGACGGCCATCACGTCGAGGTCGGCGAACGAGAGGTCCTCGTGCGCCCCGAAGTACTCGTCGCCGACGTTGCGCCCGCCCAGGATCGTGGCCTGGCCGTCGGCCGTGAACGACTTGTTGTGCATGCGCCGGTTGAGCCGCGCGAAGTCGGTCACCAGCGACAGCAGCCGCCAGCGTCGCAGACCGTACGGGTTGAACAGCCGCACCTCGATCGCGGGATGCGCGTCGATGGTCGCGAGCAGAGCGTCGAGGCCGGACGTGCTGTTGTCGTCGAGCAGGAGGCGCACGCGCACGCCGCGGTCGGCGGCGCGTCGCAACGCCCCGAGCAGGAGCTTCCCCGACATGTCGTTGCGCCAGATGTAGTACTGGACGTCGAGCGTGCGCTCGGCCGCGTCGGCCAGCAGCACGCGCGCCGCGAACGCGTCGCGGCCTTCCACGAGCGCGAACACGCCCGACAGCGACGGATGCGCCTCGGCCAGGGGCCGGATCGTCCGACCGAGCCGCGTCGTCTCGGCCGCGTCGAGCGCGGTCACCAGTGTGTGCGAGGCCACTCGGTTTGCCGCTCCTGGAAGCGCGAGCGCAGGCTCGAAGGCTGCGAACGACGTGTTCGGCGGCCAGGGTACACCCGCGCCTGCGCTGCCTGCGCGTCGCTCTTCGACACCGTCCGCTAGGCCGGGCCAGCCGCGCTCGCGCGCCGGTGGAGGATCTTCACGACCTCGTCGGGATCGGGCCAGCCGCCGCCCAGCAGCTTGGCGAGCAGGCCGCCCGACTTGCTCGCGACGACATGGCCGTCGGCAACGACGTCGAACTGGCCGCTGGCACCCTTGCGGATCTCGACGTCGAGATCCAGCTCGTCCTTGATCTTCGCAGCGAGACTCGCCGCGCGGCGCTCATACCCTCAAGCCGTGCAGTAGAGGATGGTGATGTTCATCGCGACACATCGTATCCGATCGCGAGCCAGCCTTCGAACCATGACCACGCGGCCCGATCCCACGTGTGTGCTGCAGCCCGCACTGCGTCGCTGCGCAGCTCACTCTCGGAGCGCGTCAGCGCGGCGCGGATCGCGGCCGCACAGCCGACCGCGTCGTCGGGATCGAAGCGTGGCGCGTCCGGACCGGCCACCTCGGGCAGCGCGCCGGCGTCCGCGATCGCGAGCGGCGCGAGAGCGCGCTGCGCCTCGAGGACGGCGATGCCAAAACCCTCGAGGCGCGACGGCAGCACGACGGCCGCGCAGCCGCTCAAGATCGCCGGCAGGTCGGCGTCGTCGTACGCCCCGCGAAAGCGCACGCGGTCGGCGACGCCCAGCTCGCGCGCCAGCGCGGCGAGCCGATCGGCCTCGTCGCCCTTCGCGGAACCCCACAAGTCAAGTCGCGGCAGCGCCGCGTCGCGTGCCAGCGCGTGCAGCAGGAGATCCACGTTCTTGCGCGGCTCGAGGTGACCCACGTGCACGAGCGGGGCACCGGCCTGCACGCAGCGGGCAAGCGGCTGGAAGTGGTCGCCGCCGTTCCCGATCACGCACGCGTCCGGCACGCGCAGTCGCTCGGCAATGTCGCGCGCGGTCGCCGCGCTGACTGTGAAGACTCGCGCCGCACGCCGCGCCGCTCCGCCGATCACCGGGCCAGCCAGGATGCGCCGCGGCAGGGGCGCGCCGCGCAAGCTCAAGCTGCGCAGGTCGTGGATCGTCAAAGTGAACGGGATCGGAATGCCGTGTGGCACCGGGAAGTGCGCCGTGTGCAACAGGTCGAAGGGCCGGCCGCGGCGAGCGGCGTCGGCGATCGCCGTGCGCAGCGCGTGACCCTCGGCCGCGGCGCGCGCGATCGGCGGACCGGCCGCGACCGAGCTGGCGATGCGCTCGATCGGCTCGGGCAGCGCGAAAGCGACCGGCTCGCGCCCTTCGAGCACCGCCAGCCCGCCGCCGCGTTCCGCCAGAAGGCGCGCGACGCGCGGCAGGAGCTCGGCGTTGTGGCGCCGCACGCCGCCGGCCGGCTGGCCCAGCACGACGCCGCTCACGAGCACGCGCGGAGCCTTCACGACGTGAGCTCCATCCAGGCGGCTTCGACCAGCGCGGCGCTCCGGTCCCACGTGAACTCGGCCGCGCGGGCGACGCCCAGTGCGCGCTCGTGCGAGTCGACGACCAGCGCGCGCGCCATGCCCTCTGCCACCGACGCGGCATCGTCCGCGTCGACGGCGATGCCGGCGTCGCCCGCGACCTCGGCCTGCGCGCTCTCGCGCGGCACGAGCACGGGCGTGCCGCACGCCAGGGCCTCCAGTGCGGGCAGCCCGAAACCCTCGGATCGCGCGAGCACCGCGACGGCCGCAGCGTTGCGGTAGAGTGCCGCGAGCTCGACGTCCGCGAGCTCGCCCAGGAAGCGCACGCCGCCCGCCGCCGCGGTCGACGCGTCGACGGGACCGGTCACGGCGATCGCGAGGCTGGGACCGCCGCGTCGCGCGAGCTCGACGGCGCCGCGCTGCGCGGCCTCCGCGCGTTTCTTGCGCCGCCCGCCGCCGGCGCACAGCACGTAGCTGCGGCGCGTGAGACCCGCGCGCGCCAGCAGGCGATCGTCGACGGCTTCGTCGTCCGCTTCGAAGCCGCCAGTGTTGCCGGCGACGCCGCGGAACACGTCGTCGATCCCCCAGGGCACGACGCGCACGCGGCGCGCGCTGGCGCCCGAGTACGCGCGCACGTCGCGCGCCGTGGCCTCCGTCGCGGTCAGCACGAGGTCCGCGCGTCGCGGCCCGATGCGCGCCCAGATGCGGTGGCGCCAGCCGGCGTTCTCGTCGACGCCGTGCAACCAGGGCAGCTCGTGGATCGTCTGCACGCGCTGGCCGCGCCCGGAGAGCGCGAAGGCCGAGAGGCACGAGTGGATCCCGGCCAGCCCGAGGCGCGCTTCCGTGCGCGGCAGATCGACCTGTCGCCAGCGCGCGGAGTGCGCGCCGGGCTCGGGCGCGAGGCGCACGATTTCGACGCGCCCGCGCCGCTCGAGCGCATCGGCCAGGCCGGCCACGACGCGCACGATGCCGCGCGAATGCGGACGATGGAGCGGCGAGACGTCGAGGCCCAGGCGCATCGGGGTCGCTACGCTACCGCCGGTCGTGCCCACCTTCCCTTCCGATCCCGATCGCGTGCCCGGGATCCGCGGGAGGACGTGGTGCGCGCTCGCGGTCGGCGCGGCAGTCGGCTTCCTGGCGCTGATCTTCGTGCTTGTCGCGCGCGTGCCGTTTCTGTCGGAGGATTGGACGCACCTGGCGAAGATGGGGGAGGTCACCGCTCTCGCCGGCGCGTTCGCTCAGGACCTCGAGCCCTGGCGGCCTCTGCAGCACGCATACTTCTGGCTCTTGGCCCATGGCGGGCTCGACCACGCCGGTGCGACGTTGCCGGCTCTGGCACGTGCGTTCGCGTTCGCGTTGCACGCCGTCGCGTGCTGGGCGGTGTACGCGTTGGCGCGCGCGGCGGGGTTGTCGCGCGGGCAGGGTTGCGCGGCGCTGCTCCTCTTCGCGGTCTTCCCGAACGTCAAGATGCTGGCGTGGCCCGCTGCGATCGGTAGCCCGGGGCGCGTTGCGCTCGAGCTCGTGGCGGTCGCGTGCTTCGTGCGCCGGCTCCAGACACGCAGCCCGGCGAGCGGGTGCCTCGCACTCGTGACCTTCGTGATCGCGTTGGCCTTCCACGAGAGCGCGCTCCTCCTGCCCGCGATCGTGCTGGCCTGGGCGGCGTGCGTCGGCGCGCGCGACGTGCGCGACGGTCTGCACAGGGCGGCCGCGGCGCTGCGCGATCCGATCGTCCTCGCCGCGTGCGCGGCGAGCGTCCTGTACGCGGTGAACCTCGTCTTCCTGCGGCCGGGGAGGCACCACGAGGTCAAGTCGTTGGCCGCCTTGCCCGCGAACGCCGCGAAGGCGCTGTTCGCGCTGGCGCCGGAAGCGCTGCGCGAGATCGGCGTCGAGGGCTTGCGCGGCCACCGCGGCACGCTGGGCTGGATCGCGGCCGGCGTCGCGGTGCTCGTCGTGCTCGCGCCGTTCGTGATCGGCCTGAAACGCGGCGGTCTGGCGCGTTTCGCGGTCGTCGCGATCGCACTCGACCTGGGGCTCGCGGTGATCGGCGCGGGTTTCGTGCAGCGCTATGCGTGCCTCGCGTCCGCGTTCGCGGTGCTCGCGTTGGTCGCGTGGGCGCGGACGCGCGCGCGTGTCGCGGCCGTGGTCGTGCTGGGCGCGTTCTGGGCGTACGACGCCGTCGTCGACGCGCTCGAGATCCGCCGCGCGGGCGCGCTGGCCTTGCGCCTCGCCGCGGACGCTCGTGCCGCCGGCAGCGACGTGACCCTCATGATCGTCGGGGTGCCGGACATGGTCGGCGCGGAGGAGGACGTGCCCTTCTTCAACTGGGGCGGGTCCCACTTCTTCCACGCCCAGGCCGGGTCGCGCGCCATCCTGGTGCACACCCGTCCGTTTCGCACGAACACGGACCAGTGGGACTGGAAACCCGACCACGTGCAACCGATGGTCGACCTGTTCAACGAGGCATCCAGCACGCGGGCGCTCTGGTATGACGGCCAGGGCCTGACTGCCGAGCGGCCCTGACGCGCGGGACCCGCCGCCTCGCAGCGCAAGCCGTCGCGGAACACGGCGCCGGCTCCGCCCTGGATCGCGCTCGTGCCCTGAAAGGAGAACGCCGCAGTGTCGGGCATCTCGCGCGTGTCGCTGCGAGCGCCGTGCCGCACTTGATTCGGCAGGAAAGATTTCCGCTCGCCGATCGCCGCGTCCTCACAACCTGAACGCTGGTTCCGACCAACCCACCGCACGCATCACGTCCCGTCCGAGCTCCGTCGTCCAGCCGCGCTCGCGGCCGCGCGCGACGCTCGCCGTCGCCTCCTCGGTGTGGCCGGCATCGCGCGCGAGGCGCGCCATCCTCTGGTCCACATCGGTTTGCTGCGCCTCGCACGCAGCGCCCCACGAGGCGAGACCGATTCTCGTCCCGACCGGGAGGATAGGATCGTGCGATGCGAACCCTCGTCGTCGCCGCGGCCGCGGCCCTCCTCCTCACCGGTTGCTTCATGTCGCGCGACCGCATCAACGAGCCGCTCGAGAAGCAGCGCATCGACGCGCTCCAGGTCGGCACGAGCACGGCGACCGACGTCGCCAACACGCTGGGTGCGCCGGCGGAGGTCGTGCAGCTCGGCAAGCGCAGCGCGTGGCGCTACGACTTCACGACCGAGAAGACCGCCGGTTTCACGGTGATCATCGTGAGCTTCCTGAACACGGACCGGCGCTCCGACCGCTGCTGGCTCTTTTTCGACGAAGCCGACGTCCTGCGCCACGTGGCCACGACGCTGGAAGCGGCCGACACGCGCTACGACATGCCGTGGGAGGAAGAGGATTGAGCCGCCGGCTCTCTCCCGGCGCTGGGCTACGAGCGGTGGCGCTCGCTTGCGCCTTTCTTGGCGCGAGCTGCGTCAGCTTCCAGTACGAGCGCGAGCTGATCGAGCGCGTGCCGGACGATTCCGTCGTCGCCACGTTCGTTCCGGGCCAGACGGTGCTCACGGACGTGCTGGCCGGGATGGGCGCGCCGCTCGACGTGTGGGAGGGACCGGCCGGCGCGCCGGTGCTGGCCTACGGCGGGTTGCGCAGCGCGGAGTGGAACGTGGACGTCAGCGTGCCGGTCACCGAATACGCCTCGGCGTCGCTCGCGTACACCGAGTCGCGGGCGCGCACGCGCGGCTACATGCTGCTCTTCGGGCCCGATCACCGGCTCGAGATCGTGCGGTACGGACTCCTGGCCGACCTGCGGCGCACGTACGCACGCCGCCGCCCCGCGTCGGTCGACGAGGAAGTGCCGTGACGACTCCGAGTCGCACGACGACGCACACGACGTCGCTGCCCAGCACGCGCTCGAGCGCGACGACGTGCCCGCTCGACTGCCCCGACGCGTGCGGCATCGTCATCGAGACCGACGCGGAGGGGCGTTTCGCCGCGCTGCGCGGCAATCCGCTCCATCCCTGGTCGCGCGGCGTCCTGTGCGGCAAGACGGCGCTGTACGGCGAGGTGGTGCGCGCGCCGAACCGCTTGCTGCACCCGCTGTTGCGCGAGCGCGGCCAGCTCGTGCGCGCCACGTGGGAGGCGGCGCTCGACCGCATCGCCGAGCAAGTCGGCCCGCTGGCCGGCCGCGACGTATTGGCGCTGTCGTACGGCGGCTCGATGGGCCTCGTGCAACGCAAGTTCCCGCTGCGCGTGATGAACGCCCTGGGCGCGACGCTGCACGACGGCGGCATCTGCGACGCGACGGCCGACGCCGGCTACCAAAGCGTGCTGGGGCGCGTGCTCGGGCCCGACCTCGACGAGGTGGAGGGCTGCGACCTGCTGCTCCTGTGGGGCTGCGACATCGCGCGCACCGTGCAGCACCTGCAGCCGCGCGTGAAGCGTCTGCAGGAACGCGGTGTGCCCGTCGTCGCGATCGACGTGTGGCGCACGGACACACTGAAGGACGTCGAGCGCCGCGGCGGCCTCGGCCTCGTGATCCGCCCTGGCAGCGACGCACAGCTCGCGCTGCGCCTGTGCCGGATCGCGTTCGAGCGCGGCGCCGTCGACCGCGCGTACCTCGCGGCCGAGTGCCTGGGCGCGGCCGAGTTCGAGGCGCATGCGCGCGCGCGTCACGACATGGGCGAGACGGCCCGCATCACCGGCCTCGAGACGGCGACGATCGAGGCGCTCGAGCGCCTCGTGTGCACCGCTCGTGCACCGTTCGTGAAGACCGGCGTCGGCTGGGCGCGCCGGCGCAACGGCGGCAACTCGATGCGCTCGGTGTGCGCGCTCGCGGCCGTGCTGGGCCACGGCGACCGCGTGCACTTCGAGAGCTACGCGCACTTCGGCCTGGCCGAGGATGTCGTGCATCGGCCCGACCTTCGGCCAGCCGATGCGCCGAGCGAGGCCGTCAGCCAAGTCGGACTCGGTCCGCTGCTCGATGACGGCCGTTTCGGGGCCGTGTTCGTGTGGTGCCACGATCCGGCGGTCACACTGCCGGCCAGCGCGCGTTTCCGGCGCGGTTTCGCGCGCGAGGACCTCTTCACTGTCGTCCACGACCATTTCCTGACCGAGACGGCGGCGCTGGCCGACGTCGTCCTGCCGGCCACGACCTTCGTCGAGCACGCCGACGTGTACCGCAGCTACGGCCACCGATGCGTGCAGCACTCGCGCGCCGCGGCGCGGCCGGCGGGCGAAACGCGCTCGAACGTCGACACGTTCGCCGCGATCGCGCACCGGCTCGGGCTGCCGCGCGCGACGTGGGACGTCACGGCCGAGAGCTTGTGCGACGAACTGCTCGACGCGTCCCGCGAGCGCTTCACGCCCGACGAGCTGGTGCGCGTGCAGCGCGGTGAGCCCGTGAAGCTCGCTCCGCGCCACTTCGAAGGCTGGGGGACGCCCAGTGGCCGTATCGAGCTGGCCAGCGACGCGGCCGAGCGCGCCGGCTCGACGCGCTTGCCGAGCTGGGTGGACGACGCGTCCGCCGATGAGCCCGGCGCGTTCCAGCTCGTCTGCGCGCCTTCCGTGCACACGCACAACTCGACGTTCGCGCACAGTGCGCGCCATGTGCACAAGGCCGGCCCGCCGCGCGCGTTCCTGAACCCGGCCGACCTGTCGCGACTGGGCCTCTCCGAGGCCGAGCCCGTGCGGCTCTCGAACCGCCGCGCTTCGATCACGCTGCTGGCCGCGACCGACGCCGCGGTCCCGGCCGGAATCGTGCGCGTGGACGGTCTGCCGCGTGGCGCCGACGTGCCCGAAGGCGTGGGCGTGAACGCGCTGGTCTCGGACGGAATCAGCGATCTGGGCGGCGGAAACGTCCTCTACAGCACCCGTTGCGACGTGTCGTGCGGGTGAGGAACGCGCGTGCCCCGCGACGTTGCGGGCCGTATACTCGCGGCGCGCTCCGAGCCGACCTCTCCCCGTCCACCAACAGTCTGCTCGACGCTTTCTCATGACGGTTCGCAGCACGCTCACGAACGTCCCGCTCGGCGCCGTCGTCATCCTCGGGCTGGCCGGATGCCAGACGGAGGTCTTCGGGGGCAAGGACACCTATTCCTCGCGCGTCGAGACCACCGACCACGCGCAGCAGAGGATCGACGCCGGTCCGCGCACGGCCGATGTCTGGGGACCGGGCCAGAAGGACCCCGCCGCCGAGCCGGTCGCGCGGTTCTCGGACACCGTGATGAACCTGAATCCGCGTCCGGCCAGCGTCGCCTGCCTGCCGCTCGTGACCTACGACATGCGCACGAACAAGCCGTGGGTGTCCGAGATGGGCGTGGGCACCGCCGACGCCGTCGCACGCAGCCTGCGCGAGCAGGGCTTCGGCGGCGAGGCTTTCGCGACCCAGGACGTCGGCTTGCGCCTGGCGCAGGCCAACGTCGCGCGCTCGTCCTTCCTGACCATCGAGCAGGTGTCCGCCAGCGCGCAGCGCCTGGGCGCGGACGTCGTCGTTTTCGGCACGATCAAGCGCCGCGATCGCGTCGGCGCGCTCGACCGCGACGTCCTGACGTGCGAACTGCAGGCCTACGACGTGCCCGGGCGGCGCATCGCGACGTCGACGCGCTGGGAGATCCCGAGCGACGACACGTCGTACCAGCAAGCGTGGGACCTGGCGCAGACCGAGAGCTCGTGGGCCGAGGATTCGCGCTACGCGATGCCGAGCGGGAAGCCTGGTCTCGCGGCGGAGCTGCAGCGCCTCTCGGACGACCTGGCGTCGGCGCTGGCCAGCAAGATCGATCCGGCGAAGCTCGAAGGCTCGATCTACGTCGCGCCGCTCGACGTGGCGGCGTTCGTGCCGCAGCTTGCGACCTTGCGCTCGGCGCAGGGCGCGTTCGCGAGCGAGATCTCGCGCCGCGCCGACGAGGCGCGCGCCGCGAACACGCACCTCGACTCGTCTGGCACGATCGTCCTGGACGGCACGGAGTACCCGAGCTTCCAGGCCGCTGAAGCGCACATGACGAAGCTCGGCACGGCGTACCAGGCGACGTCGGCGGCGCGCTTCGCGCAGAGCTTCGGCGCGCAGCTGGCCGACGCGCTGCGCACCCGCACCGCGCCCTCGGGACGCGCGGTGAACGACCTCGCCGCGGTCGGCCCGGTCGACCGCGCGCTGATCGACGGCGAGCTGTCGCAGGGCGGGCTCTCCAAGAGCTTCGCGGCACGCGACGCACTGCGCGCCGCCGGCGTCGGCCTCGTCGTCGCGTCGCGGCTCGAGCGGATCGGCGACACGTACCAGATCCGCGTCGACGCCTACGAGCTGGCCAACGGCTCCCTGTCCGGAGGCGCTGCGGCGCCCATCGCGCCGGCCCTCGTCAACGAACTCGAGCGCGCGCTCGGCCGCTGAAGGAGACCGTGAAGATCGATCGTACGGTCTCCCAGAACTTAGTGGCGCCGCGCGGAACCGCGCGCGGCGCGTGCGCGCCACCCGTACCCATCCCCTCGAAAGAAGAGACATGAAGAAGAACCACGTCCTGCTCGTCCCTCTCGCGCTCGCAGCCGTCGTCGCCGCGTGCGGCTCCACCGGCCGCGTCAAGGCGGAGGGCGAAGACCAGCTCGTCGGCGACAAGCGCGCCGGCACTCTCACGTACGACGAGCTCGTACAGCAGTCCACGACGAAGCTCGTGGCACAAGCCGGCATGCAAGCTCGCGCACAAGGCCCGTACAAAGTCGCGTTCTTCGGCATCGAGACGAAGGGTTCCGAGGAACTGCGCGACCAGCTGCCCGCGATCTACGACCAGATCGAGTTGATCCTCGTGAACTCCGGGCCGTTCACGGTCCTGTCGCGCAAGGCTGTGGACCGCGCCAGCCAGGAAGTCGGCCTGCGCGATTTCAGCGATCTCTTCATTGCCAAGAATCGCGACGCGTTCATCGGCGTCATGGGGCGCGATTCGAACGCGCCGGACGTGCTCGTGTACGGCACGAACACGACCCAGACTTCGGAGAGCAGCGGTGGCTGGTTCTCGCGCGACACGAAGGAACGCCGCTACACGCTCTCTTTGGAGATGATCGACGCCCACACCGGCACGATCCTCGCCAAGGTCAGCGACAGCTCGGAGATCGAGTACAAGAAATAGCGCCGCGAGGCCCATGGCCATCCCGAGGTCTCTCCACTCCCGCCCGCGCTGGCTGGCGGCGGCGGCGCTGGTCGTCGCGGCGGCGGGCTGCAAGGCTCCCGACCAGCGGATCGCGCCCTTCGCCGACGCGTGGGGCGCGGCCGAATTCGGGCGCGCGGAGGAGGAGATCGACAAGCTCGTCGCGGAGGAGGCCGGTGTCGAGCCGGCCCTTGTCTCCTCGTCGCGTGGGCTGGACGAGACGATCGTGCCGGCGCGCGGCGACACGTTCCTGTTCCTGCTCGAGAAGGCGATGACGCGCCTCGCGTCGAACGACACGGACGCGACGATCGACTTGATGCGGCGCTGTCGCGACGCGCTCGAGACGCGCTACACCGACTCCGACATCAAGGGCTGGCTGCTGGCCGGCGTGAAGGACGACACGGCCCTCGAGTACCGCGGCGCCGACTACGAGCACGTGCTGACGCCCGCGCTCCTAGCGCTGGTCGACCTGCTCGAGGGCGGCCAGGACGCGTACGCCTATGCGCTGCAGGTCAGCGAGGTGCAGGAGCGGATCCTCGGCAGCACGTTCGGCGAGGACGTCGACGGCGAGGGCAACGGCTACAACCCGCGCAAGCTGTACCAGCGCGTGGCCCTCGGCGCGTATGTCGAGGGCCTCGTGCGCGAGCGCGAGGGCTACTCCAGCGAGGCGTTCAAGGCCTACGAGCGCGCGCGCGACTGGGGTGGCGCCGTGCCGGTCGTCGTCGACGCCTGCGAGCGCACGACGAACGGCGTCTACGCCGCGCCGCACCACGGCGTCGTGCACGTGATCCGGCTCGCAGGACGCGGTCCGCGGCTCGTGCAGGGGCGCTCGCCCATGACCGACAGCGCAATGTTCCTGGCGAACATCGGCAGCATCGTGATCGGCGAAAACGTCGGCACCCTGGGGCAGATGGAGATCCCGGTTCCGGTCGTGTTCTGCCCGGACATGTACGCCGCCGAGCTCGAGATCCGCGCCGGTGGCCAGGTGCTGGGCACGACGTCCACGTTGCTCG
Organism: Planctomycetota bacterium; assembly: GCA_031400875.1. Lineage (GTDB taxonomy): Bacteria > Planctomycetota > UBA1135 > UBA1135 > JAEUHZ01. The sequence goes on along the minus strand of JANNQS010000017.1, from coordinate 9,706 downwards.
ACGTGGGCGCCGTCGCCGCGCAGCAGGTCGAGGCCAACCTGCCCTGGATCCTGGCGCGCGCGGCGATCCGGCGGACGGTGAAGGCGGTCGCGGCCAAAGCGGCGCAGGATGCAGCGGACCACAGCAACAGCGACCCGGGCGTCGGACTGCTCCTGGGCGCGCTGACGAACCTGGCGCTCACGATCGGCGAGAAGGCCGACACGCGCAACTGGACTGCGCTGCCGGCGCGTTTCCAGATCGCGCGACTCGAGGTTCCGGAGGGTACGCACGACCTCGACCTGGGCTCGGGGATGCACGCCAGCGTGCGCGTCGCCGCCGGCAAGGACAGCTACGTCGTCGTCGTGCAGCCCGATCTGTCCAAGGCCGGCGTCGTGCTGATCGACGTGTACTCGGGCGCGCCCGATCCCGCACCCGCTCCCGAGCCGGCTCCCGCCGCGGCGACGCCCGAAGCCCCGCGTCCGTAATCCTCCGACGGCCCTGACCACGCGCGCATGGAACTCGAGCTCCGCGGCAAGGTCGTCTTCGTCACGGGAGCGTCGGGCGGCATCGGCCGCGCGCTGGCCGAAGCGTTTGCGGCCGAGGGCGCGCGGCTGGCGCTGAGCGGCAACGCGCAGTTCGGCGAGCTGGAGCGCTGGCTCGCGGCGAGCCGCACGACCGACGCGATCGCTCTGCGCGCCGACACGACGGACCCGGTTGCGATGCAGGCCGCGTTCGACGCCGCGCGCGCGCACTTCGGGCGCGTGGACGTGTGCATCGCCAACGCCGGGCGCTGGACGCCCGAGTTCGCGCTGCTGCACGAGGCGCCGGTCGAGCGCATCCGCGACAACATCGGGACGAACCTCCTGGGCACGATCTGGACCGCGCGGGCCTTCATGCGGACCTTGGCCGCTCAAGGACCGCGCGCCGACGGCGCGGGCGCGTGCTTCCTGATGATCGGCTCGACCGCTGGACGCTTCGGCGAGAAGGGGCACGCCGAGTACGCCGCCGGCAAGGCCGGCCTGTACGGGCTGCTGCGCTCCCTGAAGAACGAGATCGTCGAGCTCGATCCCTACGCGCGCGTGAACCTGATCGAGCCCGGCTGGACCGTCACGCACATGGCGCGGTCCGCGCTGCAGCAGGCGGGCGTCATCGAGCGCGTCGTGCGCACGATGCCGCTGCGCCAGCTCGGCCGCGCGCAGGACGTCGCGCGCGCCGCGCTGTTCCTGGCTTCGCCCGCCGCGGCGCGGCACGTCAGCGGCGAGGTGATCACCGTGGCGGGCGGCATGGAAGGGCGCTCGCTCTGGGATCCGCACCAGATCGACGAGGATGCTATCCGGCGCCGCGTCGGGGACGACGCGCCGTGACCGATCCGAGCGACCCCCCGCGCCGATCGCGCCTCGCGCGGTCGTCCAAGAGGGCCGCGATCGTCGCCGTCGCCGCGCTCGCGGGGCTCCTCTTCGCGGAAGGCGGGTTGCGCGCATGGCTGTGGGCGCGCGGCAAGCCGTACGACGCGCAGGCGACGACGCGGTACCTGCAGTCCCTGTCGTCGCCGATCGCGGCCTTCGTGCCCGGAACGATTGGCAGCACGCTGCCGGAGGGCACGCGTCGTCCGATCCTGAACCCGTACTACGCGAGCGAAGAGCAGCACGACTCGGGCGGCGTGCTCGCGCACTTCCGCAACGACGCACGGCCGGGCGACTACACGGTGCTCATCGTCGGCGGATCGGTCGCCGCGTTTTTCGGGATGACGGAGTCCGAGGCGATCGCCCAGGAGCTCGCTCGAGACCCGCGCCTCGCGCAGCACCGCGTGATCGTCCTGTGCGGCGGGCACGCCGCACACAAGCAGCCGCAGCAGCTGACGCGCGTCGCTCTGCTCCTCTCGCTCGGCTACCGGCCCGACCTCGTCGTCAACCTGGACGGCTTCAACGAGTCGGCGATCGCGATCGAGAACGGCATGGGCATCACGAATCCGGCCTGGCCCGCGAGCCCGGTGTGGGGCTCGGTCGTCAGCGGCATCACGACGGGATCGCCCGAGCGCATGGACCTGATGGTCGAGCTCTGGGATGTGCGCAACGCCGCCCACGGCATCCTGCAGGGGACGCTGAACCTCGGGCTCCAGCACAGCTGCCTGTTCGGTCGCCTGGCCGTCGCGCGGCTGCACGCGCTGAGCCGGCGCCGGGTCGATTTGCAGAAGCGCATCGGGCGCCTCGAGAGCGTCACCACCGACGAGCGCATGCGCCGCCAGGTCGGTGGCCCGGACTACGAGCGGGAGACGACCGCGCTCGTCGAGATCGCCGTGCGCATCTGGAGCGAGAGCTCGCGGTCGCTGCGCGCCTTGTGCGAGAGCCGCGACATCGGGTACCTGCACGTCCTGCAGCCGGCGCTCTTCGACACGGGCTCCAAGCCCATGAGCCCGGACGAGCAGAAGATCGAGAATCCGGATCCGGCCTGGTTGGTCGGGGCGAGCGTCGCCTACCCGCAGATGCGTCGCGTCGGCCAGGAGCTCGCGGCCGGCGGCGAGCAGTTCCTGGACGCGTCGCGGGTGTTCGAGGGCGTCACCGAGCAGCTCTACCAGGATCCGGTCCACTTCTCGCCGCCCGGCAACGCGATGCTGCGCGCGCTCATCGTACGGAGGATCCTCGCGGATGTGCAGCCGCGCTGAACGATCCACGCGCGACCGCCGGCGCGTCGTGTCGCGCGGCGCTTCCGAGGACGTGCAATGACCGATCCTGCCACGCCGATTCCTGCAGCGCGCCGACGAACGCCCCGCGGACGGATCGCGATCATCGTCGGCGCGCTGCTGCTGGGCTTGCCCATGGCGGAGGTATCCGCGCGCGTGTGGCTGTGGACGAGCGGCAAGCCGTACGACGCGCAGGCGACGGCGCGCAGCCTGCGGTCCCTCCTGGTGCCGACCGAGGCCTTCGCGACCGCGACCGTCGGCACGGCGCTGCCGGCCGGCACGCAGCGTCCGATCCTGAATCCGTACTACGCCAGCGAGGAGAAGCCCGATTTCGGCGGCGTCTACGCGCATTTCCGCCAGGACGTGCGGCCGGACGACTACACGATCCTCCTGACCGGAGGCTCCGTCGCCGCGTTCTTCGCGCTGACCGAAGGCGAGGCTCTGGCGCAGGACCTGGGACGCGACCCGCGTCTCGACGGGCGGCGAGTGGTCGTGCTGCAGGGCGCGCACGCGTCGCACAAGCAGCCGCAACAGCAGAACCGCGTCGCTCTGCACCTGTCGCTGGGCCATCGGCCCGACCTGGTGATCGACCTGAACGGCTTCAACGAGATGGCGTTCGGCGTCGAGAACGGCCGCAAGGGCTGCAACCCGGCCTGGCCCACGAGCCCGTCCTGGGGGTCGTCCGTCGCCGGGGTCTCGAGTCCGTCGCCGGAGCGGATGGATCTGATCGCCGAGCTGTGGAAGCTGCGCAACGAGTCGTACGGCATCGTGCGCAGCGTGCTGAAGAACGGGCTCCAGCGCAGCTGCGCGATCGGCACGCTGGCCGAGGCGCGCCTGCGGACCTTGAGCGTGCGCCGGAACGAACTGCAGCAGCGCCTCGCGCTCGTGGAGAACGCCTCGACCGACGAGCGCACGCGCCGTCAGGTGGGCGGGCCCGACTTCGATGCCTCGCCGGAGGCGCTCCTGGACGCGTCCGAACGCGTGTGGATCGAGAGCTCGCGGTCGATGCGCGCGCTGTGCGACAGCCGGGGCCTGGCGTACCTGCACGTGCTGCAGCCGGCGCTCTTCGACGCGGGGTCCAAGCCCGTCAGCGCCGAGGAGCAGCGGATCCAGAACCCGAACGACTCCTGGCTGATCGGCGCGCGCGACGGCTTGCCGCGGCTGCGACGCGCAGGCCTGCAGCTGGCTGCGGAGGGCGAGCACTTCCTCGATGCGTCGCGGATGTTCGACGGGCTGACCGAAACGTACTTCGTGGACGCGATCCACTTCACCCCGCGCGGGAATGCGATGCTGCGCGCGTTGATCGTGGAGCGGATCCGCAGCGAAATCCTGCCGTAGTGAACGGGTGGGGCCGGCCAGATTGCGCGCACGCTTGCTGCTGCAACCGAAGTGCTGTGTGACGACGACGGCGATGGCGTGGTGACGATATGGCGCGGGCGGGCCATCGCGCAGCCGTGCACAGGGGGTGTGGTTGCGGAGCTTGACGCCGGATCGTGTCGGCGTCGTCGCCGAGCCGGTCGTGGCGCGGGCTTGACAGCGGTTGGTTCGCGGGTTGCCACCGATTCGGTGGAACTCTGCCCATTCAAGTGCGGCCAGAGCCGTACGGGCGCAGGAAAAGTGGGGGGGGGTGGCGCGAGTATCCGACGACTCGCGGGGTCGGAGGAATTCGTCGATGCGTCGAACCGTGGCGCCGCGTCGGCCCCAATTGCGTCCGAGTCCGATGCGGAGTGATGCGCGCGCCGCAGCGCGGCAGCTAGCGTACCGAGCGGTCACTTCGTCGTTGGTTCGTAGACGGACGCCTGATCGCACGCGGCCAGCAGCTTCACGCGCTCCGAAGCGAGACGTTTAGACGAACGCGGGCGTCACCCCAATGGAATCGGGCCCGCTCGCTTCCAGCCGTCGGTGAGAAGCCAGGTGCGCGCACGCGCCAGAGGCGAGAGGACCGTCGCAATCCCGTGGAATTACGCTGCGGACGAGCAAGGATCGACGCCACCGAGGTGATGGATGCCGTGGCGCGCCGCGTTGTTGAGCACGTAGGCCAGGGCATTGCGCACCTCGCGAGGCGTGCGCAGCACATGATCGTGGTAGCGATCCACGAAGAGCCCGCCGGTGCGACCCATCACTCGGTTCAGCGTCTTCACCATCCGAACGGCCAAGCCCTGGATGCCACGCGAAAGCACGTCGCGGTCATCGGCTTCGCAGATCAGATGCACGTGGTTCGTCTGGACCGAGTACTCGACGAGGCGGAAGCCGTTCCGGTCGCAACCGGCCTTGAGCACCTCGAGCAAGGCATTGTACGGGCACGCGCTGCGCAAGCTGCGCAGGCCTTCGACGACCAGCATCGTCACGTGCACGGGATGCCGAGACTTCACTCGTGCACGCGTGCGATGGGGAACGAGGGGGCGCGGTGCGATGCGCTTGCGTCCCGCCCCGGAGCGCGGTCCACCACGGTGAGGAAAGTCCAACTCGGTCTGCTTCAAGCGCTGCGCACGTTTCATCGTCGACTCCTCCTACCCATGAAACGATCGGCAGCGACTCGGGTTGCACATCGAGACAGAAAAACAAGCGTCAATCGCGCGATCGGTAACGATGCGGATGGACCTGATCAACGGTACCGAGCGTCAACCCACCCTGACTGCGGATCGCGCCGGCAGCGGCTCGTGCACGTCGACACAGAGGTGCAGGGCGTCGCGATCGAGCAAGTGGTCGGAGGCTGGCGGCACGATTCGATTGGGCAGATTTCCGGCGATGCGGGTCGAACTGGCGCGCGAGCTCGCCTCGCACGCAGGCCGTCGCGAGAAAGGCGCTGATCAATCCCGTTCGATCCTCAAGCTCTATCGATCAGGAGAACCGACGAGCCTGCCCCCCAGGTGATTCGATTGGGCAGAGTTCTCGCCAAGCCGCTGCGGCGCGGAGTGCTGCGAGTCAACTCACGCGAACCGCGTCTCGCGCCTGCAGAGGCGCCCGCACGACGTCGACGTCCGCACGCGTCAGCGACGGCCGAGGCACTCCTCGCAACCACCCTTCGAGCGTCGCCAGGTCCCACAACAGCGGGAGACTCACCGTCCGAGCGCGCGGCTCCAACACGCCAGCGTGTCGCGCGCGCAGCTCTTCCACGTCAGCTCCGCCGCGCGCGCGCGTCCGCGCGCGACAAGGACTCGCGCCAGGCCGGGATCGCGCAACACGGAACGCGCCGCCGCGTGGATCGCGTCCGTGTCGAGCGGATCCGGCAACAGTGCGCCATCGCCCAGGACTTCCGGTAACGATCCGCCCGACGAGGCCACGACCGGCACGCCCAGCGCCGCGGCCTCGAGCGGCGGCAGTCCGAAACCCTCGTCCAGGCTCGCGAACAGGAACAGGTCGGCCTGCGCGTAGAGCGCCGCGAGCTCGCCCTCGGGCACGAACTCGCGCCGCTCGACACGATCGCGGAAGGGCGAAGCGTCGCGCGCGCGCAGGAACTCCTCGTCGCCGTGGCCGCGCGGCCCGGCCACGATCCAGCGCTGGGGCAGGCCCTCGCGCGCGAGCCGCTCGAACGCGGCCAGCATGCGCAGATGGTTCTTGCGCGCGTCGACGCGCGACACGGTCAGGATGTAGGGCGTTGCAGGCCGCTGCGTCGCCGGCGGCGGCGCGCGCAGCACGTGATCGCAGCCCAGCCAGGCCACGTCGATGCGTTCGCGCTCGACGCCCAGCGTGCGCGCCACGTCCTCGGCCACGAACCGGCTGGGCACGAGCACGCGCGCGGCGCGAGCGACCTGGGCGCGCACGCCGGCGGCCATGCGCGCCGCAGCCTCATCCGAGAGACCCGACCCTGGTCGAGCCCAGATGCAGTCGAAGACGATCGCCGTCTCGATCGCTCTGCGCACGGGCAGGACGTGCGTCTGCGTGTGGTGGAAGAGATCGCAGCCACCGGCCAGGTCGTCGGCGCCGCGCCCCAGCGACGCGCACAACCGCGGGATCCAGCGCGAGGGGAACCGCAGCCGCTCGAGGTGGCCGCGCGTGCCGTAGAGGCCGAGCTCGCCGCGCGTCACCTCCGAGCGCGCCAGCGTCCAGGCGAACAGGCGCAGCTCGGGGCCGTCGTCCAGCGCGAGCAGCGCGCGCACGAGCTCGCGCGTCGCGCGCCCGATGCCTTCGCGGTTCACGAGCGCCGTGCGGTAGTCGATGCCGATGCGGACGTCGCGTTCCATGGCGCGCGCCTCAGGCCCTCCGCAGCGCCGTGGAGATCAGCGTCCCCAGCGCGAATCCTGCCGGCCCGCCCAGCCAGGCCCACGCGCGCGTGCCGATGCGCGCGCCGCTGCGCGCGAGAACGAACGCCGCTCCGGCCGCGACTGCCACTTCAGTGAGGAGCGTGGCCGCGCCCGCGCCCTCGAGGCCCATGCGCGGGATCAGCACCGCATTCGCCACGAGGTTGAGGGCCAGCGCGACGATCGCGATCCCCAGCATCGACCGCGCCAGCCCGGCTGCGACCAGCGCCGTCGTGAACGCCGCGCCGACGTGGATGACGGCGACGGCGCCGAGCAGCCAGCGCAGGCTGGGCGCCGCGACGGCGACGTGCGGGCCGAACAAGTCCAGCAGCTCCTGCGACCACGGCGCCGCGAGTCCGGCCGCGAGGCCCGCGCCGAGGAACAGCGGCTGCGCGAGCCGGGCGACGGCCTCGCCCAGCCGGCCGGCGGCGTGCTCGCGCGCGAGCCAAGGCAACGACGCCTGCGAAGCGTAGAGCGCGACCATGATCAGCACGGACAGGATGCGCACGCCGACGTTGTACGCACCCAGCTCCGCTTCGCCGCGCAGCGCGCGCACGAACAGGTTGTCGGCGTAGAAGTAGGCCTGCTGGCACAAGCTCGCGAAGCCCAGCGGCGCGGCGGCCATCAGGATGGTGGACCAGGGCACGTCGCGCGGCTCGCGCCGCGGCAAGTGCGCGCGACAGGCCAGGAACAGGATCCCGTTCGCGATCGCGCTGCCGGCGGCGACCGCGCACAGGAAATGCGCCGGCTCGACGTCGCCGCGCGCGCGCAGGATCAGCACGAACGCGAGCGACAGCGCGGCCCCGGACGCGCGCACCGCGACCGGGATGCCCCACGCGATCCGGTTGCGCAACACGGTGGTCGAGAGCTCGGCCACGTGCGTCACGGGGTACAGGCTGGCGAGCAGGATCCAGCCCGCGCCCGGCTCGCGCATCCAGAGCGCGCCGCCGCCGACGAGGAGGATGCCCAGCAACGCCGCGACGAAGCGCACGCGCCGTGCTCCGGCCAGCACTTCGGGCAGCGTCGATTCGTCCGCAGCCGTGCGCTGCACGGCCACCTGACCCGTGCCGAAGTCGGTCAGCGCGTCCAGGAACACGAAGACCGCCAGGTAGAAGGTGTAGCGCCCGAAGCCGTCGGGGCTCAGATGCCGCGCCAGGAGCCAGAGCGCTGCGAACGTGCACAAGGAGCCCCACACCCGTCCGAGGACCAGGAAGGTCGTGCCGCGCCAGACGCGGCGCGGGACGACCGCCGCCGCAGCCGGCGTGGGGGATCCACGCGGCGGGGCCGGACTGTGCGCGGGGGGCAGGCTGGACACGCCCGTGCACTGTAAGGTCGGGAGACCCTGGATCGCGGGGGGTGCTCCGAAGCTAGGATGGGCGCGCGTTGACGCGGGCTCCAGTCCTCCCGCGCCGCCCTGGGAGCGATGTACTCGCGCAAGCGCTTCGACATCGGGTGGACCGACCTTCTGGCCGGATTCGCCGCCTGCACGTCCCGCGTCAGCGGCGAGCAAGCGGCGGCGCGCATCGAGCGCTGGTTCGACGGCGGATCGGGCGACGCCCTGGCCTGCCTGTCCGTGCGCAGCGGGCTCGACCTCTACCTCGAGCAGATCGCGCTGCCAGCGGGCAGCGAGGTGCTCATGTCGGCCTTGACCATTCCCGACATGGCCCGCGTCGTCGAGAAGCACGGCCTGGTCGTCGTGCCCGTCGACGTCGACCCGGCGACGCTGGCTCCGCGCCCCGAGGCCTGGCGCCGGGCGGCAGGTCCGCGCACGCGCGCCGCGATCGTCGCGCACCTGTTCGGCACGCGCGTGCCGCTCGACGCGCTGGTCGAGCTGCGGCGCGAGCGCGGCATCCTCGTGCTCGAGGACGACGCGCAGGCGTTCACCGGCCCCGAGTGGAAGGGCGATCCTGCCGCGGACGTCTCGATGTTCAGCTTCGGGCCGATCAAGACCGCGACGGCGCTGCAGGGCGCGGTGCTGCGCGTGCGCGACCGCTCCGTGCTGGAGCGCATGCGCGCCGTGCAGGCCACGTGGCCGGCGTCGACGCAGGGCGCGTTCGCGGAGCGGATCGTCAAGTACGCCGGTCTCAAGATGCTCACCTGGCGGCCGGTCTACTCCGCGTTCGTGCGGATCACGCGCGCTCGCGGGCGGTCGATCGACGACGTCATCCAGAAGACCGTGCGCGGCTTCGCGGGCGGCGACCTGTTCGTCAAGATCCGCCACCGGCCGTGCGCGGCGCTCTTGTCGCTGCTCGCGCGCCGGCTCGAGCAGTGCGACGGCAGCCGCGCTCGCGCGCGCGGCCTGTTCGCGAACGGGCTCGCGCAAGCCCTGAGCCACGCGGCCGTCGTGCCGGGCATGCGCGCGCCGCTGCACACGCACTGGGTGTTCACGGTGCTCGTCGACAGGCCCGACGAACTCGTCGCGCGCCTGCGCGACGAAGGTTTCGACGCCAGCCGCGTTGCCACGCTCTCGGCGCTCCCCGCGCCCAACGGCCGGCCCGAGCTCGAGCCGCGCGAAGCGCGCGCGATGCTGGCGCGGATCGTGTACGTGCCGCTCTATCCCGAGATGGGCTGGAACGCGGCCGCCCGCGTCGCGGACGTCGTCCAGCAGCACGCGCGCGGTGTCGTCGCCGCCGAATTCGACGTCGAGGCCACCGCCGCCTCGTGAGACCAACAGTAGACGTTGCCCTCGAGACTGCTCGAGCGGCACGTTGCGCTGTCACCCTGCGCGCGCGGAGCGCGCGCGCGGCGCGCGCCCCCCCCGCCCCACCGTGTTGGGGGGGGCGGTGGCAGCGCGCCCCCACCCCCC
>JANNQS010000016.1:0-7045 GCA_031400875.1 Planctomycetota bacterium | reverse complement strand
TCGGCCAGCGCGAGCGCGCGCTGCACGGGCCGGGCACGATCGAGGAGGTCGTGTGCGGCCTGCGCTTCTCGATCTCGGCCGGCTCGTTCTTCCAGACGAACACGCTGGCCGCCGAGGGTCTGTTCGAGGCCGTGCGCGAGGCCGCCGCGCTCGGGGCGGACAGCGTGGCTTGGGATCTGTACTGCGGCACGGGAACGATCGCGCTCGTGCTCGCTCGCAATGCACGCGCCGTCGTGGGCTTCGAGCTCGTCCCGTCCGCGATCGCCGACGCCCGCGCCAACGCCCAGCGCAATGGGATCGGCAACGCGCACTTCGTCGAGGGCGACGTGCTGCTGGGCCTGGCCGCGTCGCAGGATCTGCCCGCGCCCGACGTGCTCGTCGTCGATCCGCCGCGCGCCGGCCTGCACCCGCGCGTCGTGCCGGCGCTCGCAGCGCTGCCCGCGCGGCGCCTCGTCTACGTCTCGTGCAACCCGGTCGCGGCCGCGCTCGATGTCGCAGCGCTCACCGCCGGCGGCTGGCGGCTCGCGCGCGTGCGGCCGTTCGACCTGTTCCCGCACACACCGCACGTCGAGACCGTGCTGACGCTGGAGCGCGCGACGTGAGCGCGGCGCGCCAGCCGCAGGATCAGTCGGACGACGAGGCCGCCGCGCGCCCGCCCAAGCAGTGGGGCAGCCTGTGCGAGGACTGTCGGCACGCTCGCGCAATCCGCTCGGGCAAGGGCTCGACCTTCCTGATGTGCCGGGTGAGCATCGACGACCCGGGCTGGCCCAAGTACCCGCCGCAGCCCGTCGTTTCCTGCCCGCGTTTCGAGCGCTACGCTCCTTCGGCATGAAGGCCCTGCGCACCGTCCCGGGCAGCCTGCTCGCGGCGAACCCGGGGCTGCGCGATCCGAACTTCATGCACTCGGTCGTGCTCATGTGCGTGCACACCGAGGAGGGCGCGCACGGGCTCGTGATCAACCGGCCTTCGCCGGTCACGATCGACAAGCTGCTGCCGGCGCACACGGGGCTCGCGCGCCAGCGCGTCGCGGTGCACGCCGGCGGTCCGGTCGGGCTCGACACGCTCCAGTTCCTGCACCGCGTGCCCGAGCGCATCCCGGGCGGGCTCGAGCTGTCGTCGGGCATCCACCTGGGCGGCGACATCGACCTCCTGGCCAGCTTCCTCGAGGAGCGCGGCGACGAGGCGCGGGCGGACGTGCGCCTGATCCTGGGGTACGCCGGCTGGGGCGCGGGTCAGCTCGACGAGGAGCTCGCCACCGGATCGTGGCTGCCGGCCGCAGCCCGCGCCGACTGGGTGTTCGCGGCCGACTCCGGGGCCATCTGGCGCCAGGTCGTGCGCTCGCTGGGCGACGCCGCCGCGGGGCTCGAGGACCTGCCGCCCGACGTGAGCTGGAACTGACGGGGCGCGGGGCGCGCGCTTGAACCGCGCGTCCCGTTCCGTTGGGCGCGCGGGCGCGCGCCGACCGCACGCTCCGCGCGGGGGACAGCGCGCTTGAACCGCGCGTCCCATTCCGTTGGGCGCGCGGGCGCGCGCCGACCGCGCGCTCCGCGCGGGGGACCGACCCGTCGAGTGGCGCTCCGGCAGACCGCGGCCCGACGGGGACGATTTCACAGGAAAATGGAGATTCTGGAACTCCGGACCGCCAGGGTTGCGGAGTCCCCACACACCGACGTCCTTCCCGTTGACGCTGGTGGCCCTGCCGGCTCCGTCCTGTCTCAGGAGGGGGAATGGATTCGAAGAAGGCTCCCAATGAGGAACTCCTCGACCTGCTGGTCGAGGAGGAGGCGATTCCGCGTCCCGTGGCGGAGGTCCTCCGCGCCCGCTTGCGCGAGACCTGGGTGCCACTCGGCAAGATCCTGCGCCAGAAGGGCTGGCTCTCGATGCCGCAACTCACCGAGATCCTCCAGCTCCAGTCGCAGAGCCCCCTGCGCCTGGGCGAGATCGCCTGTCTGCGCGGCTACTGCACGGGCGAGCAGGTCGAGGAGGCGCTGCACATCCAGCGCGAGATGTCGCCGCACGCCCTCGACCTGGTCTTCCAGGCGGAGGGTGTCGACATGACCAAGGTCGTCCGGGCGGTGACGCGCTACGTGCGCACGCTCGAAACCCGGCTGCACAGCGCGGCTGCGCCGCGCTGAGGGCGCGCGCTTGAACCGCGCGCCCTCCTTCTGTTGGGCGCGCGGGCGCGCGCCGAACGCGCGCTCCGCGCGCGTAGGGCAGGCCGCGGCGGTGCGGCAGAGCTGCTCGGGCTAGTTTGCGGCGCCGTTCGTGGCCATGCGCCGTGGGGCGGTTTCGGCGGGGGCTTGGCGGTCCACGGGCTGGATCCCGGCCAGGTCGAGCACGCGCTCCATGAGACGGACGCGCTCCTGCATCGCCAGCGAGGCGACCGGGATGTAGGGGATGCGGAACAGCTCGAGCAGGAGCTTGACCATGCCGTCGATGCGCACGACCTCTTCCCACTCGACCCCGGCGCGCACGCCGTCGGTGACGACGAGCTCTTTGTGCGGCCGAAGGAAGAACACGACGCCGCCGCGCACAGACTCGAGGTAGGTGGCGAGCCGCGGGTCGGTCGCGATCTCGCCCAGGACCGTGGCGTGGTGCCCGGCGTAGGCCAGGTTGCAGAACGCGCGGTCGGACACGAACGAGCCGGCCTGGCGTTCCTCGGCCTCGATCTGGCGCTCGAAGACCTCGCGCTGGTAGCGGTCGACGAGCGCGACGTTCGAGCGCAGCGCGTCGAGCTGCGCCTCCATCTCGGCGAGCACGCCGCGCGCGACCTCCGAGATCATCGGCAGGCCGTAGTGGTCGCGGATCCAGCGGGCCAGGGTGGTCTTGCCGGTGGCGTGGGCGCCGACGAGGTAGATGCGGACTGCGTTCTGCATAGGGGGGCCTCGGACGGAACCCTACCCGTAGTGGGTAGGGGCGTCGAGCCCCCAACCTGCAGTAGAGGGGCGCTCCGGCGCTGAGCCAAGCTGGTTCACGAGTTGCGGCATGGAACGAACTCGGTGCGACGCGCACGATGCGCTGCCGACCTCTGCCCATGCCCGACTCCACCGTCACATCCGTCCCTTCCGCTCCCGCTCCCAAGAAGCGCGGCCCGCTGGGCTTCCTGTTCCGGACGACGCTCGGCTGCATCGCCTTCGCGTTCGGGAGCCTGGTCGTCCTGATCCTGCTGCTGCCCACGATGCTCTCGGGCTTCGTCGCACGCACGGCCGTGGGCGCGTTCGACGAGCAGTACTTGGGTCGCCTCGAGATCGCTTCGGTCGATCTGGCCTGGTTCCAGCCGCAGACGGTGCACGGCCTCGTGCTGCGCGATCCTGACGGGGCGCAGGTCGCGCGCGCCGAATTGACCGCGCCGTCCCTGTGGTCGCTCCTGACCCGCGGCGATGGACGCTACGGCACGATCGCGGCCGAGGCCGAAGCCGACTTCGTGGCCGACGACGCGGGCCTGACGAACCTTCAGCGCGCGCTTGCCCGGCGCACCCCGCGCGTGGAGTCGGAGGTCGGTGACCCGGGCTCACAAACGAGCCTGGACCTGGCCCTCGTGATCGAGCAGCTCGACGTCGACGTGCGCGTGAACGCCAAGCGGCTGACGTGGTCCGACGCGCAGACGCGCGCGCTGGGCCGGCCGTTCGAGCTGCGCGACGTGGTCGCGACCGTGGTGGCCAAACCCGGCCAGCCGATCGTCGCGCACGTCGGCGGCGAGATCCGCGGCGAGCAGCCGGGCGTGCTCGAGGTCGACGCGGCCGTGCACGGTCCGATCGATTTCAGCCAGAGCTGGCCGCTCGGTCGCACCGAGGCGAAGGGCCGCGTCGAGGGCTTCTCGACGGCGATGGTCGACGGTCTCGCGAACCTGCGCGGCAATCTGGTCGAGGTCCTGGGGCCGACTTTCGCGCTGCGCTTCGACGTGAGCGCGGCCTCGGCGGACGCGGGCCAGGCCGACGTCACGATCGACGGCGAACGCGGCGATCTGGCCCTGCACGTCCGACTCGAGAACGGCGAGCTGATCGCGCTCGAGAAGCCGTTCCTCGTCGCGAACGTGCCGTATCCCAAGGGAATCCTCGAGCGGCTGGTGCGCGAGAACCTGCCGGCCGATGCGCGCTTGACGTTGGCTGACGCGGGGAAGCCGTGGATCGTGCGCGTCACGCGCCTGCGCATCCCGCTCCCGGATCCGAATGCGCGCGACATGGCCGCGTTGCGGCCGGCGCTGGAAAAAGCCGAGATCGACGTCGACGTCGACCTGCCCGGATCAGCCGCGTTCGAGACGGACGCGCTGCGCAAGGCCGGATTCAGCGCCGGCTTGTCGGCGATCCGCTTGACCGCGCAAGTGAAGCCGGGTCAGCCGCTCGTCGCGAGACTCGACGCGGCGCTCGACGCCGGAGCGCCGGGCAAGGTGACCGTCGACGTGAAGTCGCCCGGATTCTTCGCGGCGATGGCAGAGAAGCGCGTGCCCGCCATCGACCTCGACGCGAACGTCGAAGGCCTGTCGACGCTGGCGCTGGGTGAGATCGCCGGGCAGGGAGAGCGCATCGCTGGCGCACTCGGTCCTGTAGCGCAGCTCTCCCTCACCGCGCGCGGCGCGAGCCTCGACGGCGGCGATCTGCGCGTCGTGCTGAAGAGCGAACGACTGGACGCCGACGTCGGCGCGCGCATCGCGAGCGGCCAGTTGACCGTCGCGACGCCCACGCGACTCACGTGGACGCCCAGTGCCGAGTTCCTGCAGCAGGAGCTGGCGGGCAAGCTCCCCGAGGGCGCGCAGCTCGCCGTCGACGGTCCCGTCACGCTGCAGATCGCGGAGCTGTCGGCGCTGATTCGCGACGCGAAGACGGGCGCTTTCGCCGGCACGGACGCGCTGGTGGCCGGGCTCGCGGCGCGCGGGACGTTGACGCTGCCGGCGGCGACGTTTTCCCGCGCGAGCGCGGGCTCTCCGCCGGTGAACTTCGCCCTGCGCGCCGGCGTGGTCGTGTTCGACGTCGCGGCCGGCGCGCCGCCGCACGCGCAGCTGGGCGCCGACGTCGTGCTCGATTCCGTCGCGCGTCTCGAGGCGGAGGTCACGTTCCGCGAGTCGCTCGCAGCTCTCATGAAGAGCGAGACGAAGCCGTCACTGACCGCGACCGTCGCCCTGCGCGGGCTCGACACGGCCGCACTGGAGCGCTTGACGGCGCAAGCTGGCCAGCTTGCACCGCTGCTGGGGCCCAAGCTGCAGCTGATGGCGACTGTCGAGGGTCGCCTGCCCGAGAGTGGCACGGTCGACGTCGCCGTGGTCGGCTCCCTCGGACGGACGACGCTGAAAGGCCGCCTCGACGCCGGCCGTTTCGTCGCGCAAGGCCAGGAAGGGATCGACGCGACGCTGCCCGTCACCGCCGAGTTCCTGCGCGCGCGGATCGGCGACTCGCTGCCGGCCGGCACGCGCATCGAAGTTGTCACCGCGGGCGAACCGATACGCGTGCAAGTGCGCGATATCGTGCTGCCGCTCGAAGCCAAGGACCTGGCCGAGCGTCTGTCGGGCACGTCGTTGAAGCTCACCGCCTCGCTGCCCGCGCTGGCCTACGCCGACACGAAGACCGACGCGGCGAAGCAGCGCGTCGTGGTCGAGAAGGGCCAGCTCGAAGCCAGCCTCGTGCCCGGCGAGAAGCCGTTCGTGAAGTTGCACGCGCAAGTCGTCGACGCGAAGCCCGGCTCGGTCGCGATCGACGTCGCCGCGCTGAAGCCGCTCGCCGTGCTGTCGCAAGAAGGCGCGTGGAAGACGTTTCCGGTGTCGCTGAAAGTGCGCGTCGAGAACATGCCGACCGCGATCGTGGACGTGATCGCCAAGCAAGATGGCCTGCTGCTCGAAGCTCTCGGCCCGACCATGTTGGCCGACGTCGACGCGCCCGACCTGTCGTTCGACCGCGGCGGCTTCAAGGCCACCATGTCGAGCGAGAAGCAGATGGTCAGCGTGGAAGGCCGCCTCGAGGGCGGGAACCTGATCATCGAGAAGCGCGAGGGCCTGGACGCAAGCCTGGCCCTGGGTCCGTTGGTCACCGACAGGATCCTCGGCAGGCTGCTGCCGTTCTTCCACGGCGCGAAGCTTTCCGCCCTCAGTGAGCAGGTCGGTCAGAGCGTCGCGTTCAAGCCGTTCAAGATCGAGTCGGATTCGCTGTCGGTCCCGATCGAGGGCGACATCTCGAAGTTGAACGCCGTGTTGAAGGTCGACCTGGGCACCTTCTCGTGGGACTTGCCGCCTGTGCTCAACGACCTGAAGTTCCTGCAGGACGTCGGCGAGTTCCGCCTGCCCTCGTTCACCGTGCCGATTCAAGACGGCGTCGCGCGCTACGACCGCCTGCCGATCCAGCTCGGCAGCAAGCAGATGGTCGTTTCCGGTTCCGTCCACCTGGTCGACGGCGAGATGCAGCTGACGACCGAGCTGCCGCTGGCGCTGCTGGGCAAGAGCTTTGACCGCGAGCTGGCCCAGATCCGCCAGTTCGTGCCGCTCGACACGGTGATCCCGATCGAGCTGCGCGGGACGTGGAACAAGCCGCGGATCGGCTTCCCCGACGGCTACCTCAAGAAGCTGCTCGAAGGCGCAGCTGGCAAGGCGGCTGAGAAGGGGCTCGGCGACCTGCTCGACGGTCTGCTCGGCGGGGGCAAGAAGAAGAAGGACGGCTGACACTCGATCCTACGGCGCACGAGGGCACCAACCGAGTTCGTGCGTGCTCGAGCGGGCGCACGTCACCGATCCTCGGAGCCCTCGAGCCGCTCGACGTCCGCCAGGTCCTTGAGACGACCAGCGGCGCGCTTGTTCGCGATCAACGCCTCGCGACCGAGGAAGGCGACGGGGAATCCTTCGAGGTCGGCCATGACCCGCGACTTCCAGGCTTCGTCGAAGGAAACACCACTGATGTCGGACAGGATGTCCACGCGGCGAGGCGGCAGTCCGATCTGGTAGACGATGCCCGGGCTGGCGAAGTCTCGCGGCTCGACGCCGGCAGCCGCGAGCGGTGCTCCGAAGGCGAGCAGGGCCCGCCATGTCCGGTCGGCATTCGCAGGGGTCGGACGAACGAAGACGTCG
>JANNQS010000015.1:0-74729 GCA_031400875.1 Planctomycetota bacterium | reverse complement strand
GAGACGGTCGAGGATGTAGGATGAGTCATGGCTGGCCTCCTTGTGGTTTTGGGGTGGTTCAACGACCTCCCTCCTCTACCACTGAGGCGCTCAGCGACCTCGCGTGGAGGCCGGCCTTCTCATCCCATCTGACACCCTTGTCTACAGGATGCGGCGCGAGAGGTCCGTCTGCAGCAGGTTCGTCGGGTCCACGCGCCGTTTCAGCGCGAGGAACGCGTCGAGCTTGTCGGCCGGCCACATGCGGCGCGCGTCGTCGCGGCCGATGACGAGGTCTTTGGCGGGATAGAAGCGGCCGCCGGCGTCGACGGTCAGGCGCGTGATCTCGGCTGCCAGGCGCCACACAGCGGCGCGCGACTCGGGCGCGACCTTGTAGTCGAGCGCCAGGCTCCAGCCGTCGAGGCCGTGCGTCAGCCAGAACGGGTCGGGGCGGTGGCGCTTCAGCACGGCGAGGTAGGGCACGAGCCCGACCGCCTGGCTGCGCGCGAGAATCGCGGCTAACACGTCGTGCGCGCGCGCGGCCGGCACGAACGGCTGCACTTGAATGAGCCCGCGCTTCTGCGTGCGGCCGTAGGCCCACTTCCAGTTCGGCACGTAGTCGAGCAGGAACGCGAACGCGGCGTGCGACTGGCGGTGTGGATTCTGCGCCTCCTCGTGCTGGCCGAGCGTCCACTTCGTGGCGTTGACCAGGCGCATCCCGGCGTCGTGGTTGAACAGGCGCAGCGCGCGCCACACCTCGCCCTTCGAGATGCCCAGGATCGCGCGCGGCAGCTCCTGGTGCGCGACGGTCAGCGACTTCTGCGGATCCGGGTCCTCGCCCGGCTTCAGGTGGCGTGCGGCGTGGACCAGGCCCCGTCCCAGGGTTTCGCGGCGCGAAAACGCGTCGATCCAGGCGACGAGGTAGTCCGCGCGCGCGCGCCGCGCCTCCATCCAGTCCATGGTCTCCTGCAGCGTGCGCGTGCTCTTGGCCGTGACCTCCAGGTCGCCCGAGCTGACGTGCTTCGTCGCGATCACGACGCGCGTGATGATCCCGAGCATCCCGAAGCTGCCGATCGCAGCGTGGAAGAGGTCGCTCTCGCGCTCGCGCGAGGCCGTGACCAGGTCGCCCGTGGGCAGCACGACGTCGATCTCGCGCACCGACTCGCCGATCGTGCCGACGCGGTACTGGTTCTTCCCGTGGATGTTCATCGCCAGCGCCCCGCCGAGGGTCGGGTACATCGTCCCGCTGACGACCGAGGGCCACCATCCGGCGGGCAGCGAGCGTTTCCAGAGCGATTCGATCGTCACGCCGCCCTCGACCGTCGCCATGCCGCTCGTCGCGTCGAAGTCGAGGATGCGGTCCATGCGCGACAGGTCGAGCACGTACCCATGCGTGAGCACGGCAGCGTCACCGTAACTGTTGCCCGTGCCGCGCGGCCCGAGCGACACGCCGTCGCGCCGCGCCAGCGCGAATGCATCGCGGATGCCGGCGACGTCCGGCGGCCGCAGCACGCGCGCGTGCGTGCCGTGAGCCATGCCCCAGCCCTCGACGTACTCGTAGCCGCGCTGGACGCGCGCGAACGGGAGTGCCTCGCGCGGCTTCACACGTTCATCTTCCGGAACACGAACGACGGTATGCAGCGGATGACCGTGCCCACGAACCACCAGCGCTTCGGCACGTAGCGGACCTGTGCCTGCGAGCGCACGGCCTTCAGCACGAGCTCGGCGGCCCGGTCGGCGGAGATCAGCCAGAAGAGCCCGGGCAGGCCCTTCGTCATCGCCGTGTCGACGAAACCCGGCTTGATCGTCAGCACATGGACGCCGTCCTCGCCCAGCCGATTGCGCAGCGCCTCGAGGTACGTGTTCATCGCGGCCTTCGTCGTGCCATAGACCGGGTTGCCCTTGCGCCCGCGATCGCCCGCGATCGACGAGATGCCCACGATCGAGCCTGAGCGCTGCGTGTGGAACAAGCGCGCCGCGGCGTTGCACCAAGCGATGCAGCCGCCGACGTTGACCGCCAGCTGGTCGAGGTCCTTCTCGGTGTCGTACTCGTGCGGGCCGACCTTGGGCATGATCCCGGCGGCGTAGACGATCAGGTCGAGGCCGCCCAGCTCGCGCACGAGGTCCTCGAAGACCTCTGGGACCTCGTGCGCGCGCGCGGCGTCGTGCGCGCGGACCACGAGGCGCCCCGTGGACGCCCGCGCGTGCTCCCGTTCCAGCTCCTGGAGCAGCTCGCGCCGCCGCGCGACGGCGCCGACGCTCCAGCCCTGCGCCAGCAAGCGCACGACCAGGGCGGCGCCCATGCCGGAGCTCGCGCCCACGACGATGGCTCGGCGCGGCGCGGCCGAGTCGGAACCGGGAACGGCGGGAAGTGCGCTCATGCGGCGCGGACAGTATCGGACGCGCGCCCCTTCGGACCAGCGCCTCGACCCGTGCTTCGCTTGCATCGCGCGCGCGGCGCCCGTACACGAGGGCGATCCCGTCGAGGTCCTCCGTGCTCCAAAACCGCCCGCTTCGCCTCCCCCGGCTTCTGCTCGCCGGCCTGATCGCTGGCCTGATCTCTGGCCTGCTCGCTGGCCTGCTCGGAGCCTGCAGCGACGAGAAACGGCCCCCGCCCCCGGACGGAGCGCACCAGCTCGCGCGCGAGCGCGTGGCCGCGCACGTGGCGCGCGACGAGCGCAGCCGCGCGCGCGAGGTGCTGCGGCCGCTGGTCGAGGGCCAGGACGCGACAGCCGGCGACCTCCTCTCGGCGGCCGCGATCGAGCTGACCGACAACCGGACGACCGAAGCGGCCGCGTTCCTGGACCGCGCCGCCAAGCTCGAGCCGAAGAGCGCCGCGGTCGCGTACCTGCGCGGCCAGATGGCGCGCGACGCGGGCGAATCCAAGGCGGCGCGCGATCACTTGAAGGCCGCGCTCGCGCTGGCGCCCGACGATCTGCCCACGATGCTCGCGCTAGCCGAATCCGAGGACGAGCTCGACAACGTGGCCGAATCCGAGCGCCTCTACCGCAAGGTGGTCGAGGTCGGCCCCGGCAACGGGCAGCAGTGGTACGTCGCAGCCGTCTACCGCTTGTCCAACCTGCTGACGCGGGCCGGGCCCTCGCGCGAGGCCGAGGCGCGGCGCTTCGATCCGATCCTGCGCTCGCTCGAAGCGCGCGGGCTGCAGCCGCCGAACACGATCACGGTGCTCTTGGGCGAGCTCGGCCGCGTGAAGGCGCCACCTCCGAAAGGCACGCACGTCGTGCCGTCGCAGGCGCCGCTCGCGTTCCGCGCCGGAGCGGAGCTCGCGATGCCGGCCGGAACGCGCGCGATCCTGGCGCGCGACGTCGACGGCGATCTGGTGCCGGACCTGATCGCGACCGGACCAGGCGGCGTGAGCCTGGCGCGCAACGAGAAGGGCCAGCTCGCGCCGTTCGCGACCGTCTCCGAGTCCGTGACGACCATCTGCGTACCCTTCGACCTCGACAACGACGGCGACCTCGACCTGTTCACGGTCGACGCGCGCGGGGCGCACCTCTTCGCGTGGACCGGCGAACAGTACGAAGCGCTCGAGCCCGAGTGGCCAGCGCTCCCCGCCGGCACGTCGGCTGTCATCGCGGTCGACTACGACCACGAAGGCGACCTGGACCTCGCGCTGGCGACCACCTCCGGCGTGAAGCTGTGGCGCAACGACAGCGCGCTCGACCGCGCCAAGGACGGCACGGTCACGCTGAAGAAGGCGCGCTTCGCCGACGCGACGGCAGGGTCGGGCCTGTCCTCCGCGGCCGCGACGTGGATCGCGCCGGAGGACTACGACGGCGACAACGACGTCGACTTCCTGGCCGGCGGGCCGGACGGCATCGCGCTGATCGACTCGCTGCGCGACGGCAAGTTCGCGGTCAAGGGCGGCGTGTTCGACCTGCCCGCCGGCCTCGTGACGGAGCCGCTCGTCGCGGACTTCGACGGCGACGCGCGCCCGGACCTGTGGTTCCCGGGCGTGTCGGCCCTGCTCGTGATCCAGGGCCAGAAGCCGCAGCAGCGCGGCGAAGCGCGCGTGAGACCCGGTTCGCTCGTGGCCACGGACCTCGACCTGGACGGCTCGCTCGACGTGGCCTGGCTCGACGAGAAGGACGACGCGCTGCGCGGCCGCCTGGCGCTGGGTCTGCCCGAAGAGCGCGCGCTTGCGCTGGCCGGAGCCGCTCCCAAGGGAGACCTGATCGCCGCCGCGGACTTCGACGGCGACCACAAGGTCGACCTGGCACTGGCGGCGGGCGACAAGCTGCGCCTGCTGCTGAACGAGGGTCCCACCGGGAGGGGCGCGCGCTTCGCGTGGCGAGGCCTGCGCGACAACCGCCGCGCGGTCGGAGCCATCGTCGAAGTCCGCGCCGGGCGGATCTACCGCCGCATCGACTGGCGCGGCGAACCCGAGGTGATCGGCGTGGGCGACGCGCCGCGCATCGACGTCCTGCGCGTGACGTGGCCGAACGGCGTCGTGACGACGCGCCTCGACGTCGAGATCACGCCGCAAGGCACGGCGGTGGATCCCGACGAGGCGCTGGGCGTGTACACGCAGGGCGACGGGCAGGTCGGCTCCTGCCCGTTCCTCTACACCTGGAACGGACGCACGTTCACGTTCGTGTCCGACGTGCTCGGCATCACGCCGCTCGGCTTGCGCATGACGCCGGACATGTTCGTGCCGCCCGACCACGACGAGTACGTGCTCGTGACCGGCGAGCAGCTCGTGCCGAAGGACGGCGAGTACGTGCTGCAGTTCACGGAGGAATTGCGCGAGGTCACGTACCTCGACCACGCGCGCCTGCTCGTCGTCGACAGCCCGGCCGGAACCGAGGTCTACCCCAACGAGCGTTTCCAGTTCCCGCCCTTCCCCGAGCACCACGTGCACACGGTGCGCGGCCCGGTCGCTCCGAAGCGCGCCGTCGGCAGCGACGGCCGGGATTGCCTCGAAGCCCTGCGCGCCGTCGACGACGTCTTCCCGCAACCGATGGAGCTGCACGCGCCGCAGTTCGCGGGGTTCGCGAAGCCCTGGTTCGTCGAGCTCGAGTTCGACAAGGACGCCGTCGCCAAGGCCGCCAAGCTGCGCCTGCTGCTGACGGGCTGGTTCTACTGGAGCGACGCCAGCGCGAACATGGCCGCCGCGCGCTCGCCCGGCGTCGCGTTCGTGCCGCCCATGTTCCAGGTGCCCGACGGCAAGGGCGGCTGGCGCGACACGGGCCCGCCGGTCGGATTCCCGGCCGGGAAGACGAAGACGATGATCGTCGACCTCGCGCCGATCCTCGACCGCGCCGACCCGCGCATCCGCGTGACGACGACGCTACGGCTGTACTGGGATCGCATCGTTCTCGCGACGGACGCGGACGACGCGCCGATACGGATCACGGAGCTTGCGTGCAGCGCAGCCGACGCCTGGCGCCGCGGGTTCAGCGACCCTCTCGATTCCCTGCCGCCCGGCGAGGCCGATCCGGCCAACAAGCCCGAGCGTTTCGCCTGGGAGTTCCTGGCACGCGATCCGCGCTGGAACCAGCACCCGGGTCTCTACACGCGCTACGGCGAGTGCCGCGAGCTCGTCGACACCGTCGACGACCGCTTCGTGATTCTGGGCGCCGGCGACGCGCTCACGCTGCGCTTCAAGGCTTTGGACGTGCCTGCGCTCGCGAGCGGCATGCGGCGCGATTTCCTGGTCTACCTGGACGGCTGGGCCAAGGACCGCGACCCGAACACGATCCAGGCGCTCGAGGTCGAGCCGCTGCCGTTCCACGCGATGAGCGGCTACCCCTACCGCGCCGACGAACATTTCCCCGACACGGAAGCACACCGCGCGTGGCGCCGCGACTGGCAGACGCGCCCGGCGTACGAGTGGATCGCACCGGTCAGCCCGCGGCGCGAGGTGGAGCAGATGCTGGGCCGCTCGCCCTGATCTACGACGCGGTCATCGAGGCCTCGATCGCGGCGCGGAACTCGCGCGACCAGGCCTTCTTCGCGCGCTTCTCGTTGTCCCAGCCGACCAGGCGTGTCTCGGCCTCGCACCACACCTCGCCGCTGGCGGCGTCGAGCACGCGGTAGGCCTGCGTGAGCGACGTCGTCCCCAGGTGCGTCGTGCTTAGCTCGACGATCACCTCGCGCCCGCCGCTGCCCGGCGCGACGAACACGACGTTCGTCTGCCCCAGCAGGAACGAGAACTGATTCTTTGCCAGCTGACCCAGGCCGCCGAAGTAGCGCAGGCGCGCCTCCTCGAAGAGCGTCAGGTAGACCGCGTTGTTCAGCACGCCCTGGTTGTCCTCGTCGGACCAGCGCGTCGTGAGGTGCGCGCGGAACGGCAGCGCGCTCGAGTCAGGAACTCGCGGAGTCTCCATGGATCGCCTTTCGCGGTGATTGCGGCTGTGGGCGCACCACGAGCCAGATGCCGAGGAACACGAGGGCCGCCGCGACGAGCACGCCGCGCGTCGGGGGTTCGGACAGGATCGCCGCGCTGGCCAACACGGTGACGATCGGCTGGGCGTAGATGAACACCGCGGCCGTCGAGGCCGGCACGTGCTTCAGCGCGAAGAGGTTGAGCACGTACGCCAGCACGGTCGGGAACACGAGCACGAAAGCCAGCGACCACACGGCTTGCGCGCTGACGTCCGCGGGCCAAACCTGGTGTCGCGCCGCGATCCAGATCGCGGCCGGCAACGACAACACGAACACCCACGCGATCACGACCAGCGGCGGATGGCGCCGCAGGAGCGGCCGCGTCCACACGAAGTATCCGGCGTAAGACAGCGCGTTGAGCACCATGAGCAGGTTCCCCGTCAGGTGCTCGCGCGCGACCGCGCGGTCCTGCGCCCAGAAGAGCGCCGACGCGCCGGCCAGCGCCACCAGGATCCCGCCGGCGCGCGCCGGGCGCAGCACTTCCTGCCCGGCCAGCGCCGCGATCGAGAACGTGAACACCGGGATGAGGCACATGACGAGCGTCGCCTCGTTGGCCGACGAGCGCTCGAGCCCTTCGAGGTAGAGCAGCATGTTGGCCGACACGCCGAGCACGCTCGCCACGCAGAGGCGGAGGAAATCGCCGCGCACGGCCCAGAAGGCGCGGCCGTAGAGGGCCCAGGCGGCCGCGGCCAGCACGAGCGCGCCGAAGCCCATGCGCCAGGCTCCGACCGCGGCAGGCGAGAAGCCGCCCGGCGCCATCGCCAGCTTTCCGAAGACGGGGAAGAGGCCGAACGTCAACTGCACCGTCGCCAGCGCGGCGAACGCGCGACGCCGATCGCGGTCCGCGGGGACGGTATGCATCCCGGCCACGCTAACCGGTCCGTGCAGACCGGCCCAGTACGGGCTCGCTCACGGCGCGATTGCACGGGCCGACCCTGCGCGCCGCGTGCGCGGCGCGGCACAATCGCGCTTACCCATGAGCAGCCCATCCAACGACGCTCCTCCCCCGCTCCCCTGGCCGCGTCTCGGCAGCCGCCCCGGCGCTTCGCTCGTCCTCTTCCGCCCGCGCTGGGATCGCCTCGTGAATCCCCGCACGGGCGAGGAGTTCGAGCGCCTCGTCCTCGAGACGCCGGACTGGGTCAACGTCGTCGCGCTGACCGCCGACCGGCAGCTCGTGTGCGTCGAGCAGTACCGCTTCGGATCGCAGAGCGTCACGCTCGAGATCCCGGGCGGCGTGCTCGATCGTGGCGAGGAGCACGGCGCCGCGGCGCGCCGCGAGCTGCTCGAGGAGACGGGCCACACGGCCAGCCGCTGGACGTACCTGGGCGCCGTCGAGCCCAACCCCGCCTTCCAGGACAACTTGTGCCACCACTGGCTGGCCGAGGACGCCGTGCGGACGCAGGCGCTGGGCCTCGACCCGGGCGAGGACATCGCCGTCCGCACCCTCCCGGTGGACGAGGCCGTGCGCGCCGTGCACGACGGGCGGATCCGTCATGCCCTGGTGATCACCGCGCTGAGCCGGGTCCTGGACTTGCGCCTTCCCCCGTAGAATTCGTGTTCCGCAGCTTCTGGAATTCGAAAGGCCGACTTCCCCCGTCGACTCGATCGCCGAGAACCGCTAGGAAAGACGCATGCTTGCCGCCTTGGTCGCCGGCCTCTTGGCCGCGACCGTCCCGTTCCAGGCGGAGAAGTCGACACCGGGCTCCCACCCGGGTGTCGTCGTTCTCGTCGCCTCGCCGCTCCGCGACCGCGCGGCCATGTTGCCGCAGCGTGCGGGAGCGCACGTTCTCGTCGGAATCGGCGCCGGCGGGACCGTGACCGACGGGCCTCCCGGCTCGGTCGATGCCTCGACCGCGTGCGAGGTGCGCGACGGGTTGCAACCGGCCGCGGATCGTGCGCTCGCAGACCTGCTTTCCACCGCGAGCGAGGTCGAATTGCGCGCCGGCACGTGGCTCGATTGGTACCTCGCCGCGCACGACGACCGACACGAGCGCGAGTGGACCCGCGCGCTGCGGGCAGCGCACGCACGCGGCGCGCGCATCGTCGCGTCCGGCGGCGCCGCGACGTGGATCGCGGGGCACACGGTCGTCCCGCGGGACGTGCTGCAGAAGCCGTCGCAGGATCCTCACGACACGTCGCTCGACGTGCCGGTCGAGGGGCTCGGGTTGTTCGACGCGGCGCTCGTCGGCGTGATCGCCGACGGCGCACCGACGGCCGACCGGCTGATCGAGCGGGCGGTCGCCTACGGAAACCGGGACGTGCTCCTCCTCGACGGCGACGTCGCGCTGGCGTGGGACGCATCCGCTCGGCGCGCGACCGTGCACGGTCCGGGGACCGCGGCCTGGATCGGGCTGGGCGAGGGCTCGCGCTCGCGCGGCTCCGTGCGCGCGGCGCGCGCGGCCGTCCTCTCCGACGGCGACGCGTTCGATGCACGCCGCCGCGCGATCGTGGACGGCCGGGCCGTCGAACCGCGTGCGGTCGGCGCCGTCCTGCCGTTTGGCCCGCTGATGATGCGCCAGAAGCTCGCCGGAGTGCAGCCGGAGGGAACGGCCGGTGCCGCATCGTGGATCGCGAGCGCACAGGCCGCGCTCGACGAGCGCTCGCTGCGCCGCCCCGGCGGCGGGTGGTCGGGCGTCGTGCTCGACCTCGAGGTGCGCGCGCCGTGAGGGTTTTCGGCTTTGGTCGCTGCGGCCCGGGCCGCGAGCGCTCTCTCGTGGAGGGGCGGTTCCCGCTCCGACCGTCCGTCACACCGAGGCGAGTGCAGTGAACGACTCGTCCAACAGCCTGCAGCCGGAGGAGGACCACACCCTGGCCCTGCTGCGGCGTGCGACGGCCGGCGACCAGGATGCCTGGCACGAGCTCTTCGCGGTGCACCAGCCGCTGATGCGCGGCGTGCTGCGCCACCGCATCCCGCCCAGCCTGCGCGCGCGCTTCGACATCGAGGACATCATGCAGTCGGCGTTCCTGACGCTGAGCCAGCAGGGCGATGCGCTCGAGCTGCGCGACGCGCCCAGCTTCCGCGCCTGGCTGTCGCGCGTCCTGCTCAACAAGCTGCAGGATCGCCTGCGCAACGCCGCGCGCGCGTCGCAGCAGGGCTGCCGCGAGCTGCACGCGCCGACCGACGAGGTCCACCAGCACGCCGACCAGGGTCCCTCGCTCGAGGAGCTGGCCACGCAGACCGAGCTCATGGCGCGCATGTACGAGCGCATCCTGGCGCTGCCGGCGGCCGACCGCGACATCGTGAACCTGCGCTTCGTGGACCAGGTGCCGTGGGCCGAGATCGCGCGGCACACCGGCCTGGCCGAATCGACCGTGCGCCGGCGCTACCGGGAGCTCCTCGAGAACATCGTGCGCGGATTCCTGTGACAATCTCGGTCGCCTGGCCGCCCCCCCATGACCGATCGCGAGCCCGAGGATCCGCCCCCGTCCGAGAGCGTCACGCAGCTCTTCGCCGAGTTCCTGGGCGAGCGTGAAGCCGGCTCGGCGGTCGACGTCGAGGCGTTGTGCGCGCGCGCCGGACCGCGTGGCGAGGAGCTGCGCGCGCGCCTGCGGGCGCTGGCCGTCTTCGACCGTCTCGGCAGCGCGCTGCGCGACGGCGTGGAGGAGCCGACGCGCGGACTGGCCGCCGACCAGGAGCACCTCGGCCGCTACCGCGACCTGCAGCTGATCGGTCGCGGCGGGCTGTCGCGCGTCTACCTGGCGTTCGATCCCGACCTGCAGCGCACCGTGGCGCTCAAGATCCTGGCCAGCGAGCACGTCTCGATCGAGGGCGCGCGCGCCTGGTCGCTGCAGGAAGGCCGCACGATCGCGCGGCTCCTGCACCCGGGCGTCGTGCGCGTGTTCGAGGTCGACGAGGCCGACGGCGTCACGTTCCTGGCGATGGAGTTCGTCGACGGGCCGAGCCTGGCCGACGTACTCGACGAGCTCAAGCGACGCGCGACGCGCGATGCCGAGACCTCGGCCGACGCGCGCGTGCTGGTCGCCGCGGACGCGCTGGCCGGCATCGGGGCCCGCGCGCGGCTCGGTCTGTCCTTGGCGCGCGCGCTGGCCGCCTGCCACGCCGGCGGCGTGCTGCACAGGGACGTCAAGCCGGCCAACGTCCTGCTCGAATCGCCGGAGAGCCCCAAGCTGATCGACTTCGGGCTGGCGCACCTCGACGCGGCCGAAGGCTCGCTGAACCGCGTCACGCAGCGTCTCATCGGAACGCCGGCGTCGCTCGCGCCGGAGCAGGTGGAGAGCGGCCAGACCGGGGCCAGCGCGCGCTCCGACCAGTTCTCGTTCGGGGTGCTGCTCTACGAGCTCCTGACGCTCAAGGCGCCGTTCCAGCGCAGCACGCGCACGCAGACGCTCGACGCGGTCACGCGGACGATGCCGATGGCGCCGCGCAAGATCGAGGCGCAGATCCCGGCCGACCTGGAGACGATCTGCCTGCACGCGCTGGAGCGCGTTCCGGCCGAGCGCTACCCGTCGATGGACGCGCTGGCCAACGACCTCGAGGCGTTCCTCGACCACCGCGCGATCCTGGTGTCGGCGCCGAGCCGCGGCCGCAAGCTGAGATTGTGGGCGCGCCGTCACCGGCGCGATCTCTTGCTGGGCGGGATCCCGGCTCTCGTGCTCCTGGCCGGCCTGGCAGCGTGGCAGGTCGTGCAGGCGCGCGACGAAGCTGTCGCCTTCGAGGAGGAGCTCGCCACGCGTTCCGCGGCCGTGAGCCAGTTCCTTGCTCCGCAGGCGATCCAGGACGCGTACCTCGGCGCTCGCGACCTGGCGGCTCGCGCCCATGCGCTGGAGTCGGGCTTCGTCACCGGCCTGTTCCTGCCCGACCCTGCGGCGCGCGTGCAGGCCCACGTGCACGCGATCTCCCGTCGCATGAGCGTCCTGATCGACCGTGCGCGGGACGAGATCCGGCGCATCCAGCCCGATCTGCGCGCGGAACCCGAGGACGAGCTCCTGCGGACCTGGGAAGAAGCGCTGGTCTACGACGCGGTCGTGTGCCCCGAGTGTCCGGCGAATCGCGTCGATCGCGAGCGCGGCCGGATCGACGTGCCCGTCCCTCCCGCCGGAACGAAGGTGGAGGTGGCGCGCCTGCGGGCCAACGAGAATCCGATGAGCTACTCGCTCGAGCCGGTGCCGGACGCGCACGTGCTGCCCGTCGGCCAGTACCGGATCACGTGGTCGCAGGACTCAGGTGGCCTGCTGGCCGAGTTCGACCTCGACGTCCACCGCCGGACGCGCCGCGCGACGATCGTCCTGGAGCGCATTCCGGCCGAGAAGCGCGCACGCTTCGTGCACGTGCCCGCCGGAACGCTCGATCTCCCGTCGATGCGCAAGCTCGAGGTGCCGGAGTTCTGGGTCTACGCCGGTTGGCTCACGGCGGAGGAGATCCGGGACGGACCCCGCCCGAGCCGGTTGACCGTCGACGAGTCGCTCGACTACCTCTCGCGGATCTCGCCCGGTCGCCACGAGGTCGGGCAGTCGAACTTCGTGCCCGGCCAGGCGGCCTACGCTGCGCGCGGCTTATCGGCGCGGCTGCCCAGCGTGACCGAAGCCCAGCGGCTCCTGCAGATCGAGCTGGCCGGGCAGTCGCAGTGGGCCCCCATGCCAGAGGGCTGCCGCGGGGAGTTCTGCTCCGGGTTGGCGTCCTCCACGGGCAGCCGCTCGCACTTGATCCGCAAGCCCGGATCCAAGCCTCCTTGCTCGGTTCCCTCCGTGCTCGACAATGGTTCCTGGGCGCAGGATCTGTTGGCCTGCCGCCTGGTGGTTTCCCGCCCCTTGGCTCCCTGAGTTTCCTCACTTCGAGCTCGCACCATGACGACGACGATCCGGATCGGGCGCAAGACGCCTTTCACGAAGAGCGATGCCCTGCGCGAGGATCAGACCTTGCACGACGAGGCCCAGACCCTGGGCGAATGGCTCGCGACCAAGGACATCGATGTCGTGACCATGGCTCAGGTCCTGGCACAGACGAAGCTCGTTCATCCCGAGGCGGCGCTCGTGCGCGAGACCGTCTGGTACGAGCTGGTCTGGGATCCCGTGGAGGAGAAGTACTTCATCAGGTGCCATGACCGCGGCACGATCTCGTTCGTGCCCGACGGCGACACGGATCCGATCCAGATCCGGATCGAGATCTCAGCCGGGTACTGAAGGCCCGGGCCGGCCGCGCGCGGCCTACACTGAGCGCGATGCGCGCGCGCACGATCGTCGTCGGCGCCGGGATCGCCGGACTCTCCACGGCCTGGGCCCTGGCCCGGCGTGGAGCGCGCGATGTCGTCGTCGTCGACGCGGCCGAGCGCGTCGGCACGCAGGCCACGGCGCAGAACGCGGCCATCCTGCGCACGCCGATGCTGGACGCGGTCGGCGAGGAGCTGGGGCGCGAGGGCGCGGCCTTCCTGCGCGCGCCGCCCGTCGATTTCGCGGACCGGCCGTTGCTCGACGCGTGCGGATTGCTGCTCGTGTGCCAGCGCGGCAGCGCGGGTGAGCGCACGTGGTCGCAGCAGCTCGCGCGGCATGGCGACGACGTGCGCGAGCTGCCGGACAAGCAGCTCGCGGCGATCGCGCCGCACGTGCGGCGCGAGGATGCGCGCGGGTTCCTGCTGCCGGGCGAAGGCCGGATCGAGCTCGCGGCGCTGGTCGCGGCGTTCGAGCGCGCGGCCCGTACGCTGGGCGTGAAGTTCGTGCTGGGCGTGCGCGTGCGCGCGATCCTGCCACAGGGTCGGGGCGTACAGCTGGCGGACGGACGCGTGATCGAGGGCGAGCGCGTCGTGCTCGCGGCCGGAGCCTGGGCCCAGGAGCTCGCGGCGCGCGCCGGATCGCGCATCGAGCTGCAGCCGACACGCCGCCACCTGCTGGTGACGCGCGCGAGCCAGGACGTGGATCCGCGCTGGCCGGTCGTGTGGCGCGACGACGATCCGTTCTACGCGCGGCCGGAAGCGGGCGGGTTGATGGTGTCGGCCTGCGACGAGGAGCCGGTCCGGCCGGCGCAGTTGCACGCGGAACGGGCGCAGCTGGAGCGCGCGATGGACATGTCGAAGCGTCACCTCGAGCTGCGAGGCGAGCTTCAGCCGGCGCGCTTCTGGGCCGGGATCCGCACGCACGCCGCCGACGCGCGATTCGTCATCGGACCGGATCCGGACGTCGAGGGCGTCGTGTGGTGCGGCGCGCTGGGCGGGCACGGGATCACGTGCGCGGAGCCGGCCGGCCGCATCGCCGCGGACTGGATCCAGGACGGCGCGTCGTCGCATCCGCTCGCAGGCGAGCTCCACCCAGCGCGGTTCGCGGCCCCTCAGATCGTTGCCGTGGTGTAGAGGTCGCCGCCACGCGCGGCGAACTCGCGCGCCTTCTCCTCGAGGCCCGCTTCCAGCGCTTTGGCCGGATCGAGCCCCTGCTCGTCGGCGTACTTGCGCACGTCCTCGGTGATCTTCATCGAGCAGAAATGCGGGCCGCACATCGAGCAGAAGTGCGCGGTCTTCGCGCCTTCCGCCGGCAGCTCCTCGTCGTGGTAGGCCTCGGCCGTCTCGGGGTCGAGCCCCAGCGCGAACTGGTCGCGCCAGCGGAACGCGAAGCGCGCGCGCGACAGCGCGTCGTCCCAGGCCTGCGCGCCGGCGTGCCCCTTGGCCAGGTCGGCCGCGTGCGCCGCGATCTTGTAGGCGATCACGCCCTGCTTCACGTCGTCGCGGTCAGGCAGGCCCAGGTGCTCCTTGGGCGTGACGTAGCACAGCATCGCCGTGCCGAACCAGCCGATCATCGCGGCGCCGATCGCGCTCGTGATGTGGTCGTAGCCCGGCGCGATGTCGGTCACGAGCGGGCCGAGCGTGTAGAAAGGCGCCTCTTTGCACAGCTTCAGCTGCAGGTCCATGTTCTCGCGGATCTTGTGCATCGGGACGTGCCCCGGACCCTCGATCATGGTCTGCACGTCGTGCTTCCAGGCCACATCAGTCAATTCGCCCAGGGTCTGTAGCTCAGCGAACTGCGCCGCGTCGTTCGCGTCGGCGATCGAGCCCGGCCGCAGGCCCTCGCCCAGGCTGAAGGACACGTCGTAGCGCTTCATCACCTCGCAGATCGCCTCGAAGTGCTCGTACAGGAAGTTCTCCTTGTGGTGGAAGAGACACCACTTGGCCAGGATCGAGCCGCCGCGGCTGACGATGCCCGTCACGCGGTTGCGCGTCAGCGGCACGTGCGCCAGCCGCACGCCGGCGTGGATCGTGAAGTAGTCGACGCCCTGCTCGGCCTGCTCGACCAGCGTGTCCAGGTAGGCCTTGATCTCGAGCTTCTCGGGCCGGCCGTGCACCTTCTCGAGCGCCTGGTAGATCGGCACCGTGCCGATCGGGACGGGCGAGCAGCGCAGGATGCGCTCGCGCGTCGCGTGGATGTCGCGCCCGGTCGAGAGGTCCATCACCGTGTCGGCGCCCCAGCGCACCGACCAGCGCAGCTTCTCGACCTCTTCGTCGATCGACGAGCGCACGGCGCTGTTGCCGATGTTCGCGTTGATCTTCACCAGGAAGCGCCGGCCGATCAGCATCGGCTCGAGCTCGGGGTGGTTGATGTTCGCGGGCAGGATCGCGCGGCCCGACGCGATCTCGGCGCGCACGACCTCGGGCTCGACGCCTTCGCGCGCGGCGGCGAAGGCCATCTCTTCGGTGATGACGCCAGCGCGCGCATAGTGCATCTGGCTGAAGTTCGTGTCGCCGCGCGCGACGCGGCGCGCGACCCACGGCGCACGCAACTTGGGCAGCCCGGCGTCCGTGTCCAAGAGCTCCGGCCCCGTCGTGTCGTACAGGTCGAGCGGCGGCTCCCCGCCCGACAGGTGGATGCGGCGCGCGGGGACGCGCAGGAGCGTGCCGCCGAAGGCGACTTCGCGGTGGAACTTGTGCTGCCGCGGCGCAGCGTCCGCGCCCGGGCGCGGGATCTCGACGATCGTTTCCATGAGGCCTTTCCTACGCCGGCATGACCCGGATCAGGTTCGAGGGGTGCTTCTCAGGTGCGCCCGTTCCCGGACGCCCCGCCCCCAGCCATGCGCAGCGACGTGCCGCGCGCCGCGGAGTATAGACCGCAAGGCGCGCCGGCGCGATTCAGGGACAAATGGTGGACAACGGTGTCAGACACCTTGTCCCGGGTAGAAGGTGTCTGACACCCTTGTCTACCTGCTCACGGGCAGATCGTGAACGCGACGGCGTCGGTCAAACCGGAGCCGAAGCTCGACGGCGGATCGCGGTAGTAGTACTGGGTGAACACGGCCGCGCCGGGCACGAGCGCCGGGTCGACGCCGCTCTGGATGCGCGCGTTCATGTCGAACGCGAACGTGCCCGAGCAATTCGCGGGCAGCGGGCTGCCGCCGCTGTACTGGATCGCGGTGCGGCGCAGCGCCCCGCCGGCGCAGCGGGTCCCGCCTTGGAACGGCGTCCCCGCCGGCGCGAGCCCGTAGAACAGGATGCCCGACTTCTGGTTGATCACGTTCGTCGCCGTGATCAAGAACGCTCCGGGTTGCGACGCGCTGGGCGTACCGGTGAAGTCGATCTCCGGCGTGCAGCCCTGCGAATTCACCTTGGCCGTGCAGTAGGTCGACGGACGATGGCACGCGTTCGGTTGGAACGGCCAGCCGTTCGAGAGCTGGGCGCCGCTCGTCGTGCCGATCTGGACCTGCACGTCGCCGGCGATCGGCGCGACGGGCATCGACGTCACGATCACGGTGCCGCCGTCCGTGGAGATCGTCGGTGGATTGTCTCCGGCCGGGAAGCGCACGACGTTCCCCGTGGGCGCGAAGTTCTGACCCAGGATCCAGATCGGAAACTGGCCCGCGATCGCGCGGATGCGCGGCTTCGACGCCGCGGCGACACCGTAGATGGCCTGTATGCCGGCGCGGTCGTCGGGCGACAGAGAGCGCATGCTGATGCCGGCGTACCCGGGTGTCATCGTGGAGCCAGGGAAGCCCGAGTGCCCGAGACCCAGGACGTGCCCGTACTCGTGCGCCACGAGCGCCTGCAGGTCAAAGGCTGCCGGTCCGGGCACGCCCGGGCCGTCGTCGAACGTGTTGCACTCGTAGAAGCGCATGCGCCATCCGCCCGCGCCGAACTCGGTGAAGGTCACGACGCCGCCCGAGCAACCCGAGATCTCGGACATCGTGTTGTCGCCCACGCCGCCGGGGCTGATCGCGAGCCCCTCCCACTCGACGTCGAAGTTCGCGCCGCCCGAGCCCAGCCCGTCCGGATCGAACGGATCCCCGCTACCGTCGCCGTGGAGCACGCTGCTCCACTCGGCGGTGGCCTTCCACAATGCGAGCGGCGCACTGTCGACGCCCGGCCAGTTCGGATCGAGCGTCGTGTTGTCGTTCGCCTCGGGGTCCGTGAAGTTGTCGAACACGCGCACGTCGCGCGCTCCGAGCCCGAGGTTGGTCCCGAGGAGCGTGAACGCGCGCGTCGAGGTAGAGGCCACGAGCAGCGCGGCACAGGCCAGGGCCGAAGCCGAGAGCACGATCGAGACGCAACGTTGCCGGCGCATGGAGTGGGCCTCCTCGCCCCCGTGAATCATCCCCCACCGCGCGGGATCCATCAACTCGAGCGCCCGCGCGCCTTGGGCACCGCGAGCCGCTTGCGCTCGTGCTCGACGATGCGCCAGAGCGTCCAGCAGGCGACGCTGCACAGAGGACGCCAGACCTCGGCCCGCGCCGCGAGCTCGCGCGCGCTCGGCCGTTCCTCGAGTCCGTCCAGGATCCGCAGGCCCTCCTGCAGCCCCAGGTCACCGGGCGCGAGCACGTCGAGCCGGCCCAGGCGGAAGAACAGGAACATCTGCGCGCTCCACTCGCCGATGCCGCGCACCTGGACCAGGTGCTCGATCACGGCCTCGTCGGAGAGCCGTCCGATGCGCGCGAGCTGCAGGCGACCGTCGAGCGCGCGCTCGGCCAGGTCGCGCAGCGCCGCGACCTTCGCCGCGGAGAGACCCGCGGCACGCAGCTGGGCCACCTCGAGTCGCAGGATCTCCTGGGCGCTCGGGAAGCGCGGGCCGGGCGTGAGCGCGCACGCGCGCGCGTGGATCGTCTCGGCCGCTCGCGTGGCGAGCTGCTGGAAGACGATCGCGCGCGTGAGGGTCGCGTGGTGCGTGACGCGCTTCGCGCCCGGTGGCGGGAAGCCCGGGAACGGCCCGACGCGCCGCATCCAGCGTCCCAGCCGCGGATCGGCGCGCGACAGGCGGCGCAACTCGGTTGGGGTGGGGATCACGGGCGCGCCCCGACGATCACCGAGCTACTCGGTCTCGTCGTCGTCCTCGTCTTCCTCGTCGTCGTCGTCCAGGTCGTCGTCGTCGTCCTCGTCCTCGTCGTCGTCGTCCTCGTCCTCGTCTTCATCCTCGTCCTCGTCGTCGTCGTCGAGGTCGAGGTCGAAGTCGAAATCGCCGTCCGACTCCTCGGAGGAGAAGGCCGGCAGCGTCGGGCGCGTCCACTGCGCGTCGAGCGCAGGGTTCGTCGTCACGCCTGGTGAATGGCGTTCCAGGAGCCGCATGGATGTTCTCGGGGCAATGGGGAGGGGGCGTAGTCGGTGAGCCGGACCGCAGCGCTCGGCGCGCGCGTCGGCCGGGACGGTGGCGGGCGCAAGCGCCAGCTCCGGAGTCCGTGTGAGGCCTGATCTTTTCAGGCGGAGGTCGGAACACTGCAAGGAAAAAAGCGGGCCCACCGCGCGGGCCGCTCGGCTTGTGTCCCCCCATTGCCACCGCTAGGTTCGCGGCCGACGACGCCAGGACCCGAGCACCGCGCGTGGCGCTCCGGCGGCCGGCTGTCGCGCCCGACACCCCCCCCGAGCCCCCCGCCATGTCCCTGACGATGAACCCCAGGCTCGCCGCCGTGCGCGCCATCTCCACGGACTCGTCCGCGGTGGCCGCTGCGGATCGGTCCGACGCCCGCTCCCGCCTGCCCGAGCTGTTCGGCAGCCTGGTCTTCAGCGACCACGCGCAGCGCTCGCGGCTCCCGAAGTCGATCTACGCCGCGCTGCGTCGCACGATCGACGCCGGCGAGGCGCTCGACCCGCGCATCGCCGACGCCGTCGCCAACGCGATGAAGGACTGGGCGATCGAGCACGGCGCCACGCACTACACGCACTGGTTCCAGCCGATGACCGGGCTGACCGCGCAGAAGCACGACTCGTTCCTGCAGCAGACGAACGACGGGCGCGCGATCCTCGAGTTCTCGGGGAAGGAGCTGATCAAGGGCGAGCCCGACGCGAGCTCGTTCCCCTCGGGCGGCATCCGCGCCACCTTCGAGGCGCGCGGCTACACCGCCTGGGATCCGACGTCGCCGGCGTTCCTGCGCCGCACGCCACACGGCTCGACGTTGTGCATCCCGACCGCGTTCGCCAGCTGGACCGGCGAGGCGCTCGACCTGAAGACGCCGCTCCTGCGCTCGACCGAGGCGATCTCGAAGCAGGCGGTGCGCCTCCTGCACCTCCTGGGCGAGCGCGCGGTGACCAAGGTCCACCCGACGTGCGGGGCCGAGCAGGAATACTTCCTGATCGAGCGGCAGTTCTTCATGTTGCGACCCGACCTCGTCGCGACGGGCCGCACGCTGTTCGGAGCACGGCCGCCCAAGGGACAGGAGCTCGAGGACCACTACTTCGGCGCGATCAGCCAGCGCATCCTGGCCTTCATGATGGACCTGGAGAACGAGCTCTGGCGGCTCGGGATCCCGATCAAGACGCGCCACAACGAGGTCGCGCCGAGCCAGTTCGAGCTGGCGCCGATCTTCGAGCAGGTCACGGTCGCGACGGACCACAACATGCTCACGATGGAGGTCCTGAAGGACGTGGCCGAGCGCCACGGCTTGACGTGCCTGCTGGCCGAGAAGCCGTTCGCGGGCGTGAACGGCTCGGGCAAGCACGACAACTACTCGCTGGCCGACGACCAGGGCAACAACCTGCTCGAGCCGGGCAGCACGCCGCACGACAACCTGAAGTTCATGGTGTTCCTGTCGGCGATCGTGCGCGCCGTCGACCTGCACCAGGACCTCCTGCGCGCCTCCGTCGCGACGGCCGGCAACGACCACCGCCTGGGCGCGAACGAGGCGCCGCCGGCGATCGTCTCGATCTTCGTCGGGACACAGCTGGAGGACGTGATCCTGAGCCTGATCGAGGGCCGCGCCCCCAAGGCCTCGACCAGCGGCAAGGAGCTGCGCCTGGGCGTCAACACGCTGCCGCCGCTGCCGCGCGACCAGAGCGACAGGAACCGCACGAGCCCGTTCGCGT
The DNA here is from genome assembly GCA_031400875.1 of Planctomycetota bacterium. Classification (GTDB taxonomy): domain Bacteria; phylum Planctomycetota; class UBA1135; order UBA1135; genus JAEUHZ01. The sequence continues at coordinate 55,128 of JANNQS010000015.1, read as the reverse complement.
TCACGGGCAACAAGTTCGAGTTCCGCGCGGTCGGCGCCAGCCAGTCGATCGCCTGGCCCAACACGATCCTGAACACGATCGTGGCCGAGTCGCTCGACTGGATGTCGTCCGAGATCGAGCGCCGCGGCGGCACCGGCGACCGGCGCGAGGTGATCCAGACGCTCGTGCGCGAGATCTTCACGCGCCACAAGCGCATCCTGTTCAGCGGCGACAACTACGCGCAGGAGTGGGTGCAGGAGGCCGAGCGCCGCGGGCTGCTCAACCTGCGCGACACGCCCAGCGCGCTGGCCAGCCTGGCCTCGACCGCCAACGCCGAGCTCTTCGACCGCTACGGCGTGTGCAGCGCACGCGAGCTCGAGGCGCGCGCCACGGTGCTCAATCAGGCCTACGCGCACCGCATCTCGGTCGAGGCGCTGTCCATGCGCGACATGGCGCAGACGCTGGTCCTGCCGGCGGCGATGCAGGCCCAGAAGCGCGCCGCCGAATCGATCGCGGCGGTCATGTCCGTGCTGCCGCAGGCCGACCTGCGCGCGCAGAAGGAGCACCTGACCCAGATCACCGAGGCCGTCGGCCGTCTGCGCGGCGCGATCGGCGAGCTGGCCAAGGCGCGCCACCTGGCCGAGGAGCACAAGGGCAGCGCGAACGACGTCGGCGGGGTCTTCCGCCGCGAGGTCGTGCCGGCGATGGTCACGGTGCGCGAGCAGGGCGACCTGCTCGAGTCGATCGTAGACGACGACCTGTGGCCGCTGCCCAAGTACCGAGAGCTCTTATTCCTGCATTGAGCGGAGGAACCGCTCAATGCCGGAACAAGAGCAACCTGTTGGCCGCGCGGGCGCGCGGCGAGCGCTCGCTCCGCTCGCGCGGGGTGGCGCGCGAAGCGCGCCCCGTGTTTTGGCACCGGCCATGATCCTGCTGCGTAGCGTTCCCCTCGTGCTGGCGTGCCTGTTGCTCGCGTCGTGCGACAAGGAAGAGGTGCGGGCGGGTCCGGCTGGGCACGTGCGCTTCGAGGGCAAGCGCTCGCGGGTTTCGGGAAGGGAGACGGGGGTTTGGACGTGGTACTTCCCGGATGGGTCGCTGCGGGAGCGGGGGGCGTTCGAGGATGGGCGGCGTGTGGGGGGGTGGACGCAGTGGTGGTCGAACGGGGAGCGTCGGTCGGAGGGGCTGCGGGTGTGGGATGAGGAGACGCGGACGAGTCGGCGCGAGGGGGCCTGGACGTTCTGGCATCCGAACGGCACGTTGGCTTCGCGCGGTGTGTGCCGCGGCGGACAGCGCGAGGGCTGGTGGGAGTTCTCGCTCGACGACGGGCGGCTCGACGGCGACAAGAGCGGCCTGTATCACGCGAACGTCAGGATTGCGGAGCGATGAGCCAGCCGGAATCGGCGAGCGGGGGGGCGCCGCCGATCGGCGTCCTGCTCGCGAACCTGGGGACGCCGGCTGCCCCGCGCGCGGCTGAACTGCGCCGTTATCTGCGCCAGTTTTTGACGGACCGGCGCGTCGTCGATTTGCCGCCGGTGCGCTGGCGGCTCTTGCTCGAGCTCGTGATCCTGCCGCGGCGCGCCCCGCGCTCAGCCGAGGCCTATGCGAGCGTGTGGACTGCGGGCGGGTCGCCGCTGCTCGTGAACACGCGCAAGCAGGCGGATGCGTTGGCGCGTGAGCTCGGGCCGCGTTTTTGCGTGCGCGCCGCGATGCGCTACGGCGAGCCCTCGATCGCGCGCGCGGTCGACGAGCTTTTGGGGGAGGGCTGCGAGCGCCTCGTGCTGCTGCCGGCGTTCCCGCAGTACGCCAGCGCGACGACCGGCAGCAGCATCGAGGAGACGTTTCGCGTCTTGTCTCGTTTGCGTGCGATTCCGGCGCTGGCGGTCGTGCCGCCCTACCCGACCGAGCCCGGCTACGTCGACGCGCTGGCCGAGCGCGCGCGGCGCGCGACCGCCGGGCGCACGATCGACCACTGGGTACTCTCGTTCCACGGGATCCCCGTGCGCGCCGCGCGCGGCGATCCGTACGCGGCGCAGTGCGAATCGACCGCGCGCGCGCTCGCCGTCCGCCTCGGGCTCGCCGCCGGATCCTGGACGCTGGCCTGGCAGTCGCGCTTCGGGCGCGAAGCCTGGCTCGAGCCTGCCACGGACCGCGTCGTCCGCGAGCTGGCTCCGCGTGCGCGCACGATCGCGGTCCTCGTTCCGGGGTTCAGCGCCGACTGCCTGGAGACGCTCGAGGAACTCGGGACGCGCGCGGCGGAAGATTTCCGTGCCGCGGGCGGCGGCGAGCTCGTCCTCGTGCCGGCGCTGAACGACGATCCGGCCTTCGTGCACACGCTGCGCTTGCTCGTGGAGCGCGCGGCGGGTGCCCCCTTGCCCTGAAGCGGATCGGCGCGGATCATCCCGGCCCCCCAAGAGACCGGGAGGAAAACGATCCTGCGGTCTCTCACCCTGTTGGCGTCGCGCGGCACCGCGCGCGACGCGCACGAGACACACGCCATGGCACGCAAGAGCACGAACTCCTCCACCGAGGCGCCCAAGAAGCGCGTCCGCCGCAACGAAGCCGACTTGATCGAGGCACTCCAGGCCAAGATCGAGGCGCTCAAGCAGCGCGCGGCGGCCCGCCAGATGAAGCAGTCGCCGTCCCTGAAGGCAACGCGCATCGCGATCCAGGCGATCGACAAGGCGACCGCGGCGGCCGAGGGGCAGGGCGAGTCCGCGCTGCGCCACGCGCTGGCCGATGCGCGCCAGCCGCTCGTGGAGTACCTGGCCGGCGAGGGCATCGACGTGGGTCCGACGCGGCGGCCGCGCGGTCGCCGACCCAAGTCGAGCGGCCCGGCGGACGGAGACGGCCAGGGCTAGGGCCGTCACACGCCCTGTCGAGTCCTGCGCACCACCCGGGAAGTCCTTGTGGCCCGTGCACTTGCGCGCACGGGCTGCCACGTCCGCGCGCGGCGGGTGGTAGCGGTGGAGGGACTTGAACCCCCGACCTACGGCTTATGAAGCCGCCGCTCTAACCAACTGAGCTACACCGCCCCGGGTGGATCGCAGGACCGGCCCGGGCGAGCGCCCGCAGCCGCTCCGACAGGGGGCGGGACGATAGCCGGAGGCTTTCCGGTGGTCAAGGCGGGTCGATTCCACGCGGCGAGTGGAAGTTTTCTACTTTTTTCGGCGTAACGCCACCCGTCCTACGTTTGAAAGAGCAGCCGGATCCAAGTGGCCCTTGAACGAGGGTCAGTTTGGGTCCACCCGCGCTCGGTGGTCCCTCCGGGACCCAGGTCGGACCGCAAGGTCCCGCCTGAGAACCGGTCACCAGCGCAGGGGGAAACCGATTGAGAGAGTCGAAACGCGCCTGCCTGTCCGGGCAGGCGCGTTGCGCATCGAAGGGCGCGCCTCGCCTCCGCGCCCTCACCCACTCTCTCCTGCGCGGTGCGTCGGGAACCGCCGTTCGGCCACCGCCCGTGGCTCAGCTCGCGACGATCCGGCCGCCGACCGAGTGGTACGCAAGCTTGCGCGGCAGCACGCACCCGGTCGCCTCGTCGTACACGTTGCAGGTCTCGATCGGGCGCGAGTACAGGTGCAGCGAGATGCCGCGCCCGAGCATGGGCCGCACCAGGTGCAGCGCGATGTCGTCGTTGATGAACGCAACGCGTCCCGGCTCGAACGTGCGCCGGGACCCCGATCGCAGGGCGCCCGCGTTGCTCGCGGCCGGGTGGAACTGGACCTCCTCGATCCGGCCCTCGAGCACCGCCATCCAGCAGTTCTGGCCGGCGTGGTTGTGGATCGGACTCGTCTGGCCGGCGTCCCAGCACAGCACGAGCAGCTCGTACCACGAGTCGCGACCGACCAGGTTGCGCGTGTAGGCCTCGGGCGCGAAGTGCGCGAAGCCGCGCCAGTCATCGTGCAGGCGCGCGTACTCGCCCAGGATCGCGGCCACGCGCGCACCGCGCGCGTCGCGCGAGAACTCGAGGCTCAGCGCGCTCTGCAGCGCCGCGATCGGCTCCAGACCCGTTCCGAACTGCAGGCTCATCGCGCGACCTCGGGCACGACCTTCAGGATGGCTGCCAGGGCCTCGACCGTGCGCTCGACGCAGCGCGGGCCATTGGCCAGGCCGAACGAGAAACGCAGGCTCTCGCGCGCCCGCTCGGGCGATGCGCCCATCGCCAGCAGCACGTGGCTCGGGCTCGCGCCTGTACCCGCCGCGCCGGCCGACACCGAGATGCCGCGCCGGCCGAGCTCGGCCTGGAGCACGTGCGCGGGGCGTCCCGGGAACCACACGTTGACCGTGTTCGGGAGCGACGGTCCTGCGCCGTTGCGGCGTGCTGCGGGCACGAGCTCGAGGATCCGCGCGAGCAGCGCGTCGCGCCAGGTGGCGATGCCTGTCGCGTCGCCCAGCTCGCCGCGCTCGAGCAGCTCGAGCGCGCGCGCGAAGCCGACGAGCGCCAGCGCGTTCTCCGTGCCGCCGCGCAACCCGCGCTGCTGTCCGCAACCGTGCACGAGCGGCTCGACGGCCAGGCCGCCGCGGATCCACAGGACGCCGCAGCCCTTGGGCGCGTAGAGCTTGTGCCCCGCGACGCTGAGCAGGTCGCAGCCCAGGCGACCGACGTCGACCGGCACCTTGCCGAGCGCCGCCACCGCGTCGACGTGCAGCGCGATGCCGCGCGCGCGCGTGGCGCCGGAGATCGCCTCGATCGGCTGCAGGACGCCCGTCTCGTTGTTGGCCAGCATCACGGACACGAGCGCCGTGTCGGGCCGCAGCGCACGCTCGACGTCCTGCGCGTCGACCGCACCCGACGGTCGCGGCGCCACGCGCGTGACCGCCACGCCGCGCTGCTCGAGCCAGGCGGCCGTGGCCAGGACGGACTTGTGCTCGATCGCCGAGACGACCAGGTGCCCGCGCAGCCCCGCCGCGCCGCATTCTGTTGGCTGCGCTCGCAGGCTCGCGCCGCGCGCGCGGGCCGTGAAGAGGCCCTGCAACGCGTGGTTGTTGGCCTCGCTGCCCCCGCTCGTGACGACGATCTCCTCCTCGCGCGCGCCCAGCGCCCGCGCGACCGAGCTGCGCGCCGCATCGACCGCGGCGCGGGCTTCCAACCCGGCCGGGTGGCCCGCGGAGGGATTGGCGAAGGTCCCGGTCAGGACCGGCAGGCACGCCTGGACCACCTCCGGGTGGAGCGGCGTCGAACCGTTGTGGTCCAGGTAGAGATCGGCCTCGGCCGGCCAGCGGGTGACCCTCATCCCCCCATTCTGCGCCTGCGCGCCCCGACGCGCGAGGCGGAAGCTGACCCCGTCCGCTGGGCCTGCGCCGCGGACTTGGTCAGGTCCCCAGGTTCTCGACGCCGCCGCGCGCCGACGCGAACAACAGGCAGCTCGGGTTCGCGGGCCCTGCGGGCAGGTCGGCGCGACCGGTTGCGACCGGCGCGTGGACGCTGCCAGCCGGGTAGCGCAGGTACGCGCCCGCGACGTGCTCGCCACGGTCGTCGCGGTAGCCGCCGCGCAGAACGAGCACTTCCTCGACGCCGACGTGCCGGTGCGGCGGGTAGCCGCAACCGGGCTGCATGCGGATCAGCACGGTGCTGTCAGCGCCATCGGCCCGATCGTCTGCCGCGTCGTGCAGCGGCGCCCACTCGATCCCGCGGTGGCGCGTTGCTCGCCAGTCCACGGCGTCTTCGTCGATCTTTACCGCGAGCCCGGGAATCCGCATGGTGGCTCACGAGGATACAGCCCTTGACCCCCGAGCCAGCTGCCGACGTCACCGCCGCCCTGGTCGACCTGCTCGTGCGCACGGCCGAAGCGCCGTTGCGCGACCGTCTCGTGCTCGAAGCCAGCCTGGCCGTCGCGCTCTCGGACGCCGGCGCGCTGTGGCGTTGCGCGCCGGCCGCCGCCTGGTTCCCGGCCGTCGAGCGCGGGCGTCGCGGCGGACGCTTCGAGAGCGAGCGCGCGACGCGGCGCGCACTCGAGAATCCAGTTGGAGGTGCGCCGCCCGGCACGAGCATCGTGCGCACCGAGGTCGGCGGTGCGGGGCTCGCGGTCGTGCTCGCGGGCACGCTCGACGCGCAGGCCGAGGACGCGCTCGAGGCGCTGCTGACCGGCGTGCTCCTGCTCGAGCTGGCCGCGGGCGACCCCGCGCCCGGCCCGGTCGCTCCGCTGCCGGCCGCGCGCGGCGAGAGCGGCCGCCTGCAGCACGACGTGCGCAACGCGCTGACCAGCCTCGTCACGACGCGCCAGGTGCTCGAACGATTCGGGGCCGACCTCTCGGTCGAGGAGCGCCGGCGCTTCGCCGACGCGCTCGACCGCGAGTGCGAGCGCCTCGGCTCCCTCCTGGCGCGCGGGATCTCCGGAGGCCGGGAACCGCAGCGCCCGCCCGCGGCCGCGGACGAGCTCGTGGCCGACGTCCTGACGCTGGAGCGCGCCAGCCTCGCGCTCGTCGGCTTGGAGCTGCGCCTGCTCGTCGATCCCGCCACGCGCACGCTCACTCCCGCCTGTGGGAACGAGTCCTGGGGCCGCATCGTGCGCAACCTGATCGTCAACGCACGCGCGGCCGCCGCACTGCAGCGCACGATCGCCGGGCACCGTTCCAGCGCAGGGATTCTCGACGTGCGGCTGGAGGCGCAGGACGGCGCGGGCAGGCCTGGATTGTGCCTCAGGCTCGAAGACCGCGCTGGCGGGCTGCCGTGCGTGCCCCTCCAGCGCCTTTTTGCCGAAGGGTTCACCAGCGGGAATCCAGCCGGTTCGGGCCAGGGCCTCACGGTCGTGCGCGAGCTGGCGCTCGCTGCGGGCGGCACGGTGCTGGCCGAACGGCGGCCCGGCGGAGCGTGCTTCGAGATCTGGATGCCAGCGCGCCACATCGTGCCCGCGGGCTGAAAAAAAACCTGCGGTACACCCTTCACCGACCCGTACCGCCGTGCTTAGATTGGTCTGTGCCCTGCGCAAGCAGGGCATAGTGAGTCCCACTTAGAGGCCTTGCACTTTGCGAGCGGTGCTTGGCCCGGGAAGCTAGGTGGAAACTCCTCTCTCCCTCGGGCCGGAGGCCTCAAAAACCTCCGGCCCCCTTGTTTTCACGCGGGTTTCCAAGCGGGCGGTTCCGCCGAGATCGCGCGACAAGACGCCGCCCCGAACCTTCGATCGTGACGCCGCCATCGCGCGCGTTGCGCTCGATCCTTTTCAGGACGAGCGGGTCGGTTCGAGCCGGCTGAGCGCCGCGCGCGGCGCCACCCGGACTCGAGCGATCACCGGATCGACGTCGGTGCGCTCGCTCAGAGGCTGAGAAGAATTCGAAGCCTCTGCGCGCCGCGCGCGGTTCCGCGCGGCGCCAACAGGGTATGAGAGACCGTACGATCGATTTTTTTCTCGGTCTCTCAGGGGAACGTCAGCGTCCACACGTGGAGCGCGCCGTCCGTCTCCGTGATCTCGAAGCTCTGCGTGGTGCCGTTCCACACGCCCGACGTGAGCACGCCGTCGCGCCGCACGGCCGTGGGCGGGTTCGCGAGCCCCGTGACGCGCACGCGGTCTCCGGTCCCATCGGCCGTCGTCAGCCGCAGGGTCAGCACGCCCGGCCCGCCGATCCCGTGGGTCGCGGCATCGACCGACACGCGCAGCAGGTTCGCCGTCTGCAGCACATCGACCCGCCGCAGCGGCACGTTGATGGCCCAGGTGATCGGGGTGAAGGCCGCGTGGCTCACCTGCTCGACCTGGAAGTGCCGCCAGATGCCGTCCTCGTCGCACAGCATGCTGCCCGACATCGGGTTTTGCAGCGTGAACTGCTGCAGCCAGTCGCACACCTGGACCTCGTCCAGCGTGGTCCAGCGGTGCTCGGTCCCGCTCACGACCGTCAGCTGGTGCGCCGGGTTCTGGGGCTGGATGTGTCCGTGGAACGCGTACGTCTGCGCGCCGAGGTAGATGAGCGGGTCGTTGTTCGCGATCCACACCAGCGTCGGCACGTGCGCCAGGTTGCGCGCGAAGTCGGTGCCCCCCCCCACCTGGCCGGTGAACACGTCGACGTCGACCGTCGAGCAGCGCTGGTAGGCGAACGGCACCTGGGACGGCGTGCCGCCGAAGAGGTCCTCCAGGATGTCGGGCACCTCGAGGTTCGCGCCGGGCGTCGGGATGTCGTCGTCCAGGTCGGCGTCGTCCGGCTCGTAGAACCACGTGTGCGGGAGGCTCACGCCGCCGGTGTGCTCGCAGATCGCGGCGAACTGCACGCCGTTCGGATCCTGGTGGCGCGCGGCGTAGTTCGCCACGGCTCCGCCGCCCATCGAGAAGCCCACTCCGTAGACGCGGTTCCTGTCGATCGGGAAGAGCTGCGCCACGAGCTCGAGCGCGGCGCGCGTGTTGATCTGGCTCTCGTTGCTGCCGAAGTGATTCTGGCGGGCGCCCAACGGGGCGAGGCAGTACCAGCCGCGCGCCTGGGCCTCGCTCATGAAGCTCGTGTTGTAGAGGAGGTCGCCATGGCCCGTGCCGAACTTGTGGAAGCCGACGAGCAGCGGCACCGGCGAGGTCGGCGGTGAAGGCGGCAGCTGCAGCAGGAACCTCTCCTGCCAGCCCGAGCCCGTGTTCGTCAGGATGAACTCGAGCAGGCCCGGGTAGCCGTCGACGAAACGCGCGCGGTAGCGGATGCCGGCCCTCGTCGTGCTGGTCGCGTCGACCTGGTCGACCGGGCGCGCGCCACGTTCGGACGGAGCCAGCGCGTCGGCGACGGAGCGCACGCGTCCCGTCGGCTCGTCGCTGCCCGGGTCGCCGCCGGCGCCGCCACCACCACCCGGAGCGGGCACGGTCGCAGGCTGTGAGACCGGCGACGCGGCGTCAGGCCCGCACGAAGGGGCGACGAGGAGAGCCAGGAGGAGCAGCGCGGTACGCATCTGGAGAGAGAAGCCGAAGCCGCTACGGGCGCGGAGGTCGCGGGTCCCCAGTAGCTTACCCAGGTTCCTGCTCGTAGCCCGGCCGAGCCGCTTTGGGCAGGGTGGACGAACGGCGCGCCCTTTCCTCGGGCATTCCTTTCCGCCTCGGCGTGATCCGTTGCGCTTCCCGGGCTCCAGACCGAGGCCTGGGAACCTTCATGTCGGGCTGTAGCGGTCCAGGAGCTCGCGCGCGATTCCGTAGCGCAGCCCTCGACCGGAGACGCGCACCGTTTCCGCGTCGACCCGCTCGAGCACGGCCGCGAGGGCCGCGAGCCCGGCGGGCAGGATCGAGGCGCGATCGGCTTCGATCGGGCGTGCCTTGCGCTCCGCCAGAGGCAGCGCCGCGAGCTCGTCGGCCCATTGCGCTGCGGCGTGCGCGGGGACGACCGCGCCCTCGGCCGCGTGCACGTCGAAGCGTGCGAATCCGCCGGCGCAGCAGGCCAGGTTCACCGCCGTGCCGCCGATGGCCCAGACCGGACGACCGCGCGCGACACCCGCGGGGAAGACCTGCGCCGCCGCTGTCGCGGCCGCGCGCAGCGCGGGCCAGCCGCCGGACTGCAACGGCGGCGTCGCCAGCCACGTCTCGGTCAGCACGACCGCGCCGATCGGCGCCGAGCGCCGCAGCCCGAGCGCCTCGCAGGCGACCTCGCTGCTGCCGCCACCGACGTCGATGACCAGCGCGTCGGTGCTCGCGCCCTCGGCCGCAATCGCGATCGCACCCAGACGGGCCTCCTCCTCCTCGGCGATGACCTCGAGCGCGATGCCGGTCTCGCGCGCCACGCGCCGCGCGAACTCGGCTCCGTCGCGCGCGCGGCGCAGGCAGGCCGTGCCGACCGCGCGCACGCGCGCGGCCGGGATCGCGTGGGCCTCGATCCGCCGCGCGAAGTCGCGCAGCGCGTCCAGCGCGCGCTCGCTCGGCCGCGGCCGGGTCGATCGCGCCGTGCAGCACCAGCCCGGTGCCGAGGCGCGGCATCCGGCCGATCTCCTCCAGGACCTCCAGCGCACCGCCCGCGCTCTCTCGCGCGATCAGAAGGAGCACCGTGTTCGTGCCGACGTCGATCGCCGCGACGGGCGCGCTCACGTGCCCTCTTCCAGCGCGCTCGTCGGGTCCTGCGCGCCGAACGCGCCGTAGCAGTCGCCCTCCAGGTTGAAGACCTGGAAGCGCGAGCCGCCCGCGTCGGCCACGACGAGGCGCCGGCGCGCATCGCTCGCGTCGCCGTCCTCGACGGCCAGGTCCTCGGGATCCTGCACGGCGCCCTCACCGTCGCCGCCGCGCGCCAGCGTGCGCACGAGCCGTCCGGCCGCATCGAGCAGGTGCACTGCACCGCCGTTCTCGCCATCGGTCGCGAGTACGAGGCGTCCGTCGCCGAGCGCGCGCACACCGATCGGCGCGCCCCCGTCCGGCGCGCGGAACGCGAAGAAGAATTGGCCCTCGCGCCAGGCGTGGACGAGGCCGGTCGACGGCTCGCACGCGAACTGGAAGCGGCCGCGCAAGGCGGCGCGCGTCAGGCCGGCGAAGCCCTCGGCCGTGTCCCGCGCGCGCAGCGACACGCGCGCCGTGCTGGCGCGCGGCCCGATGGGCACGACGTGCAGCGCGTGCTTGCGCGCGCCGGCCGAAGCGACGAGCAGCACGGCGCCGTCCTCGACGCCGTCCGCATCGACCGAGACGGGATCCTCCAGCGAGCCGGCGCGATCGCCCGCGCCGCGCGGCAGGCCCTCGAGCTCGCGCCCGAACGCTGTGAACGCACGCACGCGGCCGGCGCCCGAGTCCGCGACCCACACGCGCCGGTCCTCGTCCACGGCGATCGAGGTCACGAGCGCACGGCCGGCGGGCTCGCTCGAGATCGCAAAGCCGGCCGAGAGCTCGCGCCCGTCGAGGTCGTGCGGCACGACGCGCCAGGAGAGATCCCAGCGCGCGACCCACAGGGTCCCGTGGCGCAGAGCGAGCGAAGTGCGGAAACGCAGCATGGGTCAGGCGAATCCTAGTCGACGAAGCACTGAAGCCGCAGGTGCACGATCTCGGCCGGCGCGCCGATCCGCAGCGGGAGCCCGACCGCGCCGATCCCGCGGCTGACCACGAGGAGCGTCTCCCCCACCAGCACGCGCAGTCCGGGATGGATGGGTCCGATGCCGCGCGCCAGCGGCAGATCGATCTGGCCCGCGTGCGTATGGCCCGACAGGATGGCGGCGCAACCCGCGCGCGCGATCGCGCGCGCGCCCAGCGGGTTGTGGCACAGAACGACCTCGACGTCGCCGGGACGCAAGCCGGCGCGCGCGGCTTCGAGATCGACGACGCGGCCCTCCTCCAGGTCCTCGAGCCCGACGAACGCCACCGCCGCGCTGCCGTCCTCGCCGGCGACCTCGACGCGCGCGCAGTCGTTGCGCAGGAAGCGCGCGCCGGGCAACGCGGCGGCGATGTGCGCCTCGTCGCGGCCGCGGTAGTCGTGGTTGCCGAACACGGCGAAGATCCCGTGACGGGATTCGAGGCGCGCCAGGTCGCCGGCGATGCGATCGACCTCGCGCGCGCGGTGCGTGACGAAATCGCCGGTCAGCGCCACGACGTCCGGGCGCAAGGCGTTCGCGCGCTGCACGAGGTGCTCGAGGTCCCCCGGCCCGAGGAAGGAGCCGCCGTGCAGATCGCTCAGCTGCACGATCGAGAAGCCCTCGAGCGCGGCCGGGAGGTCGCGCACGCGCGCGACTTCCTCGCGCACGAGCAGGCGACCGGGCGCGAGGTGGCGACGGCGGTAGAAGGCCCGGCCGCCGAGGGCGGCGCAGACGCGCTCGGCCGTGCGCCCGACGGCGATGCGCAGCCGCGGGTAGCGGCGCGGCGCCTGGCGGATGGGCTCGGACACGCGCGTGGCCGCGAGGCGGACGGCTAGGCCAGCCGCTCCAGCGCGACCTCGATGCGGCGCAACGTCGCGGGCGCGCCGAGCCAGGCCATCGCGTCGAACAGGTCCGGTCCGCCGGGCAGCCCGGTCAGCGCGACGCGCAGCGGCTGGAAGAGCTGCGGCATCTTCAGGCCCTTTTCGGCCACCCAGGCCTTCGTCGCGTCTCGCACCAGAGCCGCGTCGACACCGGATGCGAGCCGCGGTCGCAGCCACTCGAGGTACGCGCGCAACGTGTCGACGCGCCGCTCGTGCTTCTTCGCCGCGTTCTCCGCGGCCGGGTCGTACACGACGGCCTCGTCGCGCGCGAACAGGTACGCCGTGCGCTCGGCGAACTCGCCGTAGGTTCGGATGCGCTCGCGCTCGCCGGCCACGATCTGCAGGAACCAGGGCCAGCGCGCGCGGACGTCGGCCTCGCTCACCGCGCCGGCCTTCACGACGTGGGGCAGCACGTGCTCGGCCAGCTCCTCGGGCGCCTCGCGGCGCACGTACTCGCCGCCCAGCCACAGGAACTTGTCGAGGTCGAAGATCGCCCCGGCCTTGTTGACGTCCTTGATGTCGAAGTGCTTCACCAGGTCGTCGATCCCGAACACCTCGGTCGAGCCGTCGAGCGCCCAGCCCTGCAGGCACAGGAAGTTGACGATCGCCTCCTTCGGGAAGCCCTTCTCGATGTAGTCCGAGAGCGCCGTGTCTCCCGTGCGCTTGCTGAGCTTCTTGCGGTCGGTCCCGAGCATGAGCGGCAGGTGGCCGAACTCGGGCGGCGTCTTGCCGAGCGCGTGGTAGAGCAGCACCTGCTTGGGCGTGTTCACCAAGTGCTCCTCGCCGCGCAGCACGTGCGTGATCTCCATGTCGACGTCGTCGCACACGACCACGAAGTTGTAGGTCGGGTTGCCGTCGCTGCGCACCATGACCCAGTCCTCGACCTCCTTGTTGTCGAAGACGACCTCGCCGCGCACGTGGTCGACGAAGCGCGTCTCGCCCGGCTGGACGGCGAAGCGCAGCACGTACGGCTCGCCGGCGGCGGCGCGCACCTCGGCCTGCGCCGGCGCGAGCTTGCGGCACAGCCCGTCGTAGGCGTTCTTCTCCTTGCGCGCGTCCTGCTCCTTCGAGAGCGCCTCGAGACGCTCGCGCGAGCAGAAACAGCGGTAGGCCTTGCCGCGCGCGAGCAGGTCGGCCGCGAGGGTTTTGTGCCGTTCGATGCGCAGCCGCTGGTGGTAGGGCGCGTGCGGCCCACCCACGTCGGGGCCCTCGTCCCAGTCCAGGCCCAGCTGCCGCAGGCCGTTCAGGATCTCGTGCTCGTTCGCCGTGGTCGAACGCTCGGGATCCGTGTCCTCGATGCGCAGCAGGAACTTGCCCCCGTTGCGCCGCGCGAAGGCCCAGTTGAACAGCGCGGTGCGCGCTCCACCGACGTGCAGCTTGCCTGTCGGGCTGGGCGCGAAACGAACGCGGACGGGGCGGCTCAAGGGGGACCTCGTGGAGCAGTGTGCGCGCGCCGCGTGGGGCGCCGCGAAGAGCGTGAGGATAGCAGCCCGGGGGCCCGTGCTGGCGTCGCGCTGGAGTCGCGGCTTAGATTCCGCCCATGTCGCAGAACCTCCCGCTGCATTCCAAGCGTCCGGCCCAGCCCAGCGCCCTCCTGCGCCCGCAGGCCGAGATCGTCCGTCGCGTGCCCAAGGTGCTGCTGCACGAGCACCTCGACGGCGGCTTGCGGCCGGCCACGATCCTCGAGCTGGCCGAGCAGGTCGGCTACGCCCGGCTGCCCGAGCGCGATCCGGCGAAGCTGGCCGAGTGGTTCGCGGCCGGCGCCGCGCGCGGCAGCCTGGCGTTGTACCTGGAGGGCTTCGGGCACACGATCGCGCTGCTCCAGTCGGCGGAAGCGCTCGAGCGCGTCGCGCACGAGTTCGCGCAGGACATGGCGGCCGACAACGTGGTCTACGCCGAAGTGCGCTTCGCGCCGCACTTCCACACGCAGGGCGGGCTGGGCCTGGACGCCGTGATGTCGGCGGTGTTGCGCGGGCTCGAGCGCGGCCGCCAGGACTTCGGCGTCGACGTCGGGCTGATCGTGTGCGGCATGCGCAACCTGTCCCCGATGCTCTCGTTCCAGATGGCCGAGCTGGCGGTGGCGCACAGGGCGCGCGGGTGCGTCGGCTTCGACCTGGCCGGCGAGGAGGCCGGGCACCCGGCCAAGCACCACATCGAGGCCTTCCAGCTCGTCAAGCGCATGAACTTCTCGATCACGATCCACGCCGGCGAGAGCTTCGGGCCGGAGAGCATCTGGCAGGCGCTGCAGCACTGCGGCGCGCACCGCATCGGGCACGGCACGCGCCTGATCGAGGACATGGCCGTGTACGACGGAAAGGTCGTGTCGATGGGCGCGCTGGCGCAGTACGTGCTCGACCACAGGATCCCGATCGAGGTCTGCCTGTCGTCGAACGTGCACACGGGCGCGGTGCCGTCGCTGTCGGAGCACCCCTTTCCGCACTACATGTCCAAGGGCTTCCGCGTAACGCTCAACACGGACAACCGGTTGATGAGCCGCACGAGCATGACGCAGGAGTACCTGTTGGCTGTCGAGCACTTCGGCTGCTCCTTCGACGCGCTCGAGAAGCTCACGATCAACGGGATGAAGAGCGCGTTCGCGCACCACGACGAGCGGCTGCGCGTGATCTTCGAGAAGATCAAGCCGGGGTTCGCGGCGGTCCGCACCGATCTGGCGGGCTGAGCGCGCGGCGCCACAAGCACTGACGCGCGCTTCGGATCGGCTGCCGCTCGGTCTCTCGATCCGCTCGGTCTCTCAATACGCGAGCGTATCGAAGACTTCCGTGCTGAAGGCGCGCACGTACGGCGCATCCGCCGGCGTGGGCGCGACGACGTCGGTCAGCACGAAGAACAGGACGCCCGGCATCGGCGGGATCCCGCCCAGGGGCACGTTCAGCACCGCCAGGCCGTTCGCATTGCTGGTCGCCTCCGCGTCCGCCGCCACCAGCTCCGGCATCGTCGCGCCCAGTGCCAGGCGGTACACGGCGCCGTGCGCGTGGTAGTCGACGGGCGCGGGGGCCGCGCCGCGCGACAGCTGGACCTCGGCCACCAGCGTGTCCGTGCCCTCGATCTTCAGGCGGATCGCCGAGGCGCGCACGGGCTCGACCATCAGGCGCGGCAGCGTCGTGATCACCGTGGTCGAGTCCGTCGCGATGTTCAGCGCCGGATCGCGCAGCTGGAGGTTGACGACGTACGTCGTCCCCGGCGTGAGGTCGCCCAGGACCACCCAGTGCTCTCGGTCGACGCGGTGGTCGAGCGGCAGGCGCTGGACCGGCGTGCCGCCGTTCAAGCCCACGTGCACGCGGCACATCTCGTTCGTGCGGAACTCGAGCTTGACCGTGTTCGTCGTGGCGTAGACCACGCGCGCTGCTCCGACCAGGCTGGGCGCGACGTGGTCGTTGACGGTCGTCTCTTGGACGAGGGGATTGTTGCCGAACTCGACCTCGTACCCGTCGGGGAAGTGGTCGTTGTCCGTGTCGTCGTTGTCGGGGTTCGTGCCGCGCGTCCGCTCGTCGGCGTCCAGCAGCCCGTCGGCGTCGCGGTCGATGCCGGCCGTCAGACCGCGCCCGAGCGGCACGCCCAGGAACGTCACCGGCCGGTCGGCGGCCGCTTCGAGCAGGAGCGCGCGGGCCGAGGTCCAGGGTTGCGACCCGCCCGCCATACGGAACCGGTCGCTCGTCGGGTCGTACAGCGCCGTGCGCACGAAGCCCGGGTGCGCGGCCAGGAGCGGCGTGCGGAACGCGACCAGGTCGCAGTGGCCCTTCTCGGCTTCGCTCAGCAGCCAGGCCAGGTCGCCGTCGCGCACCGCCGTCCAGTTCGCGGCGTGCGCCGTCACCTGCCCGGTCGTCGCCGGCGCGAGTCCGCTGTCGAACGCGCGCAGGAACGCCGCGACCTGCTGCGCTTCGAGCGCCGTCAACGCGAACGCGTGCGTGTCGTTCGGCCCCGACGGCGTGCGCACGAGCACGTCCTCGAGCCGCGCGAAGACGCCGGCGTGCATCAGCCCGCCGCCCGCACGCGGGCGCTGGCCGAACTCGCCGCCGACCTGCACGACCGGCTGTTCGCGATCCGCCACGCGGCGCAGCGACGGCACGTCGAACGACGTGGGCACACCGTCGGAACCGAAGGCGACGACCTCGCCGCTGCTGCCCAGCGGGAGCACGTGGCAGGCGTTGCACGTCAGGCCGTTCAGCACCGGCCGCGACAGGAAGATCTCGGCACCCGCGACCTCGTCCGGCCGCAGCGTGCGGTCGCGCTGCTGCAGGGGATTCGCCGGAATCGCGATGCGGTTGATGAAGTGCCGCAGGTACTGGAACTCCGGACCGATGTCGCGCGGCTGCCCGTTCTCGAGCCGGTCGAGCAGCGTCACGAACGTCGCGTTGAAGTCGTTCAGGGTCCGGCGCTCGCCGCGCCAGTGGTACGGCCCCGTATCCTCCTGGCGGCGCGTGGTCTGCGTGATCAGCGGGCCCTTCACGTCCAGGCCGAACGTCATCTGATCCGGCGGCGTGCCCTCCGGGTCGAGGTAGCGCGAGAGATCCCACACGACGCCGTCCGTGTGCGCGTCGACATGGCACGAGGCGCAGGACGACGTCAACGAGCCCGAATTGCGCGCGTCCGTGAACAAGTGGCGGCCGAGCGTTTCTTCGTCCGAAGCGGCGTCGAAGCCCACCGCGACGGGAATCGCGGCCGTGATCGCGAAGGGCGGCCCGGACTGGGGCAGCGCGCCCAACGCGATGCGCACGATCGACAGATCGTTGCGGTTGAAGACCCACAGCGTGGTCCCGGCGGCGTCGAGCGTCGCGGAGCGCGGCCCGGATCCGCGCGGATAACCCTGCTTGGCCGGGATCGCGACGTGCCCGGCCCACTGCACGCCACCCTCGGGCAGGAGGTCGAGCACGGCCACGACGTCGCTGCCGTAGGCGCACACGTAGACGCGCGGCCGCACGGGATCGAAGACCAGGCTGGTCGGCTGAGCGCAGCGCACACCGGCCGGCGCCAGCGCGTCGAGGTCGACGATCAGCGGCGCGCCGTTCCCCACGGTGGAGACGATCGCGATGCGGTTCGACACGACCTGGCCGCCGACGAAGCTGGTCTCCCCGCGGTGCTGGGCGTTCAGCGCTTCGGTGCCCGGGATCCAGACCTCGTCGCGCCCAGGACGGCCCACGACGTCGAAGAGCACGGTGCCCAGCCCGGCGCGCGCTTCGAGCGGATCGAGCACGTCCGCTCCGGGCGTCGGGCCCAGAAGGATCGGGAAGAGGTCGAGGTCGGGCAGCGGCGTGAGGCCGGCGCCTTGCGTGCTGCCCACCGCGACCGCCGCATCCGGCGCGGCGATCGTCCCGCGCGCCGCGGTGCCGTTGCCGGAGAGGAACGAAGCGACCCACGCGCGCCCGCTCTGGTACGCGATCCCGCGCGGCGTGTCGGCCGGCACGTCGAGCGTCTGCGCGACGGAGTAGCTGTCCGCGTCGATCGCCACGACCGAGTCGGATCCCGAGCAGCTGATCCAGGCGCGCTGGCCGTCGGGCGAGAAGGCGATGCCGTGCGGCTCGGAGGCGACGCGGATCGTGCGCACCAGCGCGCGCCGCTCCAGGTCGAGGACCTGCACGCAGCCCGACACGCGGTCGACGATCCACGCCTCGCCCGTCCCCGGCCGCAACGCGAGCGACGCGGCGCCCAGGCCGATCGGGATCTCGAAGCGGCGCACGAGCGTGGCCGGATCGAACACTGCCAGGCGGTGGCCGGGCTGGTTCAGGACGAGCAAGCGCCCGTGCGCCTCGTCGAGCACGATCGAACGGACGGGACCGACCTCGAAGTTGACGTAGCGTCCCTTCTGGTCGTCGAAGCCCGGCGTCAGGCCGCCCTGCGCTTGCGCCGAGGGGCACGCGAGGATGAGGCCGAACGCCGTCAGGAATCCGGCGTGCATGAGCTGCATGGCAAGGTGGAAGGATCCGGTGCGAAGCTACCAGCCTGGTCCAGTGTGCGCTATGCGCAACCGACCGGTCGCGTTGCACAGTAGGAACTCGCTTCCACCTTCTGTCGCGACCCCGTCGAGCGCGATCAGGGCGGCGTCCCGGCGAAAACGCGCAAGGCATCGGGCGGCAGGCTGCGGGCGACGGCGGCGGCGGACTGCGCATAGGCCTGGGCCCGCCGTCGCGCGGTCCGCTCGTTCTCGGACAGCTCGGACTCCGGCCGATCCGCGCCCGGCGGAGGTGCCGACAGGAGGCGCAGGCCGCGCCCGAACCCGGCCAGGAGTTCGTCGCGCGCGTCGCCCTCGCGCCGCGCCAGGATGCGCGCGGCGACGCCCACGGCTTCCTCGGGATGGGGCCCGCAGCTGCGCACGAGGAAGCGCACGAGCTGCGTGCTCGACGCCCCCGGCGTCGAGAGGTTCGACTCGAAGCGCGACGGCCGTGCCTGCCGCACGGTCGCGATCGCGCACACGAGCACGACCCCCCACGTCACGGCGGTGACACGGCGCGCCGCCGCGGGCCCGTGCGCCGCCAGGTCGGCGCCGGCGATCCCGGCCGCGAGGCACACGAACGGCACGGGCGGCATGAGGTAGCGCCAGTCGAAGATCCAGTCGCGCCCGGCGACGTCGAACGCGCTCAGCAGGTAGGTCAGCGCGAACACGAGCAGGAACCCGAGCGCGAACGTGGCCGGCGTCACACGCGCGCCGGGCCGGCCGTGCACGACTCCGCTCGCTGGCCCGCGCCAGAGCGCCGCGAGGTCCGGGCGCGCGGTCCACGCGCAGCGCAGGACCGCCGCCGCGGCCAGGCACAGGAGCGCGCGCCCGACCCACAGCCCGTCGACGAGCAGCGTGTCGCGGAAGCAGAAGGACGCCGGCCCCGTGCGCGCCACGCCGTCGAGGAGCTTCTCGACCGCCCGCCCGCGCGACAGGCCGTACGTCAAGTGACTCACGAGGCCCGCGTCGTACACGTCGAGGCCCGACCAGCCGTGCACGAGCTGGTAGCGGATCCAGGGCCAGAACCCGACCAGGAAGCCGATCGAGATCGGGACGATGCGACGCCGCGCGCAGAACGCCCGGTCGATCGCCAGCTCGTG
This sequence comes from Planctomycetota bacterium, assembly GCA_031400875.1. Lineage (GTDB taxonomy): Bacteria > Planctomycetota > UBA1135 > UBA1135 > JAEUHZ01. The sequence goes on along the minus strand of JANNQS010000015.1, from coordinate 36,285 downwards.
CACGAGCCACACAGCCAGCACGAGGACGAGGCTGAAGCCGAACCACAGCGCGAAGCCGGCTGCGGCGCCCAATGCGAAGCGCGACCAGGTCTTGCGCGCGCCGTCCGGACCGCGCTCGGCCGCGCGGTTCTCCAGGCACAGCCAGGCGACGAGCAGCGCCAGCGCGTTGGCCTCGACGTGCGTGCCGTAGCTCGTGCCCGAGCTCATCGCGTACCCGGGCGGCGCGAACGCCAGCAGCACGGCCCCGATCCAGGCTGCGCGGGCCCCCACGTGTCGGTGCAACAGCAAGAAAAGGATCGCGACACAGGCCAGTCCAAAGAGAAGCGCCACGAGCCGCAGCGCGAAGATCTTGGGCCCGAAGAGCGCGTACGGCCCGGTCGCCAGCATCGACACGACCAGCGAGCCGCCCCAGAAGTTGTTGACCTGGTAGCGCTGGATCGGCGCCAGCGGCCCGTCGAGCAGCTCCTGTGCCGCCGTGCCGCGCAGGAGCTCCTCGTGCGGCACCTCGCCGCGCTCGAAGTAATCGTCGGGCGGCGCGAAGATCAGGCAGCCGCGCAACACGGCGCACGCGAGCAGGAGGAGAGCGAGTCTCCCCCACGGCACGCGAGCAGGAGTTGTGGGCACCCGGGCCGAGCTCCTCAGGGGTGGTGAGCTTCGACGACCGTGTGGATGCCGCCGCGGACCATGAAGTCCCCTTCGACGACCATGCTTTTCGGCGCGAGCAGGCGCACGAGGTCGTCGAGGATCTGGTTCGTGACCGCTTCGTGGAACGCGCCCTGGTCGCGGTACGACCACAGGTAGAGCTTCAAGCTCTTCAGCTCGACGCAGCGCTCGGCCGGCGTGTAGCGGATGCGGATCGTGGCGAAGTCGGGCTGGCCCGTCTTCGGGCACAAGCACGTGAACTCGGGGCACTCGAAGCGGATCTCGAAATCACGTCCGGGACGCGGGTTCGGGAACGATTCGAGTTTCGGCGTCGGCGCGGGAGGCATGGGCGCGGAGAGATTAGCGCGCGAGCGCGTCGACCGCCCGCGTGCGAGCCACCGCGGTGTCGCGCACGCGGCATTCGACGCACCACCACGGCGCGGGTGACCCGTCCGCGGGTCCGGGCGGAGGCACGTCGAACACGAGGCGCTCCTCGCTCGTCCAACGGCCTTCGAACTCGGAGAGCGGCGCGTCGTCGAGCGGGATGCGCACGAGCACCCAGGTCTCCGCCCCGTGGGGAGCACGCGGCCGCTGCGCCTCGGGCACGGTCAGCGCGACAGCCGGGTCCTCGACGCCTCCCACGGGGATGCCCGGCAGCACCTCGACCGTGACGAACTTGAGGAGCTGGCTCTGGAACAACAGCCGCCGGATCGCACCGCCCAGGAGCCATTCGTGCGAGTGCGCCAGGTCGAAGATCGCGCGCGGTCCGTCCTCCCCGTCGATCCACGCGCCTTCGACGACGCCGCTCGCGAAGTGTGTGCTCGTCGCGCGCCACCGCAGGAGCGGCGGCTCGCCGGTCGACACGCCCACGACGGGGACGACGCGCACCGCGGTCAGCTCGAGGGGATCCAGCGCGACGGGATCGACCTCGAACAGATCCGAGCGCCCCCCTTCCCATTCCCGGCCGGTGATGGGCTTGGCGTTCCCCGAGGGCGGCGCGACGCGCGTCGCGATCGCGGGCGTCCCGTCGGAAGCGACGAACAGGACGGCGAGCCCTGCGCGCCGCAGCGATTCCGTGGGAGGCAGGCGCAAGCGGTAGGGCAGCGCACGTCCGTCGACGCGTTCCAACCGCGGATTTTCCGCGCTGGGCGCGGGCGGCCAGGGACGCCCCACGAGGTCGAGGTCGCGCCCCGGTCCGAAACCGCGCGTGTCGATCGGCGCTCCGACGACGAACACGCGCCCGCTCGGCGCGGCCAGGCTCGAGGCGCGCTCGAGGTCGCCGCGCAGCGCGAAGAGCTCGCGCGTCGCGCGCGGCCAGAGCGACGCGGTGCGGTCGGCGATGAAACAGAAACCGGCCGCGAGCAGGATCGGCAGCGCGGTGCGGCGCAGACCGCCCAGCGCGGTGGCGGCGGTCGCCAGGCCGACGCACACGAAGAACCCGGCCGGTGCCAGCGCGCTCGCGAGCTCGACTTCGCCGGACGGCGTGGCCACGTGCGAGACGAGCGCGAGCGACAGCGCGAGTCCGCCCATCCACACGAGCACGAGCCAGCCCCACAGTCGCGGCGCGGCGCGCACGGCCCGCAAGAACGGCTCGCAGACCAGCAGGAGCAGCGCGCCGGCCAGCACGAACATGCCCGGCTCGCCCGGCGACGGCGCGGGCAGCGCGAGCACGCCCAGCGACTCGATGGCCGTCAGCACGCGCTCCTCGATCGTCGCCGCGCCGGGCAGCGCGTGGCCGACGGCGCCGGCGCGGCTGGCGGAGATCAGCGGCTCGATCCCGACGCACACGAGCGCCAGCGAGCCCACGACCGCGGCCGCGCCGAGGCGTCGCAGCGCCGCGCGCGGCCGGTGCGCGGAGGAGAACTCGAGCAGAGCGCACACCGGCGGGAGGATCCAGGCTGCGCGCGACGCGAAGCCGGCCACCACCGCGAGCAGCGCCGCCAGAACGAGGAACACGTCGCGGCGCTGCTGCCGACCGCGCAGGAAGAACGCTGTGCACCACGTGCCGGCCGCCAGCACCAGCAGATCGCCCAGCGCCACGGGTCGCGCGACCGCCGCGACGGAAGCCGGGTGCGCGACTGCGAGGCCGGCGCAGGCCCAGCCGGCGGCGCGCGCGGCCGACTCGCCCAGCCAGGGCACGAGCAGTCGCCGCAACGTGACGCCCGCGCCGGCCGCGGCCACGAGCAGCGCGACGAGGCCCAGCGCGCGCAGCGGCGCCGCGAAGTCGGGCTCGAGCGGCGAGGTGCCCGCGAAGGCGCGCGCGTGCGCGATCAGCACCTGCGCCGGAATCGGGCGCACCTGGCCGGATCCGAGGCGCAGCAAGCCGGGCGCGGCGGCGAGCCCCTCCGCGGGTCGTGCCTCGCGAGCCGCCTCGTGCAGGAGCTCGAGGTCGCCGCCCACGAACCCGGAGCCGGCCAACGGCGCGTGCGACAGCACCGCCAGCGCCGCCACGAACAGGCACAGGAGGGTGCGGCGCAGCGGGGCGGACATGGGCGCAGCGCGATCCTAGCTCGCGCGGGATGCGAGCTCCTACGGTGTTCCCGCGAGCCGGTGGAACGTACCTTCGCGCGTCGATGACGTCCGACGCCTCGCGCTCCCGATCGCGCTCGTGGCTCCCGTGGGCCTTGGCCGCGCTGGTCCCGTGGGCCGTCGGTGCGTGGATGCTGCGCTTCACGTGCGACGACGCGTACATCTCGTTCCGCTACGCGGCGAACCTGCTGGCCGGCGCGGGGCTCGCGTACAACCCGGGCGAGTCGCCGCCGGTCGAGGGCTACTCGAACCTCCTGTGGACGCTGATGAGCGCGGCGGCGCTCGCGCTGCGCGCCGATCCGGCGCTGGTGGCCAACGTCGTGAGCGCGGCCTGCGGAGCGGCGGTTCTGATCCTGGTGGCGCGCTTCGCGCGCTGCCGCCTGGGCGCGTCGAACCTGGCCTCCGCGGCGGCCGCGGCGTTCACCGGTCTCCTGCCGCCCATGCAGGTCTGGGCCACGAGCGGGCTCGAGACGATGAGCTTCGCGCTGTGCGTGTTCCTCGTGTACGAACGCATCGCGCTGGAGCCTGCACGTCCGCGCGGGCTCCAGGCCGGCGTCTTCGCGGCCCTCGCGGCGCTCTTGCGCGCCGACGGCGCGGGCTGGGCCGCGGCGGCGCTCGTCGTGGCGGCGATCGACGTCGGCTGGCGCGCCGAGCAACGCGCCGCGCTGCTGCGCGCCGCGCTCCTGCTGGCGGCGGTCTTCTGTGCGCACCTGGCCTGGCGCCACGCGTACCACGGCGAGTGGATCCCGAACACGGCGCGGGTCAAGGCCGGGATCTCGGCGCTGCGTCTCGAGCGCGGTGCGCTGTACGTCGCGTCGTTCCTGGTCGCGATGCCGTCCGCCGTCCTGCCGCCGATCCTGGCGTTCGCGGCCACGCGCGACGGCGGCAAGAGCGTGGCGCGCGCGGCGCTGGCCATGCTCGCGATCACGATCGGCTACGCGCTCTGGACCGGCGGCGATTTCCTGCCTTTCGGGCGCTTCTGCCTGCCCGCGCTGCCCTTCGCCGGTGTCGCGTTCGCGCTGATCGCAGCGCGCCGGGCGGTGTGGAGCACGGCGGCCGCGATCGTGCTGACCACCTTCGCCCCGCTGGCGTCGTTCGGGATCCAGGCCACGCCCGCCGCGCTGCACTTCCGCTGGAACGACCCCGCGCCGGTCACGGAGCTGGAGGCCTGGCGCCGAGCGAAGTCGCGCGCCGAGGAGTGGACGATCGTCGGCCGCGCGCTCGGGCGACGGTTCCAGGGGGAATCGATCGTGCTGGGCGGCATCGGCGCGGTGGGCTACTACAGCGGGCTGCGCGTGTTCGACCTGTTCGGCCTGGTCAACCCCGAAGTTGCGCGTCTCGACGCGCCGCCCGTGCGCGCGTCGCCCGGTCACGACCGGCGCGTCGATCCCGAGTTCTTCCTGTCCTCGCGACCGTCCTTCCTGGGCGCGTGGATCTCGGCCACGAACGCGCCGCTCTCGGGGATGCTGCCGCAGTGGCGCGCGCTCGTGACGCTCGAGATGGCGCGCGTCGAGCGCTACCCGCCCGGCCCCGACGAGGGCTTCCCGCCCGGGACCGAGCTGCGCGTGCTGCGCTTCGTCTACGATCCCTGATCATGTTGACCACGTTCCGTCCCCTGCTCGACGCCGCGCTCGACGTCGATTTGTCCGATCCCGCGCGCGCGCAGGCCGAGCTCGTGCGCCGCTTCGATCCGCGGAGCCCACAAGCGGCCGAGCTCAACCGCGCGCTCGTCGCGCTGCTTGACGAGCGCAAGATCGCGGACCGCGGCGAGCCGCCGGTGCGCTGGAGCCGCGTCGCCAAGTCCACGCCCGAGAGCGCCGGCTTCTCGATCGACGCCGTCGACATGAACGGCCCCGGCCCACACCACGCGCACCCGGGCGGCGAGGTGAACTGGTGCGTCGCGCTCGAGGGCGAACCGCGCTTCGACGGCCAGCCGGCGGGCTGGGTGGTCATGCCGCCCGGCTCGGCGCACGTTCCGACCGTCTCCGGCGGGCGCATGCTGATCGTCTACCTGCTTCCGGGCGGGAAGATCGAGTTCACGAAGGGCTAGGGTCGATGGGTTAGACTATCCCTGGACCATCCCCGCGTGCCCAACCCCCTCCGACGCCTGCTCTTCGGCCTGATCGCCGCGCTGCTCCTGCTGCAGCCCGCGGTGCGCGCCGGCGCCGGCTGCGCGTCGACGCTCTTCACGGGGACGTGCCCGTGCACCGAAGCGCCGGACGAGACGGCGAGCGACGAAGCTCCGAGCACGTGTTGCACTCCGGCGCAGAGCTCGGACGAATCGAACGGCACGACGCCGGATCCGACCGGGACGTCGAAGTGCGGTTGCACGGCCACGACGAACCCCGAGCCGCCGGCGACGCCGCGCACGCTGACCGTCGGGGCGAGCCAGCCCAGCGTGCTCGAGCAGATCCAGGTGGCGTTCGCTGTCGCGCTGCCCGAGGTCCATCGCGTGCGAGCCGTCGAGGCTCCGCGACCGCCTGGGCGCGACTCCGATCTCCAGTTCGTGCGCGGTCCCACGACCGCGCGGCGTCTCGCGTTGCTCCAAGTCTCGCGGCGCTGAACGGCGACCGCCGAGCGTAGCGCTCGGCCCGCGTCCGCTCCGCCCCCGGCCTCCGGCACGACCGCCGGCCGCCGTGCAGCCCTTCCGGCTGCTCCTTCCGCGCCCCAACTCCGGGTCGCGGTGGACTTCGAGACGAGTTGGATTCCGATGCGTTGTCACTTTCGTTTCCTCGCCGCGCTGCCCGCGTTCGGGCTCGCGGGTTGCCTGCTGACGCCTGACGGTCTGGACGCCGAGCGCGACGCCGCCGTGGCGCAGGGTGCCCCCTACGCTCAACTGGCGTCCGAGCGCGTGCTGCCCGAGCTGCCTTCGCCCGCCACCGACCGTGACATCCTGCGGCGCACGTTCCTCGCGAACGGTGACCTCGAGGCGGCCTGGCACGCGTGGCGCGCGTCGCTCGCGGCGGTCGAGGTCGAGAGCGCCTGGCCGCAGGGCGGGTTCGAGGTCGAGGTCGAGCGCGCTTTCGCTGGTGGTGCCTCGGGCTTCGACCAGACGAGCGTGGTCGGGATGTTCTTCCCCACCCTGGAGTGGCCCACGAAACCGGAGCAGCGTGGAGAAGTCGCATTGGCTGAAGCACGGACCGCGCGCGAACGTTTCCGCGCACGGGCGCTCGAGCTGCGCGCGGAGGTGTTGTCGGCGACGGCGCGGATGCGGGCGCTGACCGAGGAGCAGGCGCTGCAGGGCGAGCAAGTCGCGTTGCTGGGGCTCGAGGCGCGCTCGGCGGGTCAGGCGATCGGCGCGGGCGCGATGCAGCGCGACCTCGTGCGCATCCAGCTCGAGTCCCGGTTGGCCGACGACCGGCTGGCGCGATCCGCGGCCGAGCTGGAGCGCCAGCGCGCGGCGCTGAACGGTCTCCTCGGGCGGGCACCCGCGGCCGAGATCGTCTTGTCCGTCGGGGAACCGCCGCGCGCGTTGCCGGCGAGCGAGGACGAGCTCCTCGCGTGGCTGGCGGCGCGCAACGCCGAGCTGGCTGGCCTCGCGCACGAGCTCGAGGGACGCGCGGGCGCCGTCGAGGTCGCGCGCCAGGCCTACGTCCCCGACCTCTCCCCGCGACTGGGGTTCGTCGGCAGCGTCGAGCAGTTCGTGGGCGCGACGATCGGGCTGCCGGCCAACCTGCCGATGATCCGCGCCTCGATCGAGCGCGCGCGCTCCGACCTGGCGTCGCTCGAGGCGTCGGCGCGGCAGCGACGGTCCGGTCTGGCGGCCGAGCTGGCGGCGGAGTTCGTCGTGCTGCGCGACGCCGAGCGCGCGCTGCGGCTCTTCGGCGACGACGTCGTGCCGATCGCGCGGCGGTTGTCGGAGAGCACGCGCACGTCCTACGCGTCGGGCGGCGCGAGCCAGCGTGAGTGGATCGAGAGCCAGCGCGCGCAGATCGACGCTCAGGTCGCGCTGGTGCAAGCCCGCGCCGCGCGCGCCGTCGCGCTGGCGCGCATCGAGCGGATCGCGGGCACGGAGATCGCCGAGCTGGCCGGAGCGCAGGAGGTGGCCCTTGGAACGCCTTGATCGCGTGCAGCGCTCCGCGCAGCAGTTCGGCGCGGTTCCGACCGTGCTGGTCGTCGTGATCGCCGTCGCGATGCTGGCGGCGGGATTCTGGTTCGGGTCCCGGCGCGGGCTGGAACGTTCGTCCACCAACTCTGCGCCCGTGGCTGCGACCGGGCTGTGGACGTGCGGCATGCACCCGCAGGTGATCAAGGACCAGCCCGGGATCTGCCCGATCTGTCACATGGACCTGACGCCCCTCGACGCCTCGGCCGCGCCCGGCGGCGTCACGATCGACCCGGTCGTCGTGCAGAACATGGGGTTGCGCGTCGCGCCGGTCGAAGTGCGCGCGCTGCAGCGCACCGTGCGCGCCTTCGGCACGCTCATGGAGCCGGAGCCGCTGCACCGCGACGTGACGCTGCGCGTCGGCGGCACGATCGTGCGCCTCCACACCGCGACGGACGGGATGCAAGTGGCCGAGGGCGATCCGCTCTTCGACCTCTACAGCCCGGAGCTGACGGTCGCAGCGGAGGAGCTGATCGCAGCAGCGCGCGCGCGCAAAGAGTCGCCGTCGAGCACGACGGTCACGGCGCTCCACGACGCGGCGCGGCGCCGGCTCGAGCTGCTCCACCTCTCGCGTGAGCAGATCAGCGAGCTGGAGCGGCTCGAGGGCGCGCCGGAGACCGTCACGTTTCGCTCGCCGGTGCACGCGCACGTCACGGACCTGCGCGTCTCCACCGGCTCGGCAGTCGAAGCCGGAGACACGGTGCTGCGCCTGGCCGACAATTCGACGCTGTGGGTCGAGACGCGCGTCGCCGAGCGCGACCTGTCCGGCATCCGCGTGGGACTCCCGGCGCGCGTGCGCGTCGACGCCGCACCCGGTCGCGTGCTCGAGGCCGAGGTGTCGTTCGTGCATCCGCACCTCGACATGGATTCGCGCACCGCGCTCGTGAGGCTCTCGATCCCGAACGCGGACGGGACCCTGCGGGAGAACATGTTCGCGTCGGTCGAGATCGCGCTCGATCTGTCGGGCGCCGGCGACGCGCTGGTCGTGCCGCGCGAGGCGGTGATCGACACGGGGCTGCGCCGCGTCGTCTTCATCGCTCGCGGCGCAGGTCGCTTCGAACCGGTGGAGGTCGCGCTGGGTCTCGCCGGCGACGGCGGCGTCGTGCAGGTCCTGTCGGGCCTCGAGCGCTCCGACATGGTCGTGGTCAGCGGGCAGTTCCTGCTGGACGCCGAGAGCCGCATCCGCGAGGCCGTACGCCGCCACCTCGACGAGGGGTTGCCTGGTCACGAGCCCGCCGCGCCGAAACCGGATGCGCCCGCGGCGCGCGCGCCAGCCGGTGAAGCGCCCCAAGCCCAGGTCGACGCGCTCTTCGCGCGCTACCTGGAGATCGCGACGCGCCTCGGCGGCGTGGCCGAGGACGCGGACCGTTTCGACGTCGCACCGCTGGCTCGCGCCGCGCGCGAGCTGGCGGCCGGCGCGCGCGGCCCCACGCAGGAGCTGGCGACGAATCTGGTCAGCGCAGCCGACGTTCTGGCGCGCACGCAGGGCGAAGAGCGGCGGCGCGCGTTCGCGCCGCTCTCCGAGCTCGCGATCGCGCTGGCGGACCGGGCGCCACCCGGATCGTCGATCGCGCCGTCCTTGTACGTCGTGCACTGTCCCATGGCGCCGGGCAGCTGGCTGCAAGCGCGTCCAGGGATCGAGAACCCCTTCTACGCGACGGCGATGAAGACCTGCGGCGAGGTCGTGCGCGCGATCGCCGCGCCGCGGTAGCGCGATGATCGCCCGCATCATCACGCTGAGCGTGCGCCACCGCCTCGTCGTGGCGCTGCTGGTGGCCGTCGTGGCCGTGCTCGGCGTGTGGGGCGCGCGCAACGTGCGCCTCGACGCGATCCCGGACCTGTCCGACGTCCAGGTCATCGTCGTCACCGACTTCCCCGGCCAGGCGCCGCAGGTCGTCGACGACCAGGTCACGGTGCCGCTCTCGAGCGCCTTGCTGTCGGTGCCGGGCGCGACCGACGTGCGCGGCGTCTCGATGTTCGAGGTGTCGTTCGTCTACGTGCTCTTCGAGGACGGCACCGACTTGTACTGGGCGCGCAGCCGCGTGCTGGAGACGCTGGCCAGCGTGCGCGACCGGCTGCCGCAGGACGTCGAGCCGCGGCTGGGTCCCGACGCGACCGGCGTCGGCTGGGCGTACCAGTACGCGCTCGTGCCGGGCTGGTACTCGCCCGATCACCCGCGCGGTTTGTGGCACGACGCGCAGCCAGCGCGCTGGTACGCGCAACGAGAGGACGCGCCGGCCGAGCGGCGCGAGCACCTGGTGCGCGTGCGCGCCTTCGCGTCGGCCGGCGCGTGCCCGCTCACCGGCCGCGCGCTGCTGCCGGCCGAGGCCGACCTGGCGTCGTTGCGCTCGCTGCAGGACTGGTACCTGCGCTACCCGCTCAACGCGATCCACGGCGTGGCCGAGATCGCGTCGATCGGCGGGTTCGTGCGCCAGTACAACGTCGTGCTCGATCCGCTGCGGCTGCAGGCCTTCGGGCTCCCGCTGCGCGACGTGGTCGACGCGATCGAGCGCTCGAACGGCGACGTGGGCGGCTCGGTGATCGAGATGGCCGAGGCCGAGTACCTGGTCCGATCGCGCGGCTACGTGCAAGGCGTGCAGGACCTGGAGCGCGTGCCGCTCGGCGTCGGCCCCGGCGGCGCGCCCGTTTTCCTGCGCGACGTGGCCACGATCGAGGTCGGCGGCGAGGCGCGGCGCGGCGTCGGCGAGCTCGACGGGCTGGGGCAAGCCGTCGGCGGCATCGTCGTCGTGCGCTTCGGCGAGGACGTCGACCGCGTGCTGCGCGACGTGAAGGCGCGCATTGCCGTGCTCGAGGACGGACTGCCGCCCGGCATCTTCCTGAAGACGACGTACGACCGCTCGGCGTTGATCGGACGCGCGGTCGACACGCTGACGCGCGCGCTGATCGAGCAGCTCCTGATCACGGCCGCGATCTGCCTGCTTTTCCTGGGGCACCTGCGCAGCGCGCTCGTCGCGGTGATCGTGCTGCCGATTGGCCTGCTGGCGTCGTTGCTCGTCATGCGCCTGCTGGGGATCAACGCCAACATCATGAGCTTGGGCGGCCTGGCGCTGGCGATCGGCGTCATGGTCGACAGCGGCGTCGTGATGGTCGAGAACGCGCACCGGCACATCGAGCGCGACCTGCTCGGCGGTGGCACGCCGCGGTCGCGCGCGGCCGTCGTCCTCGACGCCGCGCGCGAAGTCGGGCCGAGCTTGTTCTTCTCGCTGCTCGTGATCACGGTCTCGTTCCTGCCGATCTTCGTGCTGGGCGGAGAGGCCGGCCGTCTGTTCACGCCGCTGGCCTGGACGAAGACGTTCGCGATCGCGGCCGGCGCGATCCTGGGCATCACGATCGTGCCCGTCCTGATGGTGTGGCTGATCCGCGGCCGCATCCCGCGCGAAGAGGCGAACCCACTCAACCGCTGGTCGCAGCGCCTGTACGAGCCGGCGTTTCACCTCGTGATGCGCCACCCGCGCACGACGATCGGCATCACGCTGCTCCTGGGCGCGTCGGCGATCTGGCCAGCCATGCGTCTCGGCACCGAGTTCATGCCGCCGCTCGACGAGGGCGACCTGCTCTACATGCCGACGACCGAGCCCAGTCTCTCGATCGGCAAGGCGCAGGAGCTCCTGCAGCAGACGGACAAGCTGATCAAGACGGCGCCCGAGGTCGTCAGCGTGCACGGCAAGATCGGCCGCGCCGAGACGGCCACCGACCCGGCACCGCTCTCGATGATCGAGACGGTCGTTCAGCTCGAGCCGGACCGCTCGAAGTGGCGGCAGCGCACGTTGGCGACATTCCACGCGGAATGGCCCGACTGGATGGCCTGGCCGTTCGAGCACACGTTCTGGCCTTCGGGCCGCGCCATCACGAGCGAAGAGCTGATCTACGGCTGGGAGGACGGCGACGGCACGCGCCACGTCGGCTTGAACACGCTGTGCAGCTTCCCCGGCCTCGCGAACTCGTGGACGCACCCGATCGAGACGCGCCTGGCGATGCTCTCGACCGGCATCAAGACGCCGGTCGGCATCAAGGTGCTGGGTCCCGACCTCGCGACGCTCGAGGACCTGGCCCAACGCACCGCTGCCGCCGTGCAGACCGTGTCGGGCACGACCAGCGCCTTCGCCGAGCCGATCCTGGCCGGGCGCTACCTCGACATCGACGTCGACCGCGAGGCGGCCGCGCGCCACGGGCTCACCGTCGGCGACGTCCAGGAGATGGTGCGCACGGCGATCGGCGGCCGCACCGTCGCAACCACGATCCAGGGCGTCGAGCGCTACCCGATCCAGGTGCGCTTCGCGCGCGAGCTGCGCGACGATCCCGACCGCATCGCCGAGCTGCCCGTGTCGACGCCGGGGGGAGCCTTCGTGCCGCTGGGCCAGCTAGCGACGATCCGCGTGCAACCGGGCGCGCCCATGGTGCGCAGCGAGGACGGCGCCCGCTCGGCCTGGATCTTCGTCGACATCACCGGCCGCGATCTGGGCGGCTGGATGCGCGAGGCGCGCGAACGCGTCGCGCGCGAGGTCGTGCTGCCGCCCGGCTACACGCTGGAGTGGACCGGCCGCTTCGAGGAGCTCGAGAAGGCCAACGCGCGGCTCGTGCTCGTGATCCCGATCACGCTCGTGCTGATCATCCTGCTCCTGTACGCCGCCAACGGCAGCTGGTTCCGCGTCGGCGTCGTGAGCCTGGCCGTCCCCTTCAGCCTGATCGGCGCGTTCTGGTTCCTGTGGTTCCTCGACTACGACCTCTCGATCGCGGTCTGGGTCGGGATCATCGCGCTCCTGGGCGTCGACGCCGAGACGGGGCAGATCATGCTGCTCTACCTGGACGAGGCGCACGACCGGCGCAAGGCCGAGGGCCGCCTACGCACGGTCGGCGACCTGGCCGTCGCGATCCATGAGGGCGCGGTCAAGCGGATCCGGCCCAAGACGATGACGGTCGCGACCGACATGATCGGGCTCCTGCCCCTCCTGTGGGCCAGCGGGACCGGCGCGGACGTGACGCGCAGGCTGGTGGCCCCGCTGATCGGGGGCATCGGGGTCAGCTTCCTGCTCGAGCTGCTCGTGTACCCAGCGATCTACCTGCTGGCCAAGCGCCGCGGGCTCCCACCAGGACCCGCCGGCCCGGGGTAGACTCCTACGCTCCACCCTGCGTGCCCGCATCCCGTCGGGACCGCGCCCTCCCCCTCGAGCGACTCCCCGACGTGCGCATGCCCTCCAGCACTTTCGTAGCTTCCCCGCGCCTCGCGCGCGGCCTCTCCCTGATCGCGGCCAGCGTGTGCCTCTCGACCTTCGCGGCCGCCTCGACGCGGTACGTGAACGGGTCGCTGGCCACCGGCAACAACGACGGCACGAGCTGGGCCGACGCCTACCGCGGCGTCGACGCCGTGGCCGTCGCGCTGAACGCGTCGGTCGCGGGCGACGAGCTCTGGGTCGCGGCCGGCACGTACAAGCCCACCACGCTGGCGACGCGCACGATCGCGCACCAGCTCAAGAACGGCGTCGCGGCGTACGGCGGCTTCGCCGGCACCGAGACGCTGCTGTCGCAGCGCGACTGGGCCGCGAACGTGACGATCCTGTCGGGCGACATCGGCACGGCGACGGTCAACACGGACAACACCCATCACGTCGTGAACGGCGCGGGGACGAACGCGACGGCCGTGCTCGACGGCTTCACCGTGCGCGACGGCAACGCCAACGTCGGCGGCGGGAACAACGACCGGGGCGGCGGGATCCTGTGCGTCAGCGGAGCCAGCCCGACGCTGCGCAACTGCCACTTCCTCTCGAACCGCTGCACGTTCGGCGGCGGCGCGGGCTACGTGAACGGGTCGAGCCCGACGTTCACCGATGTGATCTTCGAGAACAACGTGGGCGGCAGCTACGGCGGCGCCTTCGACTGCAACAACGGGCCGGTCGTCTGGGACCGCTGCACGTTCATCGGCAACAGCGCCGCGCGCGCCGGCGCAGTCGAGCTGTTCTCGACGAGCGGCGGCCGGGTCGTGAACTGCGTCTTCCGCGGCAACACGTCGACCGGCTCGGGTGGCGGAGGCGGGCTGTGGATCGGATCGGGCTCCACGCCGCAGGTGCGCAACTGCACGATCGTGGGCAACAACTCGAGCACGAACCAGACCGCCGGGATCCTGGTCAGCGGCGCCACGCCTTCGATCGCGAACTGCATCGTGTGGGACAACAGCGGTCCGGGTGGCGCGCAGAACGCCGTCAACCAGCTGGCCGGCGCGAGCAACGTCACCTACTCGATCGTCGAGGGTGGCTACGCCGGCACCGGCAACCTGAACGCGAACCCGGCCTTCACGAACGCGGGCGCGAACGACTATTCGCTGCTGATCACGTCGCCCGCGATCGACGCCGGCAACAACGCCTCGGTCCCGGCCGGGATCACGCTCGACGCGGCGCACGAGCCGCGTTTCGCCGACGAGACCGCGGTGCCCGATACCGGCGCCGGTGCCGCGCCGATCGTCGACATCGGCGCCTACGAGTTCCCGGCGCCGATCGTCACGGCGTACTGCTTCGGCGACGGGACCGCCACGCTCTGCCCGTGCGGCAACGACGCACCGTTCTTCAGCGGCACGGGCTGCCTGAACTCGCTGGGCACCGGCGGCCTGCTGGGCTCGAGCGGCACCGCGCGCATCTCAGCCGACACGTTCGTCCTGATGGGCTCGGGGATGCCGAACTCGTCCTGCCTGTACTTCCAGGGGACGACCCAGATCGCCGGCGGATCGGGCGCGCCCTTCGGCGACGGCCTGCGCTGCGCGGGCGGGTCGATCGTGCGCCTCGGAACGAAGACGAATTTGTCGGGCGCTTCACAATATCCTGAGGGCGGCGATGTCAGCATCTCCGTCAAGGGCGGCGTGGTCACGCACGGCTCCGTCCGCACCTACCAGGTCTGGTACCGCAACGCGGCCAATTTCTGCACGGCCAGCACGTTCAACTTGACGCAGGCGCTCCAGGTCACCTGGGTGCTCTGAAACCGGAGGCGGAGGCCGAGACCCGCGCGCGCAGCGCGGACCGGCGGAACTTCGCATCGAGTTCTTCCCGGACTCGTCGCAGCTCGCGATCCCGATTCCCGGAGCCGCCGATCCCGCAGATCGGCGGTCGCCCCGCGCCCCACATCCTGAAAGCCGGGTTCGTTCATGCTTCGATTCGGTGCCTTCGTCGGAAGTTCTCTGCTGCTCTTGTGCGACGTCGCCTTCGCGCAGTCCACGACCCGCGCGAGCGTCGCCACGAGCGGCGTGGCCGGGAACTCGCTCAGCCACGCGCCGCAGATCTCGGCCGACGGCCGCTTCGTGGCCTTCGAGAGCTACGGCACGAACCTGGTCCCGGGCGACGGGAACGGACGCGCCGACGTCTTCGTGCACGACCGCTGGTACGGCACGACGGAGCTCGTCAGCGTCGACTCGTCCGGTGCGCAGGGTGACGCGGACAGCGTCGCGCCGCGCGTCTCCGCCGACGGCCGCTTCGTGTGTTTCCAGAGCGCGGCCTCGAACCTCGTGCCGGGCGACACGAACGCGCGCGCGTGGACGTCTTCGTGCGCGACCGGACCGGCGGAACGACCGAACGCGTCAGCCTCGCGTCGGGCGGCGTGGAGGCCGATCACGACAGCCTGATGTCCTGCATCACACCGGACGGCCGCTACGTGGCCTTCTCCAGCCGCGCCACGAACCTGGTCGCCGGCGACACGAACGACCGCGTCGACGTCTTCGTGCGCGACCGTTCGAACGGCACGACCGAGCGCGTCAGCCTGAGCCACACGGGCCAGCAGGCCAGCGATGCCAGCGCTGAACCCTCGATCTCCGACGACGGGCGCTTCGTCGCATTCACGAGCCTCGCGCCCGGGCTCGTCGAGGGCGACACGGGTGCAGACCTGGACATCTTCGTGCGCAATCGCCAGAACCAGACGACCCTGATCGTCAGCTTCACGTCGACCGGCGTGCAGGGTGACGGGCACAGCTCGCAGCCCTCGATTTCGGCCGACGGGCGCTACGTCGCCTTCACCAGCACGAGCCTGCTCGTGCCCGGCGACCTGAACGGCCGTTCGGACGTGTACCTGCGCGACCGCGCGGCCGGCACGACGAGCCTGGTGAGCGTCAGCACGGCCGGAGCACCGGGGACCTGGGACAGCTCGGAGCCCTCGATCTCGGCCGACGGCCAGTACGTCGTGTTCACGAGCCTCGCCGACAACCTCGTGGCGGGCGACACGAACGCACAAGTGGACGTCTTCCTGCGGCACGTCCCGGTCCCCGCGACCGTGCGCATCAGCCTCAGCACCGCCGGTGACCAGCCCCAATTCGCCGGCTACGACCCGTCGGTGTCCGCGGACGGACGTCATGTCGCGTGGTGGAGCGATGCCGCCAACCTGGTCCCGGGCGACACGAACGCAGCAGGCGACGTGTTCCTGCGCGACCGCAGCTCGAGCGCGCCGCACACGTTCTGCGCCGGCGACGGCAGCGCGCTGGCCTGTCCGTGCGCCAACACCGGCGGTCCGGGCCACGGCTGCGCGAGCTCCGTCTACGACTACGGGGCGCTGCTCTCGGCCTACGGCGCGGCGAGCATCTCGGGCGACACGTTCGTGCTCTGCGCCAGCGCGATGCCCGACAGCTTCGCGCTCTACTACCAGGGCACGGCGCAAGTGAACGGCGGACAGGGGGCCGAGTTCGGCGACGGGTTGCGTTGCGTCGGCGGGAGCATCATCCGGCTCGGCACGCAGACGAACTCCGCCGGCCGATCGCGCTACCCGGAGCCGGGTGACGCGCCGATCTCGGTGCGCGGCGCGAACTCGACCGGCCAGACGCGGACCTACCAGGTCTGGTACCGCAACGCGGCGGCGTACTGCACGCCCAGCACGTCGAACCAGACGAACGGGCTCCAGATCATCTGGGGCGCGTGATCGCTTTCCGGTAGCGTGCCGGCATGGCGCGCGGCTGGACCGGCGGACAGTACAGCCTGCTGCGCGTGGCGTTCGGCGTGAGCCTCGCCGTCGCAGCGGCGTCACACGACGGCCCGGCCTGGACGCGCGCCGCGACGGCGATCGCGGCGATCCTGTTCGCGCTCGGGTTCCTCGCGCACTACGCGACGCTGGCCGTGTTCATCGGCTGGAGCCTCCTCGTCCGCCCGCAGTTCGTCGCGCATCCCTGGACGACCACCGTGCTGCTCGCGCTGGCCCTTCACGGCGTGATCGCCGCGCCGGGCTCCCCCGCGCCGTACGGATCCGTGGCCGCCCGCGGCCGGGTCGATCCGGGCGGCGGCTGGACGATGTCGGAGACGCTCCGCTGGGTCGCCTGGATCGGCGTGCTCGTGCTGGCGGCGGGCAGCGAGATGGTCGGCGACGAAGCCGCCGCCCGTTTGCCGATGGCGCGGCTGGCTGCGGGGATCGCCGGGCTCTTCCGCCCGCTGCGACCGTTCGCGTGGCTCGTCCTGACCGGCGAGGAGCTGGCGACCGTCTTCGACGGGCAGCCCGCGAGCATGGTCGCGGCGCGCGTGCTGGCGCTGGGGATCCTGTTCGAGCCGCGCTGGATCCCAGCGCGAGAAGGCGGCATCGAGCACGTCTTCTACGACGGGACGTGCGGCCTGTGTCACCGCGCGGTGCGCTTCCTGCTGGCCGAGGACGTGGAGGGCTCGCGCTTCCGCTTCGCGCCGTTGGGCGGCGCCACCTTCGACGCGCACGTGCCCATCGGCACACGCGCCGGACTTCCGGACAGCGTGGTCGTCCGCACCTCTTCCGGCGAGCTCCTGGTGCGCTCGGACGCCGCGCTCCACCAGCTGGAGCGGCTGGGCGGCCTGTGGCGGGTCCTGGGCGTCCTCGGCCGGGTCGTGCCGCGTCCGCTGCGCGACGCGGCGTACGATGGGCTCGCGCGCGTGCGGAAACGGCTCTTCCCCGCCCCGGTGGAGGCCTGCCCGCTGCGGCCGGCCACGCTGGCGACACGATTCGAACTTTAGAGTCAGTCCCGACCCGCCTTCCTGTGCGTAGGCGGTGGCGGAGGAACGATCCCAACATGAACTCGATGATGCTGATTGCCCTGCTGTTCGCCCTCTTCGGCCTGACCTCGGCACGTTGTTCGGACGGCGCGGGCGGCCCGGTCCAGGTGTCCAGCGCGAAGTCGCCGACGTATTCCAAGGCCCACTACGACCTGACGCCGCTCTCGCGGGAGCGCATCGACGCGATCGTGAAGACGCTCACGCCGCAGGCCGTCGAGGTGACGCAGAGGGCCGGCACGGAGCGCGCCGGCTCGAGCGAGCTGAACAAGGAGAAGCGCAAGGGCATCTACGTGTCGGCGGTCGGCGGGCTGCCGCTGTTCCGCTCCGAGGACAAGTTCGAGAGCGGCACGGGCTGGCCCTCGTTCACGCGGCCGTTCGATCCAGAGCACGTCGTCGTGCGCAACGACGCGGGCCACGGCATGGTGCGCGACGAGGTCGTCGACGCGCGCTCGGGCGCGCACCTGGGCCACGTCTTCGACGACGGTCCCGAGCCGACCGGCAAGCGCTACTGCATGAACGGCGTCGCGCTGCGCTTCATCCCTGACGGCGAGCCGCTGCCGGCCGAATCGCGACCGATCGACACGCGGTCGGCGTTCTTCGCCGGCGGCTGTTTCTGGGGTGTCGAGGACTTCCTGCAGCAGATCCCGGGCGTGCTGAGCGCGCAGTCCGGGTACATGGGCGGCTCGAAAGCAGCGCCGACCTACAAGCAGGTTTGCGCGGGTGGCACGGGCCACGCCGAGGCAGTCGAGGTCGTGTTCGACCCGGCGCGCGTCACCTACAAGAAGCTGCTCGAGTTCTTCTTCCTGAACCACGACCCGACCACGATGAACCGGCAGGGTCCCGACGTCGGCGACCAGTACCGCAGCGCCGTGTTCGCGGCCGACGAGGCGCAGCGCGCCGAAGCGCAGGCCTACGTGGTCGAGCTGGGCCGGACGCCGCGCTTCGAGAAGCGCAAGATCGTCACGCAGATCGTCGCGCCCGGTCCCAAATTCTGGGTGGCCGAGGAGTACCACCAGGACTACCACGTGAAGCACGGGGGTAGCTGCAAGGTGAAGACGGACTGATGCGCGTGCTCGCGCGGCGTTCTCGGGCTCTCAACGCCACCCGAACGCCGCGCACACCCACCACGTGCTCGCGCCGACGAGTGCGGCCGCGGGGATCGTGAGCACCCAGGCCCACACGACGCGCGCGGCCACGCCCCACTTCACGGCGTGCAGCCCGCGCGTGGAACCCACGCCCAGGATCGCGCCCGTGATCGTGTGCGTCGTCGACACCGGGATCCCGAGCATCGTGGCGCCGTAGAGCGTGGCCGCCCCGGCCGTCTCGGCCGCGAAGCCGTGGACCGGCTGCAGCTTGCAGATCTTCTGGCCCATCGTCTTCACGATGCGCCAGCCGCCCATCAAGGTCCCAAGGCCCATCGCCGCGTGGCAGGCCAGCACGACCCACAGCGGCGCATCGGCGTCCTTGGGCAGGCTCCCGGCCGTGATCAGCACGGCCAGCACGATGCCCATCGTCTTCTGCGCGTCGTTCCCGCCGTGCCCGAGGCTGTAGGCCGCAGCCGACACGAGCTGCAGGCGCTTGAAGAGCTTGCTGACGCGCGACGGCGAGAAGCGCCGGAACGTCCAGTACGTCGCGATCATGAGCGTCCAGCCCATGATCATCCCCAGCATGGGCGCCAGAAAGATGAAGATGCCCACTTGGACAAGCCCCTTCTGGGTGGGGCTGCCGAACACGAGCGCCGCGGGACCGGCCGCGGCCATCGCTGCTCCCGCCAGGCCGCCGACGAGCGCGTGAGAGGAGCTCGAGGGCAACCCCCACCACCAGGTCACAAGGTTCCACACGATCGCGCCCACGAGGCCGGAGGTCACGATCGCGAGCGTGATGTGATCCTGATGGACTGTCCCCTTCCCGATCGTCGCCGCCACGTGCGGCTCGAACACGAGGAAGGCCACGAAGTTGAAGAACGCGGCCCAGATGACCGCCCAGCGCGGCGAGAGCACGCGCGTCGAGACGACGGTCGCGATCGAGTTCGCGGCGTCGTGGAACCCGTTGATGAAGTCGAACGCCAGGGCCAGCGCGATGATGGCCCAGACGACCCAGGGGTCAGACATTCTTGAGCACGATGCCTTCGATCACGTTGGCGCAGTCCTCGCATTTGTCCGTGGCGGACTCGAGGACCTCGATGATGTTCTTCCACTTGATCACGAGGATCGGATCCGGGTTGTTCTCGAACAACCGCACGAGCGCCTTGCGCTCGATCATGTCGGCCTCGCTCTCGAGGCGGTGGACCTCGCGCACGCGCTGGCGCACGGCGTCGGCGTCCTTGATGTGGCGCAGGTGCGGCATCATCTCCTGGATCAGGGCCGTGGCGCGCACGAGGCAGCGTGCGAGCTGCTTCGACTCCTCCATCGGCTTCTCGAGCTTGAACAGGCAGATGCGGTCGACCGCCGTGTCGACGCGATCCAGGATGTCGTCGAGCCGGCAGACGAAGTCGTGGATGTCCTCGCGGTCGATCGGCGTGATGAACGTCCGATTTAGCCGCTCGATCACCTCGTGCGTGAGCTCGTCGCCGATGTGCTCGAGCTCCTTGATGCGGCGCATCCGCCCTTCGAGGTCGTCGTAGTGCTCGAGGAAATCAGCCAGGGCCTTCGTGCACTCGTGGGCGTTGGCGGCGGCCTTGTCGAACAGGTCGAAGAAGACGTCGTCGCGGGGGATCAGGTTGAGCATGCGGCAGGGTGCGGGTCGGGGCGACGGAAGGAGTCCGGGCGCGGACGCCGGACCGGGGCCGGGATCATAAAGATCCCGTCAAGGACGCGGCCGATCCACGGCCCCGTGGCGCGCCACGGCCCCCCCGACGAACGAGAGCGGGGCCGCGAGTGTTTCTCGCGGCCCCGCAGTGCCCTTCCCTCCGGACACGTGCCCCGATCAGGGACGGAACGTCGCGCGCAGGCCGTCGCTCAGGTCGAACAGGCTGCCGCCGGCGGCCACGTCACGGTGCCAGAACTGGAAGAAGCGCGTCGAGCCGGCCGTGATGCTCGTGCCGGGCGCGACCGTGAAGTTCAGGCTGCGCGAGGCGTGCCCGGTCCCGTCGGTCACGACCGGCGGCCCGAGGCGCAGCACCGGCCCGGAGATGCAGCGCCGGCCGTTGCCGAACGGCACGTTCTGCGTCGCGGAGCCGAAGAAGAACAGGCCCGACGTGTTCAGCGTGGCGCAGCGCGCCATGAGCGTGAACGAGTTGGCCGCGATGCTGACTGACCCCGTGGAGTCGATGCGCGTGCCGAAGCCGTGGGAGTTCGGGGTGGTGATGCAGTAGTTGCTCGTGCCACCGCTCGTCCCGTTCAGCAGCACCGACACGTTGTTCGAGTCGCGGTTCGGCACGACCAGCTCGAGCGAACCGTTGCCGTCGAAGTCCGCCGCCGCGATGTCCTCTGGGAAGCTGCCGACCGCGTAGGTCTGCGCGGCGCCGAAGGTGCCGTTGCCCTGGTTCGGCAGGACGCTGACGAGGTTCGTGTCCTCGTCCGCCGCCGCCAGGTCCTTGTCGCCGTCGCCGTCGAAGTCGCCGGCCGTGATCGCGCCCGGGTTGACGCCGGCGCTCGCGAAGCTCTGGCTCGTGAAGGAGCCCGTGCCCGAGTTGCGCATCACGACCACGAGCCCCAGGTTGTTGTTGTCCGTCGTCGTGGCCAGGTCGATGTCGCCGTCGGCGTCGAGGTCGGCCGCCCACATCCCGGCCGGCTTCTCGTTGCCCGGCACGGGGATGCTGACGAGACCGCCGAAGGTGCCGGCGCCCTGGTTGAAGGCGACGTTGACGACGCGCGCGTCGTGCGCCGCGATCGCGATGTCCGTACGGCAGTCGCCGTTCAGGTCCTCCAGCGCGAGGTCATAGGGCTCGAGGCTGGTCGCCACGAGACCGCTCATCGTGAACGTGCCCGTCCCGCCGTTCATGAACACCGAGACGTTGTTCGAGCCGCGGTTGGAGGCCGCCAGGTCGACGTCGCCGTCCCCGTCGAGGTCCGCCGCCGCGAGGTGGCGCGTCTCGGCGCCGCCGGACGGCGTGCTGCCGCCCAGCACGAACGTGCCGCCCTGGTTGATCAGGATCTGGATCGCGTTCGTGTTGTGCAGCGCGACGGCCAGGTCGAGGTCGTTGTCCAGGTCGAAGTCGGCCGCGACGATCTCGGCGCCTCCGACGTTGTTCCCGATCGTGATCGCCTGCACGTTCACGAACGTGCCGTTGCCCTGGTTGCGGAAGATCTCGACGCGATCCGGACCGCCGCCGCCCGAGAGCGTGCTGCTGGTCACGGCGAAGTCGAGGCCGTTCGCGCCGTCGAAGTCACCCGTGGCGACGCCGTCGGGGCGCAGGCCCACGAGCGGGTAGTTCGTCGGTCCCGAATAGGTGATCTGGGCGCTGCCGATCGTCGGGAGCAGGAGTGCGGCGAAGACCGCCGCGCAGGAGAGCTGGAGAGACATGTGTAAAGGTCCGATTCGTGGTTGGGAGAGGAGAGTGGTGATCAGGGGTCGCGTTGCGCAGCGCGCGTGGGCGACGGCGCCCTCCACTCAACGAGCGGGCCACGCGCTGCAGGGCTCGCGCAAGGCCGTGCGGACCGTCCCGGGTCCAGGTTTTGGATCTTCGTCCGGGATCCAGGCGCCGGACGAGACGAGAAGCGGAGCGCGCGGATCCGGAGATCGCGTGCCCGGCACTCGAGCCACCAGATCGCGCCGTGCGAGGACGCTGCGGGCCCGCCGAGCGGGCACCGCCGTCGTTCGGGATCAGTACCTGGTCAACTCGGCGCTGCGCAAGCGCACGAAGTTCGTCAGCAGCCGGAACACGGACAGGTCGAGGACCTGCTGGCTGGCCTTCATCGCCTGCTCCCAGTAGCGCTCGCCGCGGATCTTGCGCAGCGTCTCGTACGACGTGCCCATGTGGTCGACGGCGTAGGCCTGCCGGTCGCGCGACGTCTTCAGCCCCTCCGCCAGCTCCAGACCCTGCAGGTCGAAGTGGTTCACGCTGTCGAGCACGGTGCCGTGCCCGGCCTCGAACCACGCGACCAGGTTCCCGCACCCGTACTGCTCGGCGCACGATGGGCTGTCGATCAGCACCTCGGCGCGCTCCGGATCGAGCACGTCGATCAAGTGCGCGCCCAGGAGCGCGTAGATCGGCTCCACGCCGGGCGGGAACACGCCGTCGGTGTACGGGCTCTCGGCGTCGCACGAGCGCGCGGGCACGCTGGCCATGACCTCCCCCGCCGTCTCGAATTTGGCGATCGGGCTCGTCGGCATCGAGCGCACGATCGTCTCGTGCAGCGCCCAGCACGTCCCGAACAGGTGCCCGCCGGCCAGGACGAACCAGCGCACGCGCTCGACGTCCTTGGCCTCGATCTCGCCCGAGCAGTTCATCATGAGCAGCGCGTCCTGCGACAGCGCCGCTTCGGGCAGCGCGCCGGCGCGCGTCATGCGGTGCTCGATCGACTGGCTCGCGAGCACCTTCTCGATGTGGTCGCCGCGGCTCTCGACGACGACGACGTCGAGCTCGCGGAAGATCTCGGGCGCGGACGTGCTCGACTCGATCGTCTGCCTGCGCCGCGCCGCGACCGCCGCCGGGTCCACGAGGATGAGTGACTTCTCGTGCGCGGCCCACCACGCGTTCCAGGGCTCGGACTTGGCCGGGTGCTTCTCGCCCGAGACGGCTTCCAGGTGCTTCAGCGCGCAGCGCACGACCCACGTGTCCGCGTCGCCCAGCGCGGCGATCGCGGCCGGGATCGAGGCCTTGTCGTACGACAGCGAGAGCCCGACGAGCGCCGCCGCGCGCATCTTCCAGTCGGCGTTCGTCTTGACCACGCCGGCCAGCGTTTCGACGGACTGGTGGACCTGCGTGCGACCCAGGGAGACCGCCGCCGCGACCGCGACGCCCCAGTCCTTGTCCGCGAGCGCCTTCTCGAGCGCGTCGACGCCCGCCGTGAGCTTGCGCTCGCCGAGCCGCACCGCCGCCAGCGTGCGCACGTCCGGATCCGCGTCCGACTCGAGCAGCTTCACGGCAATCGCTGCGTTCTTGGCCTCTGTGATCGGCGAGACGCGGCACAAGCTCGTCAGCGCCTGGTAGCGTACGCGCGCCGAAGCGTCGCTCTCGGCCAGCTTGCGCGCGACCTCGACGACCTTGTCGCCCGAGAGCCGCGCGAGCGCGTGCGCCGCCGCCGACCGCGCCGATTCGTCGCCGTGCGCCAGCGCCGGCCCGAGCATCTCGAACGCGCGCTCGTCGGGGATCAGCTCGCCCGTGGCACCGCCGGTCGCCGGCCCGTGCGACCCGGACAACTGCCGGACGAGCCGCGTGCCGCGCGCCACGACGTCGCCGCGCTTCGAGCCGACGAGCTGCGCGACGAGCGGGGTCCAGGTCTCGACCGCCTTGTCGGGGCCGGCGATGTCCTCGCGCGCCGCGAGGATCGCGCGCCGCTCGACCACGTCGTTCAACGTGTCGCGCTCGAGCAGCTGCGTGACGAGCGCCAGATCCCCCGCCACCGGATGCTCGATCATCTCGTCGAGCACCGCGCACAGCGCCAGGACGGCGTCGGACTGGAACACCTTGGCGATGCGCCCGGCGCGCTCCGGACCCGGGTGAGCGGTCAGAACCCTCAACGCGGTCGCGCGCGTCCCGACCTCCTTGGCCTTCTCCGCGATCTTCACGACCGCCTTCAGGTCGAAATCCGCCGGCGCGCCGCGCACGACGTGCACCAACGCCTCGAGCGCGGCCGTCTCCGTCGCCCCGCTGCATTTCTTGATCAAGTCCGCTGCCGCGGCCTTGGCGTCGATGCGCGCCAGCGCGCGCGCCGCCGCGACCCGGTGGCGGCGCAGCGGCGCCTCGAGCGCCAGCTTCGTCAGCTCGCCGAGAGCGCCCTTCGCGCCGCGTTCCCCGAGCGCATCTGCCGCGCGTTCGACGACCTCCCAGTCGACGTCCTTCAGCGCCGACGTGAGCAGCTTCTCCGTCTTCGGATCCGTCTCCTTCGCGAGCAGGGCGACGGTCGCCAGGCGCGTCTCGTCCTCCTTGGCGCGCATGCCCTTTTCGAAGTCGGAGACCTGCGGGGCGAGGGCCAGAAGGAGCGCGAGGAGCTGCATCGGTGCGGAAACGATAGGTCGTTCCAGCGCCGCCACCAACCCCGCCGTTGGATCAACCAGCGAGAGTCGTCAGGCGCAGCTCGACCCGATCGTCGGAGCTCACCTTGAGGTCCTGCGTCCCGAGCACGACGTCTTCGGCGATTTGAACGAGGACTTGGATGACACCCGATGGCGGAGCGAGCTCTTCCGTCTCGCCCGGTTCGATCGCTGCGGAATCCCAAGGGACATCGCCCACCATCAATTCGACGTACCTCATCGCTTGGATGCCAGTGCCGATGAGCACGAGTGTCGCTTGATGCTCGAGCCGGAGTTCGACTCCGGCCATCGTGGCCCCCTCAGCCAGCTCGATGCCACCGACAAGGCCGCCAGCAGGATCGCTACGACCGCCGGCGCGATCCCCTTTCCCATGCGATCCAGGATAAAGCCGCGCTACTTGCGCGTCTTGCAGTGCTACATCCGGCGCGTCTCGAGCTCGGTCACGTCCCAGGGCACCCCCGCGCGGCCGCGAGGGGGTAGCCTGCAGAGGGGGTCACCCGCAGGGACGTCCGCTGACTCGTCCTCCATGCTCAATCCCGCCTCCAAGACCCACTCGCGGATCGCAGGCACGCCGCTCGTCTCCTTCGGCCGCTACGAATGCCGACTCGGAAACCGATCCTTGGGACCCGAGGCCGCCACGGCGACGCACGTCATCAACCTCCACACGACCGGAACCTATCGGAAACAGGTCGAAGGTCGCGACGTGTTCGTCGAGCCGGGCATGGTCCTGTTCTATCCCCGCGGGCAGGTCTACCGGACGAGCCACCCCCACGGCTGTGGCGACTCGGGCAGAAGGTTCTCGCTGCGCGGCGACTGGCTCATCGAGCTGTGCGCGGCCAGTGATCCGAGCGCGCGCGATCGTCCCGAGCATCCGTGGAGCGTCGATGCGCTCGTGCCGGATCCGCGGCTGTCGCTCGCGATCGAGCGCCTGTACGCGCGCTTGCCGAGCGCGGAGACGTTGGAGATCGAGGAAGCCTGCGGCGTGATCGTCGGTGAGATCGCTCGCCGCGCCGCGCGCGCGCCACGCTGCGAACCACGCTTGAGCGCGCATCAGCGCGCGCTGGCTGACGCGCTGCGGTCGCGCCTGGCCACGCGCCTCGGCGAGCCAACCGACCTCGATTCCTTGTCTCTCGAGATCGGCGCGTCGCCGTTCGCGCTGTGCCGGGCGTTCAAGGCGGCCACGGGCACGACGATGAGCAGCTGGCGGCGGCGCGTTCGGCTCCAGCGCGCGCTCGAGCACGTTCTCGGCTCGCGCGAGGAACTGCTCCCGATCGCCCTGGCCTGCGGCTTCGCCAGCCACAGCCATCTGACGCGCGAATTCCACGCGGCGTTCGGTTGCACGCCCTCGGCCCTGCGTCGGCGCGTGCGCGAACGCGCCCGGTTCGCCGACGAGATCCGGGCCTCGCTCGCGACCGGGACAGCGTGCTGAACCGAGCGCAAGGGCGTGACAGCAGCGTCGGCTCGTCCGGCGCAGGATGAGGCCATGAACCCGTCACTCCTGGCCATCCTCGGAGCGTGCGTTCTTGCACGACCTGCGCTCGCTTCGGATCGACTCCTCGTCTGCGGCTACGACTACGACGCCGTCGGCAGCTTCGACGCGGCCACGGCAGCCGGACTCGGGACGTTCCTGCCCGGGGGTCTCGACGGCGTCCTGGGCGCGGCCGTGGGCCCGGACGGAGCCATCTACGTCTGCAGCGAGATCAACGATCGCGTCCTGCGCTTCGACGGCGACAGCGGCGCATTCCTGGGTGCGTTCATCCTGGACGACCCGGCGACACCTGCGGACGAGACGGGCGGGCTGATCGATCCCTCCGGGATCGCCTTCGGCCCGGATGGCCTGGCCTACGTCGCGAGCTTCGCGCTCGATTCCGTGCTCCGCTACGACGCGCGCACGGGCGCGTACGTGGACGTGTTCGTACCGTCGGGCACGGGCCAGCTCAACGGACCCGACGCAGGCATCGCCTTCGGCACGGGCGGCGATCTCTTCGTGCCCAGCTACTTCACGAACCAGATCAAGCGCTACGCGCGCACGACCGGCGCCTACCTCGGCAACTTCGGGGTGGGCTCGGGGCTCGTGCGCCCGCGCATGATCGCGTTCCCGGGCGATGGATTCGCCTACGTCGCGAGCGAGGCCAACGACCGCATCGTGCTGCTCGACGCGGCGACCGGCGTCTTCGTGCGCAATCTCGTGATCGACGACACGACGACGCCCGTGAACGAGACGGGCGGGCTGAATGCGCCCAGCGCCGTCGCTTTCGGGCCGGACGGTCGCCTGTACGTCGCGAGCCTGCTCACGAACTCCGTCTTGCGCTACGAGCGTGCGACAGGTGTTTTCGTCGACGCCTTCGTACCGAGCGGCTCGCAGGGCCTGTTGCAGCCGACCTACCTGCTCTTCCGTCCCGATGCGCTCGTCTACGGAACACCCACCCCCCATTCGGCCGGCGCGGGAGCGACCCTCGTGCCGCAGGGTTTCGCGAGCATCGCCGCGAACCAGCTTTCGTTCGACGTGCACTTCGCACCCCCGGGCGCGGCGTGCCTGCTGTTCGCGGGCGTGGCGAACGCGAACCTGCCCTTCGGTGACGGGCGTCTGCTCGTGCAGCCTGGCCTGCTGGCGCGCCTGGGCCGCCTGAGTGCGGACGCCAACGGACGCGTGCATTTCCCGATCGACTTCGCGCAAGCGAGCACATCCGGCCTGCCGTTCCTGCCCAACGTCTCGCGCTTCTTACAGGCGCACGTGCGCGACCTCGCGAGCACCGGTGCGGGTTTCAACTCGACGACGGCCGTCGAGCTGCGGCTGCTGCCCTGACACCGACGAGGCTACCCGCGCTCACGCGTTGGGCGCGGATGCCCCGGCCGGTCCGGTTCACCTGACCCGGATCGCGATCCTATTTGCGCGTCTTGCAGTGCTCCATCCAGCGCTTCTCGAGCTCGGGCACGTCCCAGCCGAACACCGATTTCAGGGTCGACTTCACGCGATCGACGTCCCCGTCCGCGACGCCAGCGATCGCGAGCACGAAGGCCGGGAACTTGGCCTTGCTCTCCTTGCTCTCGCGCAGGAACTCGATCCACACCGCCGACTGCTCCCAGTAGTCGGCCTCGTGGTCGACTCCGGTCTTGTCCATGCGCCGCAGGCGCGCGCCCCAGGCCTTGTCGTCGAAGAGCTTGTCGAGCGGCGTCGCGCGGTTCTTCTTCGCCGCGCGGATGGCCGCGTCGCGCTCGTTGGCGCGCGTCGCGCAATACTCGCGCAGCCCGTTCCGGAACCAGTTGTTCGCGCCCCAGGCGCGCATGCGGTTGATCAGCAGGAACTTCGTCAGCTCCATGCGGTTGTCGTACTCGCTGTCGTTGTCGAAGTGCGTGGCGTACCAGTCGCCGCCGCACCAGGACTCGAAGTCGACGTCGGCGCGCGACTTCACGTTGGCGTACGTGGCGTAGAAGTCCTTGAACTCCTCGTCGTGCCGGAAGAGCAGCACGGGCATCAGCCGCCGGTCCTTGGCTTCCTCGAAGGGCAGCACCTTCTTGATCTCGGCGTACCAGGTCTCGAGCTTCTTGCCGAACTGGTTCGCGCTCGAGTGCGCGCTGAGCACGATGAAGTGGTCCGTGCGCAGCGGCTTCTCGTACTTCTTGCGCGCTTCCGCCGGCGCCAGAGCGTCGAAGTAGGCCTTGGCCTCGGCGTCCGTCCACTTCGGGTCGCGCGGTTTGCCGCTCCACTTCGCGCAGCCCTCGAGCGACTTCGTCAGGCGCGCGCGCGCCTCGGGCGCGAGCGGCGGCGAGAGGTCGGCGCTCAGGTACCAGCCGACCTTGTCCAGCAGGCTGCCCATCAGGAACAGCTCGCCCTTCTCCGTCCCCTCCACGTCTGCGCGCGCGATCGCCAGGATCGGTGCCGCGCCGAACGGACCGCGCACGGCGCGCACGGGCTCGAACGCGAGGTAGTCGGGCTCGGCTGCCTCGAAGGTCGCGTCGCGGACGCCTTCGACGACGTCCTCGGGCTCGTGGAAGCGGTTCTTCGCGAGGTCGATCGTGCCGAACTGCAGGCGGAGCTCGCTGCCGGCGAACGCCGCGGTCCAGCCGCGTGCCGGCGGCTTCGCGTCGGGATCGGGCGCCAGCTTCTCGAGGAACGAGAGGTCGAGCGTCAGGCCCAGGTCGGGCATCGCCACGACGCCCGGTCCTTTCTCCGCATCGGCGGAGGGCTTCGACGGCTTGTCCTGGAACGTGTGGGTCGACGGAGCCGCCAGCGCGGCGACAAGGAGGAACGGCACGAGCATGAAGGCTCCCGGGGCAGGTGGGGCCGGCATTCTGCCGCGGGCCGACGTCACACGGAATGGGGTCTCGGCCGCCCTCGAGGCCGGCCGGGTCGGCCCAGGGATCCGCGATCTACACCTCGTCGTCGCAGCGCGGAGCGGAGCCTGCGCACCCGCACGGTGCGCGGCTCCGAACCTCACGCGCTGACCGGCGGCGTCAGGGCAGCTTGATCTCGACCGTGACCTCGCGCGTGCCGGCGATGCCGCCGCGCGTGCCCTTGACCGCGCCCATGGTCCATTCGAAGCGCAAGTCCGCGCCCGTCTTCGCGATGGCCGTCTCGGCCTGTTGGATCGCGTCGTTCAGCGCTGTCTGGAAATTCCCGTCGGCGGCCTTGCCGGTGTAGACCTTCGCTACCGTCGCGCCACCGACCGGAGCCGGCTTGCCGGCCGGGTTCTGGGCCGAGAGCACGAGGAACGCGGCCGGCACGACGACGAGCGCGGCGAGGATCGGGAGGAGACGTTGGCGGTTCATGAGTGGGACTCCGTGGGACTGGGAAGTCGAAGATCCGCGCTCGCCGAAAGCGAACGCGCCGTGCGTCGAAAACACGGGGTCGGCGGTGGAGCCGCCGACCGGCGCGGCAGTGTACCCGTGCAAGCCGGGACGAAGACGCGGGCGAGGACGGGGCGATTCCGAGCGCGGTCTGGACCGCACGCCCCGCGCCGGAAAGAGTGCGGCGCAGTCCCTGGCATCCGTGGGGATGGAAAACGGCCCCTCCGATCGCGTACGACTTGCCCTCCGCGAACCTGGTCGCCCTCTTTCCCGAATGGATGGCCGCCGTCCATGCCCTCTCTCTCCCCGTCCCTGTTCGAGAGCAACGACCACGCCGAGATCCTCCGGCGCATCCAGGCGCTTTCTCCCGAGAGCCAGGCACTGTGGGGCAAGATGCAGGTCGCGCAGATGCTGGCGCATTGCCAGGCTCCGCTGCGCGTCGCCACAGGGGAACTCCCGCTCAAACGCGCCCTGGTCGGCATCCTGTTCGGGCGGCTCGCCAAGAAGAAGCTCGCCGGACCGCAACCGTTCGGTCGCGGGATGCCGACGGCGCCCGAATTCCGCGTCAGGGACGCGCGCGACTTCGCGCGCGAACGGGAGCAGCTGCTCGAGCTCGTGCGGCAGTTCGGCCGGAACGGCCCGGCCGGCCTCACGAAGCTGCCGCATCCGTTCTTCGGGCCGATGACGGTCGAGGAGTGGGACACGCTGCAGTGGAAGCACCTCGACCACCATCTGCGGCAGTTCGGAGCCTGAGAGACCGAGAAAAAGTCGATCGTACGGTCTCTCAAAGCCTGTTGGCGTCGCGCGGAACCGCGCGCGGCGCGCAGAGGCTTCGAATTCTTCTCAGCCTCTGAGAGAGCGAGAAGAAATCGATCCTACGCTCTCTCATACCCTGTTGGCGCCGCGCGGGACCGCGCGCGGCGCGAGAGGCTTCGAATTCTTCTCAGCCTCTGAGCCGAGCCCGGTCCCTCGTGGATCCAGCCGTCACGTGGTTACGGCGCTGGGTCGGGATTCTCGGCTCTTTCGTCGTCCGGTTCGGCACGCCCGACCGCGCTGTGGTCACGCCGCGCGGTGCCTGCAACGAAGCGGCGTGTACGATACGACGTTCGAACGCGGCGGGCCGGGCGCGTCGCGAGCCGATGGCGTAGCCTGACCTTCTCCGTCCGATCGCCGCGCGCAGCCGGCGACCGGGCTCTGCCACCGCCCACGCATCGAGACCTCCATGACCGACCGACTTCTCGCGCGCGCCGCGCGGATCCCGGCCCTCGCTCTCGTCCTCGCCGGCCTCGCGCAGGCTCAGCGCGCGCCCGAGCAGCTCGACGCCGCCGCGATCCTCCACCGGCTCGCGAAGCTCGAGGTCGTGGGCAGCGTGCTGTACGTCGCCGCGCACCCCGACGACGAGAACACGCGGCTCATCAGCCACCTCTCGAACGGCCGCAAGGTCCGCACGGCGTACCTGTCGCTGACGCGCGGCGACGGCGGGCAGAACCTGATCGGGCCGGACCTCGGCGACGCCCTGGGCGTCCTGCGCACGCAGGAGCTGCTCGAGGCGCGCCGCATCGACGGTGGCGAGCAGTACTTTACGCGCGCGGTCGACTTCGGCTACAGCAAGAGCGCGGACGAGACGTTCGCGAAGTGGGGCCGCGAGGAGATCCTGGCCGACGTCGTGCGCGTCGTGCGCGAGTTCCGTCCGGACGTGATCGTCACGCGCTTCACGGCCGAAGGCAGCGGCGGTCACGGCCACCACACGGCCTCGGCGGTGCTCGCGAACGAGGCGTTCGAACTCGCGGCGGATCCCAAGGCGTTCCCCGAGCAGATCGCGGACGGCCTCGAACCGTGGCGGACAAGGCGCTTGTTCTACAACGGCAGCTCCTTCGCGCGCCGCGACCTGGCCGAGGTCGCGGCCAAGGATCCCGCGACTTGGATCCGCGTCGACGTGGGCGGCTACGACGCGCTCCTGGGCGCAAGCTACACGGAGCTCGCCGGGCGGAGCCGTAGCCAGCACAAGAGCCAGGGCTTCGGCGCGGCCGAGACGCGCGGCGAGCAGATCGAGTACCTGCATCTCGTGAAGGGACCGCCGTTCGCGGGTCCGGACCTCCTCGACGGCGTCGACCTCACGTGGTCGCGCGTGGCCGGCGGAGAGAAGGTGCGCGACCTCCTGCGCGCCACGATCGACGCCTACGACGTGCGCGCTCCCGAGGCCAGCGTCCCGCGGCTCGCGCAGATCGCGCGCGCGCTCGACGAGCTCGTCGCCTTCGCCGGCGCGGACGGCGATCGGGCGCGACGCTCGGCCGAGGTCGCGCGCGAGCTCGTGTTGCAGGCGGCCGGCGTCGTCGTCGAGATCACGTCGGCCGCGCCGCGCGTCGCGGCGGGCGACACGGTCCCGGTGAAGCTCAGCGTGCTGCAGCGGCGCGCGGGGCCCGAGATCCGCGTGCTGGACTTCGCCGGTCCCGGCGGCGCGACGATCGCCGCGAACGACGTGCTCGCCCCGAATCGCCCCCTCGTCAAGGAGCTGGCGCTTTCCGTGCCGGCCGCGACGTCGTTCGACGAGCCCTACTGGCTCGCGCACCCGCACGCGGCGCTGTACCGGCCCGACCGCGCACGGCACGCCGGGATCGAGCCGGTCGTGCCCGGTGAGCTGACCTTCCGCGGCGCACTGCGCCTGGCGGACGGCACGACGATCCCGCTCGTGCGCGGCGCGGTGCACACGTGGGTCGACCGCGTCGACGGCGAGCGCGCGCGGCCGGTCGTCGTGACGCCCGTCGCGTCGGTCGAGCCGGTCGACGGCGTCGCGCTCGTCTCCGGCGCGGGCGCGCGCGTGACGGTCGACGTCGAGGCGCTCGCGGACGACCTGTCGGGCGAGCTCTCCGTCGTGCTGCCCGAGGGTTGGAGCGTCGAGCGCGCGCCCGCACCGGTCGAGGGCCTCGCGCGCGGCGCGCGCGCGCGACTCGTCGTGGACCTGGCGCGCACTCCACAGGCCGTGGGCGGCGTCGCGCGCTTCACCTTCGCGGGTCCGAAGGGCGCTTCGAGCCGCACGCTGCGCGTCGTGGACCACCAGCACGTGCAGCCGCAGACCTGGTACGAGCCGGCCGAGGTCGCGCTCGTGCCGCAGGCGATCGCCGTCAGCGCGAAGGTCGTCGGCTACGTCGAAGGCGCGGGCGACGAGGTCCCCGCGGCGCTGAGGCGCCTGGGCGTCGACGTCGAGACGATCGATCCCCGCTCGGCGCGCGCCGAGGACCTGTCGAAGTACGACGCCATCGTGACCGGCATCCGCGCCTACAACACGGACGCCGCGCTGGTGCGCTTCCAGCCCGCGCTGCTGGCCTACGTCGAGTCCGGCGGCACGCTCGTCGTGCAGTACGTCACGAACGGCAGCGATCTCCTGCTCGAGGCGCAGAAGATCGGACCGCGGCCGTTCGCGCTGACGCGCCAGCGCGTCACCGTCGAGGAGGCCCCGCCGACGTTCCTCGCGCCGGCTCATCCGCTCATGAACGTGCCGAACGCCCTCTCGGCGACCGACTTCGAAGGCTGGATCCAGGAGCGCGGCCTGTACTTCGCCGGCGAGCTCGACCCGGCCTACACCGCGCTCGTCGCCTGGAACGATCCCGGCGAACAGCCGCAGAACGGCGCGTGGATCGTCTGCGACCACGGCAAGGGGCGCTTCGTCTACACCGGGCTGAGCCTCTTCCGCCAGCTGCCCGCCGGCGTGCCCGGCGCGTACCGGATCCTCGCCAACCTCGTCGCGCGCCGCACGAACGGCGCCTGATCCGCGCGCGACCTGCACGATGCACCCGCTCGACTGGATCGTGCTGCTCGGCACGCTGGGCTTCATCGTCGCCTACGGCACGTGGAAGACCCGGCACGACGCGACGCGCGAGAGCTACCTGCGCGGAGGCGGCAACGACCGCTGGTGGGCCGTCGGCCTCTCCGTGATGGCCACGCAGGCCAGCGCGATCACGTTCCTCAGCACGCCCGGCCAGGGCTACCTCGAGGGTCTGGGCTTCGTGCAGTTCTACTTCGGGCTGCCGCTGGCCATGGTCGTGATCGGCGCGGTCTTCATCCCGCTCTACTACCGCGCGAAGGTCTACACGGCCTACGAGTTCATCGGACAACGTTTCGACGGCCGCGCGCGGCTCCTCACGGCGGGGCTGTTCCTCGTGCAGCGCAGTCTCGCCGCGGGGATCACGATCTACGCGCCCAGCATCGTGTTGGCCAAAGTGCTCCACTGGCCGCTGTCGTGGACGTGCGTGTTCATCGGCGTGCTCACCATCCTCTACACGACGGCCGGCGGAGCGCGCGCCGTCGGCGTCACGCACAAGCAGCAGATGGCCGTGATGATGCTGGGGCTCTTCACGGCGCTCGCGCTGACGTTCTACTACCTCCGGCCGCACGTCTCGGCGTTCGAGGGTCTGCGCGTGGCAGGCGCACTCGGCAAGCTCGACGTGATCGACCTGTCGTGGGACCCGTCCGACCGCTACACGCTGTGGAGCGGCCTGATCGGCGGGTTCTTCCTGCAGCTCTCGTACTTCGGCACGGACCAGAGCCAGGTTCAGCGCTACCTCTCCGCCCAGTCGATGGAGCAGGCGCGACGGGGCTTGTGGATGAACGGGATCCTCAAGATCCCGATGCAGTTCTTCATCCTGCTGACCGGCGTGCTGGTCTTCGTCTTCTACCTGTTCCAACCGGCGCCGCTGCACTGGAACGAGGCCAACCTGGCCGCCGCGCGCCAGCGCGACGCGACGCCGGCGACGCGCGAGCTGGAGGCCGCGCACGCTGCGACGATGGCGGAGCGGCGCCGGTGGACCGATGCTGTCGTGTCGTCGTGGCGCGCAGACGACGACGCGGGCGCGCAGCGAGCCTTGGACGAGGTGCGGCGGCTCGAGGGACGCGACGCCGAGCTGCGGCGCGCGTTCCAGGCGCGCCTCGTCGAGGTCGATCCCGCAGCCGAACCCAACGACAAGGACTACGTGTTCGTCTCGTTCGTGATGGACCACCTGCCCATCGGGATCATCGGACTCCTGCTGGCGATGATCTTCTGCGCCGGCATGAGCAGCACGAGCGCGGAGCTCTCGGCGCTCGCGACCACGACCATGGTCGACGTCCTGAAGTCGCCGCGCAGCGACGCGGCGCAGGTGCGCGCGACGCGGATCGCCACGGTGGCGTACGGACTGCTCGCGCTGGGCTTCGCGGCCGTGTTCTCGCTGTTCGACAACCTGATCCAGGCGGTGAACATCCTGGGGTCACTCTTCTACGGCACGATCCTGGGGCTGTTCCTCGTCGCGTTCTTCGTGCGCTGGGTGCAGGGCACTGCGGTGTTCGTGGCCGCGCTCGTCGCGCAAGCGGCGATCTTCGTGATCCACTTCACGGGCGTGGAAATCGCGTTCCTCTGGTACAACCTCATCGCGCCGGCGATCCTCGTCGTGCTGGCGATCGGGCTGCAGGCCATCTTCTCGCGCAGCGCGCGCACGGGCGCCTGAACGCGGAAACCAGCCGGAAACCGCCCGGACACGCGTCCGACCCGCGGAGACGCGCCCGGGATCGCCTGAGCCGCGCGTGCTAACCTGCGCGCATCATGAAGCACTCCCTCCTCGGCGCGGCGTTCGCCGCGATCGTCCTCTCCGCCCTGGCACAGACGCTCCCCGCCCAAGCCGCCGCTCAGGCACCCGCACAGGCCCCCGCGCTCGAGTTCCCCCAGGCGAGCCCCTCCGCGACGCTCAAGCAGAAGATCGGCCTGACGGACGTCGAGATCATCTACGCTCGGCCTGCGAAGAAGGGCCGCGCGATCTTCGGCGGCCTCGTGCCGCACGGCGAGCTGTGGCGCACCGGCGCCAACGCCGCGCCGAAGATCACGTTCAGCACGGACGTGAAGTGGAACGGCCAGCCCGTTCCGGCCGGCTCCTACGCGCTGTTCACGATCCCCGACAAGGCCGAGTGGACGGTGATCCTGAACAAGGTCGCGGACCAATCGGGCACGTCGGTCTACGACCAGAAGAGCGACCTCAACCGCATCCAGGTCAAGCCCGCCGCGCTGTCCACGCCGGTCGAGAACTTCCGCATCGACGTCGACCAGATCGTGGGCGGCTCCGGCATGCTCTCGCTCGCCTGGGACACGACGTCGGTCTCGGTGAAGATCGACACGGACGTCGTGGCGATGATGGTGCCCAAGATCCAGGCCGCGATGGCCGCCGAGGGCAAGAAGCCCTGGTACCAGGCGGCGTGGTTCTACTACGAGAACGACCTCGACGCGAAGCAGGCCGCGACGTGGATGGCCGAGGCCGTCAAGGAGCGTCCCGACACGGTCTGGATGGTGCACCGCCAGGCGCTGATCCTGGCGAAGGCCGGCGACAAGTCCGGCGCGCAGGCCGCCGCGAACGCGTCGCTCGCGCTCGCCGCGAAGATCGGCGGCGCGCAGGGCGCCGAGTACAAGCGCCTGAACGAGGAGCTGCTCGCGCGCCTGTAGTCACGCGCGCACCGGCGGCGCTCTGGTCGAGTTCGGCGACATGATCGAATCGGCGGACTGCTCGGGAAGGACTCTCGAGTCGCCGCACGCGGCGTGAACACGGGTCAATCCGGGCCCACGCGCGGCGGACAGGTGTCGAGCCAGGCCTGCTCCGCCGCATCGAACACGCGCGACCGCGTCAGGAACCTCACGCCGAGCGGCGCTTCGAGCGAGAAGCCGCCGCCGCGGCCGGGAACGACGTCGATCAGGAGCTGGGTGTGGGCCCACAGCTCGAACTGCTGCCCGCCGATCCACACCGGCGTGCCCTCGACGTCGCCCAGGTGCACGTCGCGCTGGCCGACCTTGAAGTCGCCGCGCGGATAGCACATCGGCGAGCTGCCGTCGCAGCACCCACCGGACTGATGGAACAGAAGCGGTCCGTGCTGCGCCACCAGGTCCCGCACCACGGCGACCCCGGCACGATTCAGCCACTGGTTTCGCGTGACGTAGGCGCCGACGCTGATGGCGCTCCTGGTGAACGCCGGCGAGGCGGCTCGCCCGTCGACGTCACGCTGGCTGGCGAAGCGCGGCGAGGTCGCGCTGCGGGGCACGCCGACCAGCCAGGCGTCCCAGCGCGCGACGCGCCCCTCCAG
>JANNQS010000014.1:0-55696 GCA_031400875.1 Planctomycetota bacterium | reverse complement strand
CGCGGCGGGAGCACGCTTCGTCCAGCTGCTCGGCGGCATCAGCCTCTCCTTCTACGACTGGTACTGCGACCTGCCGCCCGCGTCGCCCGAGATCTGGGGCGAGCAGACCGACGTCGCCGAGAGCGCGGACTGGTACCACTCCGACTTCATCGCGGTCGTCGGGTCGAACGTCTTGATGACGCGCACGCCCGACGCGCACTACCTGGTCGAGGCCCGGCACCGCGGCGCGAAGGTGGTCGTCTTCGCCCCCGACTTCAACCAGACCGCGAAGGTCGCGGACGAGTGGGTCCCGATCCACCAGGGACAGGACGGCGCGTTCTGGATGGCCGTGGGCCACGTGATGCTGCAAGAGGCCTACGTCGACAAGCAGGTCCCGTACTTCGTCGACTACGTCAAGACCTACACGGACGCGCCCTTCCTCGTGACGCTGCAGCCGAACGCGGACGGGACGTTCACCGCGGGGTCGCTCCTGCGCGCCAGCGAGATCGCCGAAACCGCTGGAGTCGAAAACGCCGAGTGGAAGACGTTCGTGCTCGACTCTTCCGGCACTCTGAAGCTGCCGTCGGGGACGGTCGGCCACCGCTGGCAGAAGAAGAAGGGCGAGTGGAACCTCGACCTGCGCGATCCTGGCAGCGGCGAGCGCATCGAGCCCGTGCTCTTCCTGCGCGAGCACGCCGAGAAGGTGGTGGACGTCTCGTTCGCCGACTTCTCCGACGCGACGAACGAGAAGCGCCTGCGCCGGGGCGTCCCAGCCCGGCGCGTGGAGACGAAGAACGGCCCGGTCTGGGTCACGACGGGGCTCGAGCTCCTCGTGTCGCAGTACGGCGTGCGCCGCGGCCTGGCCGGCGAATGGCCCAGCGGATACGAAGACGGCGACGCGCCCTACACGCCGGCCTGGCAGGAGCGCTTCACGGGCGTCAAGAGCGACGTCGTCGTGCGCTTCGCGCGCGAGTGGATGCGCACGGCGGAGAAGAGTAAGGGCCGCTGCAGCGTCATCATCGGCGCCGG
Source organism: Planctomycetota bacterium (assembly GCA_031400875.1). Lineage (GTDB taxonomy): Bacteria > Planctomycetota > UBA1135 > UBA1135 > JAEUHZ01. Next base: position 54,688 of record JANNQS010000014.1, on the reverse strand, counting down.
CGTCAACCACTGGTACCACAACAACCTGATCTACCGGGCCGTCATCGTCCCGCTGATGCTGGGCGGCTGCGTCGGCAAGAACGGCGGGGGCCTGAACCACTACGTCGGCCAGGAAAAGCTCGCTCCGCAGGCGTCCTGGGCGCCGATCGCGTTCGCTACCGACTGGGGCGGGCCGCCGCGCCTGATGAACTCGCCGTCGTTCCACTACGTGAACTCGGACCAGTGGCGCTACGACGCGAGCTTCAACGAGATGTGCCCCGTGTCGGACGCGAAGCACGTGCTCGCGAGCGGCCACACGATCGACAAGCAGGCCCTGGCCGTCCGTCTGGGCTGGCTGCCGTGTCAGCCGCAGTTCACGGAGCCCAACTTCGACGTCGTGCGCGCCGCGGAAAAGGCCGGCGCCAAGACCGACGCGGAGATCGTCGCGCACGTCGTGAAGCGCCTGAAGGACAAGTCCCTCCTGTTCGCGATGGAGGACCCCGACGATCCCAAGTGCTTCCCGCGCGTCTTCTACATCTGGCGCGGCAACGCGCTCCTGTCGTCGGCGAAGGGCCACGAGTATTTCCTGAAGCACTACCTGGGCACGCACAACAACGCGATCGCCGAGGAGCGCGCGGGTGACGACGTGCACGACGTCAAGTGGCACGAGAAGGTCGACACCGGGAAGATGGACCTCGTCGTCGACCTGAACTTCCGGATGGACAGCTCGGCGCTCTACTCGGACATCGTCCTGCCCGCAGCGACGTTCTACGAGAAGAACGACCTCAACTCGACGGACATGCACTCGTTCATTCACCCCCTGCAGGCGGCCGTGCCGCCCTGCTGGGAGTCGAAGAACGACTGGGAGATCTTCAAGGAGCTCGCGCGGGTCACGCAGGAGCTCGCCAAACGCCACCTGCCGTCGCCGATCAAGGACATCGTCGCGACGCCTCTGCAACACGACACGCCGGCCGAGATCGCGCAGCCGCGGATCCGCGACTGGCGCAAGGGTGAGTGCGAGGCGATCCCCGGCAAGACGATGCCGAACCTGACCGTCGTGATGCGCGACTACACCCGCGTCCACGACAAGTTCATCGCGCTCGGCCGCGTGTTCCGCGACGCCGGCCTGGGGATGCACGGCACGAAGTACGAGGTCGCGGACCTGTACGACGCTTATCTGGAGGACCATCCGACGGAGACGTTCGGAGGCCAGACCTACCCGTCGCTGTCGGTGGACCGCGACGTGTGCAACGTGATCCTGCACTTCGCGGCGGAGACCAACGGCGAGCTGGCGTTCCGCGCGTTCGAAGCCGAGTCGCACAAGACGGGCATCGACCACACGCACCTGGCCGCGCCCAACCGGTCCGTCCGGATGACGTTCGACGACATCGTCAGCCAGCCGCGCCGGCTCCTGACGACGCCGTTCTGGACGGGCATCACGAACGGGCCGCGCACGTACTCCGCGTTCTGCCAGAACCTCGAGGAGAGGATCCCGTGGCGCACGCTGACCGGGCGCCAGCACTTCTACCTCGACCACGAGGCGTACGTCGCGTTCGGCGAGAACCTGCCGACGTTCAAGCCGCGGCCCGAGGCGGCCAGCGTCACGCGCGACCTCGAGAAGAGCCGCGTGCCGGGCGGATCGCTGGTCCTGAACTACCTGACCCCGCACGGCAAGTGGGGGATCCACTCGACGTACGGGGACACGCTGCGCATGAAGACGCTGTCGCGTGGCATCGAGCCCGTGTGGCTGAACGACCGCGACGCGGGGCTGCTCGGCGTCGAGGACAACGACTGGGTCGAGGTCTACAACGACCACGGCGTCGTCTGCACGCGCGCGTGCGTCAGCGCCCGCATCCCGCGCGGACTGTGCTTCATCTACCACGCGCCGGAACGGACTCTGTCGGTTCCGAAGTCGCCCGAACGCGGAGGCAAGCGCGCCGGCGGTCACAACAGTCTGACGCGCGTCCGCCTCAAGCCGCTCTTCATGATCGGCGGGTATGCGCAGTTCACCTACGCCTTCAACTACTGGGGACCGCCGGGCGTGAATCGCGACACGTTCGTCGTCGTGAAGAAGCTAGCGCGGCCGGAGTTCTGATCATGGACGTACGAGCTCAGGTCGCGATGGTCTTCCACCTCGACAAATGCATCGGATGCCACACTTGCAGCGTCGCCTGCAAGAACGTGTGGACCGACCGTCCCGGTGCCGAATACATGTGGTGGAACAACGTCGAGACGAAGCCCGGCACCGGCTACCCGACCCGGTGGGAGGATCAGGAGCGCTACAAGGGCGGTTGGAAGATCGGGAAGGACGGGGAACTCGCGCTGCGATCGCAGACGAAGATCGACGCCTTCCTCAAGCTCTTCTACAACCCGAACCAGCCGGGCCTGGCTGACTACTACGAGCCTTGGACCTATCGCTACGGCGACCTGTTCGACGCGGCCGCCGGCGACGACCAGCCGACGGCGGTCCCGATCTCCCAGATCACGGGCGAGGAGATGTCGATCGAGAGCGGGCCGAACTGGGACGACGACTTGTCCGGCTCGCCGCTGTACGCCGAGAACGACTTGAACCTCGAGTCGTTGACCGAGGAGGAGCGCGCCGGGCTGTTCGAGATCGAACGGATTTCGATGATGTACCTGCCGCGGATCTGCAATCACTGCGCGAACCCGAGCTGCGTCGCGGCTTGTCCGTCGGGCGCACTCTACAAGCGCGGCGAGGACGGCATCGTCCTCATCGACCAGGACAAGTGCCGCGGATGGCGCGCCTGCGTCTCGGCCTGCCCGTACAAGAAGATCTACTACAACTGGAAGACCGGGAAGTCGGAGAAGTGCATCCTGTGCTTCCCGCGTCTCGAGACCGGCCAGGCGCCGGCCTGCTTCCACTCGTGCGTCGGTCGCATCCGTTACCTGGGCGTCCTGCTCTACGACGCGGACCGCGTGGCCGAGGCGGGGAAGGTGCCCGACGAGGCCCTGGTGGAGTCGTACCGGAGCTGCCTGCTCGACGCGGACGACCCTGAAGTGCGCGCAGCGGCGCGCATGAGCGGGGTGAGCGAGGAGTTCATCGTCGCCGCGCGGTCGTCGCCGGTGTGGAAGTACGTGATGGAGTGGAAGCTCGCGCTGCCGCTGCACCCCGAGTTCCGCACGTTCCCGATGCTTTTCTACGTGCCGCCGCTGATGCCGATTATGGGCAAGATCGAGGGCGGGATCTACGAGCACGATGCCCAGGGCCTGTTCGGCGACTTCAAATCGGCGCGGATCCCGATCCAGTACCTGGCCAACCTGTTCGCCGCCGGCAACCGCGAGGTCGTCGAGGGCGTGCTCAAGAAGCTCATCGCGGTCCGCCACTTCAAGCGCGTGCAAGGTCACGACGACGTGGATGCCGACTACGTGAAGCGCCTCCTGCGCGAGGCGCAACTGACGCCCGAGCAGGCCGAGGGGATCTACGAGCTGACTGCGATCGCCACGGTCCAGGAGCGCTTCGTGTTGCCGCCGATCCAGCGCGAGGAGGCCATGCCGGCCGGGTGCTCGGCCGAGGCCTGCAAGGGGTCGTGCGGTCTGGGCCGCACCGAGTCGCCGGAGCGAGGAGGCTGACCGTGATCGATCTCGTGAGCGTCGACGTCGCCGATCTGGCGCTCCTGGCCGATCTGTTCGAGTACCCGCGCGACGGCTTCGCCGAAGCCGCGGGCCGCGCGGCGCGGGACGTGGGAGCGCCCGCGGTCGCGAATCACTTGGCGGCCTTCGCGGCCGAAGTCGCCGGCCTGCGGCCCGAGCTCCTCGAGGAGGCGCACGTGCGCACGTTCCTCGTCGCGCCGGCCTCGGCGCCCTATGTCGGCGTGCACCTGTTCGGCGAGGAGAGCTTCAAGCGCGCGCACTTCATGGCGCAGCTCGTGGAGCGCTTCCGGGCGGTCGGCTTCGACGCCGGGAACGAGCTCCCCGATCACGTCGGGGCCCTGCTGCGGTTCGCACGCCACCTGGACGCGGAGGAACTGTCGGACCTCGTGCGCTGGTGCCTGGCGGCGCCCGTGACGGCGATGCACGCGTCGTTGGCGGAGACGCGGAACCCGTACCGGCACCTGCTCGCCGCGCTGAAGGCGTCCGTCGCGCCGGACGGCGTGCCCGAGACGATCAGCACGTCGATCGCGCGCACGGCGCGGGCGCCGGACCCGGAGGGGTGCCTCGGCTGCTCCGTCCAGCACGGAGGTGATGCGACGTGATCCAGTCCTTCCTGCTCGTCGGTCTGCCGTACGCCGCGGTCCTGGTCTGCGTGCTCGGATCGATCTGGCGCTTCCGCTCGAAGCGGTTCAGCTACTCGGCGCTCTCCTCCCAGTTCCTCGAGGACCGGCAGCTGCTCTGGGGCTCGGGTCCCTGGCACGTGGGCATCTTCGTCGTGCTGGCCGGGCACGCGGTCGCGTTCCTCGTGCCCAGCGTGTGGGCCAGCCTGGTCTCGAACCGCACCGTGCTGATCGGCGTCGAGGTGCTGGGTCTGGGCGCCGCCATCCTGGCGATCCTCGGTCTCGTCATCCTCACCCTCCGCCGCTTGCGCAACGGGCGCGTGCAGGCCGTGACGACGACGGTCGATCTCGTGGTCCTCGGCATCCTGCTGGTGCAAGTCGTCCTGGGGCTCCTGACCGCAGTCACGCACCGGTGGGGGGCTTCGTGGTCGACCGGCACGGCCTCGCCCTACTTGTGGAGCCTCGCGACGCTGAGGCCGGACCCGGCGCTCGTCGCGGATCTGCCGGCCGTGGTCCAGGCGCACATGGCGCTCGCATGGGTGATCCTCCTGCTCGTGCCGTTCTCGCGGCTCGTGCACCTGTTCTCGCTGCCCGTACTGTATGTGTTCCGCGCGCCCCTGGTCGTCGTGTGGGCGAACCCGCGGCGGTTCGAGCGCGCCACGGCGTTCGTCGAGCGGATCGAGGCGCGGCGCTACTTCCTGCGCGCGACGGCCGGTCTCGCGGCGGGGGGGGCGCTCCTCGCCGCCGGCACGTTCGACCAGTTCGTCCACTTCTTCTTCGGCCCGCGCATGAGCGAGAAGCAGTCGGCCGACCTGATGGAGAAGAAGCTCGCGCGGCTCGAGCAGAACGCGGCCCAGAAGAAGCTCGAGCTGGAGCGCACTCGCCAGGCGTACATCCGCGTCGCGAAGGTGTCGGAGCTGAGCCCGAAGAAGGGGCGCTACTTCGTCGACTACGAGATGCGCCCGGCGCTGGCCTTCCAGGGTCAGGACGGGCTGCCCGTCCTGCGCTCGGCGAAGTGCACGCACCTCGGCTGCACGGTCGGGAGCGACGTCGATGCGCAGGGCCGCATCCTGTGCCCGTGCCACGTCTCGTACTTCGACGTCGGCACCGGCCGGCCGAATCCCGGCGCGCCGGCGAAGGACCCGCTGCCGGCGATCGGGTGGGTGCTCATGGACGCCGATCTGAACATCGTCGCCAGCCGGTCCCCGGACGGCGCCGTGCACGGCGCTCCGGACCCCAGTCAGCTCCAGGACCTCGACGTGTACATCGCCAAGGCTCCGGAAGGGAGGCGCGCGTGAAGCTGGGCGAGATCGCGGGTGGAACGGCCACGTTCGTGCGCGAGCGGTTCCCGGTCGAGAAGCTCAACGCGGAGTCGATGCTCACCAAGAAGGTGGTGCCCGTCCACCGGATGAGCTGGGCGTACTACCTCGGAGGGCTGGCGCTCTTCTTCTTCCTCGTGCAGATCGTCACGGGGTTGATGCTGCTCTTCTACTACCAGCCGACGGTGAGCGACGCGCACGCGTCGGTCGAGTACATCACGCAGCACGTCAGCGGCGGGGCGCTGGTGCGCAACCTCCACGCCTGGAGCTCGTCGGCGATGATCCTGTCGATCATCGTGCACGTCCTCACGACGTTCGCGATGAAGGCGTTCGCGAAACCGCGCGAGCTCACCTGGGTCACGGGCGTGGCGCTGGCAATGCTCGTGTTCGGCTTCGGGTTCACGGGTTACCTGCTGCCCTGGAACCAGATCGCGGTCAACGCCACGAAGGTCGGCCTGCAGTCGATCGAAGCCGTGGGCCAGTACCTGCCGGGCGAGATGGCGACGTGGCCGACGTACGTGCGCGAGACGATCCAGGGCGAGGCCGCGGTCGGGCAGGCGACGCTGTCGCGCTTCTACGCGCTGCACGTGATCGTGCTGCCGTTCCTCGTGGCCGGCCTCCTCGGCCTGCACCTCTTCCAGGTCCAGATCCACGGCATGAGCCGCGGCGTCGACTCGGAACGCGTCGGCAGCCAGAAGTTCTTCCCGTTCTTCGTGATCAAGGACTTGTCCGTGTGGGGCGTCGCCTTCCTGGTCCTGTTCGTCCTGGGACTGTGCCTGCCCTTCGAGTCGTTCTTCGCCTACCCGTTGATGGAGCCCTTCGATCCGCTGGGCTCGACGCCCGAGGGCATCAAGCCCGAGTGGTACTTCTTCTTCGTCTACTACCCGCTGGAGCTCCTGCCGTACTGGGCCGTGATGCTCGGGATGACCGCCGCCGTGGTCGGGCTCTTCGTCGCGCCCTGGATCCTGCGCGGTGCGAGCCGGCGCACTCTGCGCGCGATCGCGATCGCCGCGGCCGTGTACCTCGTCGTGATCACGGTGTTCGGCCAGCCGATCTACGAGGCGCTCAAAGGGGTGAATCCATGAAGCGCACTGCCGTCGCAGCCGTCGTCGCCCTCCTCGCCGCGCTGAATGCGCGCGCGGCCGCCCACGGCGAGTACCAGGAGTTCGTACGCAAGAGCTCGGGCCGACCCGTCGACTGCGCCCTGTGCCATGCCCACTCGAACGGTCCCGAGGGTACGGCGGCCGGGCAGATCGGGAGCCTCTCGGCCGAGGAGCTGTCGCGGCTGGGCCGAGCACGCGCCGCGTTCGAGCCCGGTGCCAACGTGGACAGCCCGATCTTGAACGATTTCGGAGACCTGATCCTGCAGCGCGTCGGCAAGAAGCGCGTCCTCGAGCTGCGCTCGGCGCCCGATCGCCTGCCGGACGAGCTCGGCGTCGCGAGCGACCTGGACGCCGACGGCGTGCCCGACGCGCGCGAGTACCTCGAGGGCACGCATCCCCTGATCGCGAGCGACGGGGATCCGTGGAGCCTGTTCGTCCACAACGTCCGACGCCACGTGTTCCAACTGGTGATGATCACGGCGGCCACGCTCATCACCTTGTTCGGTCTCGGAAACCTGCTCCACGGGTTCGCCGTGCGCCTGCGGGCCAAGGAATCGGCCGGGAAGGGCGCGGGCACGTGAGCGAGTCGCGCAAGGCCCGTGCGGTGCTGGCGATGAACACGCTGGCGTTCACGGTCTGCTTCGCCGTGTGGACGATGAACGGCGTGCTCGTGACGCACCTCGTGACGACAGGCGTCTTCGAGTGGACGGCGCTCCAGATCGGCGTCCTGCTGGCGACGCCGGTGCTCACGGGTTCGCTGCTCCGACTGCCCGTCGGGTTGTTGACCGATCGGTACGGCGGGCGGCCCGTGTACTTCGTGCTGATGCTGCTCGCGGCGCTCGCGCTGGTCTTCAACTCGCGCGTCGACGACTTCACGGGGTTCTTCCTGGCTGCGCTGGGGTTCGGCCTCTCCGGCGCGTCGTTCGCGGTGGGCATCGCCTACACGTCGGTCTGGTTCTCGAAAGCGCGCCAGGGCACGGCCCTGGGGATCTTCGGCGCCGGCAACGCCGGCTCGGCGATCACGCTGCTCGTTGCGCCGCGCCTGCTGACGAACCTGACGGACCACGGCGCCGATCCGGAGGGCTGGCGCAAGCTGCCGTTGATCTACGCCGGCGCGCTGGCCGCGATGGCCGTGCTGTTCTGGTTCCTGACCTACCCGAAGACGACGCCCCACGGCGCGGAGAAGACCCTGCGGCAGCGGCTCGCCCCGCTGGGAGACGTGCGCGTGTGGCGTTTCGGCGCCTACTACTTCCTGGTGTTCGGGGCGTTCGTCGCGCTGTCGCAGTGGCTCGTGCCGTACTACGTGCGCTTCTACGAGTTCTCCCTCGCGTCGGCCGGCGTGCTGGCCGCGATCTTTTCGCTCCCGTCCGGCCTGGTGCGCGCCCTGGGCGGGTGGATGTCCGACCGCTTCGGCGCGCGACGCGTCATGTACTGGGTCCTCGGCACGTGCGTGGCCGGCTGCTTCCTGCTGATCTTCCCGCGCATGGACGTCCTCTCGCCGGGCGAGGGCCTGAGTGCCTCCGCCGACGGCCGCGTCGAAACGATCACGGACACGACGATGGTCGTGCGGTCGACCACCACCGGCAAAGCGACGACCTACACCATCCAGGGCCCTCCGGCGGAACGGACCAGCGCCCTCGCCGCTTCGGGTTCCGCTGCCGGTGCCCCGAGCATCCTGCCCGAGCGCGAGTCCTGGAAGCAGTGGGGCCAGAAGATCGAGATCGATGCCGACGGCCGCGAGACGCGCCGGGCGTTCCAGGTCGGCGACACGGTCAAGAGGAAGGAGCTCCTGGCCGTCGGGCGCACGCAGATCTCGTTCCAGGCCAACGTCTACGTGTTCACGTTGATCGTGTTCGTCGTCGGCATCGCGATGGGCATCGGCAAGGCGGCCGTCTACAAGCACATCCCCGACTACTTCCCCGAGGAAGTCGGCGTCGTCGGAGGCCTCGTGGGCGTGATCGGCGGCCTGGGCGGGTTCGTGTGCCCGATCCTGTTCGGGCAGCTCCTCGACATGACGGGGCTGTGGACGAGTTGCTGGATGTTCCTGTTCCTCGTGTCCGTGGGCTGCCTGTGGTGGATGCACCGCGTGGTCCAGAGGATGCTGAGGGAGCAAATGCCCGTGCTCGTGCGGCGGATGGAACGCCACGAAGAGCCCACCAGCCCCGGGCTGGGTCAGCCCGACTCCGCCCCGGCGCGGTAGCGCGCGGGCACAGTTGCAGAGGCTCCCACCAGGGACATAGCCTCCGGGTTCCCGCGATGACGAGCCCCACTGCGCGCACGGCGTGGCTGACCGCGTTGGCCCTGTGCGCGTTCGCCGCGAACTCGCTCCTGTGCCGCGCGGCGCTTGGCCCGCGGACGATCGATGCCGCGACGTTTACCGCGGTGCGGCTCGCGTCGGGCGCGGCCGTGCTGGCGCTGCTCGTGCGCGCGCGCGGCATGCCGATCGGCGGCGGCAGCTGGCGCGGCGGTCTGGCGCTGTGCGCCTACGCGATCGCGTTCTCGCTCGCGTACCTGCGCATCCCGGCCGGAGTGGGGGCCTTGATCCTGTTCGGCGCGGTGCAGGTCACGATGATCGCCAGCGCGCTGGCGCGCGGCGAGCGCCTGGGCGCAGGGCAGTGGATCGGCCTGCTGCTCGCGCTGGGCGGGCTCGCGTGGCTCGTCCTGCCCGGCCAACAGGCGCCGGACCCGGTCGGCGCCGCGCTGATGGCGATCGCGGGCTTCGCCTGGGGCGTGTACTCGCTGCTCGGACGAGGCAGCGCGCGACCGCTCGCGGCCACGGCGCACAATTTCCTGTGGAGCCTGCCGCTCGCGGCCGTCTTCGTGGCCGTGCACCGCGACGACCTCCATGCGGGCACGCGCGGGATCGCGCTGGCCGTCGCGTCGGGCGCGCTCGCGTCCGGACTGGGCTACGCGGTCTGGTACACGGCTCTGCGCGGGCTCAGCGCGGCGCGGGCCGCGATCGTGCAGCTCTCGGTGCCGATCCTGGCCGCGCTGGGCGGCGTCGCTCTGCTCGGTGAAACGGCCAGCGGGCGCCTCGTCGCGTGCGGAGCGATCGTGCTCTGCGGCGTGGCGCTGGCCGTCAGCGCGCGCACTCGCCCACGCACGTGAGCTTGCGGGCGCTCGACGGTTGGGCGCTGATCGACGAGCGACGCTAGAGTGCGGGCGATCCCGCTTTCGACCTCGTCCGCCCGCGGCGCGTGCCCTCGTCCGGGGTGGCGGAATCCACGGGAGTTCCAGCAGCGCGTCCCTTCGCCCGCCGCTCTCCCGGATCTCGTCCTCGTGAGGCTCGCTCCATGGCCATCCGCTACGTGTCCGAGAAGACGACCCCGCTTTTCGCCGCCGCCGTGGGCGACAACGAGCTCCTGCACCTCCTGTGGGGCGACCACCTCGACGTGGTGCAGGCAGGCCCGGCGCGCACCGAGGTGCGCGCGCGCGGCAAGCAGGGTTTCGTCGACAACGCCGACATCGGCGACGAGTCGCTCCTCGAGGTCTACATCATCGACGTCGGCCAGGGCGACGGCGTCCTGATCCGCACGCCCGACGATCGGCACATCCTGATCGACGGCGGCTACAAGCGCGCCAGCCAGCCGACCGGCAAGAACGGGGCCGACTTCGTCGACTGGAAGTTCGCCAAGGATTACGGCCTGCAGCAGATCCGGATTGACGCGATGTTGGCCTCGCACAACGACGCCGACCACTACGGCGGTCTGTGGGACCTGCTCAACGTGAGCCAGAATTTCGAGCTCGACGCGCAGGACGTGCGCGTCGAGGCCTTCTACCACGCGGGTGTCTCCTGGTGGGTGAACCCGGCGGACAACAAGCGCTGGCTGGGCACGAAGACCGCTGACAAGGAGTTCCTGACGCAGCTCCTCGGCGACCGCGCGCACGTCGTGACCGCGGTGGCACCGGGCGCCGTCCCCAAGCTGCAAGGGGAGTGGGCGCATTTCCTCTCGACCGTCGTGCAGGCCCGCACGCGCGCCGGCACGCCGACGCCGATCCAGAGGCTGAGCCACCTCGATGGATTCCTCCCGGGCTTCGACGGCACGGTCGGCGGCGTCGCGATCCGCGTGCTGGCGCCGTTCGAGCAGGCGGTCGGCGGCGCGCCCGCGCTGCGCAGCTACGCGGCCGCGCCGGACAAGAACACGAACGGGAACAGCATCCTGCTGCGGCTCGACTACGGGCGCTCGCGGATCCTGATGACGGGCGACCTGAACCTGCCCAGCCAGCGCGCGCTGCTCGACGACTACGCCGGCCAGCGGATCGAGTTCCAGTGCGACGTCGCCAAGGCCTGCCACCACGGGAGCGAGGACGTCTCGTACGAGTTCCTGAGCGCGATGCGTCCGGGGGTCACCGTGATCTCCTCGGGCGACAACGAGGGTCACGACCACCCGCGGCCGTCGATCGTCGCCGCCAGCGCGACGACCGGCTACCTGGAGATCAAGGACGACAAGCTCGTGACGCCGCTCGTGTACTCGACCGAGCTGGCGCGCAGCATCAACCTGGGCAAGCCGGCCAAGGTGACGATCGCCAACCCGGCCGGGAACACCGTGCTGCAGGGTGCGGGCCTCGCCACGGTCGCGATCGACGCGAAGGTCACGAAAGCTGGAGACCTGAACCCGACGACGGTGACGAAGCAGCTCGACCGCACGTACATCGTGGCCGGCCTGATCTACGGGCTGGTCAACGTGCGCACCGACGGCGAGACTCTCCTGTGCGCGACGTTGAACGAGAAGGACAACACCTGGCAGATCAAGACGTTCACGTCGCGGTTCTGAGCGCCCCCCGGAGATCGCATGACCCCTGACGCGTTCCGCGAGATCGTCCTGACGCAGTTTGGCGCGATCGAGGGCGCGCACATGGGCCACGCCGATTTCCGTGTGAACGGCCGCGTCTTCGCCTCGCTGGACAAGGACGAAGTGCGCGGCATGGTCAAGCTGACGCCCGAGCAGCAGCAGGGTTTCGTGAAGGCCGAGCCCAAGGTGTACACGCCGGCATCGGGTGCATGGGGGCGGCAGGGGTGCACGATGGTGACGCTGGCGTCGGCCAAGGAAGCCAGCTTGCAGCGCGCCGCGAGGCTGGCCTGGAAGCTCGCGACGGAACAGAAGCCGGGCCGGAAGAAGAAGTGAGACCACTCGCATGCGCATCCTGATCGTCGGAGCTTCGGGAACGATCGGTCGGGCCGTCGCCGCCGAGCTGGCACCGCGCCACGAGATCGTCACGGCCGGGCGCAGCAGCGGCGACGTGAAGATCGACATCACCGATCCCAAGTCGATCCGCGCTGCGTTCCAGAAAGCCGGCAAGATCGACGCTGTCGTCTCGGTCGCGGGCCACGTCAAGTTCGCGCCGTTCGTCGAGATGCAGGCGGCCGACTACGACGTCGGGCTGCGCGACAAGCTCATGGGGCAGGTCAACCTCGTCCTGATCGGGCGCGAGTCGGTCGCGAACGGCGGCTCGTTCACGCTGACCACCGGCGTGCTCGACCGCGATCCGATCCGCGGCGGGTCGTCAGCCTCGATGGTCAACGGCGCGCTCAACGCGTTCGCCCTGGCCGCTGCGATCGAGATGCCGCGCGGCCTGCGCATCAACGTCGTAAGCCCGACCGTGATCCAGGAGGCGATGGACAAGTTCGCGCCGTACTTCCGCGGCTTCGAGCCGGTACCCGCCGCACGCGTCGCGCTGGCCTACGCGAAGAGCGTCGAGGGCGCGCAAACCGGTCAGGTCTACCGCGTTTCGTAGCCGTAGGGGCCGGACGGCTACGGCCTTTCGATCGGCGTCACCACGACGTCCTTGAATTCGATCCACGCGCCCTCGCTCTGCAGGCAGATCTCGCCCGGGATCTCCTCGCACCAGCTGGCCTTGTTCTGCACGTCGCCGTTGACCTCGAGCGTCATCTCGCCGCCATCCAGCGTGATGCGGTAGTGGTTCCACTCGCCCAGCGGCTTCTCGTTGCAGGGCAGAGCCTTGCCCGTGTGCCGGCCGTCGGTCCGATCCCCGGCGACCTGCATCGGGAACTCGCCGATGTTCCAGATGTCGCCCGCGTTGCGGCTCATCAACTGCGCTTCGATCGAGCGCGGCCACACGAGGTCCGGCCCCGTGCGGCGCATCAGCACGCCGCTGTTCCCGGCGCCCTTCGCGGGGTCGAAGCGCCAGTCGAGCTCGAGCACGAAGCTCGTGAACTGCGCCTTCGTCTTCAGGTATCCGATGGGGTTGCCGGCGCAGCGCAGCACGCCGTCCTTCACGCTCCACACGTCCTCGAGCTTCGACTTCGGGTCGTCCAAGTGGAACGTCCAGGCCGACAGGTCCTGGCCGTCGAACAGCGCGACCGGCTTGCCGCGCTTCCCGGGCGCCTTGGGATCGCTGCGCATGAACGCCAGCACGTCGGCGATCTCCTGCGGCGCGAGGCCCAGCGCGACGCCGTCGGGCATCGCCGACACGGTCTGCTTCGCGCGCGTCGCGATCTCGTCCTTCGGGATCGCGTGCCGCCGGCCGGCCGTGTCGCGCAGCACGAGCTCGTCGCCGTCGCGGATCACGAAGCCGGTGTAGAGCTCCTCGTCCTTGGTCTCGACCAGCCACGTGTCGAAGCCGAACGAGATCGCGCGGCTCGGGTTCAAGATGTTGTCGAGCAGCGCGGAATCGGCGTATTTCTGCTTCACGACCGACAAGTCCGGGCCGATGTCGGCGCCGCGGCCTTGCATGCGGTGACAGTCGCCGCACGTGCCCTTGCCGAAGAACAACCCGGCGCCGCGCGCCGGCGAGCCTTGCAGCGCCAGGATCTCGGCCACCGGCGGCAGAGGCTTGCCGCCCGCGGCGGGCCGCTGGAAGTGCGCGCTGGCCAACGCGCGCACGGACAGGTCGGGCGAGCGGAAGATCGGCGCCGTCAGCGCCTCGCGCGCGGCCGGCGTCAGCTTCCCGGCCTGCGCCAGGCGGATCGCCTCCTCGCCGCCGGCGCCCGTCGCGCACAGCGCCTCGGCCGCGGTCGCGATCGCGGCCGGCGTCGCGGCCGGGTCCGTCAGCGGCCCGGCCAATGCGCGCACGCGCTCGAGCAGGACACCGCCGTCGAGCAGCACGGAGAAGCGCACGTCGCTCGGCTCGGTCGCGCGGCTGGAGCCGGCGTCGTCGAGCGCGGCGTGGCCCGTGAAACGCGTCGCACCGGGCGGGAGGTCGAACACGATCACGGAGTTGGCGTGCGTGCCGATGCCGTCGGTCGTCTCGCGCTCGCCGACGCGCAGCGGACCGCCGGTGCAGTTCTTCCCGCGGTGCACCTGACCCCAGGCGGCTTCGGCCTCGACCCAGTCCGTGCGGGCGAGATCGAGCACGCCGCCGGCGTGGTGCACGCGCGGCTCGAGCCAGGCGACCCAGTCGCAGCTGTTGCCGTTCGGGCCCTGGTCGGCGACGAGCCACAGGCGCTTCGCCCCGCGCACGTCGACGTCGAACGCAGCCGGACCGCTGCGTACGTCCTGGATCGACCAGGCTGACACGGCCTCGTCGCGGCCGGTGCCGCCGATCTGGCGCGCCAGGTCGTAGTCCTTCCAATCGTTCGAATCGCGGTCCTCGACCCACCACGCGGCCAGCGCGCGCGTGTCGACCGGACCCGACACGGCCAGGTCGACCATCGCTTCGCCCGCGGCGCGCGCGTGCACGAAGGCCAGCGCGTCGACCATGCGGCGCCGCTCCGCCAACGACATCTCCACGTTCTTGGCGCGCGCGACGAAGCCCGGGACGGCCGCTTCCGGGTGCAGGCGCCAGGCCAGGCGGCTGAACGCCGCCGACCAGCGCGACGGTTCCGCATCGCCCAGCGTGGCCAGGAGCTCCGGCCAGAGCGCCGCCTCGTGACCCTCGGCCGCGAGACCGAACGCCTCGAGGTAGGCGCGGTCCACGCCGTCGTAGCCCTTCGCCAGCGCGAGCAGCGGGTCCCGGCTCTTGTCGAGCGCGACGCCGCGCAATGCCACGGCCAGCTCGCGTCGCACCGCCGGGGAGGGATCGAAGGCCAGTCGCGCCGCATGCTCCAGCACGTCGCCGCCAACGGCGCGCAACGCGCGCACGGCCGTGACGCGCAGTGCCGGATCCTCGTGCTTCAGCGCACTCTCGAGCCACGGCCCGCGCGGCCCGTCGTGCCGGGCGAGCAGCCACGTCGCGCGCGCGCGCAAGCGCGGATCGCGATCGTTGAGCCCGCCCTGCAGCGCCGCGCGCGTGCCGCCGTCACGCGCGATCCCGAGCGCTCGCGCAGCCAGAGCGCGCACGCTCGGCGCCGGGCTGCGCAGCGCTTCCATGCGGCCCATCGCGTGCGACAGTTCGACCTTCGCCGGATAGACCCACTGGCCGGTCGGCACGATGCGCAGGATGCGACCGTACGCCTCGGGGTCCGCGGCCGCGTGTCCGCCGACGCCCGGATCCGACCAATCGGAGACGTAGATCGTGCCGTCGGGCGACACGGCCACGTCGCTCGGCCGGAACCAGCCCGTGCGCTCGCCCTCGGTGGCGCCGGCCTTGGCCCCGATCAGCAGGCCCGGCTCGAGCTCGATCCCCGCGCCCTTTGCGCGCGGCTTCAGCGCGTAGACCTTCCCGGCGCCGGCGTCCGCGCACAGCAGGCGGTCCTGCATGTCGTGGCCCAGCAGGTCGCTCTCGTAGAACGCGACGCCCGTCGGCCCGCCCGCGCCGAGCTGCGTCCCGGCCGGCACGACGCCCGGATCGTCCTGGTGCCAATGCGCGGTCCATGTCTCCTGTCCCGGCCGGCGATCGGACGTCCACATGCGCGAGCCGTCCGTGCTGAAGTAGCCGTGGTTCGCGCCCTCCATGCACCACACCGCGCGGCAACCCTGGCTGCCGTCGTCGTCGTTGTCGCTCTGGTAGACGTTGCCGTACGAGTCCAGCGCGAGCTCGTAGTTGTTGCGGAAGTTGTGCGCCTGGACCGCCAGCCCGCGGCCGTCCGCGTCCATGCGCAACACGAGGCCGCCGGTCCACGTGCGTCCGTCGTCGGAGACGAGGCCCGGCTTGTTGTCGGCCAGCTCCTCGCCGCCGTCCTTGTAGAGCGAGCCCGAGCGCAGGTTCCAGCCGGCCGCGTCCTGCACGCGGTGCGGGCCGGCGTTGCCCGTGTTGAACCACAGGCGCATGTCGGGGCCGACCACGACCGAGTGCAGGCCGTGATCGTGGTCGTGACCGCCGAATCCCGTCAGGAACGTGACCCGCGAATCCGCCACCCCGTCCAGGTCCTTGTCCGTGTAGACGTACAGGTTCGGCGAGCAGCTCACGAACACCTTGTCGCCGTAGACGCAGATGCCGAGCGGGACGACCAGGTCCTTGTCCTGCACGAACACCTGCGCGCGGCCGCAGAGACCGTTGCCGTCGGGATCGCTCAGGATCACGATGCGCTCGCCATCGGGGTGCGCGTAGCCCGGGTTGCGCCCGCGCCAGCGTCGGTAGTTCACGCCTTCGGCGACCCACACGCGCCCGTGCTGATCGACGTCGATCGCCGTCGGGTTGTAGAGGCGCGGCGACTGCGACCAGAGCTTGACCGAGACGCCGACCGGCACGTCGAAGCGCTCGGTCAGGTCGGCCGGCGCGATCACCGGACCGCCGGAAGTCGGCAGGCCGCCGAAGTCCTGGGCCTGAACGGCGGGCAGGAAGAAGAGAGCAAGCGGGACACCGAGCCGGAGCGTGTTCACCATCGTGCGCACAGGATAGCGGCTCGGAAGCCGAGAAGGATTCGAAGCTTCTCGCGCCGCGCGCGGTTCCGCGCGGCGCCAACAGGGTTTGAGAGAGCGTAGGATCGATTTTTTCTCGGTCTCTCAGACCTCCAGGCTCTCCAACGCCGAGTCCTGGCGCGCCGCGATGACCCGCACGCGCCCCTCGATCCCCAGCCGCACGAGCATGGCGTGAGCGACCTCGCGCGCGATCTCGGGCCGGTTCGTCTTCTTCGAGATGTGCGCCAGCACGAGCGTGTGCAGGTTCTCGGAGGCCAGCAGCTCGAGCATGCGCGCGCCCTGCTCGTTCGAGAGGTGCCCGCGGTCCCCGGCGATGCGCCGCTGCAGCACCGCGGGGTAGGGGCTCGTGCGCATCATGTCCGGGTCGTAGTTGAACTCGAGGACCAGCACGTGCGCGCCCGCCAGCTCGCGCGCCACGTCCTCGTCCGGCCGACCCATGTCGGTCAGGATCACGGCCACGCGGCCCTCGTGCTCGAAGCGGAACGCCACGGTCGGGTCGCAGTCGTGGGGGATCGGCACGGCGCGCAGGCGCAGCTCGTCCGTGCTGCCGCAAGGCGGCCCGCCACGCTGTGATTCCCCGCCGCGCTGTGATTCCCCGCCGCGCTCGGCGGTCAGCGCGCTGTCCTTGCCGATCGCGAGCGCTGCGCAACGCTTGGCGCGCCGCGCCCACGGGTGCACGAGCATCGACTCGGCTGCGTGCAGCGTGGCGCGCTCGCGCTTGGCCACGTAACCCGCGCTGCGCGCGTGGTCGAGGTGGCCGTGGGTCACGAGGACGTGCTCGATCGCCTCGGGACCCAGGCGTGCGGCCAGGAGGCGCAGGTCCATGGACTGGCGGTCGAGGCCGGCGTCGACGAGGACGTTCAGCGCGCCGGCACGGACGAGCGTTGAATTGCCTTCGCTGCCGCTGGAAAGGACGTGGACGTGCACGAAATGCAGACTGTAACGCAGGCGGGCTTCATCGCGGCCGCGCGGCCGCCTAGCATGTCCGCCATGCGCACTGTCCCCCTGCTCGCGGTCCTCCTGGCGACGGCCTGTCACACTTCGAACACGGTCGTCGCACCGGACGGCGACGTCGCGGCGAGCTTCCAGGCCGACGTGGCCGCACGCCTGCGGGCCGACGTGGCCTGGCTGGCCGACGACGCGCGCGAGGGTCGTCGCGCCGGGACGCAGCAGGGCTTGGAAGCGGGGCGCTGGATCGCGGAGCGGTTGCGCGCGGTGGGCCTGGAGCCGGCCGGCGAAAAGGGCACGTACGAGCAGGAGTTCCGGGTCCCGCTCGAGCCGCGCGCCGGGGGCGGCTCGTGGCTGAAGTTCCACGACGGCCCGCGCCTGGCCGAATCCGACACGAAGCTCGCGCCGCTCTTCTGCGCCGAGCGCGGAGAGGTGAGCGGGATGCCGGACTGGTGCGGCTACGGGATCGAGCTGCCCGAGCAGGGCTGGAACGATTTCGTCGGGCGCGATCTGACCGGGCGCATCGCGTTCGTCGTGCGCGGCACGCCGCGCTCGCCGCCGCCCGCGCCGAAGGCGACGGAAGAGGCGCCGAAGGAGTCGACGCAGAACCCGCACGGCGGCACGCAGCCCGTCGCGGCCGGCGATCCGTTCGCGAGCGCGGGCCTCGTGTTCATGAAAGTCATGAACGCCAAGCGCAAAGGCGCGGTGGGCGTCGTGCTCGTGCAGCACCCGAGCGACGCCGGGAAGCCCGTGCTGGCCTTCCACGAAGGCGGCAGCGGACGCGCCGGGATCCCGTGCCTCTCGCTCTCGTGGAACGACGCCCGGGCGATGTTCGGCGAGCGGATCGATGGCTGGGCGCGCGACCTCGAGTCCCGACCGTCGCAGGACGAGGGCGTGCTCGGGCCGCCCGTGGCGATGTCGGCTGACGTCGTGCGCGGCCAGGGCAGCGCGACCAACGTGCTCGGCCGTGTGCGCGGCAAGGACCGCTCGCGGACCGTCGTGCTGGGCGCGCACTACGACCACCTGGGCTGGGGTGGCACGGGCTCGCTCGCGCCGGGCCAGCGCGCGGTGCACAACGGCGCGGACGACAACGCCAGCGGCACCGCGGCGTTGATCGAGGTCGGTCGGCAGCTCGCCGCCGGCCCGCCGCCGCCGTGCGACGTGATCGTGGCGCTGTGGTCGGGCGAGGAGCTGGGACTCCTGGGCAGCGAGTGGTGGATCGAGCACCCGACGGTTCCGCTCGATCAGGTCGTCGGCAACGTCAACCTCGACATGGTCGGCCGCGCGGACAGCAACAAGATCCAGGTGCTCGGCGCCGGATCGAGCGCGGAGTTCGCCGGCTGGCTGGCCGAAGCCGGCCCGTCGGCCGGGATGGACCTCGAGGTCAGCGCGTCGTCCTCGGCGATGGCCGGCAGCAGCGACCACGCCACGTTCGCCAAGCGCAAGAAGCCCGTGCTGCACCTCTTCTCGGGCCTGCACGGCGACTACCACAAGCCGACGGACGACGTGGAGCGCTTCGAGGCCGAAGGCGCGGCGCAAGTCGTCGAGCTGACGCTCGACCTGACGCGCCGCATGGCCGGCGCCGGCGCGATCGCGTTCGTCGAGCCGCCTGCGGCCGAGCCGGGCCAGCAGCGCGCGCGCTCGGGCTTCGGCACGTGGTTCGGATCGATGCCGAACTACGCGTTCGCCGGTCCGGGCGTGAAGATCGACGGCACGTCCGCCGGCTCGCCGGCCGAGCGCGCCGGCTTCCTGGCCGGCGACGTGCTGCTCGAGCTGGGCGAAGTCGAGATCGCCACGATCGACGACTTCATGTACGCGCTGCAGCACTACAAGCCGGGTGACGTCGTGCTGGTCGGCTTCGAGCGCGACGGCCAGCGCGAGGAGACGCGCGTCACGCTGTCATCGCGCGGAGTCCGCTGACTTCCGCCGGAATCGCGGCGCACGGTGCGGTTCGAACCCGTCGCGGTTCGAACCTGTCGGGGTCGTCCCTGGCACCGTAACCGAACCCGTCGGGGTCGTCCCTGGCACCGTAACGTCACTTTGGCGGAGTCGTTCCCACCTCGCTCGCGATGTCCGGCCACAGCTTCCGGGCCGTCTCCTGCGCCGGCGTCCCCGCGAACCTGGGCGCCAGGAGCTTGCGCACGACCTTCTCGGCCTTCTTCGCGTCGCCCGCGTCGGTCAGCTTCGTGGCCTCGCTCAGCAACGCGTCGGCCTCGGCCGAGAGCTTCCAGGCCTTGATCTCGGGCAGGATCGCCTTGTCGGCGTCGGCCTTCTTGAGCCGTGCCAGGGCTTCCTTGTCGAGCGGCGTGCCGGCCAGATCGCGGGCGTACTTCACGAGCGCGCCGTAGGCGGCGCCGGCCTTGCCCGGCACGAGGTCGGCGGTGATCCGGTCGAGCTCGGCCTGCATCCCGGCCTGCGCCTTGACCTGCTCCGTGCGCGCCTCGTCGGCGTACGGGCTCTTGGGCGTGATCGCCAGCACCGCGGCCCACGACTGCCAGGCCAGGATCCACTTGGACTCGGCCGCAAGGCGGCGGCCTTCGTCGAGCGTCTTCTTGACCAGCACGAGTTGCGGTTCGGTCAGCCCCGGCCCGGCCTTCGTGACCGCCTCGACGACGAGGGCGCCGATCTCGCTGGCCTCCGGCACGTGGCTCGTGTTGATGCGGCCCGAGAGCGTGCCGTCGGGCGCGAACACGAACGTCTGCGGGCACTTCAGGTCGCCGTCCTCGTCGTGGTACTGCGTGTAGACCTCGCCCCACGCGGTCTGGTGCTGGGAGCACTGCTCGAACATCGGGTAGGCGGCGCAGACCTCGCGCTTCACCTTCTCGCCGTCGACGACCACCTCGACCTTCAGGCGCGCGTGCGATCCGTTGTTCACGACGAGGACGAGCGCAAAGACGCTGCGCTTGAGCAGCTCCGGGTCCTTCAGGATCGTGTCGCGGTACTGGTCGTTGGCCTCCTCGCCCTCGAGCACGACGTGCACCAGGATCGGCACGTTGCGCTCCTTCGCGATGGCTCTCGCTTCTTCGAGCTTGCCGAGCCAGGGCGAGAGCGGCGGAACCACGGCGGAAGACGGGCCCTTCGCCTTCGGATCGCCCTTCTTGTCCTTCCCGCCCTTCTGCGGCTCGGGCGCCAGAGCGAGGAGCGCGGACAGGCCCGCGGCAGCCAGGGTCCAGGACACGGTCTGCATGCCACCAGTCTCTACCGCCGGCCGGCGCGCGGCAACGCGCAGGGTGAGCGCCGTGACCTCGCGCAAGTCGGCAGCCCCGCAGACGCTGGCGCCGGAGTGCGCCGAGCCCTAGAAGAACAGCCCGTGATCCGGCCACCGCTCCTCGCTCCACGGCACCTGAACCTCGCGGGGCTCCTGCTGGCCGTCCTCCCGGCCTGCGCGTCGCCGCGGCCGCATGCGCCGGCGCCCGTGCCGTGGGCCGCGTCGCAGGCGATGGCCGAGGCGCAGGCCGAGCTGCGCGCCGCGCTGCCGGACTCGCCGGCGCGTGCGCGCGACGCGCTCGAGCGGGCCGTCGCGCTGGCCCCCGACTGGGTCGCGCCGCGGCGCGCGCTGGACGAGATCCTGCGCGTCGACCTGCGCGCGCTCGACGCGCTGGCGGGCTACCGCGCCGCGCTCGCGGCCGGGCTGGGCGACGCATCGACACTGTACTTAGCCGGCCGACTCGAAGGGCGCGACGGCTACGCGCGGTTCGAGCGCGCGCTGACGTTCGATCCGACGCTGGCCTGGGCCTGGCACGGCATGGCGGCCGCGGCCGCGTCCGAAGGCGACATGGCAGCGGCGCGGCGCGCTTCGGCGCGTGCGTTGTCGCTGGCGCGCGATCCGTACGAGCGCACGTTCTTCACGGCCACCCTGGCGCGCTTCGAGGTCGCCAGCGGCTGGCGCGAGGAGGCGCGCGAGCGGCTCGACGCGCGCGCCGAGGATCCCGAAACAGCGCCCGGCGACCGCACCGCGCTGGCGGTGCAGGCCACGATGCTCCTCTTGCTCTCGCCCAGCATCGACGCCGAGGAGGAGGCCAACGAGCGCGCTCTGGCGCTCTTGCGCTCGAGCGATCCGACGAACGCCGAGATCGCCGACCTGGTCGCGGTGCTGCGGCGCTTGACGCCCGACGGCGACACGGGCCGCATCGTGCTGGCGCTCGCGGCGCGGCCGGGCGCCGTGCGCGATCGTTTGCGCGCCGAGCTGCTGCTCGACGAGGCGCCCTCGCCGCTCGCGCTCGGCCTGCTCGAGCGCGGACTCTCGGCGGCGGGCGTGACGCCGCCCAGCGGGGCGCTCGTGCGCGCGGCGCGCTTCGCGGCCGGCGATTGCCGCGGCGCGGCCGAGCGCTGGATGGCGGAGCTGCCTTCCGCCGCGCGCGCGCCGGACGGACGGCCCGTGGACCCGCGGCTGGCGCGCGCGGCGGACCTCGCGTGCGCCCTGCCCGAGAACGCGCGCGCGGCCGATTTGAACGAGCTGGGCGACGCGCTCGTCGCGGCCGGGTGGTTCCGCGAGGCCCGTTCCGTCGCGGCGCGGCTCGCGTTCGTCGACCTCGACGCCGCGGCCCAGCTGGATGCGCGCGCGCTCTCCGGGCTCACCTTCTTGGCGGGCACGCGGCGGACGCTCGACCGCATCGACGCCGATCGGGCGCGTCCGCGACAGCGCAGCCCGCGGCCGCGTGAGCGCGCGGACGCGAGCGGCAGCGCGCCCGCGAGCAAGGCGGCGCGCGCCCGGGCGCCGGCGAAGATCCCGCACACGCTCGACGAGCTGCTCGGCGCGCTGGCGCCGCACGCGACCGAAGCGCGCGCGTTCCTGGGCGGCGACACGGACCTCGAGCGCGTGCGCGCGGAGCTCGTCGAGTCGCCGCGGCGCTCCTACGCCGGACTCGCGCACGTCGTGCACCCCGGGCCGCGCCTCTCGGCCGAGGACGAGGACGAGGGGCTCGGGCCGGCCGGCACGCCGGTCGGTGGCCTCACGCAACTCCTGGCCGGGCTCGGACGCTTCGGTCTCTTCGGCCAGCTTTCGGGCGACGCGCCCGACGGCACGATCCTGCCGTTGCTCGCGCTCGAGGAGCGATCGGGCGAGCACCTGGGCGTCGCGTGGCGCGGCACGGTCGCGTGGTGCGAGGGCGCCGACGTGCCCAGCCGCGCCGGACGGATGGGCGCGCGCATCGCCGGCGCTGCGCTGCACGAGGGCTACTGGATCGACGTCGACCAGGTGCGCAGCGAGGTCGCGTCGTGGGCCGAGCTGGCGCAGTCTTTCCGCGGCTCGCACGAGCGCGTGCGGCTCGCCCTGGGCGTGCAGGGGCTGGCGGTGATCGCCGGCGAGGCCGGGCGGCGCGAGCGCACCGCGACGAGCTCGCTGCTCGACCAGGCCGAGCGCGTGCGCCTGGCGGTGCTGCACGACCGCGCTCCGCGCGGCGACGACACGGGCGAGCTCGGGCGCGTCGAGCTCGACGAGCTGCTGATCGCGTCGGGCGCGCACGAGGAAGGGCACCTGTGCGACCGCACGCGGTTCCTGCCGCTCTCGAAGCGCTGGCCGCGCGCGCTGGCCCTGCTGCTCGACTGCGGCTTCTCGCCGCGGCGCGTGCAGGAGGAGCTCGAGTACCGCGCGCAACTGACCGCGATCGCGGCCGTCGCCGACCCGCGCGTGCCGCTGGCGCAGGTGCTCGACGGCGTCGAGGGCGGGACGAGCGTGACGCCGCACGCCGCCGGCTACTCGCGGCTGCTCGACGACCTGATCCGGATGCTCGACGACGAGATGACGCGCGGCGCGTTCCCGTCGCTGGCGCGCGACCGCACGCTCGTGCACCAGCTGCACCACTTGACGCCCGAGGAAGTGCGCACGCTGGCCGTCGCGCTGGCGAAACGCCGACGGATGTACTGACTACCGCGCAGCCCGCTGAGCCGCGATCGCGTCGTCCGCGAGCTGCAGCATCTCGGCCAGGCGCGACTCGGTGTGGTCGCCCATGTGGCCGATCCGGAAGGTCTTGTCCTTCAGGTCGCCGTAGCCGTTGCCGAGCTCGTGGCCCTTGGCCTTCATCGCGGTCAGGAACGCCGGCACGTCCAGATCGCCGGCCTGCACGCACGAGATCGTCACCGAGCGCAGCGGGGGAGCCGGCAGCATCTCGAGGTCGTTGCTCGCGGCCCAGGCCTCGGTCACCTGCTGCATCTTGACGTGCTCGTCGAAGCGCGCCTGCCACGCGGCACGGCCCGTCTTGCCGCGCTGCGATGTCGGCAGCGGCACGCCGGCGGAGATGTCCTCGAGCTGCTTCGCCAGCGCGTAGTAGAGCGAGATGCAGGGCGTCGCCATCGTCGCGCGCTCGGCGTGGCCTTCGAACACCTTGATCGGATCGAGGTAGTACCCGCGGCTCTTCCTCTGCTTCGCCGCCTCGAGGAAGCGCTTCGACGCACACCCGACCGTCAAGCCCGGCGGCAAGGCCAGCGCCTTCTGAATTCCGGCGAAGCCGAAGTCGAAGCCGTTCGCGTCGAAGTCGATCGGCGCGCCGGCGATCCAGCTGACGAAGTCGACGAGGACCATCGTCTGCGGGAACTTGCGCGTGACGGCGGCGAGCTCCTTGAGCGGCGTGCGCACGCCCGTGGACGTCTCGTTCGAGACGATCGTGAGCGCGTCGAACGGCCCCTGCGTCGCGAGCGCCTTCTCGATCTCTGCGAAGGGGACTTGCGAGCCCATCGGAGCGGAGAGCTTGACGACGTCCTTGCCGAGAGCGACCGCGATGTCGTGGAAGCGCTTGCTGAAGCTGCCGTTCGTCACGCACAGGACGCGCGGGCCGACGCCGAGCAGCGACGACTCCATCAGGCCGGTGCCGGCGCACGTGTGGACCGCGACCTGCGCGCTCGAGCCGTCGGCGAGGCCGAAGGCGAGCTGCAGGTGCGGATCGATCCGCTCGTACAGCGCGGTCATCGCCTTGGAGCGGTGCCCGATCATCGGGCGCGCACACTCGGCCAGGATCTCGGGACGGACTTCGGTCGGGCCGGGGATCCAGAGCAGGTTCTTCACGGGAGTCGACATGGAGGGTCTCGCGGGAGTCGGAGCGGCGTCATCGGCGCGCGCGTGCGCCGTTCTGGAGCGCGAACAGGCTAGCGGGCGGGGCGAGCCGGTTCACGGTCGGACTCGCAGCGCGGCCGCTCGAGCGGCTGCGGACCGCGTCAACCGCCCGCGCGGACGGCGATCGCCGTCGGATTCGCCCGCTCCGAGTCCTGATCGACGTCCACGTCGGCCTTCCCGAACCGGCCGCCCGAGCGAACCTCGACCGTTGCGCGGCCCAGCGGCAGCTGGATGGAGGAGCGGATGCCGCCGTCGCGCTCGTCGTACCCGAACTGCTCGCGCAGGAGGAGCCGACCGTTCGCGTCGCGCGCGTCGATCTGCACGTCGTCGGGATCCGCGCCGGTGATCCAGAGAGGGACGCGTACCACGCCTTCGACTTGGACCTCGACGCGCGTCGTCTCACCCGTGCGCACCTCGACTTCGGCACCCCTCACGCACGAGCTTCGCGGGAACGGCTCGAGGTGGATCGTCCACGTGCCGGGCACGACGTCCTGCGCCGACCACACGCCGTCGCGCTCGATGAGCGTCGTCCGGCCACCCCATCCGTCGGAATGGCTCAGGATCGGGCTCGCGCCGGCCAACGAGCCCGCGAACGTGATCTCGACGCTCCCAGGCCGCGGGAACTCCACGTCGCCCAGCTCGCAGGCGCGATCCGCCTCGACGACGAAGATCGGAGTCGTCAGGAGCGTGAGCCCTCCGCGCTGCACGCTCAGGCGGTAGCGACCGGGCTGCGTACGTCGCTCGAAGCTGCCGTTCGCTTCGATGGTGACGAAGAAGCCCATTCGCTTCCCGACCTCGTGGAGCGTGACGACGACGTCCCCGAGCGACCGTGCGTCCGGATCGACGACGCGGCCCCGCAGCGAGGCCGACCGATCCTGCGCGTTCTCGACGACTAGCACGACGTCGTGCGTACCGACTCTCACATCGTCGAGACTTGCAAGCACCTCGATCCGACCCGGCCCGCGGACTTTCAGGTCATGGCGGCCTTCGCCGAGGTTCAGGATCCGGAAGTTCCCATCCTGCGCTGTTCGCGCTTGGCGCGGATGCCATTGCGGAAGCTCGTTGTCGGCGTACACGCTCCAGCCCGCGAGCGGCGCGCCCTCCTTGTCCTCCACGCGGCCAGCGATGATGCGTCCCAGGTCCATGCGGAGCTCGCACGTCGTCGTCGTTCCGGCCTTGCACTCCACTACGGCCTGCGCGCGGCCGATGTCGGGCCGCATGAAGTCGTGCGCGTTCAGCTCGCAAGGACCGGTTGCGACCCAGTCGAATGCGAACCGTCCTTCCGAATCGCTCCTGCACTCCAGCGGCGGGAAGACGTTCCAATACCAGCCGCCGCGATCCTCCTTCGCCGCGAGGACCTTCACGCCCGCGAGCGGCTGACCGGCGAAGTCGAGCACGCGTCCCTCGACGCGCGTCGGAAGACCGAGGCGGATCTCGACGAAGGTGATCGTGCCGGCAGCGACCGCGACCTCGCCGCTCCATACGGGATAGCCGCGCGCGGTCGCGTGGATCGACAGCGGGCCCGGATTCTTCGCGTCGGGCAGAGGGAGATCGTCGATCAGCTCGAATGAGCCTTCGGCATCCGTCTCGACTGCTGCGGGCAACGGCGCGGTCGCATTGAGGCCCGAGGCGAGTCGCATCTGGAACCCGCCACGCGGGCCGGCCAGCACGCGGGCTCCGGCGATCGGCTTCCCGTCCGGATCGAGCACGCGCCCGTGCACGCGTCCACCCGGGAGGCCGAGCTGCAGCTCGATCGTGCGCGCGCCATTCGCGCCGATGGTCAAGCTCGACGGCGTGACGCAGGGCGACGGCAGGAACCCGCGCGCGCGTGCCCCGAACATCGCACTCGAGGTCACGTCGCGCAGACGAAACGTCCCGTCGGCCGCGCAATCGACTGCGCGTCGCATCTGGGCATTCCGGTGTTCCTCACCGTCGCACCAGATCGAAGCCGATCCGACAGCGCTTCCGTTCGGCCCGACGACGCGGCCCACGACGTCCAGTGCCTGGGGCAACGTGAACGCGACCGTGCGCGTCGCGTCCTCTACGACGGTGGCCGGGAACGGCTCGCGCAGATCGGGGCGCAGCGTGACGTCGCCCGCGAAGAGCTCCGCGAAGTGCGCGAGCCCCTGAGCGTCCGTGACGGCGCGCTGGAGCTCCGCACGCGGCGCCGGATCCGACGCGCAGCGCACGACGAGCCCGACGTCCGCGGCCGGCGTTCCGTCCGACCACGACAAGCGCACGTCCAGCGCGCCTTTTCCCACGTTCCCGGGAGCCACGGTCAGCTCGCGCCGCACGGGCACCATCGACGTCGCGAGCTCGAGCGCGCGTGGAGCCTGCGCGCCGCCCCGCGTCAGCGAGCTCGACCGTGCTTCTGACGCCGTGCGGACCCGCGCCTCCGTCGGCCGTCGCGCGGCCGAATGCCCACCATGCGCAGAGCGACAAGACCAGGACGAGCGCCACGACGGCGAGCTTCTTCATCGCGAATCCTCCCATCACCGGGCCGAGCACGCCGCCCGCGTGCGAGATCGCCAGCGGAACCAGCGCATCCATCCACACGCGCCGATCGCCGCCCGATCGCGCGTCGAGCCGTTCGCGCAACGCTGCCAGCGCGCGCGTGTGCCGCGTCTTCACCGTGGCGAAGGGCACGTCGAGCCGCGCCGCGATCGCGGTGGGGGAGAGCTCTTCGTAGTAGCGCAGGTAGAGCACCGTGCGCTGCTCGTCCGGCAGCTTCAGCAGCAGGTGGAACAGCGTACGCTGGACCTCGAGCCGCCCCAGCGCGATCTCATCCGTCTCGACGGACTCCGCGCGCGCCACGAACTGCTCGCGCGCATGCCGGCGGCCGGCTTCTCGCCGCGCATTGCGCGACAGGTTGCGGGCGACCGTCGCGAGCAGCCGCGCACCGAACTGCGGTGATGGGGGGGATGCTCGAGCGCGACGACCAGCGTGTCCTGCGCCAGATCCGCGGCCGCATGCGCGTCGCCGACGAGCTCACGGGTGACCCGGCGCAGGAAGCCGGCGTGGGCCAAAAGCTCCTGCGGCGATTCCGATCGGGTCTTCGAGTCCAAGGTCTGTGTCCGGCTCCATGCTAGACACACCGCCCGAGCACGCGGGTCGTCCGGATTCCGCCGGAACTTCACCGGCCCAGGGAAGGTCCTCGAGCAGGCGCGGACGACCGCGTCGTCAGTTCGTCCAGGTCACGAGCACGCCGTTCGAGAGGTTGAACGTGTCGTTCGTGCAGAACGGAGCCGCGTTGCGGTACCACACCTGGTACGCGCGCGTTCCCGGCGCGCCGATCTGACCGCGCACCGAGACCTGCGGGTCGCCGGCGGCAGGGAACTGCGACGCGCCGGTGACGTTGACGACCGTTTTCAGGCGCACGATCGATCCTCCGGCGCAGCGCAGGCCGTCGCCGAACGTGGCGCCCGCACCCGCTCCGACCTGCGTCGTGCCCTGGAAGTAGAGCGCGCTCGCATCGGGCATGCCGCTGCCGCGCAGCGTCAACGAATCGAATGCGAGGCTTGCCGTTCCGTCGGCGGTCAAGCGCCCGCCGTGGCCCAGCGAGCTCGCGCAACCTTCGCGCTCGGATGCCGGCGTGGCGTTGCCGCACGGGCACGCGGTCCCGGAACCGTCTCCGAAGCAGAACGGCACGGACGTCTCGTCGAAACGCTTGAGGAGGACGTTGAAATCGTTGCCATCCCTCACCGTGGCCGTGAACAAGAAGGAGCCCAACGGCCCGAAGCCGAGGCCCGTGCCGAAGTCCTCGACCGCCAGGGTGCCGAACGCGCGCGACCACAACGCCCGGCCGTCGCGGTCGAGACGCAGGGCCAGCGCCTGGGTGATGAGCGGATTGCCCGGCTCGCCGATGCGCCCGGCCACCGCGATCTCTCCCGCGGCGTCGAGGAGCAGCGTATCGGCACGCCCGTCGGATCCGTCGAAGGACCAGATCCGGTTGCCGCCCGCGTCGCGCTTCTCGACGAACAGGTTGGTGTAGTTGGCCGTAGGACCGCGCCTGCCCGCCGTGACGACGTCGCCGCGCGCGTCGATCGCCACGCGCGTGGCGATGCCGCGCGGATGATGGCCGTCCACCGACGTCCTCTGCCACAGGAGGTTCCCCGACGGGTCGTACTTCGCGAGCACGTACTGCTGATCCGCGAGACCACCGATGCCGAGACCGCCGCAGACGTACGCGTCCCCGGCCGCGTCGACGGCGACGCCGAATCCGTACGAGGTGTTCTGCTGGATCGCGCGTGCCCACTGCACGCCGCCCGCAGCGTCCACGCGCCACAACGCGATGGAGCTGGCGATGTCCGAATTCGTACGGCCGGCCACGTACGCTCCGCCCTGCCCGTCTGGTGCGACGTCGTAGCCGCCGTCGTGCTGCGACGTCGTGCCGTTCCAAGTCGTCGCGAAGACGATGCTGCCGGACGGATTCACTCGCAGCACGACCAGGTCGGAGGGCACGTTCCCCGGCGGAGTCGTGTCGCCGACGACCCAGAGGTCTCCGCTGGGGTCGGTGGCGATGGCGCGCAGGTTCTCGTAGTCGCCTCCGTGGTTGTACGGGGTCGCCCACAGCAGCGTGCCGTCGGCCGCGTAGCGCGCGATGACGCCGTCGATGATGACACCGTTGCCACTCCAACCCGCGACGTAGAAGCTGTCGGCCGGACCCGCCGCCAGCGTGGTGAAGATCGTGCGTGTATGGCCGGGCAGCCTGTGCGTGCGATGCCACAGGAGAGCCCCTTGGGGGCTCACACGCGCGACGACGCCGAACAGCTCCGGCGGCGGGAAGGGAAACCCTCCCGTGGTGGTCTGAATGGCACCCGCGAACGTGATCGCACCGGTCGCGTCGACGATCGACGCGGCCGCGGAGTCGGCGAGGGGGGACTGGTCCACCGTCAGGCTCCAGGGCTGGGCGACCTGGGCCGTTGCGATCGGGAGCGGAACGAGGAACGCGAAGAGGATCGAGATCCGCAACATGGTCGTTCTCCTGGACGGAAGCCTGCCAGCGACTCCAGGGTAGCCGTCCGAGCTCGTACCCGCCCGATCGGAGCGTCCGGGCGTGCCGCCCGACGAGCTAACGCCCGCCCGGGAACGCCGCGAGCCGTTCCGAGCGCGCCTTCACGATCTCCAGGATGTTCTCCTGGATGCTGGCCATGATCACGTCGGCCCACCAGCCGGCGTACAGGTTGAACGTCGTCGAGACGCGCAGCTCGCTGGCCAGGTGCAGTCGGACGCGGCCGTCGCCCAGCGGCTCGATCTCGTACGTGCCGGTCAGCACATCGAAGTAGGGCCCCCCGATCGTGACGTGCTCGTCGAGCGTCGTCGGCGGGATCAAGTGCTCCTGCGCGTCGATCGTGAACGACAGGCGGCGGCCCGGCTGCCAGTCGGTGACCTTCTCGAGGAACAGCACGCCGCCCTCGAAGCGCGCCTCGCGCACGCCGCCGACACCGGGACGGTCGATCACGGCCGAGAGGGGACGCGGGAATCCGATCGCGAGGTAGAGCGCGGGCGGTTGCTCGTCCGGCGCGATCTCGGGCACCGATTCGATCTGCGACCACACGATGTCCGCCGGAGCGTCGATCACGATCTCCGTCGCGACGCGCCGGACTTCGACCGGCGGCTCGATGCGCGACTCGATCGGACCGACGGCCAGCGGCAGCACGACGATCGCGCCGGCCGCGTTGCGCAGCTTCGAATGGCTCAGCGCGTAGGCGATCACGCCTCCCAGCGTGCTCAGGAGCAGCATTGCCGGCGTGAGCAGCACGACGCAGATGACTCCCTCCCATCCGATCGCCAGCGCGCACACGTTGCCGACGACCACCGCGATCCAGGGGATCAGGATCGCCTCCCACAACGTCGGCGATCGATTCGGCATGAGGGCCGCGAAACCCATCGCGATCGGCATGAGCACGACGAATGCCAGCGACATGACCGTCATGAGGTCGGGGTGGTCCGCCGCCCAGCGCACGAGCAGGCCGTAGACGACGCCGACGAGCACGCCCAGTCCCGCGGCGCGGACCATCGAGTGGTTGTCGGGATCCAGGTGCGCCAACGCCTCGAGTCTGCTCCACCCGCCGCTACGACTCCAGAGTCCGCCGCGCGAGCACGTTTCCGGCCTACAGCCCGAGCTCCATCGCGTCGCTGCGAGCCGCGAATCCGTGCGCGGTGTACAAGCCGCGGCCGTCGTCGCTGGCGTGCAGCCGCAGACGCACCCAGCCGCGCTCGCGGGCGTGCGCGACCGCGGCGCCGAGCAGCGCGGACGCGAGGCCGCGGCGGCGGAGGTCGGGACGCGTCCATACGCCGACCACGTAGCCTTCCACGTCGCCGGCGAGCGCCGGTGTCGGCAGACGCGCGTGCACGAGCAGCGTCAGCGTCGCCGCGATCCCGCCCGCACCGTCTTCGAGGATCCAGGCCGCGGCTGTGCCGGAGTCGAAGAGCTGTTCGTACGCGGCCGTGCAGCGCGCGCCGTACTCGGCGTCGGAGACGTCGCCGCCGCGGCCGAGCTCGCGGAACAGCGCCGCGCGGCAGGCCGACAGCGCGCTGGCGTCGGCGCGCGTCGCGAGCCGGATCGCGCTGCGCGGGGACGTGGGGCCCGTCATCGTGCGCGCCGGATCAGAGCCGCACGAGCCGCACCTCGCGCACCGGTTCCAGGTTGCGCAAGTGCGTCATCACGGCTGCCGAGGGCTCCTCGTACAACGACAGGATCCCTGTCGCGAGTCCGATGCCGGCGCCGGTCATCTCCGTCGCGGGCCCCAGCTCGATGCGTCGGATGTTCACGCGGTGGCTGCCGAGCACGGTGCCGAGCAGGCCGACCACGCCGGGCTGGTCGTCATGGCGCGTGATCAGCACGGGGCCGCGCGGCTCGAGGTCGATGTGCAGGCCGTCGAAACCGATGATCTTCGGCGTGCGTCCGAACACGGTGCCCGAGGCGGTGTGCGCGCGGCCGTCGTCGCCGGACGCACGCACGGTCAGGCTCGAATGGAAGCTGTTGTCCTCGAGCTCGCGCGTCTCGAACAAGGTCACGCCGCGTTCGCGCGCAATGACCGGCGCGTTCACGAAGTTGACGCCGAGGTCCATCCCCTGGTGACGCAGGAGGCCCATCAAGAGCGCGAGCGGCACGTGCCGCGCGTCCTGGCTCGCGATCTCGCCCGACAAGGTCAGCTCGAGCTTGCGCACGGGCTTGTCCGCGACTTGCGCCAAGAGCGCGCCCATCTTCTCCGAGAGCAGGACCCACGGGGCCAGCTCGCGCAACGCCTCGGCCCCGACCGCCGGCACGTTGACCGCGTTGTTGGCGACGCCGTCGAGGAAGAAGTCGCAGATCTGGTGCGCCACGTCGACCGCGACCTGGTGCTGCGCCTCGTGCGAGGACGCGCCCAGGTGCGGCGTCGCGATCACGGCGTCGTGCAGCACGAGCTTCGAATCCTTCTTGGGAGGCTCCTCCGCGAACACGTCCAGCGCAGCACCGCCCAAGTGACCTTTCTCGAGCGCTTCGAGCAGCGCGTCCTCGTCGACGAGCCCGCCGCGCGCCGCGTTGACGAGGCGCGCGCCCTTCTTCATCTGCGCGATGCGCTCCTTCGAGATCAGGTTCTTCGTCGCGTCGGAGAACGGCACGTGCAGCGTCACGAAGTCGGAGCGTGCGAGCAGATCGCCGAGCTCGACGATCTCGACGCCCGTCAGCGTCGACGCGCCGGGCGTGAGGAACGGATCGTGCGCCAGCACCTTCATGCGCAGACCGAGAGCGCGCTCGGCCACGACGCGGCCGATGCGGCCGAGCCCGACGACGCCCAGCGTCTTGCCGGTCAGCTCCGTGCCGGTCAGGCCCTTCTTGGTCCATTGACCGGCCTTCATCAGGCGGTCGGCGCGCGGCACGTGGCGCGCGAGCGACACGATCAGCGCCACGGCCAGCTCGGCCGTCGTGACCGTGTTGCCGGTCGGCGTGTTCATCACGACGATCCCGCGCTCGGTGGCCGCGTCGCAATCGACGTTGTCGACGCCCACGCCGGCGCGGCCGACGACGCGCAGCCGGTCGGCGGCCTCGAGCGCGCGGCGCGTGACCTTCGTGGCCGAGCGCACGACGAGCGCGTGGCAGCCGGGCACGGCCGCGACGAGCTGGTCCTCGTTCATGCCGACCTTGACCTCGGGCTCGAAGCCCTTCGCTCGGAACACAGCCATCGCGGCGGGGGAGAGCTCGTCGCAGATCAGGATGCGGTGCTCGGCGGGCGGGAGTCGGTTCGTCATGTCGTTTAGCGAGGGGAAGTCGGTCGGAATCGAGGTCAGAGCGCCGGCGCGTAGCGCGCTGGATTGCTCAAGGTGAGGCGAGCGCAGCCCGCACAAGCGTCTCGAGGTCGCGCGCACCGCTGGATTCGGCCGCGCGCTCGACGGTCTTGCGCGCTTCCTTCTCGGAGTAGCCGATCGAGACCAGCGCTGCGACCGCGTCGTCCACATGCCCGTCCTGGGCGCGCCGTGCTTTCGGCGCGGGCGTGCCGTCGGCCGGACGCGTCGCCAACTCGGCCGCGAGGCGCGGAGCCTTGTCGCGCAGGTCGAGCAGGATCTGCTCGCCGGTCTTCTTGCCGATGCCCTTGACGCGCGTCAGCGCCTTGAGGTCGTCCTGCATCACCGCCGTGACGAGCTCCTCGGGTGTCAGGCCCGACAGGATGCCCAGCGCCGCGATCGGTCCGACGCCGCGCACGCCCAGCAGCACGCGGAAGAGGTCGCGCGTCGAGCGCTCGGGAAAGCCGTACAGCGTGTGCGCGTCCTCGCGCACGACGAGGTGCGTCCACACGCGCGTGCGACCCTTGGTCGGGAACGCGGACGAAAGCGGGACGCTCAGCTCGTAGCCGACGCCGGCCACGTCGAGCACGAGCCGCGCGGGCGAGCGCCCGGCGACGTCCCCCTCGAGGAACTCGTACACGGGCTCTCGCTCACCCGTTCTTCGACTTCAGCTTCAGGCCGATCTCGCCCAGCTTCTGCTTGAGCTCGGCCAGCGACGTCTGCCCGAAGTTGGGCATCCCCAGCATCTCCTCCTCGGAGTGCACCATGAGGTCGCCGACCGTCATGCAGCCCAGCGTCTCGACCGTGCGGCGCGCGCGGATCGACAGCTCCAGGTCCGCGATCGGCTTGTTCAGGATGTCCGACGGATCGCTGGTGCCCGTGCGGCGGCGCGAGGCCTCGATGCTGCGCACCGCTTCCTCGCGCGCCATGCCCAGGCGCAATCCCTTGCTGTTCAGGATCTCCTTGATCTCGTTGAGCGACGTCTCGCCGAAGTTCTTGTACGAGAGCAGCTCCTGCTCCGTCAGCTTCACGAGGTCGCCCAGGATCAGGATGTTCATCTTGTTCAGGCAGTTGCGCGCACGCACCGACAGCTCGAAGTCGGTGATCGGGATGCGCAGGATCTGGTTGAGTCGATCCTCCTTCTTCTCCATGTCCTCGTCGTAGTACATGGACATGCCCGAGATCGCGTCCTGCAGGTACAGCTTGACGCGGCGGTCCATCGCGTCGTGGCGCGCGATCGTCTCGTAGCAGGCGGCCGCGTCCTGGTGGCGGCCGAGGTCCTCGAGCAGGAGGCCCAGGTTCACGAGCGCGGTCTTGTCGACCGGCAGCATGCGCACGAGCGTCCAGTACACGTCGAGCGCGATGTCGTCCTGGCCCGAGCGCTCGGCCGTGTACGCCAGGCGGAACATGTTGGCGCGGTGCGTCGGGTCGAGCTCGCGGCAGGCTTCGTAGTGCTCGACGGCCATGTAGAGGTCGCGCTCCAGCTCGGACACGCGGCCGGCCAGGTAGCGGCCCTCCGCGCTCTCGCGGAACGCGGGTGTCGTCTTCGCCAGCGCGGCCGCCAGGTTCTCGCCGGCTTGCGTCTCGTCCTTCCCCATGTCCATCTCGAGGCGCGCCTCGAGCACGCCGCCGCGCGGCTTGGGCTCGTCGGGGTAGCTCTGCGCCAGCTTCTCGAAGATCGGCAGCGCGTCGGCCGGCCGGTTCAGCGACATGTAGCTGCGCGCCAGCGTGAACGCCGCGACGTTGTCGTCCTTGTGCTTCTCGAGCAGCGCGACCGCCGGCTCGTACTGGGCGATCATCCACAGGCCCAAGCCCTTGCGCTTGCCTTCCTCGCCGGACGTGCCCAGCGCGGCGACGCGGTTCTGGAAGCTCTCCAGCTTGTGGCGGTTGATCCACACCTCGCTGCGCGCCGCCTGCAGGGCGCCGAAGCTCGGGATCGAGGTGGTCGTGATGTCGAAGGGCGTCTCGAGGGTAGCTGTCATGAGCAAGGATCGGTTTTCCAATGCCGCCGGACCTGGCCGGCCGCGCGTGGATTCGCGCGACCCGCGGAGGAGGCGCCGGGACTTCCGGCCGCCATCCCTAGTCCAGGGAAGTCGAGCAGGATAGGGGACAGCGTGCGTTGGCGCAAACGGCCATGCCTCCGCCACGATTCGGGCTGCGAACCCCCATCTGGCCGAGCGACCGTCCTCCGCAACCGCTTGAACACGCTCGACTTCGACCCGTCGCGTCGGCTGCGCTGTTCCGCTCGGGCCCGAGTTGCTAACGACCGAGTCCATGGCGTGCATTTTCTGCAGGATCGCGAGCGGCGAGTTGGCTTCGAAGAAGGTGCACGAGGACGACTTGGTCTTCGTCGTCCGCGACATCAAGCCGCAGGCCCCGTCGCACCTCCTCGTGATCCCCAAGGCGCACATCGCGTCCCTGTGGGAGCTCGAGGACGAGCGGCTGGCCGGACGGCTCCTGTCGGTCGCGGCCCAGGTGGCGCGCACCGAGGGGCTGGAGAAGGGCTGGCGGCTGATCGCGAACTCGCGCGAGCACGCCGGCCAGGAGGTCCAGCACCTGCACCTGCACGTCTTTGGTGGGCGGCCCCTGGGTCGCATGTTGACGCCGGGCTGACTTGCGCCGAGCGGCGCCGCGAAAGGGGGATCGTTGGACAAATTGGTGATCGAGGGCGGGCATCCGCTCGAGGGGTCGGTCGAGGTCTGCGGCTCGAAGAACGCGGTGCTGCCGGTCATGTGCGCCGCGCTCCTGACGGGCGAAAAGCTGCGCATTCCCAATGCGCCGAAACTCTCGGACGTGGGCACGATGCTCAAGGTGCTCTCCGACCTCGACTGCGCGACGGAGCGCGGCGCGGACGGCTCGATCGAGATCCAGGCGCCGCAGAAGCTGAACGGCCGCGCGGGCTGGGAGAACGTGCGCAAGATGCGCGGCTCCGTGACGGTCATGGGGCCGCTGCTCGCGCGCACCGGTCGCGCCGAGGTGTCGATGCCGGGCGGCTGCGTGTTCGGCGTGCGGCCGATCGACCTGCACCTGAAGGGCCTGCAAGCCTTGGGCGCGCGCATCAAGATCGAGCACGGCTTCGTGATCGCCGAAGCGCCGCGCGGCGGCTTGCGCGGCGGCGAGGTCTACCTGCAGGGCCCGATGGGCTCGACCGTGCTCGGCACCGCGAACGTGATGATGGCCGCGACGCTGGCCAAGGGTCGCACCGTGATCCACGGCGCGGCCTGCGAGCCCGAGGTCGAGGACCTGGGCAAGTGCTTGAACGCGATGGGCGCGAAGGTTTCGGGCCTGGGCTCGCCGCGCATCGAGATCGAAGGCGTGTCGCAGCTCGGCGGCGCGACGCACGCCGTGATCCCCGACCGCATCGAGGCCGGCACGTACGTGATCGCCGGCGCGATGAGCGGCGGCCGCGTGCGCGTCGAGAAGTGCGTGCCCGAGCACCTGGCCGCGCTGCTCGACCGCCTGTGGGAAGCGCGCGTGCCGTTCGAAGCCGGCAAGGACTGGATCGAGACGCAGCCCTACCACCCGCGCGATCCGGCGCGCCGCCCGCGCGCGACCGACGTGACGACGCACCCGCACCCCGGCTTCCCGACGGACTGCCAGGCGCAATGGATGGCGCTGATGACGCTGGCCGACGGGATGTCGGTGATCAACGAGATGATCTACCCCGACCGCTACATGCACATCGCCGAACTCACTCGTCTCGGCGCGAACGTGCGGCGCCAGGGCACGATGGCGATCGTGCAGGGCACCGAGCGGCTGTCGGGCGCGCCGGTCATGGCGAGCGACCTGCGCGCCAGCGCCGCCCTGGTCCTAGCCGGCCTCGTGGCCGAGGGCACGACCGAGGTGCACCGCGTCTACCACATCGATCGCGGCTACGAGCGCATCGAGGAACGCCTGCAAGGCCTCGGTGCCGTGATCCAGCGCGTGGACGACAAGGAGTCCGTCGAGTCCAACGCGTGAACAGCGGTGTCAGACACCTTCTACCGCGAACAAGGTGTCTGACACTCTTGTTCACCGACGCCTGAAGAAACCGCGCGGATTCGAGCTCGCCGACCCATCCAGGCCATGGACTCCAGTGCGAATATGAGCGCGGACGATCCCCTCCCAAGGGGCTCCATGCGAGCGGCAGGAACGCGCGTGGTATAAGGCCCGACCTCTGCCCGGCAGCCATGTTCGAAACCCTGTCCAACCGGCTTTCCAAAGCCTTCTCGTTCCTGCGCGACAAGAAGGAGCTGACCGCCGAGAGCATCGAGGAAGGCCTCACGCAGGTCCGCGCGGCCCTCCTCGAAGCCGACGTCAACTTCAAGGTCGTCAGGGAGTTCACGGACAAGGTTCGCACGCGGCTGGTGGGCGTGCGCCGCATCCACGGCGTCGACCCGTCGCAGCAGTTCGTCGCTGCGTTCCACCAGGAGCTGGTGGAACTGCTCGGCCCCGAGGAAGCGCGCCTCGAGTTCGCCAAGAACGGCCCGACGATCATCCTCCTGGCGGGCCTGCAGGGCGCGGGCAAGACGACGACGGCCGCCAAGCTCGCCAAGCACCTGCGCGAGAAGCACGGCAAGCGGCCGATGCTCGTCGCGGCCGACGTGAAGCGTCCGGCGGCGGTCGAGCAGCTGCGCGTGCTCGGGCGCCAGCTCGGCGTGCCCGTCTTCCACGAAGCCGGGCTCACGCCGTCCGAGCTGTGCCTGCGCGGCGTGGCCCACGCGCGCGCGGCCGGCGCCGACGTGGTCATCCTCGACACGGCCGGGCGCCTGCACGTCGACACCGAGCTGATGAGCGAGGTGCGCGCGATCGCGCGCGCCACGGATCCGCACGCGACGCTGCTGGTCGTCGACGCGATGACCGGCCAGGACGCGGTGAACAGCGCCAACGTCTTCAACCAGGCGCTGGACCTCACGGGCGTGATCCTGACGAAGCTCGACGGCGACGCGCGCGGCGGCGCGGCCGTCTCGCTCAAGGCCGTCACGGGCAGACCCATCCTGTTCGTCGGCATCGGCGAAAAGGTCGACGACCTCGACGCGTTCCATCCCGAGCGGATGGCCGGCCGCATCCTGGGCATGGGCGACGTCGTCGGCCTCGTCGAGAAGGCGCAGTCAGCGATCTCCGAGAAGGAGGCGCAGGCCTCGTTCGAGAAGATGGTCCTGGGCGAGTTCACGCTCGAGGACATGCTGGCCCAGCTGCGCATGATCCGGCGCATGGGGCCGATGAAGAAGGTCCTCGGGATGATGCCCGGCATGGGCGACCTCGCGAAGAACGTCGACATCGACGACAAGCAGATGAACCGCATCGAGGCGTTGTTCACGTCGATGACGGTGCGCGAGCGGCTGCAGCCCGAGGTGCTCGACATGAGCCGCCGCCGGCGCGTCGCGCGCGGCGCGGGGCAGGACGTGGCCGCGGTCAACGATCTCCTGAAGCGCTTCAAGGAGATGCGGCAGCTGATGAAGCAGCTGAACAAGATGGGCCTGGCCTCGCAGTTCGGCGCGAAGCAGAAGGCGGCCGCGCTGCGCGACATGTCGCCGAGCGGCGAGCTCGAGGCTCCCACGGGCGGGATGGGCGTGGGCGGCATGCTCTCGGGCCTCGGCAGCGGGATCGGCAGCGGGCTGTCCGGCCTGGGTCGCGGCGTCGGCGGGCTCTTCGGCGGTGGCGGTGGCAGCAGCGGCGGTCCGGCGGGACCGGGCGGCGCGTCCGGGATGGGCGGGCTGCCGGGCGGCCTGCCGGGCGGGATGGGGGACATGGGCGGCCTGTTCGGCGGCGCGCGCCCGATGGGCAGCTCCTCCACGCGCCAGAGCGGCTCGAAGCGCAAGAAGGACAAGAAGAAGCGGAAGAAGCGCTGAGCGAAGCGCCGTCAGGCGTGGAGCCACCAGTACTTCTCCGTGAAGGTCTTGCTCCGGTCCGGGTTGGGCGGGTTCAGTCTTCCCGCGGTGAAGCCGCCGTTCCCCGGGGGCTGCCCCTGGTGGGGTGTTTTCGCGCCCTCCGGGCTGGACAGAGGCCCCCCGATCGGGTGTTCTATTCGGCCCTTTCGCCCGGGTCGGCCGCTCCCTTCCCCGGGCCGAGCGCCGCCGGGGACACCGAGGAACGATCCACCGAACATGGCTGTCGTCATCCGTCTGCGCAGGACCGGTCGCAAGAACCTGGCCTGCTTCCGCATCACTGCCACGGACTCGCGCTTCCCGCGTGACGGGAAGACGCTCGAGACGCTGGGGCTCTACGACCCGCTGCGCCGCGACGCGGCCCAGCAGGTCAAGCTCGACGAGGAGCGCACGCGCTGGTGGATCGAGCACGGCGCGGTGCCGAGCGAGATCATGCAGTCGATCTTCAAGCGGCTGGGGCTGTTCCCCAAGAAGCCGCACGTGAAGCGGGATCGCTCGGATCGGAAGCCGAATGCGGCGACGGTCCGGAAGCATGCGGCCAAGAAGGGGCGGGTCGAGGCCAAGGCCGACCGGTTCAAGGCGCGTCGCAAGGCCAAGAAGGCGGCGGCGGCGGCACCCAGCGAAGCCAAGGGCTGAGCTCGGGCCCCGACTCGGGGCCCCACTGGTACTTCTGGTTCTTTTCCGATTCCGGGCTAGGTTCCGCTGCCGTCCCCCGGCGCGTGTCGTCGTGACGGAGTCCGGCAGGCAGGCGTCGGTGTCGCTTCCATCGCGCTTCGCTTCGCTGAGGGCCGCTTCGCTGCGCGAAAGGTCGCTTCGCTGAGTGCGCGCTCCGCATCGCTCCTTCCTGCCCCCCCGCTCTGTCCTGCTTGTTGCGCTGTTCCTGGTTGTTGAATGAGCAAGAAACCCGACCTCGTCCCCAAGCTGCTCGACAAAGTCGAGCCCCGCTTCCGGCTCCCGAAGCCGCTCAAGGAAGCCAGCCTCCTCGAGCAGGGGATGATGATCGCGCTCATCCGGCACTTGCCGCAGGGCGAGGCCGAGCGGGTCCTGCTCGAGTTGCGCAAGACCTACTCCGACTGGAACGAGCTGCGCGTCGCGCAAGTCCAGGAGATCGCGTCGCTGGTCGCGCTGGGCGACCGCCGCGGACCGCGCGAAAAGGTCGATCATCTGTTCCCCGTCGCCCGCGCCGCGCGCGACTACCTGCAGGAGATCTTCCAGAAGAACCACGGGTTCGACCTGGAGTACCTGCGCGAGGACCCGGCCGCCGGCGCCAAGGCCTTCGCGGTCATGCCGTACCTGGGGCTGGCCGGGACCTGCTACCTGATGTGGCTCGCGAGCGGCAAGCAAGTGCCGTCGCACCCGGCGCTCGTGCGCGTGCTCGAGCGCGTCGGTCTCGTCTCGAAGGGCGCCGGCACGAAGAAGGGCAAGGAAGTCCTGGCCGGCCTCGTGCCTGCCGGCCGCGAGCTCGACTTCGTGGCCGTCATCGGCGAGGTCGCCGACCGCTGGTGCCACGTCGTCAAGCCGCTGTGCCACGAGTGCAAGATCGTGGATGACTGCTCGTTCGGCCGCCGCGCCTTCCAGGAATGGAAGGTGCAGCAGTCGCGCCTCGAGGCGCAGCGCCAGCGCGAGGAAGCGCGCCGCGCGATTTTCGAGCGCAAGGAGGCCGAGCGCCGCGCGAAGGAGGACGCGCGCCTGGCCAAGAAGAACGCGATCGACGCGGCCAAGGCGGCCAAGGACCGCGAGCGCCTGGCGAAGATCGAGGCCAAGCGTCGCGAGGTCGAGGCCAAGGCCAAGGCCAAGCTCGATGCGATCGCGCGCAAGAACGCGGCCGAGGCCGCCCAGAAGGCGCAAGCCGAAGCGCGACGCATCGCGGCCGAGAAGAAGAAGGCCGAGGTCGAGGCGCAGAAGCTGAAGGACCGCGAGCGTCTGGCCAAGGTCGAGGCGCGCCGCAAGGAATCCGAGGCCAAGGCCAAGGCCAAGATCGCCGCGCGGCGCATCCCGCCGCCGAAGGCGATCAAGACGAAGAAGAAGTCCGTGCGGCCCGCCAAGGCGCTCAGCCGGAAGCGCTGAGAGAGCGTAGAGAGATGGATCGTACGCTCTCTCTGATCCTGTTGGCGCCGCGCCCGCGCGGCGGGCAGCGGCTTCGCCGCTGAGACGAGAAGCGCCGTGGCGCGCATCGTGCTGGGCTCGGCGTCACCGCGCCGCCGCGAGCTGCTCCTCGCTGCCGGCGCGGAGTTCGAAGTCGACAAGCCGGACGTCGACGAATCGCTGCCTCTTGGCATCGAGCCCGTCGCCGCCGCGCTGTGCCTCGCCGAGCGCAAGGCGCGCGCGATCGTGGCGCGGCACTTCGGGCGCGACGTGGTCGTGCTCGCAGCCGACACGATCGTCGCCGTCGACCGCGATGGCGCTGCCGTGCTGCTCGGGAAGGCCGAAGACGAGCGCGAGGCCGCGCGCATGCTGGGCTGGCTCTCGGGCACGCGCCACCAGGTCGTGACCGGCGTGTGTGCGCTGTCCGCGCGCGGCGGCGAACCCGCGCTGGGACACGAGCGGACGTGGGTCACGATGCGCGCGCTGACCGCGGCCGAGGTCGCGGCGTACGTCGCGAGCGGCGAATGGCGCGACAAGGCCGGCGCCTACGCGATCCAGGAGACCGCCGACCGCTTCGTGACGCGCCTCGAGGAGGGCGGGCTCGACAACGTGGTCGGGCTGCCCGTGCGGCTCGCACTGGAGCTCGTGGCGCGCGCCGCGCTTGTTGGCGGGGCCAGCAGCGGCTATCTTCTTCCCCCCTCTGCCCCGAGATCCAGCCCATGAAGACCGACATCCACCCCAAGTACTTCGACTGCCAGGTCACGTGCGGCTGCGGCAACACCTGGCGGACGCGCTCCACGATCAAGGAGATGCGCATCGAGATCTGCAGCAAGTGCCACCCGTTCTACTCGGGCGTGCAGAAGTACGTGGACGCCGCCGGCCGCGTCGACCGCTACAACAAGAAGTACGGGAA
This sequence comes from Planctomycetota bacterium, assembly GCA_031400875.1. Lineage (GTDB taxonomy): Bacteria > Planctomycetota > UBA1135 > UBA1135 > JAEUHZ01. The sequence goes on along the minus strand of JANNQS010000014.1, from coordinate 13,225 downwards.
GCCGGTCAGCACGCCGGACGCGCCCGCCGAGTCGAAGGCCTAGCTGGACGCTGCGCGCCGCGCTGTGCGGCGCCGGTTCAATCGCTTCCGCCCTTTCGCGATCGCGACGTCGCGGTCGGCACTCTTCGATTCGCGCCGCGCTCGCTACCGTGACGGAGGATCGTCATGACCCTCCACCCGCAGGTCCTCGCGCGTCTGGCCGAACGCGCTGCCCGCTTCGACGAGATCACCGAGCTGATCAACCAGCCCTCGGTCGCCGCCGACGGCCGCAAGCTCTCCGTCCTGCTGCGCGAGCGCGGCTCGCTCGAGCCCGTGCACGCGCTGCGCGCCCGGTTCCAGGAGATCGAGACGCGCCGCGCCGACGCCACGCGGATCCTGGAGGAAGCGCGCCCTGACGCCGACCTGGCCCAGCTCGCGCGCGAGGACCTCGCGGCCACCGAAGCCGAATCCGCCGCGCTCGAGACGAGCGTGCTCGAAGCGCTTGTGCACGACCCGGCTGACGACCGCCGCAAGGTGATCGTCGAGATCCGCGCCGGCGTCGGCGGCGACGAGGCCACGCTCTTCGCGCGCGACCTCTACGGCATCTACCGCAAGTACTTCGAGGCGAACCGCTGGCGCGTCGAGGACCTCGACGTGTCGACGAGCGAGGTCGGCGGCTTCAAGGAGGTGATCCTGGCGGTCGAAGGCGAGGGCGCCTGGCGCCAGCTGCGCTTCGAATCCGGCGGCCACCGCGTGCAGCGCGTCCCCGCCACGGAAGCCCAAGGCCGCATCCACACCAGCGCCGCGACGGTCGCGGTCATGTCCGAGGAGACCGAGGTCGAGCTCGACGTGCGCCCCGAGCACCTGCGCATCGACACGATGCGCGCCGGCGGCGCGGGCGGGCAGCACGTGAACAAGACCGAGAGCGCCGTGCGGATCACGCACCTGCCAACGGGCATCGTCGCGATCTGCCAGGACAACAGCAGCCAGGTGCGCAACAAGGAAGCCGCGATGCGCATGCTCAAGGCGCGCATCGCCGCGCACGAGCAGGACAAGCGCGACAAGGAGCGCGCCGCGTCGCGCAAGAGCCAGGTCGGCAGCGGCGACCGCAGCGAGCGCATCCGCACCTACAACTGGCCGCAGAACCGCGTGACCGACCACCGCGCGAACGAGAACTTCTCGCTCGAGCAGATCCTGTCCGGCAAGCTCGGGCCGCTGTTCGACGCGCTGCAGGCGATCGACCGGCAGGAACGGATCCGGGCCCTTTGAAGCCGACGCCGGACATGGGTGTCAGACACCTTTTTGTGACTTCATGGCCGAGCTGACGAAACCGCGCACCGCCGGCGAGATGGTCAAGCTCGCGCGCGAGTTCCTGCTCAAGAAGGGCATCGAGGAAGCGCGCCTCGAGTCCGAGCTGCTCGTCGCGCACAGCCTGGGCGTCGATCGCCTGAAGCTCTTCCTGCAGCACGACCGGCCGATCACCGAGGAAGAGATCGCGCGCGCGAGAGAGCTGCTCGTGCGGCGCGGCAAGCGCGAGCCGACCGCGTACCTGACCGGCCGGCGCGACTTCTACGGCCGGCCTTTTCTCGTCGGTCCCGGTGCGCTGATCCCGAGGCCGGAGACGGAGTTGCTGATCGATCGCGCGCGCGAGATCGCGCGCTCACGAGCGGGTGCGGGCTCACCTCTCTCGCGCGCGGCCGACTTCGGCACGGGCAGCGGTTGCCTCGCGATCACGCTGGCGCTCGAGATCGAGGGCCTCGAAGTCTTCGCAGTCGACGCGTCGAACGACGCGCTGAGCTGGGCGCGCCGCAATCTCGAAGCACTGTCGTCGACGGCGAAACCCGGCAAGCCGCCGATCGTGCCGCAGGTCGAGTTCGCGCACGGCGACGGCTATGCGCTGCTGAGTGACCGCGTCCGATCGAGCGGGCTCGGCTTCGACCTGCTCGTCGCGAACCCGCCCTACGTGATGCGCGACGAAGCCGCCGACCTCGCGCCCGAAGTGCGCGACCACGAGCCCGCCTCCGCGCTCTTCGCGCCCGAGGGCGAGCCCGACCACCATCTCTTGAAGCTGCTCGACAGCGTGGGGACGTTGCTCGCGCCAGGCGGCACGCTGCTCGTCGAGATCGGACACCGCCAGGGCGCGCGCGCCAAGGGCCTGGCCGAGTCGCGCGGGCTCGAGGCGCGGATCCAGCGTGATTTCGCCGGCATCGAGCGCGTGCTCGAGACGCACCGGCCGGCCTGACGAGGCGTCAGCCGGAGTTCCTGGGCGGCAGGCTTGCCCGGGCTGTCGCCGACCCTAACATCTGCCTAACGGCGGGGCCGCACGGCGGCGGGATGGCGGGCGGGGGCGGGGGTGATCGATGGAGAACGAGGCAGAACGGTTGGCGTCGAGATCGGGCACGGACCCGCGCCGCGGAGGAGCGCGGCGGTCGCGCTCGGCGGGCGGCGTCGTGCAGATCGTGTCGCGCTTGCGCGAGGACCCGCGCTGGGCGCCGCGATTCGAGCACTGGCACGAGGTGCCGCCGCGCGCGGCGGATACGGCGGCGTACCCCGCGCGCCTCGATCGGCGGCTCGTCGAGCTCTACGAGCGCCGCGGCCTGCGCGAGCTGTACCGCCACCAGGCCGAGTTCGTCGAGCTCGCTCTCGATCGACGCGATGCGCTCGTCGCGACGCCGACCGCGTCGGGCAAGACGCTCTGCTACGTGCTGCCCGTGTTGAACGCGCTGTTCGAGTCGCAGGGCAGCGCGCGCACGCTGTTCCTCTTCCCGACGAAGGCGTTGTCGCAGGACCAGTCGTCGGCGCTCACGTCGGTCGTCGAGGAGCTGGGCCAGGACTGGCATGCGTTCACCTACGACGGCGACACGCCGCCGTCCGTGCGGCGCACGCTGCGCGACCGCGGGCACCTCGTGCTGACGAACCCGTACATGCTGCACGCCGGGATCCTGCCCAACCACGCCAAGTGGTCCGAGCTGTTCCGCGACCTGCGCTACGTCGTGATCGACGAGGTGCACACGCTCTCGGGCGTTTTCGGCAGCTCCGTCGCGAACGTGCTGCGCCGTCTCGTGCGCATCGCGCGGCACTACGGGTCGGATCCGAAGTTCCTGATGTGCTCGGCGACGTTGCGCGAGCCGCGCGAGCACGCGCGCCGTCTGACCGGTCGCGACGTGGCGGTCGTCGACCAGGACGGATCGCCGTCGGGCGCGCGCACGTTCGGTGTCTACAACCCGCCGATGCTCAATCCGGTTGCCGGCTTGCGCGCCAGCGCCCTCGAGGAAGCGCGCGAGCTCGCGCAAGCGGTGTGCGGCCCGGCCCACCAGACGATCTTCTTCTGCAAGCGCCGCACGGCCGTCGAGGTGTTGACGCGCTATTTGAAGGAAGTCGCGCCGAACCTGGGCCTCCAGCCCGAGGAGATCCGCGGCTACCGCGGCGGCTACCTGCCGGACCTGCGCCGCGACATCGAGCAGGGTCTGCGCGCCGGACAAGTGAAGGTCGTCGTGTCGACGAACGCGCTCGAGCTCGGGATCGACATCGGCGCGCTCGACGTGGCCGTGCTGGTCGGCTACCCGGGCTCGCAGGCCAGCTTCTGGCAGCGCGCGGGCCGCGTCGGACGGCGCGGGAAACCGAGCCTCGTCGTGCAGATCGCGCAGTCCGATCCGGTCGACCAGTACCTGGCGCGGCACCCCGGCGCGCTCTTCGCGACGCCGCGCGAGCGGCTGGGGCTCGATCCCGACAACCTGGTGATCCTGTCCGAGCAGGTGAAGTGCGCCGCGTTCGAGCTGCCGTTCCGCGCCGGCGCGGAGCCGGGTTCGCTCGACGACGTGTCGTACGGCGGCGTGCGCGACGCGGCCGGGATCCTGGACTACCTGAGCGAAGAGTCGCGCTTCGTGCTGAAGCGCGGCGACACGTGGCACTGGATGGCCGACGCGTACCCGGCGCAGGACGTGACGCTCGACGGCGGCGAGCCCGACAACGTGCTCGTGCTCGACGCCGACACGAAGAAGGCGATCGGCGAGATCGACCGGGCCGCGTCGATCACGAGCGTGCACGAGGGCGCGATCTACCAGGTGCAGGGCGAGACCTGGAAGATCGAGCGCTTCGACTACGAGAACCGGCGCGCGTACGCGCGGCGCGTCGACAGCGACTACTTCACCGAGGCCGAGCTGGACGTCGCGGTGCGCGTGCTGCGCCTCGAGGAGCGGCGGATGCGCACGCGCGCCGACGCGCCGGTCGAGCGCCCGCTGATCCCGGTCGATCACGACATGGACGGCGAGGACCACTCGGTGTGGCGCGGCGAGGTGCACGTGACTGCCGTCGCGACGCAGTACAAGAAGATCCGCTTCTACACGCGCGAGAACGTCGGCGCGGAGGACATCCACCTGCCGCCGGAGGAGCTCGACACGGAGGCCTTCGTGCTGACGCTGTCGGACGCGGCCGCGTGCGAGCTGGGTCTGGCCGGCGGCGACCGCGGCTCGGCCTGGCGCGGCGTGGGCAGCCTCCTGCGCCGTGTCGCGCCGTTGTGGCTGCGCTGTCAGCCGTCGGACCTGGGCCTCTCGACGCAAGTGCGCTCGCCGCACTTCCAGCGGCCGGCGATCTTCGTGTACGACGCGGTGCAGGGCGGCGTCGGGCTCTCGACGATCCTGTTCCAGAGCTACCGCGACATGGCGCGCGCAGCGCTCGAGGTCGTGGCGCGCTGCGCGTGCACGAGCGGCTGCCCCGGTTGCGTCGGGCCGCCCGCGGAGGTCGGGCCGCTGGGCAAGGAGGTCGCTCTGCGCGTGCTCGCGCACCTCGCGGGCGGGCCCGATCCGGTCGTCGTCGCGATCGAAGCCGAGGAGCCCGTCGGATGAGCGAGCCGCTGCGCGATCGCTTGCGGCGCTTGCTGCGCGAAGCGCCGGCGCCGGTCGCGGCGGAGGCGAAAACGCCCGCATCCGCGTCTGCGGACAGCGACGTGTCGACTGCGCTCGGTGATCTGGTGCATCCGCATGGTGCCGATTCACATGCGCTTGGTGCCGACGAGCTCCACCAGCGGCTCGCGCGGCGCGGCGCGCTCCTCGCCGCGCATCTGGACGCCGGCGCGCTCGCCGCGGACGAGCCGGCGCGGACGCTCGCGCTGGGACCGCCCGAGCGCCTCGAGCCGAGCCGCGGCGGCGCGGTGGCGCGCACGAGCTCGTTTGCGCGCGAGCACGAGCACGGCGCCGCCGCGCTCGCGGCCGGACTCACGTTCGACCGCGCGCTCATGGCCGCGTCGTCGCGCGACGAGCGCTTCGCGCAGATCGACCTCGAGCGCGCCGTGTTCCTCGACACGGAGACTTCCGGCCTCGCGGGCGGCACGGGCACGTATGTGTTCCTCGTCGGGCTGGGCACGTTCGATGACGGGCGGTTCGACGTATGGCAGGGCTTCTTGTCCGATCCGCGCGACGAGCGCGCGCTGCTCGCGGAGACGGCCGAGCGCATCGCCGCCGCGCCGGCGATCGTGTCGTTCTTCGGCAAATCGTTCGACCGCCACCGCCTCGAGGACAAGATGCGTGTGCACGGACTCGTGCCGCCGTTCGCGCACGTGCCGCACCTGGACCTCTACTGGCCGCTGCGCCGCGCGCACCAGGGCCGCTTCGAGAACTGCCGCCTGAAGACGCTCGAGCGCGAGCTGGCCGGCGTCGCGCGCGCCGACGACCTGCCCGGCAGCTTTGCACCGGCCGCGTGGTTCGATTTCCTGGCCGGTCGCCCGCACAGGCTCGAGGGAGTGTTCCGCCACAACCTGGAGGACGTGTTGAGCCTCGTCGCGCTCCTCCCGCACGCCGCCGTCGTCCCGGGTCCGCGCGCGTGACATGGCCGGCAGAACCTCACTGCTGGCCTCACCGCGGATCCCACCGCCGTCGTGCATCGCGGTCGACTGGTCGGGCGCGCTGACGGGGGAGCGGCAACGCATCTGGCTGGCCGAAGCGCGCGCCGGCAGTCCGTCGGGCCCGCAGCTCACGCGGCTCGAGAAGGGCCGCGGTCGACCCGAGACGATCCAGGAGCTGATCGATTCGGCGCGCCGCGATCCGCGCGTCGTCGTCGGGCTCGACTTCGCGTTTTCCGGCCCGGCGTGGTTCCTCGCGCGCGTCGGCGTGACGTCGGCGCGCGCGCTGTGGGAACTCGTCGCGCGCGAGGGCGAGCGCTGGCTGGCCGAGTCACCGAAGCCGTTTTGGGGCCGACCCGGAGTGCGCTGCCCCGCGTTCGACGCCGCACACCCGGCCTGGCGCGCGACCGAGAGCGAGACCGTGCGCGAGCGCGGCATCGGCCCGAAGAGCGTGTTCCAGATCGGCGGCGCGGGATCGGTGGGCACGGGATCGCTGCGCGGCATGCCCTACCTGGCGACGCTGCAGGACGCTGGCTTCTCGATTTGGCCGTTCGAGCCGCCGCGCCTGCCAATGGCCGTGGAGATCTATCCGCGGCAGTTGACAGGGCCGGTCAACAAGTCGAGCCGCGTCGCGCGCGCGTTGTACCTACAGGCGCGCTTCGCGGAGCAGCCCGACGCGCTGCTGCGGCTGGCGGAGTCGAGCGAGGACGCGTTCGACGCGGCCGTGTCGGCGTTGCGGATGCAGCGGCACACGCGGCAGCTGTTGCGCGGGCCCGTGGCCTACATGCCGAGCGAGGCGTTGGAAGGGCGGATCTGGCGGCCGGCGCGGGATCCGGTGTTCGAAAGGTGTGCGTGACGCTCGAACGGCGGGAGCAGGCCACGACAGGACCGCCGCGGATCCATTCCGCGCACTTGTTCGACTGACGGAGCGAAGGGTCACGGGCGTCGGGGCCGGTTTGATTGGGCACAGATTCGTCGAGCCGGTCCCGATCCAGGCCCGCGGCGCTTCAGTCGTGTCCGCGCGCCTTGTTCCGCGCCGCAACCGACAGCGGGTGTTGCGTCAGGTGCATTCGCACCGCCTCGGGCAATGCGCGCGTCTCCTCATCGAACACGCGCGCGGCCAGCGTGTCGGGCGTGTCGCCTGCGAGCACGGCGCACGTGCGCTGCAGCAGGATCGGACCCGCGTCGTACTCGTTCGTCACGTAGTGCACCGTGCAGCCCGACTCTTGCCTGCCGTGCGCCAGCACCGCCTCGTGCACGCGGTGTCCGTAGAACCCTTTGCCGCCGAACGCCGGCAACAGCGCCGGGTGGATGTTGAGCACGCGACCGAGCCACGCCTCCGGCACGACGAGCAGCCGCAGGAACCCGGCCAACACGACCAGATCGCAGCGGAAGCTCTCCGCCGCCAGGAACGCGTCGCGCGAGAACTCGGCCGGGGTCAGCTTGCGCTCGGGATCCAGCACGACGCTCGGGATCCCGAGCCGCGCCGCGCGCTCCAGCGCGAAGGCCTTCCCCGTGTTCGACACGACGAGCGCGATCTCGGCGCCCAGCTCGCCTGCACGCGCCTGCTGCGCCAGGTTCTCCAGCGATCGCCCGGCGCCCGACACGAACACCGCAATGCGCACGGCGCTCAACGTTCCTCGACCTCGCGCTCCTCGACCCCGGCCTCGATCGCGATCGCGGCGATGTCGCCCGTGATCCCGAGCAGGAGTTCCTCGAGCGGCGCCGCCATCGCGTCGGCGTGCTGCACGATCCCGCGCACGTCGCTCGCGCCTTCGCCCGCGTCCGTCACGCACACGATCGACAGCGCGGCGAAGCCGGCGTGCGCGGCCGCGAGCAGCGGGTTCTGCAGCTCCTGCACGGCGACGTCGGCGCCGGCGCGCGCCCAGAAGCGGCGTTCCGCGGCGGTCTCGAGGCTCGGTCCGGCCACGCACGCGGCCACGACCTCGGCCACCGGCAAGCCCATCGTGCGCGCGAGGCGCAGCGCGGCGTGGCGCAGCTCGACGTGGTGGAGCTGCGACGTGTCGGGGAAGAGGGGACCCAGGTCGGACGCGCCCAGCGCGTAGAGCGGCGTGCGCCCCGAGACGTTGAGGTGGTCGCGCACGAGCGCCAACGTCCCGCGCGCGACCGCGGCGCGGCCCTCGACCGGGAGTGCGAACCCGGCCGACGCGTGCACGAGCACGGACGCTCCCGCGGCGGCGGCCAGCCACACCGGGAAACCGCGTGCCCAGGCCGGCTCGCCCGGCTCGACGAGCCCGCCCTCCTCGGCCGCGCCGGGAGCGTCGTCGACCAGCCACACGGAGAGGTCGCCCAGCGTGCCGGCGCACAGCGTGATCTCGCGCCACGCTTCCGGCGCGCCGGGCATCTTCGCGAACGGCACGCGCTGCAATCGCGTGAGCCGCGTCGCCAGCGTCGCGCTGCCCGTCGCCAGGAAGTAGAGCGCTTGCGGGCTGGTCACCTCCAGGTGGGTCAGGTGCGCCAGGGAGCGATCGACCTCGGCGTCGAGCATCGACGTGCTCATGCGTCCTCCGCTCCGCTCGAGCGCGGGCCCCTTGAACGGGCCCGCGCATTCCGTTGGCTCGGCTCGCAAGCTCGCCTCGCGTGCCCGCCCGCGCACAGCTCATCGATCCGGGCGCGCACGCGCGCTTCCGTCGCGTCGATCTCGAAGCGCTTCTCGCGCGACGTCGCGCCGGCGACGAGCTGGACCGCCGACGCGCGCAAGCCGAGGAGCTTGGCGACCTCGTCGCGCAGCGCCTCGTTCGCGCGCCCGTCCTCGGGCGGCGCGGACACGGCCACCTTCACGAGCCCATTCCAAAAGCCCGCGAACCCGCTGCGCCGCGCGCCCGGTTGCGCGCGGATCGTGAGCGCGGCGCGCGCTCCGCCGTCGAGCGGTTCCAACCCGGTGCGCGCGGCTCCGGGCGTGCTCATCCGCCCGAGAGCTCCTGGAGCGATCGGCCGTCGGAGAGCAGCTTCACGAGCAGGGTGTCGGCGAACTCTGTCAACAGGCGTTCGATGCTCGCCGCGGCCGCGGCCCAGCGCGTGTCCGTCGCCGAACGCAACGCTTCGGCCAGGACGTCCGCGGCGGCCATCTCGCGCTGCAGGCGCGCCTTCGACTCGGGCCCGGCCTTCTCGGCCCAGGCCGAGGCCGGCTCGTACAGCGCGTGCATGTCGCGCACGTTGCCCTCGGTGAAGTTCGCGCGCTTCCCGGCGTCGAACATCTTGGCCGAGGCGCGGATCGTCTCGACGACCGCGCTCATGCGCAGCATCGCGGCGATCCCGTTCGTCTCCTCGGGCGTCCAGTCGCGCTGCAGGCGCTCGACGAAGAGCTTGTTCTGCGCCTGCACGTCCGCGCCGAACGCCGACCACGGCAGCCGCTCCGGCGCACCGCCCCCGTCGACCTCGTACAGGATGCCCTGCGCGTCGGCGCCGACCGCGTTGCGGTTCACGCCGCGCTTCTCGCGCGGGTCGGCGAACGCCCGGCGGCGCCACTGCGCGAACTCGCGGCCCAGCGCATCCAGGGCGCCGCGCGCGGACGCGCTGTCGGCCGCCAGCGCGCGTGCCGCAGCCTGCTCCTCGGGACCAGTGAGCCGCGTGGCCAGGCGCTCGAGCCGCTCCTGCGCCGCCGTCAGGTCGAGCGCCGCCAGCTCACGCTCGAGCCCGCCCGCGCCGCCCGAGTTGTTCGTGTCGCGCAGGCCGGCCGCGATCGCGAGATGGTCCTCGCGCAGGCGCTTCTGCTCGAGCACGTCCTTCATCTGCGCCAGGTTGTGGAAGCGCTCGCGCGCCTGGCGTCCGACCTCGAACATCTCGTCGACGCCGCTCGGGCCGCCGCCGATCGGGAACTCGGGCAGGTCGAAGATCGGCAGCAGGTCCGAGAGGATCTTCTTCGCGGTCTCGTAGTCGCCGGTCTCGAGCGCGCGGTTCGACGCGGCCATCTGCTCCTTCGCGTACTGCACCGCGACGCCGATCACGCGGTTCTCGATCTCACGCCGCTGCGTGATGAACTCCGGATCCTGCGCCACATCCTGCTGGCCCGCAACGGCGCGCAGGCCCAGGAACGACTTGCCCGGCTCGGGCGGCTTCGCCTCGAGCCGCGCGACCTCGCGCATCCGGCCGATGACCTCGTCGATCACCGTCTTGCGCGCCGAATCGGCCTTGGCGACCACGTCGAGCATGTCCGTGATCTGATCGGCCTTCTGCAGCGCCTGGGCCGCGGCCGTCGTGCCCTGGAAGCGCTGCGCCATGAGCCGCAGCTCGTCGCGACGCTCGTTGGCGGGCATCTCGCGCTGCAGGAGCTCGAGCAGCGCCACCTTGGCGTTGGCCTCGATCAGCTGGATGTCCTTGTCGTCCTTCTCCTTGGCGGGCTTCGGCTTCGGCGGGATCGGTTTCGCGGGCTCCGGATCGGTCGGCGCGAGGGGTGCGGTCGTCGGCTTCGATGGCCCACGCCCACCGCCCGCGGTCTGGGGCGTCTCGGTCTTGCCGCTCAGCCGATCCAGCAGATCCGGGTACTGGTGACGACCGGCGAACCACCACCACGCAGAGCCGCCCGAGAGCAGTAGCAGGAAGAAGAGCGGCACGAGCGAGCCCTTCTTCTTCGTGGCGGACGGCGCGGCTTTCCCGCCGCGCTGGCGCAGCTGCTCGAGCTCGCGCGCCAGCTCGTTCGCGCTCTGCATGCGCTGCGCCACGTCCTTGTGCATCAAGCGGCGCACGAGGTCGACGATGCCGTCGGGCAGGTCGGGCGCGAACTCCTTCATCGCGCGCGGCTCGTCCTTGAGCAGCGCGCGCACGATCTCGCGCGCGTCCTTGCCCTCGAACGGCGTGTGGCCCGTCAACAGCCGGTACCCCGTCGCACCGAGGGAGTACAGGTCGGAGCGGTGGTCGACCTTCTCGCCGCGCGCCTGCTCGGGCGACATGAAGTGCGGCGTGCCGAACACCTTGCGGTCGGCCGTCTGCGCCTCCTCGGCCTCTACGTGCGTCGCCAGACCCAGGTCGGCGATCTTCGTCTGGCCGACGTGGTTCTGCATCAGGTTCGCCGGCTTCAGATCGCGGTGCACGATCTTCTTCGCCTCGGCGTAGACCAGGCCCGCGGCCGCGTCGCGCAGGATCGCGAGCACCTCGTCGACCGGCAGCCGGCCGACCAGCTGCACGCGGTCCTCGAGCGTGCCGCGCTCCATGTACTCCATGGAGAGGTAGTGCGTGCCCGAGTCCTCGCCGACGTCGTACACGGTCACGACGTTGGGGTGGTTGAGGGCCGCGGCCGCGCGCGCTTCGGCCTGGAATCGCCGCACGAACTCGGCGTCGGACGCGAAGCGCGAGCTGAGCACCTTCAAGGCGACGCGCCGGTCGAGGCTCGTCTGCACGGCCAAGAACACGTCGCCCATGCCGCCGCGCCCGATGCGCTTCTCGACCTTGTAGCCCGGGACGTTGGGCAGCGGGACGGGCCGCGCACTGCCGCCGTTCACGGCCGGCGGAGGAGCAGCGGGCGGCGGAACGACCGCGCCGGGTGCCGCCTGCGCGGGTTTGATCGCCTGCGCGAACTCGGTGGGCTTCGAGGCCGGGGCAGCCGCCGGGCTCGCGGCCGGCACCGTGGCCTGCTTGCTGGCCTTCTCGCTGGCCGGCTCGCCGGCCTGCGCCGGATCGACGACGCGCAACACGACGTCGCCCAGACGCAGCTCGTCGCCGGCCTTCAAGCGCGCCGTCTCGACGCGCGCGCCGTTCACGATCGTGCCGGCCAGCGCGCCCAGGTCCTTGACCGCCCAGCCGCCGGTCTTCGCGCGCCCGATCGCGCAGTGCACGTCGGCCACGCCCGCCCCGACTATCTGGAAGCCGGCGCGCTTCGCGTCGCTGCCGACGACCAGCGTGCCGGCGCGCGGCAGCTCCGCGCCCGTCCGCCCCGAGCCGGCGACCTCGAGCAGGAGGCGCTCGCTCACGCGCCGCCTCCCACGCCTTCGAACAGGCGGCTGCCGATGCGCACGAGCGTCGCGCCTTCCTCGATCGCGACCTCGAAGTCGTCGCTCATGCCCATCGAGAGCTCGGGCTCGGCCGGGAAGAGGGCGCGGTGCTCGCGCGCGAGCACCGCGCAGCGCCGGAACACGTCGCGCGCGCGATCGGATCCCGCGCGCGCATCGCGCTCGAGGGGTGCCATGGCCATGAGCCCGACGACGCGCACGTTCTGCGCATCTCGACCGCGACGCAAGAAATCGGCCAGCTCGCGCGGATCGAGGCCCGACTTCGTGGCCTCGTCCGCCAGCTTGACCTGGGCCAACACGTCGAGCTCGCGGCCCTCCTCGGCGGCCAGGCGGTCGAGCGTCTCGAGCAGCCGCACGCTGTCGACGGAATGGACCAGGTGCGCCCGGCGCACGACCGCGCGCGCCTTGTTGCGCTGCAGGTGGCCGACGAAGTGCCAGCGCGGAGCGATCCCGGCCGCGGCCAGCTCGGCCGCCTTGGCCTCCAGGTGGTCGGCGCGGTTCTCGCCCAGGTCGATCGCGCCGAGCCGCGCCATCTCGGCCGCCACGGCCGCGGGCACGCTCTTCGTCACCGCCACGATCCGCACCGCGGCCGGATCCCGGCCCGCCCGGCGCGCGGCCGCCGCGCAGAGCTCCGAAACGGCCCGGAGGTTAGCGGCGAGGGGGGTCGGGAGCGGAACCTGCACTCGAGGCAAGAAGGGTGGGGCCAGCGTGGGCGGAGCGAACGAGGACGGAGCGAGCATCAATCCAGGGGCCAGCATCGGGGAGCGATCCACACAAGGTACCGCCGTCGAGGGCACCAGTCACCGCAGGACGAGCCGCAGCCTCCGGGTGGTCCCGGCCTGCACGCGCCGCGCCTCGCACGGCCGCACGCCCGCCACCCACACGATCTCGGCGCCGGCCAGGACCAGCGGCACCAGGACCCGGTCGTGGCGCGGGACGCCCACGTCGGCCAGGAAGCGCACCAGCGACTTCGCCCCGGGCGCGCCGATCGGGTGGAACCGGTCGCCCGGACGCGGCCTGCGCACGACGAGCGGCAGCGGCAGGTCGCGCGCGTCGAGTTCGGCCACGAGCGGCGAGCGCGAGACGTCGTGCTCGCCGCGCTGCATGACGATCTCGGCCGTGATGCGCCGGCCGTCGGGCAGAGCGACGCGTCCCGGGACCGAGAGCTCGATGCCGTCGGCGGCCCATCCGCCAACCTCCGTCCGCGGCTCGAAGGGCAGCTCGAGCTGTCGCACGTCGCGCCCGGAGTCGGCGCGGGCCGCGAGCGGCGGCGGCTCGAGGTCGATCCGGTCCGAGCGCAGCTGCAGCCGCCAGCCGCCCGCGATCTGGTGCCAGCCTGTGCGGCCCGCAAAGAGGTCCGCGATCAGCCGGTCGAGCGCCGCGCGGTGGGGGACGTCGCCGGTCGCTTCGGCTAGGAGCCGCGCCAGCGCGCGCCGCGCCAGCG
>JANNQS010000013.1:0-13523 GCA_031400875.1 Planctomycetota bacterium | reverse complement strand
GGCGGGCGCGCGGCCGACGAGCGCCACGAGCGCGGCGCGCGCCTCGGCGCCGACGCTCTCGCGCTCCGATCCGCCGGCCGCGGTCCAGGCCATCAGCACCGCTTCCGCGCGCGGGCGCGCGGCCATCTCGGGCAGGCCCTCCAGCTCGGCCGCCGAGCGCGTCACGGCGAAGGCCCGACGCGCGCCCTCGACGGCCCGGTCGGTCTCGCCCAGCGCGCGCGCCGCGCGGCTCGCGCCGAGCCACGCGCACGGCACGCTGACGCGCCGCGCGGCCTCCTCGAAGTCCGTCTGCGCCGCGACGATGCGCGCGCGATCGCCGCGTGCGATGCCGTCGGCCAGCGCGGTCTCGCCGCGCTCGCAGCGCAGCGCGACGGAGAAGGGCGCGACGTCCAAGGCCTGGTCGTAGGCGCGCAAGGCCCCCTCGGTGTCGCCCGCGTCACGCAGCGCCCGGGCCGATCTGGCCTCTTTCGCGGCGGCGTGCTCCGACAGCAGTTGGCGCGCGGTCTCGTTGTCGCCGCGTGCGATCGCCGCGATGGCGCGCGCCTCGAGCGCCGCAGGGTCGGTGGTCACGGCCTCCGATCCGAGCACCGCGTCCGCGATCGCCGCGCGCGAGAGGTCGCCGCGCACCTCGGGGAACAGGGCGCGCAGGCGCGCTTCGGCGGCCGCGTCGACGCGCGCCTCGAGCTCGGCCGCGCGCTCCGCCTCGCGCCGGCGTTCGGCGCCGGCCGAGCGGCACCCGACGGCCAGGACCAGGAGGCCGGGCACGGACAGCATCCAGCCGGAGCGCGCGCGGTGACTGGACATCGATCCTTGCTGGGGGACTGGGTGGGGCGTTTCGATCCGCGCGATTCTAGCGACGGCCGGGTCCGCTCGCGGGCCCGCGCGGGCCGGTCGCTTCGTAGCGCAGAAAAGCCTTCGGGTCACGATTCGGCGCCGCGTCCTTCCAACGCCGCTCTCCCGGGGGAAGATGGACTAGGGACGGGCGTCCGAGCACCCTCCCTCGCCCAGCCACCTGCCCCGCATGCGATCCACCGTCCCCGCCGCGTTCCTGGCCCTCGTCCTGGCGGTCCCCTGGGCCCTCTCCGGCTGCGACAACCCGGCCTGCGTCTTCGGCGGCGATTGCAGCCCCGGCGCCTCGGGCGGAGCGGTCGGGACGCTGGCCGCGAGCGTGCCCGAGAACGGCCAGATCCTGCGCACGAACGTGCCGCGCATCGAGCGCTTCGCCCCGCTCGGGGACGAGGTCGACCCCAAGTCGCCGATCGTGGTCGTGTTCAGCGAGTCGATCTCGCCCGCCACGCTGAGCTTCGCGTTCGAGCTGCGGCAGGTCCAGTTCGGCGCGCTTCCGCTGCAGGCCAGCGCGCTGGTGGGCGACGGGCGCGTCCTCGTCATGTTCCCGCTGACCGACCTGATGCTGGGCGCCACGTACGAGGTGGCCTTCCGCGACAACGTCGAGGTCGGCGACCGCACGGGCCAGGCGATCGTCCAGCCGTCCGACCGGGTCATCGGCTCGTTCACGGTCGCGGCGACGGTGCCCACCCTGCCCAGCGTCGTGCTGACCTATCCGGGCGAGGCCGAAGTCGGGCTCCCGGCCACGACCGAGATCGTGGTCGCCTTCTCGCGGCCGATCGACGCGACGACCGTGGACGACGCCTCGTTCGAGGTCGAGGTGGGCGGTGTCGCGCCGCCGTTCGATCCGCCGCCCCAGCCGATCACGATCGGGGGCCTCGCGACCGACACGCGCGTCTTCCGCTGGCGCAGCATCGACGACGAGGGGCTGCGCGCGTCGCTGGGCACGGACGTGCAGGTGACGCTCCAGCTCTCCCCGACCACGGCGCGCATCGAGGACGTCGACGGGAACCAGCTGCCGCTGCAGACGACCTCCTTCCACACGCTGCCGTTCTCGGCGCCGCTGGCCGCCACGATCACGTCGTTCCCGGCGGACGCGATCGGCATCGACGCCTTGACCGGTCCGGCGAACCTGGCCATCCAGGTGGACCTCGAGGACGCGGTCGCCGGCGACGAGCTGGGCGTCTACATCTTCGGGATCGAGCCCGGCACCCAGCCGGAGGGGCGCCTCGTGGCGCTGTTCCGCACCGTCACGATCGTCGACCCGCCCGGCAGCTTCACGTTCACGGCGGCCGAGCTGAACCTCGCCCTCAGCACGTCTCCCCTGGCCGGGCGCGTGCGCGACGGCACGATCTCGATGGCGTTCCGCGTCAAGCGCGGCGAGCTGGAGTCGCCCGTGCGCATGATCGACGTCGATCCGCTGATCGCCGGCGCGCAGGGGCCGTTCCTCGACACGGTCGCGCCGGTGCTGATCGGCATGGGCGCGTCGGGCACCGCGGTCGGCGCGTTCGCCTCCGACTTGCGCGACGTGGTGCTGGTCGGGAAGGCCAGCGAGGCGCTGCGCGGCGCGTTCGTCATGACGCCGCTGGGCGACAACGAGTTCGATCCGGGCAACGTCCCGACCGTCGTCGGCTCCGACGCCGAGACCGGGATCTTCATGACCGCGCCGGTGGCGGTGGGGGTCCTGGCCGACGTCGACGAGCCGCTGACGTACTCGATGACGATCTACGACCGCGCCCTGAACTCGGGCGGCACCGCGGCCGGCACGTTCGTGCAGCGCGGCGCGGCGGCCAGCGGCGGTCCGCGGCCCTTCGCGCAGGTCGCGGTCGAGGTGTTCGACGCGAACACGCTCGCGCCCGTCGTCGGCGCCCAGGTGCTGGCGCACGAGGACGACTTGGGCTCGCTCTTCGTGCTGGGCTCGTTCCTGACCGACGTGAACGGGCGCGCGCTCGTCGATCCCGCGCTCGTCGGGCGTACGGTCGTGACGGTCGTCCAGACCGGCTACGACCTGTTCACGTTCGACGGCGTGCCGACCGACCAGGTCTCGATCCCGCTGAGGCCCTCGGCGCAGGCCGCCACGACGATCGGCGGCACCGTGACCTCGGTCGACCCGAACGTGAACGCCTTCCAGCGGCGCGTGGCCGATACGCGCTTCCCGCAGCCGGGCGAGACGCTCTTCACGGTCAGCACGTGCTCCCCCGACACGAACAACCAGCAGTTCGTGTGCAACTTCGGGCCGGCGCCGATCCGTCCGCGCGAGGTGGGCGCGATCACGGGTATGGCCGTGCTGGCGCCCGCCAGCCTGGCCTCGTGGGCTGCGCCCACGTTCCTGCACGACTTCGGGCTGCGCCTGCCGCTGGCGGACGTCGTCGCGGTGGCCCAGACCACCCGGGTGAGCCTCGATCGCCTGAACGAACCGGGGGTCACCGACGAGGAGCTGCTCGCCCTCGATGTGACGCCCCACGGCCTGACGACCAGCGCCTGGCCGAATCTCGACGGCGTGCCGCGCATCCGTGTCGAGGGCCTCGTCCCCGGCCTGCGCGGACCCCTGACCGTCGGGCAGGGGGTGGCGTTCGCGGCCGGCCCGCCCGCGAGCTACATCGTGCGCGCGGCCTACCCCGGCGTGGCCGACCCGTTCGAGGACAGTCCGCGGGACCTGCTCGGGCGCCTCGTCACCGACGGCACGCTGCAGGCCGACCTGTTCCTGCGCGCCGAGGTCGTGGCCGACGACGGCGCGCGCGGGATCGACCGGCCGCGCCTGTCCGCCACGGACAACCTCCTGACCCCGCCCGACCCGCCCGTGTTCGGCGCCGTCCCCCTGGCCGTGAACCCGGCCGGCGCGGCCTACGACGTGGCGTTCGTGGACGTCCTGCCGGACTCGAGCGGCCAGGCCGGCCTGCATCGGGTCACGCTGACCGACGTGGCCGGCCGGCGCTGGACGGTCTGGCGCCTGGACGATCCCGACGCGTCGGGTCCGGAGACGATCGCGCACCTGCCGCTCGCCAGCGTCGGCGCACCGTTCCCGCTGGCGGCCGGAACGGTCAGCGGGACGATTTCGTCCTGGTCGTGGACGTCCCTCGATCCGAGCTTGTTCCTGTGGACGGACGTCGAGCGCGAGTTCGAGCTCGCGGCGCATTCCGCCGTGGCAACTCTGACCGTGCCCTGATCAGGGCGATTTCGTGCTGGAATCGCGCGTTCCTTCGGGATTCCGCCATTGCTAGGATCCGGCCGTCCCGCGCGCTTCGATTCCTTGCGCACTCTGGAGCCCACCGTGATCCGCCCGATTTCCTGCCTGGCCCTTTCCCTGCTCGTCCTGTCGTCCTGCCAGAACGTTCCCAAGCACCGCGGGAGCGCGATCGACACGACCGAAGGCGGCCGCGTCGTGCAGGAGGCTCCGATCGAGATCGCGGTCGCGCCCGTCGTGAACGCATCCGGCACGAGCCTGCCCTCCGCGGCGCTGCGCGATGCGTTCCAGAAGGGGATGGTCGAGCATCGCTACAGCCCGCTCGCGCTCGACTACGTCGATCGCAAGGTCGTCGAGGCGGCCTACACGCCCGGTGCGTCGGACGAGCAGGCGACGCTCGTGATCACGGTCGAGAAGTGGGACCCGTCGCTGTGGACGACGCACGGTGCGATCACGGCCAAGGTCGTCGCGCAGTTGATCGACGCGACGGGCGGCGGCGAGGTGCTGTGGAGCGCGACCGCGGATCAGCGCTTCGACTTCCCGGCGTTGAGGGAGCACCTGTCAACGGAAACGGCGCGCATGAAGTACGCCTGCGACGAGATCGCGGCCGAGCTTCTCGGCAAGCTCCCCGCGCGCACGTCGCGGCCGGGGCGGTTGACCTCGCCCTGACCTCGGGGAACAGGATCCCACGTCCGACCCGGTCGGAGCGTGCGGCCGCGAGGCCTTGGACGGGCCTGATCCGAGACACGGGCCCGCGGGGGCCGGACCAGGGCGGAATCAATTCGGGTGGGGCGCTCGCTGACGCGATCGCCATCAATCCTGGTGGGGCACTCGCCGACGGGATCGCCATCAATCCTGGTGGGGCACTCGCTGACGCGATCGCCATCAATCCTTGTGGGGCACTCGCTGACGCGATCGCCATCAATCCTTGTGGGGCACTCGCTGACGCGATCGCCCTGCGCTAGACTCTCCCCCCGCAAGGTGCGCGTTCACGCGCGCCGAGCCAGGTACGGACAGGCCGATCGACGGCTCCCGCGCCTGCCCACCCTGCCTTGGGGCTCCTTCCCCTCGGGCACGGGCTTGTCGAGCCCCGCAACGCCACGCCGGAGGAGAACCCGTGGCCCTGACCGCTGAACGCAAGATCGAGATCGTCCGCGACTACGCGACCAAGCCCGGAGACACCGGGTCGCCCGAAGTCCAGGTTGCGCTCCTGAGCGAGCACATCCTCAACCTGACCGCGCACCTCAAGACGCACCGCAAGGACTACACGTCGCAGCGTGGTCTGCTGGTCATGGTCGGAGCGCGCCACAAGCTGCTCAAGTACCTGCGCATGCGGGAGCCTGAGCGCTACCAGAAGCTGATCGAGCGGCTTGGGCTGCGCCGGTAGTCGCACGCTTGCGTGCGACTCCACCAGTACTTCTGGGGCTCGAGTCAGCCCCCTTCGCGTCGCTTGCCCGCTGCGTCGGGGTTCTCCCCACGCCCCCGCGGGCTACAAAACACCAACTACCTTCAGGAAGACATTCGTAGAGACCCTTTGAGAACCACATGAGACCCACACCCGTACGCGTCGAGGCCACCGTCGGCGGACAGCGCTTGGTCCTCGAGACTGGACAAGTCGCCCGCCAGGCCCACGGCGCCGTGATCTGCACGCTCGGCAGCACGATGACCTTCGCCGCCATCGCCATCGGCGCCGCCAAGGAAGAGCAGGACTTCTTCCCGCTGACCGTCGACTACCGCGAGAAGACCGAATCGGCCGGCAAGATCCCGGGCGGCTTCTTCAAGCGCGAAGGCCGTCCGACGACGAAGGAGATCCTGACGATGCGCCTGATCGACCGGTCCATCCGGCCGATGTTCCCCGAGGGCTTCAAGAACGAAGTCCAGGTGATGAGCCACGCGCTCTCCTACGACGGTACGGTGAACGCCGACGTGTGCGCGATGATCGCGAGCTTCGCGGCCGTGCGCATCTCGGGCGCGCCGTTCGAGGCCACGCTGGGCGCCGTGCGCATCGGTCACCTGGACGGGGCGCTCGTGCCGTTCCCGGCCGACGAACGCCGCCGCGAGGAATCGCGGCTCGACCTCGTCGTCGCGGGCCATGACAAGGGCCTGTGCATGGTCGAGGCCGGCGCGAAGGAGCTCTCCGAGGACGAGATGGTCGACGCGCTCGAGCTGGCCCAGCGCGTGATCGGCGAGATCGTGCGCGCGGTCGACGAGCTGGTCGCCAAGGCCGGCAAGCCGGCGATGGCGTGGACGGCGCCCGCCAAGGACAAGGACCTCGTCGCAACCGTTCAGTCCTACGCTTCGGCGCTCGACGCCGTGATCTTCACGCCCGGCAAGCACGACCGCGCCACCGCGATCGACCGCCTGCGCGACGAGTTCCTTGCGCGCGTCACGGCCGGGGTCAGCGACGATCGCCTGAAGGCCCAGAAGACGAAGGCCGCCAAGGCCGAGTGGGGCGAGCTGGTCCACGAGCGCGAGCGCGAGATGATCCTCTCGGGCCGCCGCCTCGACGGCCGCGCGACGGACGAGATCCGCGAGATCGACATCGTCCCGAACTTCATCCCGCGCGTGCACGGCTCGACGCTCTTCACGCGCGGCGAGACGCAGGCGCTGGTCTCGGTCACCCTCGGCACTCCGGACGACGAGCAGATCATCGACGGCATCGACGAGGAGTACCGCAAGAACTTCTACCTGCACTACAACTTCCCGCCCTACAGCGTGGGCGAGACGCGGCGCATCATGGGCCCCGGCCGGCGCGAGATCGGCCACGGCATGCTGGCCGAGCGCGCGCTGATGGCGGTGCTGCCCAGCAAGATGAAGTTCCCGTACACGATCCGCATCGTGTCGGACATCACCGAGTCGAACGGCTCCAGCTCGATGGCCAGCGTGTGCGGCGGCTGCCTGTCGATGATGCTCGCCGGCGTCCCCATCTCGCAGCCGGTGGCCGGCATCGCGATGGGCCTCGTCAGCGACGGCACGCGCAACGTGATCCTCTCGGACATCCTGGGTTCCGAGGACCACCACGGCGACATGGACTTCAAGGTCGCCGGCTCGGGCCTGGGCATCACGGCCCTGCAGATGGACATCAAGATCAAGTCCGTCTCGCGCGACCTGCTCCAGCGCGCGCTGGGTCAGGCGCACGCCGGCCGCAAGTTCATCCTGCGGAAGATGCTCGAAGCCGTCCCGCGCCCGAAGGGCGAGATCTCCGAGTTCGCGCCGCGCATGGAAGCGCTGCAGATCCCGGGCGAGAAGATCGGCTTCCTGATCGGACCCGCCGGCAAGAACATCAAGGCGATGCAGGCCGAGTACAAGGTCAAGATCTCGATCGTCGACGACCAGGGGCACGTCCAGGTCTTCGGGACCGACTCGAAGCTGGTCAAGGCCTGTGCGCAGGCGATCCTGGCGATGTGCGAGTCGCCCAAGATCGGCGCGCGCTACACCGGCACCGTGAAGAGCGTGCGCGACTTCGGCGCGTTCATCGAGATCCTCCCGGGCGTCGAAGGCCTGTGCCACGTGTCCGAGCTGGCCGACGGCTACGTCGACCGCGTCACGGACGTGGTGAACATGGGCGACACGATCGAGGTCGTCGTGATCCACGTGGACGACCGCGGGAAGATCAAGCTCTCGGCCAAGGCGGCGATGGCGGCGCAGTAGCCGACAGCGCGCGTCTGCAGCGCGAAACGACCCTCCCTCCGGACCGCGGGACGACCGCGACCGGGGGGAGGGTCGTTGCGTGTGCCGGTCCAGCGCGCCGGGAGGGGGGCTCCAGTCGGCGGCGTGCTCTGGCCGATCCAGGCTGCGGTGGTACGGAGCCCTTACCGGCACCGCCCCGCGCGCGGGGGAACTTCCCTTGGGAAGGGGACTTTGCGCCTCGGAGTCGTTTGGTATACCGATACGAGCAGGTCCAGGCCGCGCGGTGCCACCGCCCGGTCGACTGCATCCATTTCGCTGCACGAGATCCGCGCTCCGACCGTTCCGATCCAAGCCCTGCGCTTCCCCAGACCTTCCACGTCCCGAGCCCCCCGCGTCGCCATGAAGCTCCAGATCCTCACGACGGCCCTGGCGAGCGCCGCGGCGATCCTCGGATCGCTGGCCTTGCCGGCGCGCGCCTTGCCGGCCACGACGTTCACGACCGACGGCTCGATCGCTGCCCCCGCGCCCGCCGATGCGACGACGGTCACCTGGATCTGCGACCGCTCCGACAGCATCTGCGGCCTCGACGACGTCAAGATGCTCAGCAAGCCGGCCAAGGTCGACTACGACGCGCTCTACAAGTCGACGGCCGAGTACAAGAAGATCCGCGACGAGAAGATCGACCCGAATTCCTCCGAGGGGATCCAGCTGCGCCAGCGTGCCGTCGACCGCATTCGCGAGAAGACCGATTCGATCCGCTCGCAGAACGGCTACTGCAGCGTCTGGAAGACGATCCGGCACCAGGACGGTCGCGTGGTCCCCGACATCACGGACCAGGTCAAAGCGCTGCTGTGATGGGGCCGACGGCGTCGCTCAGGCGCGCCGCGTGCGTGGCGATCGCGCTGCTGGCGACGACGCTTACGGGCTGCGAGTCGACGCCCGACGCGCCGGTCGACGAGGCCGAGGCACGCTACGCCGCGGGCCAGAGCAAGTCGGACCAGCTCACGATCGAGGAGTTCCGCGAGCTGATCCACAAGGGCGCCCTGAAGCCGATCGAGGCCATGCCCGAGGACGCCCGGGACTTCGCCGATCCCAAGCCCGACGAAGTGCCGTTCGACGAGACGGCGCGCGCGCTCGAGGAGGCGCTGCGCCAGAAGTCGGACCCGAACGCCGCCCCGGCCGCCGGACCTGCGCCGCCCGCGATCGCGCTGGCAGCGCCCCCGGCGCCCGAGCCCGAGAACCCCTATCTGGTCTTCGGCAAGCGCATCGTCGTCTACGACACGCGCGGGCTGATCTCGAAGCCGTTCCCTCTGCGCGTGGGGCTCGGCAAGCAGCTCAAGATGCTGCTCGACCAGTTCGGCAACTTCCCGCTCTACGACCCGGCGTCCGGTCTGCAGAAGCCGGACTCGGTGCGGATCGACCTGCTCGAGAAGTGGGACCAGGAGCTCTTCACCGACCTGCGCGCGACCGGGCCGTACGAAGGCACGCCGCAGAACGTGGCCGACTGGCTGGTCGTGACGTCGGGTTTCGAGCTCCTGCGCGAGGTGCAGGACTTCATCAACATCTTCGCGGCCGGCGTGCCGCAGATCGAGATCGAGGCCAAGATCGTCGAGGTCACGATCAACGACACGCTCGACCTGGGCGTGAAGCCGATCGACGCGACGACGCCGATCTTCGGGTTCCCCGACCACACCTTCCTCAAGAGCTTCACCTACACGCTGCCGAACCAGGCCTCGTCGACAGCCTCGAACTCGCTGCTCACGCTGGGCGGCGTGACCGACGGGATGGCGTTCAACGTCGCGTTGCAGGCGCTGGCGACCTACGAGAACGTGTCGATCATCTCGCGGCCGAAGATTGCCGTGCGCGAGGGCGGTCGGGCCGAGATCGTGAACACGCTCAAGCTCCCGAACTACAACGTCAACCAGATCAACGCGGCCGGCCAGGCCCAGGCGGCGCTCACTTACGAAGAAGTCGGCATCAAGCTGTTCGTCGTGCCGCGCGTCGTCGGGACGCAGACGGTCGCGTTGAACATCGACGTCGAGGCCTCGGCTCAGAGCGGCAGCTCGGTCTCGTTCGTGCTCCAGAACGGCCAGGCGATCAGCAACCCGATCATCAGCCGGCGCGCGGCCAAGACCGTCGTGTACCTCGAGCCCGGGCAGGCCGTGATCCTGGGCGGCCTGATCAGCGAGCGCCTGGTCGACTCCGAGAACAAGATCCCGGTGCTCGGGTCGATCCCGATCCTCGGGTACCTCTTCAAGTCGACCTTCAAGCGCAAGGAGCAGACGAACGTGCTGTTCTTCATCCGCCCGCGCATCCTGCAGGGCAGCGACCTGAACCGGGAATTCGGGGACTGACGCGCGCAGGCAGGCCCGCGTCGCCGCCGCGAAAGCACCGCTCGAGGTTCGAACCGGCCCGAGCAAGGTCGGCTTCTGGTTGGGGCGGCCGCCCGGCGGGGTGCCCCCGCCGGAACAACCATGCTTCCCCGCGTCGCCGCCGCGAAAGCACCGCTCGAGGTCCGAACCGGCCCGAGCAAGGTCGGCTTCTGGTTGGGGCGGCCGCCCGGCGGGGTGCCCCCGCCGGAACAACATTGCTTCCGGGAAGCAGGGCCCGAGTCCGGCGTCTAGGATCGGGTCACCATGCGGACCCTGCACCCTCGTGCCCGCCGAGCGCGCGCGGGAGAGCGCGGCGTGGCGCTGCTGCTGGCGCTGCTCCTGCTCGTCGTGCTGATCGCGATCACGATCCAGATCAGCGTCACGACCGGCACGGATGCGCGCATCGCCCGCAACGACATGACGCTGGCGTCCATGGACCTGGCGATCGAATCGGCGCTGCTGCAGGTGGACGAGGCGCTCAAGGCCGACGGAGAGTCCGCCAACCAGGAGGGCGAGGGAGCCGCTGGCGCTCCCGCCGCGCCCGGCGCGACGGGAGCACCGGCTCCCGCCGCGGGAGGCGCGCCCGGCGCGGCTCAATCCGAAGCGTCCGATTCGCAGCGCGACGAGTGGCACCAGCCCCAGCGCACCGAGATCAACGACATCCGCCTGCGCATCTTCGTCCAGGACGAGGACAGCAAGTACAACGTGCTCAACCTCCTCAACCCGGACGAGGGCGAGGCCAAGCTGGCGGCCGAGCGGGTCGTGCGCATCCTCGACTGGTGCCGCGAGGGGAGCCGCGAGTACGACATCGACGCACGCATGGCGGAGGCGATGGTCAAGACCATGGTCGAGCACATGCAGCGCCGCGGTGATTCGAAGATCCCGCGCCCCAAGCTGCTCACCGATGTGGACGGCCAGGACGGGGGCCTGCCGCTGACGCTCGAGGAGTTCGCCGCGCTGACGCCCTTCGAGGAGCACCACTTCCGCGATCTGCGCGACCGGGACGGCCAGGTGGTCCACTCGATCGGCAGCTTCCTGACCGTGTGGACGTCGCTGGGCGTCGCCGGGGACCTGCCGCAGACGGGCAAGTCGGGAGTGGCCGGCGCGGCGGGCGCGGCCGGGAAGCCGGGCTCGGGCACGACGGGCGGCACGGGCACGCAGGCCGGCTCGAAGTCGACCGGGAAGGGCAGCACGTCGGCGCAGGGTGGCGACCCGACTGCGGGAGGAACGACCCAGGGCGGCGCGGGCGGAACCGGCACCGAGGGCCAGGGCGGAACCGGCGCGGCGGGCGCGGCCGGCTCGACCGGCCCGACGAGCTCGGGTGGGTACGCCGTCAACGTGAACACGGCGCCGGCCGCCGTGCTGAAGGGCCTCTTCGACGACCGCGACATCCACCCGCGGCTGTTCGACCGGATCCTCGAGTACAGGAACCTCGAGGAGGAGGAGAAGGAGTCCGACACGAGCGAGGACGAGGCCAAGAAGAAGGAGGAGGAGCAGATCCAGCTCGACGAGTACGGCCAGGAGAAGATCGAGCGGCGGATCTTCGAGTCGCTGGCCGAGCTGTCCGAGGTCGACGGGTTCAAGGACCTGCCGACGGAGCAGCAGAACCGGATGAACCAGATCCTGACGACAAAGAGCAACGTGTTCTCGATCTACGTCGTCGCCCGCCGCAGCACATCCGTCCAGGGCGACATGGACGGCGGGCTCGACCCGAGCGAATTGCGCAAGCGCGAGGAGACCGCCGGCGACTCGCTCGTGCGCGTCGCACGCAGCGTCGTGTGGCGCCGCACGATCGACGACGAGATCGTGCTGATCCCCCTCGTGCGCTGGGAGATCGTCGACTACCTGCCCTTCGAGGTGCTCGACTTCCCGCCCGAGGACCGCTGAGAGACCGAAAAAAAATCGATCGTAAGGTCTCTCATACCCTGTTGGCGCCGCGCGGGACCGCGCGCGGCGCGCAGAGACTTCGAATTCTTCTCAGCCTCTGAGAGCCACGGAAGCTGTCCCGGTTCGCTGGACCTGCGCGGGCGGGCCCCTTGAACGGGCCCGCCCATTTCATTGGCTCCGCTCGCAGGCTCGCTGCGCGTCGGGGAGGAGGTGAAACGCGTTCGGGACCCCACCGGTCGTAGGAGAATCTTCGAAGCGCAGCCGACTGGGACAGCTTCGATGGGGCGGGGGCGCGCTGCCCCGTGTCAGGACCGTGTAGGGCTCAAGAGCTCCCGCCTGCCCCGCCGATCGCAGAGGGATGCTCACGATCCTGTGCCTGAACACGTTGGGGCTCCTGGGCTGCGGCATTCCCGTGGAGTCGGCCCCGAAGCCGGCGCCGGTGCCGCTGGCGGTGCAACTCGAGCCCTGCGTCGATCGCGCGGTCGTGCGGACGACCCTCGCTTCGGAGCGCCAGGCGACGGTGCGGCCCACATCGAACGGCCAGCCGCTCGCCGCGTACGAGACGCGGGACGAGAAGCGCGTCGAAGCCACCCTCGAGGTGCTGGATTGCCGCGGAGGCGTGCCGCAACGGTTGCGCGTGCGCTACGGCGAGGTGCTCGAGCGGCGCCTCGACCCCGCCTCGCGGCCCGCGGAAGCCGAAGCCGATGCTGTCCCTCGCGAGCCGACGTTCACGACCGAGCGTGGCCCGCTCGCGAACCGGGCATTCCTGATCGTCCAGACAGGGGAGAGCGTCGAGGTCACCGGTGACGACGGCTCACCCGCCACTCCGATGCTGGCCGCGCTCGTGCTGGCGCGCGAGGACGTGGACGGCGGTGCCGTGCCGCTCCCCGGCGACGCCTTCGCGCGCATGATCGCCGCCGCGAGCCCGAAGCCGGGCGACGCGATCGTGGTCGACCAGCTCGTCGCGAAGTCGCTGCTGGGTCGCGAGGAGACCGCCAAGGTCCGCGGCCGGCTGACCTACGTCGGCCTCGAGAAGACCCCCGACGGCCCGACACGCGCCCGTTTCGAAGCACGCTTCGTCCTGCACGACGAATCCCAACCCGGCACCCGCCGCGACGCCGACCTGACCGGCACCCTGACCACCGACCCACACACCGCCCGCCCGCTGACGCTCGAGTTGTCAGGCCCCGAAAACTCCGTGAGCACTACGGCGGATTCCAGGACCACAGTGGAGAGGAACGTGAGTGGTACGTGGCGCGTCAGGCGGACGTGGGAGTGGCGCTGACACGAGACGGAAGCTGTCCCTGACGGTTGTTCCTTTTCGACGCAAGCAGCGCGGGCCGGGCAAGTCCCACCCGCGCTGCTGGTCATCTCAGGCTGCTCTTGGAATCGCCGCCTTCCACTGGAGCAGCTCGCGCGCCGTGAGCCGCCGGCGCGCAACGCCAGCGGCCGAAGCGGAAGATTCCGTCTTGTCGTAGTTCGTGATCTCGCGCACGTAGTTGCGGTAGAGGATCCAGACCCACAGGTGCAGCCGCAGGTTGCGCTCGCGCTTGGAGTGGCACCAGCTCCGCCGCACGAGCCTCGAGAGGTTGTCGCGCGTCTGC
>JANNQS010000012.1:0-109371 GCA_031400875.1 Planctomycetota bacterium | reverse complement strand
CGGCCCCGAGTCGAAGGGGGGCGTCGTGAAGTAGATCGCGCGATCGACGTCGCCGAAGACGCTGGCCGACTGCACGCCCAGGCGCAGCAGGGGTGACGCCACGCAGCGGTAGCCGTTGCCGAACGGCTGCTGCGTCGCGTTCTGGCCGTAGAAGAAGAGGCCCAGAGTCGACGCGGGCAGGCCGAAGGCTCCGATCCGGAAGTCGTTCTGGCCGATGCGGGTCGTGCCGTTCCAGCTCATGCTGGCCGGAGCGCCGGTGCTGTTCGGATTCGCGGAGCAGTAGTGCACGGGCGTGGGGCAGGTCGGCGGGGTGCTCCAGAGGATCGCCACTGTCGTGTCCGCCGACGTGCCCTGCGTCGTGGTCACGCGGAACACGAGCGCATCGGCGCCGTTCGCGCCCGCGTTGGGCTGGACGATCCGGTAAGGCCCTGTTCCACCCAGCACGGCGCCCTGCGCCGGCGGCGTGACCAGGGTCCACGTCGTGGTCGCGAACGTCGCGTCGGACGTCGACGGCAGCTCGACGACCACGGCCGCGTGGTTGCGCGCGCGCTTCGTGTACGCGAACGCAGTCGGGGGCAGCGCGCTGGGCGTGCCGGACG
This sequence comes from Planctomycetota bacterium, assembly GCA_031400875.1. Taxonomy (GTDB): domain Bacteria; phylum Planctomycetota; class UBA1135; order UBA1135; genus JAEUHZ01. Next base: position 108,772 of record JANNQS010000012.1, on the reverse strand, counting down.
TGTCGGCCACGTCGACCTCGATCGGCGCGCTGCGCGCCAGGCGCCCGTCGTCGAACTCGACCTCGAGCTGCAGGCGCGAGCGGTCGGCGCCCAGCGTGCGCCCGTAAACCGAGAGGACCCCGTTCGCCGTGCTCGCCGCGATCACGCGGCTGCCCTGCAGCAGGCGCAGCTCGGTCACGTTGCCGCCGGCGCCGGCCGCGGAGAAGTCGAAGCGCGTCGTCAGATCGCCGGCCGTCGGCGTGACGCCCAGCGCAGCCGAGCGGCCCGCGTTCGTCGTGAGCAGCGGCAGCACCGTGCGGCCCGTCGCGCGCACGCTCGTCCCGTCCCAGGCCAGGATGCGCAGCTCGTGCCAGCCGTCGGCGATCGCCGTCGTGTCGAGCGCGAACGTCTCGCCCGGATCGATCTCGCCCAGCGACAGGCCGTCGACGAGCAGCTCGAAGCGCACGACCGACGCGCTCGGGTGCGGCGTGGTCGCGACCGGCTGGATCGCGATCGTGCCGCTGACCGGGCTGGTGGGCAGTCCCGGAACGCTCGGGCTCGGCAGGTACGCGAACGGCCGGCACAGCGGATCGCCCACGAAAAGCTGCTGGAACGGCATGTACCCGAGGCTGCGCATCCAGGCTTCGCCCAGCGAGAGCCCCTGCCCGTAGAACACGTGCAGCCGAGCGTGCGGAAACTTGCCGGCGTAGTTGCACGGCTCCTCGACCGTGCCGGACGTGCCGCTCGCGCCCTTGGCGATCCAGCGCGACATCTTCGTCTGGCTGGTCGTGTCGAACGTCGCCGCGTAGCTCGTCAGGTGGTCGCAGAAGCTGCCCGGCGCGAGCGTCAGCGGCGTCGCGTCGATCGCCGGATCGGCGAGGCCGGTCATGATGCCGCGGCACGTGGAGCCGTTCGGCGGCAGGTTCGCCATCACGTGGTGCGCTTCGAGCGGGATCGCGTTCAGGAACGTGGCCGCTGCGGGATAGAAGGGGTGGCGCGGCAGCGAACGAGCCTGATCCCCCGTCTGGCAGAAGAAGAACGCGCCGGCCGGCCGCGTGCCGTCGACGGCCGCGCTGCGGTCGAGCATCGCCAGGATCTCCGGCACGCTGTTGCCGTTCTCGCCCTCGTACCCGAGCAGCGCCGTCAGGAAGTAGCGCGTGCCGTTCGCGTTGGGCTGGCCCGAGCTCCAGGCCGTCTGCGCGTCGAACGCGAGCGCCGAGTCGTTGGCCGCGTAGTACCCGTTGGGCAGCTGCGAGCTCGTCCCGGCCGGCACGCTCGTCCACGCGCGCGCGATCGCGTACGGCGTCGTGACCGCGAACCGGTTCACGGGCGAGCAGCCGTCGGTCAGGAGGCCGGGCGCCGCGACCTGGAACCCGGATCCGGCCGACAGGATCACGTAGTCGACGTGGTCGGCGATACCGAGCTGATCGAGCGCTCCTAGGAACGCGGCGCGCTGCGAGGACACGAAGCTCGCGTAGCTACCGGTGTTGGGTGACACATAGACGACATTCCTGGCTGGGATGTCACGGAGCGCCCAGTAGCGGTTCGCCACCTGCAGCGACACGGGGTTCGTCGGATCGACGAGCAGCACGACGTTCTCGGGCGTTCCGCCGGAGAAAACCGGCGTGGACGCGATTGCGATGACGACGGAGGCAGCCAGGACGCGGCGGAGGGGGAGGGGACCCATGCCTCCAGTCTACGCGTGCGAACGCAGTGCGGGGCCTACGTGCCCTTCCGCAGGATCACGATCTTGACCGTGTTGAAGAGGATCGAGAGGTCGAACAGGAGCGACTGGTTCTTGATGTAGTACAGGTCGTACTGGAGCTTCTGGACCGAGTCCTCGAACGAAGCGCCGTAGCGGTAGTTGATCTGCGCCCAGCCCGTGACGCCCGGCTTCACGATGTGGCGCTGCCGGAAGTAGGGGATCTTCTGCGCCAGCTCGGCCACGAAGTGCTCGCGCTCCGGGCGCGGGCCCACGATCGACATGTGGCCGGCCAGCACGTTGACGAGCTGCGGCAGCTCGTCGAGGCGCGTCTTGCGGATGAAGCGCCCGACCGGCGTGATGCGCGGATCGTCCTGCGTGGCCCACACGGGACCGGTCGCCTTCTCGGCGTCCACGCGCATGCTGCGGAACTTGAGCAGCGTGAACGGCCGACCGTCGCGCCCGACGCGCTCCTGCGTGAAGAGCGTCGGCCCCGCCGAACCCAGGCGCACGGCCAGAGCGGTGCCGAGCATGAGCGGCCAGGTGAGCAGGAACAGGATGGTCGCCACGACCAGGTCGAAAGCGCGCTTCGTCAACTCGGCCCAGGGGTGCCGCGAGAAGCCCTCGTTGAAGATCAGGTAGCTCGGCCGCAGCGCCTCGACCGCGATCTTGCCCGTGATGCGCTCGTAGATCGATTCCTGCTCGAGCACGGACACGCCCGCCAGGCGACAGGCCAGGAGATCGTCGATCGGCAGCGCCTTGCGGCGGTCCTCGAGGGCGACGACGACGAGGTCGACGCGCTCGCGGTCGACCAGCGTCGACAGGCTCTGGGCCGGCTCGATCACCGCGCCGGACTGGTGCGGCAGGGCGCGCTCGAGCATGTAACCGCCGGCCGGAATCGCCGCCGGTTCGGGCGGTTCCGCCAGACGCGCGGTGCCGACGAGGCGCGGGCGGAGCGGGATCGGCGGCTTGCCTTCCTCCGACCAACCGGCGCGTGACAGCCCGGTCGAGCCGCGGTCCGTGGCCGAATCCGGGATCAGGCCCACGAGGTCGTAGCCCATGTCGGGCCGCTCCGTGATCTCGCGCGCCAGCTCGCGCGCGCGCTTGCCGCCGCCCAGGATCAGCACGCGCTCGCCAAAGTTCGCGCGGCGCAGCGCCCAATGGAAGACGCTGCGCCAGACGTAGAGCACGACGAAGCCCGACAGCATCCCGAACACGAGCGTCTGGACGCGCTGGCTGGTCGAGAGCGGCGGGAAGTCGACGATCTGGTTCAGGCCCCACGACGGCAGGAGCACGACGGCCAGCAGCGCCAATGCCAGCGCCGACCCGGCCGATTCCACGAAACGACCCGAGCGGTCGACGCGCGAGCCCGAGACGCGCACGTCGTAGAGCTCGTTGAAGCCGATCGCGAACTGCGACAGGACCGACACCAGGAAGCACGAGTACAGGCTGCGCTCCCAGGCGTCGCGGTCGTTCATCGCCGGGATGCGCGCCAAGAGCTGCGACAGGACCAGCTCCGACGGCCGCCACAGGTGCGCCGTCATCCAGGCCGAGAGCACGGCCGTCAGCAGCACGGTCTCGCTCAGGATGAGCAGGGCCTTGCGCAGCGGCAGGTAGTGGCGGATGACGCGCAGCATGGCAACCCCCGACCTTGGGAGGGGGTCACTGGTACCGTTTGGAGGTTGGGTGTGCGGGGTCCGCCGCGACCGTGTGGGGACGCGCGCGCCGGACCCCTGCCGGAACCGGTGACATTCTGATCGTACGGGCGCCCCTCGGCCATGAAAGCCCGGTCCGGAGCGGGCTCATGAAGGGAAAGACATTCCGTGTCGGCGCCGCGCCACCTCGGGAGCGCGGTGACCGGGCCCGACCAGCACCTCCCACACCTCGCAGCGCGCCGGGCCGTGACTTCGCCCCGCGAGCCCGTCGGCGATGCGTTGCAGGCGCGCCTCGCCGCGCCCGTCGACGCGCGCTCCGGGACGGTCGCGCGCCGCGAGCGCGATCGGCGGCGCGCCGCGCGGGCGCGGCATCGGCACGCGCCGCGCGGTCTTGACCTCGACGCACACGAGGCCGTGCGCGTCGCGCGCCAGCACGTCGAGCTCGCCCCATTGCGTCCGCAGGCGGCGCGCCAGGATCGTCGCGCCTGAGCGACGCAGCGCGCGCGCAACGAGCTCCTCGCCGGCGTGGCCCAGCTCCGCGTCCGTGGCGGCGCAGAAGCGCAAGAAGAGCGCCGGCGCGTGTCGCCGCAGCCCGGCGCGCAGGGCCGTCGCGACCTTCACGGCCGCGCACCTCGCCGCGCCGCGCGGGTCGTCGTGAGCCGCGACCCGCTCGGCGCTACTTCTTGGCCGGCTCCGCGGGCGCCGCGTCGTCGACGCGCGTCTGCACCGCGCTGACCGCGAACTTCATGCGCACGCCCTCGTCGACCTGCAGGGTCACGACGTTGTCCTGCACCTGCACGACCGTGCCGTAGAGGCCGCCGTTCGTCAGGACCTTGTCGCCCTTCTCGAGCTGCGAGAGCATCTCGAGGCGCTTCTTCCGCTGCTTCGATTCGGGCCGCAGGATCAGGAACCAGAAGACCCCGAAGCACAGGAGCAGCGGGAAGAGCATCGAGCCGAACAGGCCCTCGAGCAGGCCGGGCGGCTGGCCGGGCGCGCCGGGTTGGGCACCTCCGGCGGGTGCCGGCGCGGCGCCGTCCTGGATCAGGAGAAGGAGGGCGGAGGGGAGCAGCATGGTCATCGCTCGTTTCCGACGCGCCGGGCACTCGGCCGGGCGTGAAGGGCGGAGAGGGTACTAGAATGCCCGGCTGGCCGGAAGCACGCGCGAGCGGCGCCGAGGCCTCCCGCCCATGACCTCCGCACCGCGTTTCGTCGTCGCCATGAGCGGCGGCGTCGACAGCTCCGTGGCCGCCTGGCTCCTGCGCCAGGAGGGTCTGGAGCTGGTCGGCCTGTTCATGCGCAACGGCGTCCACGTGACCGAGCAGGAGTCCTCGAAGAAGTCCTGCTGCTCCGTGAGCGACGCTCGGGACGCGCGGATGGTTGCAGCCAACCTCGGGATTTCGTTCCATGCCGTCGACCTGAAGGACGAGTTCGGCCAGATCATCCGCTACTTCCTGAAGGAGTACGCGCGCGGCCGCACGCCCAACCCGTGCGCGGTGTGCAACCGCGACCTGAAGTTCAACCGGCTGCTGCGCTTCGCGCGCGAGCTGGGCGCGCAGGGCGTCGCCACCGGCCACTACGCGCAGCTCGACGTCGTCGACGGGCGCGTGCACGTGCGCCGCGGCGTCGACCAGGACAAGGACCAGTCGTACCAGCTGTTCTGCGTGGCCGAGGACGATCTCGCGTGCACGCGCTTGCCGCTCGGCGCGTTGAAGAAGACCGCCGTGCGCGCGCTGGCGCGCGAGGTTGGCCTGCGCACGAGCGAGAAGAAGGACAGCCAGGAGATCTGCTTCGTCCCGTCGAACGACTACAGGAACCTCCTGCGCGAGCACGAGACGGTCTTGCATCCCGGCGACCTGGTCGACACGTCCGGCACGAAGCTGGGCGAGCACGAAGGCACCGAGCTCTTCACGATCGGCCAGCGCCGCGGCCACGGCATCGCGATCGGGGAGCCGCTCTACGTCGTCGCGATCGAGACCGAGCAGGGCCGCGTCGTGCTCGGCTCGCGCGCCGAGTGCGGCGTGCGGTCGGCAACGCTCGAGCAAGTGAACTGGATCGGCGTCGACGCGCCCGCGTCGGCCGAGCGGCGCGTGCTCGTGCAGCACCGCTACCGCTCGCAACCGGTGCCCGCGACGGTGACGGCGAACGGCGCGAGCGCCGAGGTCATGTTCGACGAGCCCGAGATCAGCGTGACACCCGGCCAGGGCGCCGCGTTCTACGAGGACGACCGCCTGATCGGCGGCGGCTGGATCGAGGCGACGGTGCGCGCAGCGGCAGACCCGGCCGCGAGTCGCTAGGCTCGCGGCGGTGTCCGCGCCGCGCTTCCCGATCGCTGCCGTGCTCGCTTGGGGCGGAGCTGCGTGCCTCGCGATCGGCGCGTGGCTCGCTGTGCCTGGAGGTACGAGCGGGTCGCGTGGTCACCGCGAGGTTCTGATCGACGAGTCGCCCAGCGCGGTGGCGAGCCGTCCCAGCACGTGGCGGGCCGCCGTGCATGCCGCGGTAGGACGCGCGCAAGCGGAGGCGCGGGCCGCGGGTCGATCCGTGGACGTTTCCCTGTACGGCCGCGGAGGCGGCGCGCTTCCCGAAGATCGCGCCGATTGGTCGCGGTCGGACGGCGGGCACGTCGAGGCCCGCGACCTGGCGGGCGCGCTCGGCTCGTTGCTGCGCGACGGACATCTCTCGAAGACGATCGAGCGAATCGACGTGATCTTTGAGGGAACGTGGAGCGGTCGCGACCCTTCACGCAGCGCGGCGGAGCTGACCGCGCGCGGCGTCGAGATCGTGCGCATCGTCCTGCCGCCACCCGAGATCGACGACGTCGGCATCGCGCCACTCGCCTCGCCCCTGCGCGTGCGCGCAGGAGAGCCGCTCGCGATCGAGGTGGAGCTGTGGTGGTGGCCCAGCGCTCCTTCCACGCGTGCAGCCGCGATCGAGATCACGGCCGACCTCTCTCAGGACGGCCGCAACGGGCGGACCACGCACCAGGTCGCGCTGCCGGTGCCGGACCCTGCGCTCGTCGGCCCCCTCGCCGTACGCGCGCACGTCGACCTGCCGCCGCTCGAATCGGCCCGGGCACGCCTCGACCTGCGCGTCAACCCGGTCGATGGGCGGGGGAGGCCGTATGACGACCCGCTTTTCCAGGATGACACCACGTCCCTCGTCATCGAGGCCGAGGGCACGCTCACCCTCGGGCTCGCCGGTGACCCGACGGCTCGAGACTCCGTGCGCGCGCTGCTGACGCCATTGCCCGCGGACATGGCCCTGGTCGACGTCGAGAGCTTTCTCGATCTCGTGAGTCTCGACGTGCTTGTCACCGCCGACGAGCTCTTCGAGCTCGACGAGGGCCAGCTCTTGACGGCGTTCGTGAGCGCGGGCGGCGGCTGGCTCGACCTGGCGGGCACAGGCTTCACGGGCGGCTTGCGGCCGAGCTTCGCCGCTCTCCAGCCTGCGCCCGAGGATTCCACGCAGCGCGAGATCGTCGTGCTCGTCGACGCGTCGGGCAGCATGGCGGGGGAGCCGTCGCTCACGGCCCGCGCCGCGTTGGCGCGCCTCGTCGAGCTGGCGCCGGTCACGGACGGGCTGTCGGCGCTCTGGTTCTCTGCCGAATCAAGTTCTCCCGTCGACCTGGGCCGGCCGGGCGAGCGCGCGGATTCGGCGCGGCGGCGCGCGATCTTCGAGCGCATCGGGGCCGCGCCCGACGCGCGCGGGCCGACGCGCTTGTGGGCCGCTCTCGAAGCTCTGGCCGACACGGAAGCCGATCGCGCGGCGCAGCGGAAGACCTTTGCGATCCTCGTCACGGACGGGCGCGATCCCGAGCGAGCGGACTTCGCGGCGCGCGCGGCCGCGTTGCGCACGCGTCTTGCAGGCGTGCGCGTCGAGTTGGCTGTCATCGCCGCCGGTCCCGATCCCGACCGGGAGCTGCTCGCGGCGCTCGCCGGCGATCCCGCGCGCGTGCTCGACGCGGGTGATCTCACGGCGCCCGATTCCGCGACGAGGCTCGCGACTCTGCTCCAGCGCGCCGCATCGCAGGGCGCGATCGTCGAGGACGATCGAGCGCGCGCAGCGTACGCATCTTCCGCCGAAGGACCGGCCGCTTCGTTCCGCGACCTCGCGCCGCCGACTCTGCGACGCTTCGTGCGCGCGCGCGCTCGCGCGGACGCGCAAGTCGCGTGGGTTGCGAGCAGCTCACGGGCGGAGACGCCGACGGGCCCGCTCCTGGCGTTCGCGCGCCACGGACTCGGCCAGGTGGCGGGTCTCGCGTTCCTGCCCGATCCGACGTGGGTGCGCGAGCCGAACGATCTGGGCGCGGCGCTCGCCACGGCGCTGCGCGCGATCGCTCCGCCAGCCGATCGCGCGCGCCCGCGTCTCGTCGAGCGCGACGGCGACCTCGTGCTCGAGGACGTCGGCGCCGCAACGCCCGCGATCGTGCGCGCGACGTTCGCCTCCGAGCGCGGAGAGCAACTCGGCGACGTGGAGCTGCTGGCCGCGCGCGCGAACCACGATCCGCTGCACGCGCGCTCGGCGCGCTTGCCGCCCGCGCTGGCCGACCTCGCGGCCGGCGAGCGCGTCCTCGTCACGATCGACATGGGCTCCGGATCGCCGCCGCTGCAGACCGCGTTCGTGGCGCCGCGCGCGAGCGAGTTCGCACGGCTCCCGGGCGTGTTCGAACCGCCGCAGCGCGTCGCGGAGGCCGCGCGAACGCCCGGGAACGAGCCCCACCCGGCTGCGCCGGCCTTCCTCCTGCTGGGACTGCTCGGGATCGCTGCGGCGGCGTGCCTGGGCCTTTTTTCCCGCTTCGCACGCTGAGGGTGCGCGGAACGGTCAAGTCTTTCCGGCAGCGCGACGACAGGGACGCATCGAGCCGGTGAGCCACGAGGGCTCCCGCTCGCACGTTCCACATGCTGCACAACCACCCTCCGCGTCTCGTGGCCATCCTGGCCCTCGTGTGTTCCTCCGGCTGCGTGACGAGCATGCAGACCACGAGGCCGGGTTCGAGCTCCGAATGGCTCGAGCCCTCGCCGGCCCTGCGCAACCAGATCGAGGACGAGGCCAAGCGCTTGCCGTGGACCCACGGCATGGAGCGCCTCGAGTCGATCCACTGGTTCGCGCGCGTGGGCGAGCCGGCCTACCCGACCCTGCTCGACATGGTGCTCGATCCGCGCAAGGACGTGGCCGGTTCCGCGCTGGCGGCGTTGGGCGCCACGAAGGACAGCCGGCTCGTCGAGCCGCTGCGCGCGCTGCCGTGGCCGAAGGGCATAGAGAACACGGACCTGGCGCTGGAGCGGGCGCGCACGCTGCTGCGCCTGGGCGACTGGCAGATGGTGCCGATCCTCGTGAAGGGGCTGCGCGACGAGCGCATGGTCACGCGCGCGCTGTGCATCCAGGCGCTCGACGAATCGACGCACGAGCGCTTCGACTTCGATCCGCGCGCCGAGCCGGACGTGCGCGAGCTGTCCATCCGCCGCTGGGAATCGTGGGTTTCCGATCGCTTGGCGGATCCGCTGCTGGCGCAGGGCAAGCCGTTCACGCCGCCGGTGAAGCCGCAGGACGACTGAAGTCGCGCGCGGCCTGCGCGCCGCACGTTGGGGCGACGCCGTGCGCGGCGCGTGCTCGACTGCTCGGTTGGCGCTGAGCGTCAGCGGCCCTCGTCGTGAGCGCGCGGACTACTCCGCGCCCGCGGATCGTTCGCCGGGCTCGGCGGCGGCGCGCAGCGCGAGCAGCAGGGCCGCGTAGCGCGGATCGCTGCGCAGCGCGGCCAGGTCCTCGTCCGCCGCCAGGTGATCAGCGTCGTCGTAGCCGTTCGTCACGGCTTGGCCGAGCTCCTGGAACGACTCGTCGATCCGCCCCAGGAGCGCCAACGAGCAGGCCAGGTTGTAGCGCACGGTCGCGTCGTCGGGCTCGCGCCGCGCGAGCTCCCGGTCGACGGCCAGTCCCTCGGCGTGCCGGCCCAGGCGCGTCAGGACGTTTCCGAGCTCCGCCAGCGCCTCGACGTTCTCGGGCTTGCGGACCACCTCGGCGCCGTAGAAATCCGCCAGGAATTCCAGGCCGCGCCGTTCGGCGTCGGCCACCAGGGCGGCCGGCCAGTCCCAACCTGCTTGTTCCACCCGGGGCGAAGCTTACAGAATGAGGGCGGCCAGCACGTGTCCCCGGCCCTGGGGTTGCTAGGTACTGAGCGCCCTGGCGCCATTCGGTCCAGGTGACGCGCATGGCTCGGCTGCGCGGAAGACGAGGCCGACCGCTCCCATGAAGATCCACTTCTGCGACCTGTGCAACGAATCGGTTCCCCAGTCGGCGCTCGATTCCGGAGCGGCCCGGCTGATCAAGGGACGCCTGATCTGTGCGACGTGTGACGCGGTCATGACTCACGCCCAGGAGCCGGGTGCAGCGCCGGCGATCGGTACGTCGGGGAACGCGGCGCCGGCGATCGTCGTGACGGCGACACCCGCCCTGCCGCCCGTCCCGGTGAGCGCGCTCGACGCGGGCGCGTCACCGGCCTACGCACCGGCGTCGGCTCGGCCCGATCCGGTCCAGGCTTCGACGGCCTGGCAGACGGCTCCTCCGACGGGCCAGCCGATGGGCGCTGGCGCCGCAGTCGTCGTCCCGGTGGTGCACGCGCCCGCGGCGACGAAGTCCTCGTACACGGGCATCGCCTGGGTGGCCGGGCTGGCGATGGCCTTCACGGCGATCTCGATCTTCGTGACGGACGATCGCCTCGCGAGCCTCGGCCGCGCGCAAGGTGAGCTCGCCAACCAGCTCGCGCGCAACGACGACGCGTTGCGCAGCCTGTCGGGCGAGCTGGGCAAGGTCCATCCCGCGCTGGCCGGCGTCGAGGCGCGCCTGGCCGAGCGCATCGACGCGCAGAGCCAGCGCATCTCCGCGTCCGGCGAGACGCTCGACGGCGTGCGCGAGGACGCGATGCGCCTCACGCTGCGGCTGGAGGGGCTCGCGCTCGAGCTCGAGCGCCTGCGCGCCAAGGTCGAGCAGCCCGGGCTCGGCCAGCAGATCGAGGCGCGTTTCGACGAGCTGACCGCGCGCATGGCGCGCGCCGAGGACGAGCGTCGCGTGCTGACCGAGAAGCTGGCCGCGCTGCCCACCGCTGCTGCCGCCGGTCCGGCCGCGGCCGCCGCGACACCCGAAGCGCCTGCGGAAAAGGCCGCTCCGGCGGAGTGGACGAAGTACTTGCCCGATCTGTCCAGTGGCGAGGAGACGTTGCGCTGGGAAGCGGTGACGACGCTGGGCGCGACGAAGGATCCGGCCGTCGTGCCGCATCTGGCGCCGATGCTGGCCGACGCGAGCCCGTTCGTGCGCATGGCCGCCGCGCGCGTGCTGGGGGAGCTCGGTTCGCGCGACGCGGTGCCGAAGCTCCTGGTCGTGCTCGAGGATCAGGACTCGGCCGTGCGCGAGACGGCCTGGATCGCGCTGCGCGTGATCACCGGCAAGGACTTCAAGTTCGACCCCTATGCCAACGAGGCCGAGCGCGCCAAGCGCGTGCGCGCCTGGACCGACTGGTGGAAGAAGGAAGGCGGCGGCGACGTGACGAAGCCGCCCTCGGGAACCTGACGGTACGGTGCCAGGGACGACCCCGACGCTTTCGAGGCGCGCGTAGGGGCCGTGCGTCCGTTGCGCGTGCGGAGGGAGCCGGATAGGCTCCCTCGCCCTTTACCCAGGAACTGCGCACGCCATGAAGAAGCACCCCGTCACGCTGATCCGCGGTGATGGCACCGGCCCCGAGCTGGCCGCCGTCACGAAGGACGTCCTGGAGGCGACCGGCGTCGCCTTCGCCTGGACGATCGCGGAAGCCGGCGTCGACGCGATGGAAGCGACCGGGACGCCTCTGCCGCCCGAGACGCTGGCCGCGATCCGCAGCACGAAGACATGCATCAAGGCGCCGATCACGACGCCGGTCGGCGGCGGGTTCCGCTCTGTGAACGTCGCGCTGCGCAAGGAGTTCGACCTCTACGCCTGCGTGCGGCCGTGCAAGACGTACAAGGGCGTGCGCACACGCTACGAGGGCATCGACCTCGTGATCTTCCGCGAGAACACCGAGGACCTCTACGCCGGCATCGAGTTCCAGGAGGGCCAGGAGTCGACGAAGAAGCTGATCGCGTTCATCCAGGACCTGGCCAAGGCGAAGATCCGGCCCGACTCGGGCATCTCGATCAAGCCGATCTCGATCTTCGGTTCGGAGCGCATCGTCAAGGCGGCCTTCGAGTACGCGCGCAAGAAGGGCCGCAAGAAGGTCACGGCCGTCCACAAGAGCAACATCATGAAGTTCTCGGACGGGCTCTTCCTCGCGACCGCGAAGCAGGTCGCGGCCAAGTACCCCGACATCGCGTTCGACGACCGCATCGTCGACAACATGTGCATGCAGCTCGTGCAGAAGCCCGAGGACTACGACATCCTCGTGCTGCCGAACCTCTACGGCGACGTGATCAGCGACCTGTGCGCCGGCCTGATCGGCGGCCTCGGCATCGCGCCCGGCGCGAACCTGGGCGACGGCGGCATCGCGATCTTCGAGGCCACGCACGGCTCCGCGCCCAAGTACAAGGGGCTCGACAAGGTCAACCCGACGGCGATGCTCCTGTCGGGCGTGCTCATGCTCGATTACCTGGGCGAGGACGCCGCCGCGAAGCGCCTCGAGGCCGCCGTCGCGAAGGTGATCCGCGAAGGCAAGCAGGTCACGTACGACCTGAAGCAGGACCGCAACGACCCGACCGCCGTCGGCACGCGCGCGATGGGGCAGGCGATCATCCGCGCGATGGAGACCGTGCGGGTTTGACCTGGCGCGGCTCACACCCATCGGTTTCGTGCTCCAGGGGCCATCCTACTGCCGCGTCAGCTCGCGCACCTCGGCCAGCGTGAGCTGGTAGGCCGCGCGGTTCTCGACGTGGAGTGCATCGAGGCGCTCCGTCGTGTCGGTCAGGAAGACCAGCGTGTTGCGGATCCCCGCCTCGAACTCGCGCAGGAAAGGCGCGTCACGCTGCCGGCGCGCGGCGCGCACAGCCTCGACCACGACGTGCGGCTCGGAGCCGTAGCGCGTCGCGATCCATCGGCCCAGCGCGCGCGCATCGGTCGCGTGCCACCCGCACAGGACGCCGACGCGGGTCGTGTCGCACAACGAGACCCACGCTGTGGTGCCGATCGCGAGCCAGGCCACGGCGGCCAGCGCGAACGCGCGGCTCGCGTGGGCCGATGCGTCGACGAGGGTCGCGAGCACGGCCGGCGCAGCCAGCGCCAGCATGGGCCACAACGGGGCGAGGTAGCGCGCGCTCAACGGCCTGCGTGCCTCGACGAAATAGCCTTGCAGAAGGTACGCGGCGACGAAGAAGGCCACCTGGAAGACGGCCACGCGCACGAGCCCGAGCGACGCAGGCAGCGCGCTCGCGGGCGCATCGGATCGCGCGAGCCTTCCCGAGCGCATGAGCGCCAGGACGGCCGCGACCGTGGCGGCCACGAGCAGCACGACGCAAACGGCGCCCAGCACGCCGGGCCAGCTCGCGTCGAAGCTCAGGTAGAACGGCACGTCCTGGCTGAACAGCGCCCAGGTGCGCCCGGGCAGCGCGAACCAGCTCGCCGGTGCGAACAGCTGCGCGCCGACCGGCGCCTCGTAGATGCGCAAGCCCGCGAAATCGTGCCGCAGGTTGTAGACGACCCACGGCGCCAGACCGACGCACAGTCCCAAAGCCTGCGCAACGACGCGAATCCGCGGCCGAACCGCGCGCCAGACGAGGAGCGCGCAGGCCCACATTCCGGCCAGCATGGGCAGCGTGGCATAGTCGAACCACAAGCAGAACCCGGCCGCGAAACCCGCGAGCACGTGCAGCCACACGCGCTCGCGCCCACCTTCGACCGCGCGCAGGAAGGCGTACGTCGCGAGCAGCGCGAGCGCGCTCGCCTCGCAATGGCTGCCCCAGGCCTGGATCGAGATGACCGTGTGGCCGACCGGCGCCAGCGCCAGCATCAAACCGCCGAGCCAGGCCGCGCGCCGCGACACGTAGCGGTCGAGCAGCAGCACGAGGGCAATCACCGCCAGGGCCTGGAACAGGACCGGCGCGAGCTTGAGCGCGAAGAGGTTGCGCCCGAACACGGCGAAGAGCGGGCTCGCGACTGCGCTGAGCACGAGCGACCCGCCGAGGTACGGCGCGTACGGATAGTCGATCACCGCCAGGATCGGGCCGTCGAGCAACTCCGCCGCGACGTTTCCGCGGTGGTACTCCTCGCCGACGGAGACGTTCGGCCGCTCGATCGTGCCGGGCCCGAGCATGTCCGGGCGCGGCGCCAGGAGGACCCAGGCCTTGGTCGATGTCGACAGCAGCGCCAGGACCAGGATCGGCCAGAAGACCGACGCACGGGCTGGGGGAGCCATCGCGCCGGGCCTTTGCGCCGTTCCGCCACCCGTTGCAGCGTGTTCTCGCGGGTTCCCGCGCGTGATCCCCGCTGCCCCTTGTCGCGGGCCGCGCACGGCGGGTAGCGTCCGCGCATGTCGACGATCGAACAACGCAAGGTGACGGTGGTGGGCGCGGGCTACGTGGGCTCCACGTGCGCGCACCTCTTGTCGATCAAGAACCTGGCCTCGGAGATCGTGCTGATCGACGTGGTCGAGGGCCGGCCGCAGGGCATCGCGCTCGACATGAACCAGTCGGCCGCCGTCGAAGGCTTCGGCGGGCGCGTGATCGGCACGAACGATCCCAAGGACACGGCCGACTCCGACGTCGTGATCGTGACCGCCGGCGTCCCGCGCAAGCCGGGGATGAGCCGCAGCGACCTGCTCGAGGTCAACGCCAAGATCGTCGTCTCCGTCGCCGAGTACGTGGCGCGCGGCTCGCCCGAGTCGCACGTGATCGTCGTGACGAACCCGCTCGACTCGATGGTGACGCTGATGCGCGCGCGCCTCGGCTTCCCCGGCCCGCGCGTGACGGGGATGGCCGGCGTGCTCGACGGCGCGCGCTTCTGCTGGTTCATCAGCGAGGCGACGAAGGCCAACGTCCAGGACGTGCGCGCGATGGTGCTCGGCGCGCACGGCGACTCGATGGTGCCGATGCCGAACTACTGCACGGTGAACGGCGTGCAGCTGAAGGACCTCGTCGACCGCGCGACGATCGACAAGATGGCGACGCGCACGAAGAACGGCGGCGCCGAGATCGTGAACCTGCTCAAGACGGGCAGCGCGTACTACGCGCCGGCCAGCTCGTCGGTCGCGATGGCCAAGGCGATACTGAACGACGAGAAGCGCATGTTGGCCTGCGCGTGCTTCTTGAACGGCCAGTACGGATTCGAGGGGCTCTACATGGGCGTGCCGGCGATCCTCGGCAAGAACGGCGTGGAGAAGATCGTCGAGGTGCCTCTCGATCTGGAATCCCGCGCGGCGATGCAGAAGACCGCCGGGTCGATCCTGGCCGACGTCCAGGTCCTGCGCGACAAGAAGCTCATGTGAACGCGGCGGCCCGCTGCGGGACAGTGCGGTTCTCCTGCCGAATCAAGTTTGGGAATGCGCGATTGACGTAGGTTCGCCCCGCGCCGGTCAATTGCGCAGGTCCGCGTGACGTCGAACCCACAGGACCGAGGCATCCCTGCCCGAGCGAACCTTCACGACCGGATCCTTGCCACTACCCGGCTTCGAACGGTCCTGACGTTCCATGCCGATCACAAAGTCGGGCACCGTGTCGTCGTTCACGTCTCCGAGACCGCACACGTCGAATCCGAAGTCCTCTGCCACTGCGAACCGGTGGATCTCGTCCCCGTTCTTGCCCGAAATGACTGCGCACGGCCAAGGATCGAAGAAGCCTTCCCAGGACTCGTTGGCGCCCAAGATCCAATCCTCGATGCCGTCTCGATCCAAGTCTCCCACTCGATCGAGCGTCGAAGCGTAGGAGTAATAACACGACCTCGGTGCCTTTCGCTCGAAGAGGATGGCGCCGTTCTTGCCGTCGAGCAGGCGCACGTGAAGGTCTTCGACGCTGCACAAGACCTCCGGGACCCCATCGGCCGTCGTGTCAGCGAACGCGACGACCGTCGCCCATCCGGATTCTCGATCCTCTGCGTCGACAGCGCGTGACCAGAGCAAGGAAGCCGTGAGCCCGGAGACCGCGGTGAGCTCGTGCGTCGTGCGGAGGGACTTGCCTTGCTTGACGTCGCGGCGCATCGAGAAGACGAAATCCGTGCACCCGTCGCCATCGATGTCCCCGATCCAGGTGAGCGCATCCACGGTCTGCCGGCGCTCGTTGGCGAGTGGTGTCGGCAGCGGACCCCGCACCAGTTCCTGGCCGTCCTTCCCGGAGACGACCATGACCTTCGGGCAGTCATGGGCCAGGTCCTCGACGACGAGCAGGAGGTCGAGCTTTCCGTCGCCGTCCAGGTCCCTCGTCCCGCCGATCGCACCGCTGCCCGGCAACTCCTCGAGAGCGCCTCCGTTCCGGCCGGAGATCAACCGGCGATAGCCAGGATGCTCCGTCGATCGAGTCTGCCAGTCCGGTTCCGCGGCGATGAACAGGTCCGGTACGCCGTCCCCATCCCAATCCCCGATCGCGCCGATCGCGCTGCCGAACCGATCGCCAGCCTCGCGACCACGGATCTCCAGGAGGCGCGTGCCGTCCTTGCCGGAAAGGATCCAGACGCGTTCGGAACGTCCGGACATCACGGATTCACGGCTGGCGATGGCCAGGTCGGGGATTCCATCTCCGTTCACGTCTCCGATGCGAGCCACGCTACTCCGGAGGCCGTTCACCGAATCAGCTCGGGAGTTGGTGGAAAGGGCGAGCACGGAGAGGAGGACCAGGACACGGTTCGAGGCACTCAGCACGACCGTTCCACCGCCATGCGACGCGCGGACTGTGCAACAAACGGCAGAGAACACTCCGCGGCTCCTTGAGAGAAGGGCGGACAGGCTCCGCGAACAGGCAGGCCAACTCTGGAGCTCGTCAGGCGTTCATGTACCGCGCACGCCGGCCGGCGCGAAGTACGCCGGCTCGTTGCTCGGTTTCCACTTGATGTTGCAGCCCAGGCTGCCGTGCTGCGCGCCCGCGACGGGCTTCTTCGCGAGCACGGCGTCCGCCGCCGCGCGCAAGTCGGCGCCGGTGACGGGTGTCGGCTGTTCGGGGCGCGCCGCATCGAAGCGGCCTCGGTACGCCAGCTTGTGCGCGGCATCGAACAGGAAGAAGTCCGGCGTGCAGGCCGCTCCGTAGGCCTTCGCGACCTCCTGGGTCGCGTCGAACACGTAGGGGAACGTGTAGCCCGCGTCGCGCGCCTCGTCGCGCATCTTGTCGGGCGCGTCGGCCGGATGCGTCGTCACGTCGTTGCTGTTGATCGCGACGATCGCGAGGCCTTTCGCGCCGTAGTCGCGCCCGAACTGCGCGAGCCCGGCGCGGATGTGCTTCACGAACGGGCAGTGGTTGCAGATGAAGGCGACGAGCAGCGGCTTTCCGGCGAAGTCCGCGCGCTTCACGGTCTTGCCGTTCGTGTCGACCAGGGCGAAGTCGGGCGCGCTCGTGCCGAGCGCGAGGCGTTGGGTGGAGGTGGTCAGGACCATGGCGGGGGCAGGATACGGCACCCGCGCGGAATCCCGCTGCGCTCGCGGTAGCCGGCCGGGCGGCGGGGGGTAGCACGTCGACCGAACCGCCCTCTGCCCGCGAGGTCCCGCATGCTCCGTCCTTCGCTCGTGCTCGCTGCGCTCCTGATCGCCAGCTGTGCCGCTCCGTTGCGCGACACGCGCGAGCCCTTGCCGGCCGGCCGCGCCGTCGAGGTGCACTACGTCTCGCGCCTCGGTCCGGCGGCCGCGCATGCACCCGGCCAGCCTGGCACGGAGCGCGCCGCGCCGGCGGCCGCGGACGATCGCCACGCGCAGTCGGCCACCGGCCCGTTCGTCCGCCTCCAGTGCGCGCAGTACGAAGTCGACGCGCGCTCGCTCCCTTCTCTCGTCGACCAGCAGGGTGCGCGCGCGTTCGCCCGCGTCGCACCGCGCGCCGACGTCCAGCGCGTGCTCGACGCGCGCATCGCCGACGGCTCGGTGCACTGCTCGGCGCGGCCTTCGCTGCTCGTGCGCGACGGCGGGGCGGCCGCCCTGTCGACGACGCATCAGCAGGCGTTCGTGGAGGCGTTCGAGATCACGCGCATCGGTGCGGACCTGATCGGCGACCCGTGCGTCGCGACCACGGAGGAGGGGACGGCGCTCGAGCTGCGCGCCCGGCTCGATCCGTCGACGTCCATCGACGTCGTGATCACGTTGAAGCACACCGAACTCCTGCGCCCGCTCCACGAGAGCTGCGTGCGCGTGCCCGGTGCGGGCGTCGACGTCGTCGTGCAAGTGCCGCTCGCCCTGCGCCAGGAGCTCGCTTCGTCGGCCCGTCTGGCGCCGGACGAAGTGCTCGTGCTCGGCGGGCTCCTCGGGGGCGACGGCACGTACGACGTGCTCGTCGTCGTCGACGCGCACCGCGAGGAAAGCGGTGCGGGGGGGACCGCCGGTCGCGCGGGGCCCTGAGCCGGTACGCGCCGGGCCGGGCCGGGTGTCGGCCCGACCGCGCGCGTCCGGAACCTTGGCCTGAGCCCGTCCGGACCGCTACCGTCGCGCCCCATGGACCTGCTCGCGGCCGGGATGGCGCTCGCTGCGTTCGCGCTCGCCGTCCTTGGAGTCATCCTCGGCATCGTCGCGTCCACGCGGGCCGGGCGGATCGACCGGCGGCTCGAGGGACTGGAGCGAGCGCTGCGCGAACGCGCTCCAGCGCGCGCCGCGACGCCGGAGTTCTTCGCGCCGCACGGCGTGCCGCCGGCAACGCCCCAGCCGGTGGCGCCCGCGCCCGCTGTCGCTCCGCCGCCGCGACCGCTGCACGAGCCCGCTCCGCTGCCTCCGATCGCGCCCGCCGCGGCGCGCGCGGCTGCCATCCCCGCGGCGCCCGCGATGCCGCCGACGCCGCCTCCCGAACCGGCGTTCGCGCCCGCCGCTCCGCCGCGGCCCGCGGCAAAGAGCTTCGACCTCGAGCGCTGGCTCGGCGTGCGCGGCGCGGCCGTGCTGGGCGGCGTGTTCCTCGCGATCGCCGGGTTCCTCTTCGTGCAGCACTCGATCGAGCGCGGCTGGATCACGCCCAAGTTCCGCGTGATCGCCGCGGCCCTGGGCGGGCTGGCGTGCTTCGTCGCGTCGTCCCCGCTGCGCCGGCGCGGCTACACGATCACGGCCAGCGCGCTGGCCGGCGCCGGCGCCGTGATCCTGTACGCCGCGTCCTGGGCCGCGAGCATGCTCTACGGCTTCGTGTCGCCGCTCGCGTCCTTCGCGGCGATGGGCCTCGTCACCGCGGGGTGCGTGTTCGTCGCGTGGAAGCACGGGACGCAGCTCGTCGCCGTGCTGGGCCTCGTGGGCGGCTTCGCGACGCCGCTCGTGCTGTCGACCGGCCACGATCGGCCGCTCGGCCTGTTCGGGTACATCCTGCTGCTCGACCTCGCGTTCCTGTTCCTGGCCGGCCGCCGGCGCTGGCCCGCGATCGGCCTCGTCGCGCTGCTGGGCACGACGCTGATCCAGGGCATCTGGGTCCTGCGGAACATGGACCCGGACGAAACCTGGATCGGCCTGGGCATGCTGGGCGTCTTCGCGCTGGCGTTCGCGGGCTTTGCCACGCTGCGTCCGGCCGAGGATCGCAAGAGCTGGATCGCCGCCCAGGCGGGCGCGGTGCTGCTGCCCTTCGCGTTCGTCGTCTACTTCGCGCAGCGCTTCGACCTGGCGATCCCGCTGGGCGCGCTGGCGGTCCTGGCCGGGTTCCTGTGCGCGGGAGCGGGCGTGCTCGCGCGTCGCGACTCTTCGCCCTGGCTGCCGACCGGCGCCGCGGCGGGTGCGGTCGCGCTGCTGTTCACGTGGTCCGGTGCGCAACGCGCAGCCTTCGACGCCGGCACGGCGTGGCTCGTCGCCGGCTGCGCGCTGGGCCTCGCGGCGCTCCAGCACGCGTTCGCGGAATGGCGTCGCGCCGACGGGACGCTCGCGCCGGGCGCGGTCGCCGGTGCCGCCACGAGCGCGCTGGGCGCCCTCGTGCTGGCCGTCTACGCGGCGCTCGATCCGGGCGCGGCGCACTTCTGGCCGTGGATCGCCTGCTTCGTGGCGATTGCACTCGTCCTCCAGCGTCAGGCTGCGATCGCGCACCACGTCGAGCTGGCCTGGATCGGAGCCGTCGGCGCGGGCGCGGCCTTCGCGCTGCAGC
The DNA here is from genome assembly GCA_031400875.1 of Planctomycetota bacterium. Taxonomy (GTDB): domain Bacteria; phylum Planctomycetota; class UBA1135; order UBA1135; genus JAEUHZ01. The sequence continues at coordinate 89,264 of JANNQS010000012.1, read as the reverse complement.
GCGCTTCGACGCTGGGAGCGCTGCGTTTCGACCGCGACGTCGCGATCCTGGCGGCGATCGTGGGTCTGGGAGCCTTGTTGCTCGTCGCTGCGCACCGCCGCCGCTCGGCGGAGCGCACCGGCGCCTTCATGGCCACGGCGGGCTACTTCGCGATCGCGGTGTTCGGGACCTGGAGCAGCGACCTCTTCCTGGGTTCGTTCGCGCCGGTGCTCGCGTTCGCGATCGGCGCGGCGCTCGTCCTGGCGGTCGGTGCGCTGGCCGCTGCGACCGGAGCCCGCTCGGGCGTGTGCTTCGCGGCCGCCGCGCTGCTCACGTTCACGACGCAGGCCGCGCACCTCGTCGACGTGGACGCGATCGCGGCCTCGAGCCACTGGGCGACTTTCGTGGGGCTGCTCGCGGCGACGACGGTTCTCTTCGCCGTCTGGCCGCTGGCGACTCGTGCGCACTGGCGCAACAGCACTCTGGCGTGGTGCACGGCCGCGCTCCAGCCGCTCGCCTGGATCCTGCCCATCGCGGCCCTGGTCGAGGCGCGTTTCACGAGCTCGGTCGACTTCGCGACGCCGCTGATCTTCGCGGCGGGCTGTGCCCTGATGGCGCGTGCGCTGTGGCGCGCGAACGACGAGACCGAGGACGGACCGCGCGCCGTGCAGCGCCGCACGCGCATCGTCGCGACGATGGTGGCGCTCCTCTTCGCCAGCTCCGTCGTGCCCGTCCAGGTGGATCGCGAGCCCGCCGCGCTCACGCTGGCGCTATTCGGAGCGGCGCTCAGCGTGTTCTGGACGCGCGTCGACAGCCTCACGGTCAAGTGGGTGTGCGTGCTCGCGTTCGTGGCCGCGCTCTATCGGCTCGCGCTCTCGTCGCAACCCTGGTCGTTCGAGGTGCCGCCGCGGCCGATCGCGAACGTGCACGCCTGGCTGTACCTCGTGCCCGCGGCCTGCGCCGGCTTCGCTGCGTCCCGGTTGCGCGCGCAGGAAGCCGCGCGCGCGCGTGGTTTCGAGCTGCAGCTGGTCGGCAGCAAGCAGCCGATCGGCGCCGGAATCGTGGGGCTCGGCGCCGTCGTGCTCGTCTTCGTGTGGCTGAACGTCGAGATCGCGGGCTGGTTCGCGATAGGCGAGCGCGGCGGGATCGACGCGCCGCACGAGCGCGGGCGCGCGCTGGCCACGTCGCTGGCGTGGGCCGTGTACGCGCTCGTGTTGCTCGCGCTGGGCGTCGTGCGGCGTTCGAGCGGTCCGCGCTGGGCCAGCCTCCTCCTGTTCCTGGCGACGATCGCGAAGGTGTTCCTGTTCGACCTGGGACACCTCGCCGGGTTGCAGCGTGCGGCCTCGATGCTCGGACTCGCGCTCTCGCTGATCGTGGTCAGCCTCGTGTACCAGCGCTTCGTGTTCCGACGGGCGCCGACGACGGACGCGACCCCGTCCAGTACGCCGCCGAGCCCGTCGGCGGTGCCTTAGACCGTCGTTCCCGGCGCTGTCAGCGCTTGAGCACCGGCAGGTAGTCGCGCCACGGCCCGACCTCGTCGCCGTAGCGCTTGGCCATGACGCGCGCGACCTGGGCGATGTGACCCAGGTCGTGCACGACCCACGTCGCAATCAGGTTCTTCAGCGTCACTTCCCCGAGAGCCGGGTGCATGCCGCGCAGCCCCCAGTGCCGCGCGTCGAGCTGCGCCGCGCGCAGTTGCGCGACCGTTCCCTGCCGCAGGCGCGCGAACTCCGCGAGGAGCTGCTCCAGGCTCGTCCCCGGGCTCTCGCGCTGCTGCGCGAATCGATCGAACGGTTCGAACGCGCGCGCATTGCCATGCTCCAGGATGATCCGAAGGCGAGGGATCCAGTCGGTCTTCTCACCGTGGATCAGATGGCCAACGACCGTGTAGGCCGACCACGTGCCGACGCCCTCGTCGCACGTCGTCCAGCCCTCGGGCAGGCCCGCGAGCAACGCCTGGAGTGTCGCCGGCGTGCGCTCCAGGACGGCGATCGAATCCGGCAGCGAGAACGTGCTCATCGCGCCGAACCCAAGGTCGACTTCTGGTCGGGGTGGCTGCCCGGCGGGGTACCCCCGCCGGAACTCAGAATCGCGACCACAGGTACTGGTTCGTCACCTCGTGGTGGAACTGCACCTCGGCCGCCTTGACCTGCGTCCCGAGGGCCTTCGGGCAGCGCTCGGCCTGCGCGGTCTTCAGCTCCGCGTAGCGCTCGTGCACGTGCTCGCCGAGCATGTCCGCCATCAGCTTGCTCGACTTGTAGAGCCGGATCGCGTCGTAGATGTTGTCGGGCAGGAAGCGCGTGCGCGGCCGCTTCGAGTCGTCCTCGGCCAGGGCGGGCCCTTCGAGGCCGACGCGCAGCAGCGCATAGAGCGCCAGGTACGGATTCGCGTCCGGCGCGATCGAGCGCACCTCGATGCGCGCGGAACGCTCGTTTCCGAGCGGAATCCGCACCATCGAGCCGCGGTCGATCGCCGAGGCCTTGATCTGGTTCGGCGCCTCGAAGTGCGGGTCGAGCCGCCGGTAGCTGTTCACGCTCGGGTTGAGGATCAGGCACAGGTCGTCGCCCGCCGCCAGGATGCGCGCGATGAAGTCCCAACCCATCGCGGCCAGCCCGTCCTTGCCCTTCTTGTCGTGGAAGAGGTTCTTCGAGCCCTTCGCCAGCGACATGTTCGTGTGCATGCCGTTCCCGTTCACGCCCGCGACGGGCTTGGGCAGGAAGCAAGCGGTCATCCCCATGCGCGCCGCGATCTGGCGCGCGATGAGCTTGTAGAGCTGGACCTGGTCGGCCGCGATCGAGACCTCCGAGTACGAGTAGTTCATCTCGAACTGCGACGGCGCGACCTCGGGATGGTCCTTCTCGTTCTGGAAGCCCATCGCGCGCTGCGCCTCGGCCGAACCGTCGATGAACTGGCGCAGCGGGTCGCCCGGCAGCGAGTGGTAGTAGCCGCCGGTGCTGATGAACTCGAAGCGCCCGGTCTCGTGGTAGCGGCGCTCCGCGTCGATTCCCTGGAAGAGGAACCCCTCGATCTCGTTGGCGGCGTTGCAGGTCAGCCCCTTCTTCGCGTGGAGCTCGTCGGCCAGCGACTTGAGCCGCGCCCGCAGGTCGCCGGCGTACGGCGCGCCCGAGCGCTCACGCACTTCGCCGAAGACGAGCACCTTGCCCGGCCCGAAGACGTCCGATGGCAGCCAGTAGAACGACGGCCAGTCGATCGCGAGGCGCAGGTCCGACTCCTGCTGCTGCGAGAACCCGCGGATCGACGAACCGTCGAAGGTCAGGTTGTCGCCCGACTTGAGCAGGAACTTCTTGTCGTAGTCGAGCATGTGCATCCGGCCTTCGAGGTCGGTGAAGCACACGGTCACGGCCTTGATCGCCTTCTCGCCGGCCAGGTACTTCTCGCGCTGCTCGCGCACCTTGTCGGGCGCGACGCGGTCCAGGCGCAACTTCTTGGCCTCGAGGTTGAGTTCCTCGAGTCGGTCGTAGGGGATCTCGAGGAACTCGCGCAGGGGGGCGGTGGGCATGGGGGCTCTGAAAGGGGCGGGTCGTGGCCAGGAAGGCCTGTTCGGCCATGTGGTGCCAGATAATATACTAAAATCGTGGCAATCTAGAGCCGCATGACCTGAGTTTAGTGATTACGAGCCCGCATCTGGGATTGTCGGATCCCCTGGACTTGCCCAGTGCTCAGTGGTGCAGACTGGCCGACGCTTCCCTATCCTCCGTGCGGCCGTTCGCAGAGTGGACGGCGACGCCCCTCAACTCGAAGCAAGGACCTGGAAGATGTTGTTGCCCCTACTCACCCTCGCCCTCGCTCCGTCGCTGACTCCGCCGCTGGCTCCCCAACTCGACCACAAGGACTCCGGGATCGCGTCCGAGCCCGGCGAGGCCAACTTCAACTACACGTACGCCGAGTTCGACCTGTGCCTGGTCGATCCCGACGTGGACAACTCCGACAGCGAGATCGGATTCCAGCTGCTGGGCTCCGCGCGCGTATGGCGCGATCTCTTCGTGCGCGCCTCCTACCTCGACTCGGGCGGTGACGCCGATGCCTCGCTGCTGAAGTTCGGCGCCGGATGGGCCTTCCCGATCCAGCCCGAGCTGGACGGCTACGGCCTCTTCCAGATCGGACGCGTGGACGTGGGCAGTGCCGACGACACCGGTTGGCTCCTCGAAGGCGGCGTGCGCTGGATGCCGGCCCCGCAGTGGGAGGTCAACGGCCTGCTGGAGATCGTCGACTTCGAGGACACCGAGTTCGGCATCGGCTTCGGCGGGCGCTACTACTTCAACCCGCAGCTGAGCGCGGGCCTCAACTTCGAGACGATCAGCGACTTCGCCAACATCTGGTACCTGGGGCTGCGCTACCAGTTCTGAGAGAGCGAGAAGAAATCGATCCCACGCTCTCTCATACCCCAGTGGCGCCGCGCGGAACCGCGCGCGGCGCGCAGAGCGTTCGAATTCTTCTCACGCTCTGAGAGAGCGAGAAGGATCCGATCGAAGGCTCCAATCCGTGCCATTGGCGCCGCGCGGAACCGCGCGGCGCGTGCGCCGCTCCGTTCCAGTCGACGCCTGCAATCAGGGGAGCCAGTCGACCGCGAGTCCGTTCGAAAGGTTGAACGTGCTCGCCGTGCAGAACGCGGCTGCGTTGCGGTACCAGACCTGGTAGTTGCGCAAGCCGCCGCCGGCCGGGATCTGGCCGACGACCGAGATCGGGACCTCGCCCGGCTCCGGGTACTGCGAGCGGCCGCCGACGTTGATCTTCACGCGCAGGCGGATCAACGAGCCGCCCGTGCAGCGCAAGCCGTCGCCGAACACGACGCCGTGACCGCCGCCCAGCTGGGTCGTGCCCTGGAAGTACAGCGCCGACGCGTTGGGCATCCCTTGCCCTTCCAGCACGAGCGAATCGCCCGAAACGCGCGCCAGGCCGGTGGCCGTGAGCAGCGCGCCGCCCGGGTCGACCGAGTTCGCGCAGCCGTGGGCGGTGCTGCCGGAGTTGCCGCACGGGCAGGCCGTGCCCGTTCCGTCACCCGAGCAGTAGACCGTGCCCGTGCAGTTCAGGCCGAACTCGGTCAGCGTGAAGGTGCCGAAGCTGGCTGCGGCGCCGGGCGAACGCCCCAGTTGGATCAAGAACGTCTGGCCGCAGCCGATGTTCCACGTCACCGTCGACGTGAGTGTGACCGTACCGCACGGACCATCGTCGTTGCAGGCGATCGCCGCCGATGTGGGGCAGACGTTGCCGGAGTAGATCGCGACCTTCGTGTCCGGGCTGCTCCCGCCCGCGATGCCGCCGCACGTCGTGAGCGTGGCCGTGCCGTTGGCTCCGGCAGTCCAGATGAACCACTCGTCGCGCTCGATCGCCGTCTGCCCGCCGAAGAGGCACAGGCTCTCGCTCTGCCCCTCCGTCCCCGTCGAGCACACCGAGTTGTCGAACGGGTGCGGGCCTGGACCGCTGATCGCCGTCGCCGTCCCGCAGCCGTCGTTGAACGGCATCGGGTACTCGGTCACGACGACGTCGTCCAGGAACACGTGCGTCATGTCGCCGTAGGCCGTGAACTGGAGCGTGACGGCGCCACCGGCGGAGTTGCTCAGGAAGAACAGCGACTGCGGCGTCCACGCCAGCGGGTTCGTCGTCGCCGACGCGTCGAAGTCGGTCAGGTCCGTGTTGAACGACTGGCTGACGGTGCCGACGACGGCGCCGGTGACGTCGACGAGCCAGCTCGAGCCGACGGTCGCGTTCTCGATCCAGCTCCCGGTGTGGTTGATGCCCCCGGGCGCCATGCGGAACGTCACGCGGTGCCACGTGTTCGCCACCACGTTGAAGGTCTGGCTGACGCCTTCATTCGTGGTGAAGAAGCTGCCCGAGCCCGCGAACCAGTCGAGGTGGGCGGCGTCGTAGTAGCTCGACTGCGCGCCGGTCGCGTTCAGGTCGCGGTACACGTCCGAGCTCAGCCCGATGGCGAAGTTCCAGCCCGGCACGACCAGCGTGCCGTCGTTGAACCGGCGGTCGGGCTGGTCGGTCGGGTAGAGCCCGCCGGACCAGGTCTCGAAGCTCCCGTTGACCAGCATGTTCGTGGAACCGCGAGCGGGCGCCGCGAGCAGGGTCGCGAGCGTGAGCATCGCGCCGCGCGAGAGAAGGGGAAGGATGGCGCTGTTCATGGGCAGGTCCGGCCGGGACGGGCGTGACGAAGACGGTGGATGGACGGCTCCCGACACTCCTGCATGACGGCAGGAGGCCTGCAGTAGACAGGAGAACCAACTTTTCGTGTCGCAGAGCGGATCTCATTCCGGCCCACTCGCCCCGGCGGGCGCGCGGGCGCCGCATGCGACTTCACTCACGGCCCATCTCTCGTCCGAGCTCCGCGATCCAGGCCTTCTCGCCCTCGAAGCGCTGCGCCTGGTCGGAACGCACGTAGCCCAGGTCCCAGCGCACGTGCGTGCCTTCCACGCCCGCGACGTTCACGAGCCACACGTCGAAGTGCGGCGTGACGCGACGAGGGCCGCTGCGCACGTCGACGCGCCAGCGGTCGAAGGGCGAGGGGTCTTGCGCGTCGAGGAGCACGGCCTGTCCGACCGTCTCTCCCGACTTGCGGTCGACGACGTTCCAGTTGCTGCGCGCTTCGATCTGGTAGCCGTGCTCGAGCAGCGCCAGCCGCAGGGCCGAGGCCGCCTCTTCCAGGTCTTCGCGCGCGACGTGGTCCATCGTGATCGCGAGCGGCGAGGGCATCGACATGTCGAAGCGCGCGATCGCCAGCGCGGCGACGAACGTCGCTCCGGCGGCGAGCAAGACCTGGTCGCGCACGATGCCCCACTTGCGCACATTGGATCGCGTGGCGAAAAGCACGAGGCCGCCGGCGCACCAGAGGCCGAGTGCGACTGCGATGTACCACTCCTGCCGCAACCAGTGCGGCGTGTCGAGTGCGTCGACCGAAGTCAGCCGCGCCACGAACTCGTGGCCCGGCATCATCTCCGCGGCCAGACGCTCGATGCGCACGGCGCCCCAGCCGGATGTGCCGGCGAAGCCGCCCAGGACCTGGCGGTAGTCGGTGATGCCGCGCTCCCAGGTCGAGATGTTGTGGAAGACCCACGCGACGCAGCCGAGCGCGAAGAGCAGCGCGGCGACGACGGCGCGCGTGCCCAGCCACGCCGGCAGGCGCTTGCTGTAGCCTTTGCGCAGCCTGCCGACGACCACGTCCACGAAGAGGCTCGGCTCGTCCGAAGGCTCGGCGGGTCTTTGGCGCGTGCGCACGACCGACGCGCACGCCAACACGCCGAGGACCAGGCTGACCGGAATCAGGGCCGCGGCCCCGCGCTCGAACAGTTGCCAAAAGGCGAGCCACGCAGCGAGCGCGATCACGGCCAAGGCCGCAAGGACGCGCGGCCTGCTCCATGTGACGTTCTCCTCGACGGTCTCCTCGACGTCCTCTTCCGGGATCGGCCACGGGTCCCCGGCCAGCTCGTCGACGTCCGTGCGCACGTCGACCGCGTGCTGGTAGCGGCGCTCGGGCTGCGACTCGAGGCTCTTGAGCACGATCGCGTCGAGCCGCACGTCGACCTGCACGCGCTGCGAAGGCGGCTGGAAACGTCCGGCCGGCAGCTCGCCGGTCAACATCTCGTAGAAGACGACGCCCAGCGAGAAGATGTCGGCGCGGTGGTCGACGTCGCGCGGGCGCGAGCGCTGCTCGGGCGCCATGTAGTTCAGCGTGCCCATCACCGCGTCGGTCTGCGTGCCGTGCACGTCGCTGCTCGCGCCGACCAGCTTGGCCAGGCCGAAGTCCGCCAGCTTCACGCGGCCCTTGACGTCGACGAGCACGTTCTCGGGCTTGATGTCGCGGTGGACGACGCCTTCGTCGTGCGCGTACTGCAGCGCGTCGCAGATCTGCGGCACGATCGCGAGCGTGTCGCGCGAGGAAAGCCGCTTCTCGCTCACCAGGCGCCGCAGGTTCGTGCCCTCGACGAACTCCATCAGCAAGAACCAGCGCCCGCCCGACTGGCCGAAGTCGTAGATGCGCACGATGCCCGGATGGTCGAGACGCGCGAGCGTGCGCGCTTCGCGCAGGAAGCGTTCGGCGAAGCGCGCGTCGTCCGTCGTGCCCGGGGCCAGGATCTTCAGCGCGACGTCGCGCTCGAGCTGCTTGTGCCGCGCGCGGTAGACGACGCCCATGCCGCCTTCGCCGACGAGCTCGCGGATCTCGAGCAGCGGGAACGCGTCGGCCAGCTCCTCGGGCGTCGGCGCCGGAGCGCGACGGCGCGGCGCGGCCGTTTCGGGCGCAACGTCGCCGGCCGAGCCCGGAGAGACCGCTAGCTCCAGCAGGCAGCGCGGGCAGCTCGCGCGGGCGCTCGGGATCGTCGCCCCGCACTTCGAGCAGCGTCGCATGTGTGTCGTAGGGTGCATCGCAGTCTACCGGCGCTCCGTCGCGCGCCCGAGCTTCGCCAGCGCGGCGCGGTGAGCGCGATCGAGCGCCTGCGGGGCGGGGCACGGGTCGTCCGGCTTCACGCCGACGCCTTCCCAGTCGCCGCCCGAGGTCGCGCTGATCGAGCGGCTGAGCGGCACGAAGATCGCGAAGCGCTCGTCGAGCGGGAACCAGGCTCCCGGGTGCGCACCGCCGCCCGTCGTCTCGCCGACGATCGTCGCGCGCCGCATCTGCTGCAGCTCGTACGCGAGGCTTTTCGGCGCCGAGAACGTGCGCTGCGCGGTCAGCACGTAGAGCGGCTTCCCTGCGTAGCGCCGGCCGGGCAGCCACGCGGCCGTCCAGTGCTGCGTCGTCGTGCCGTCGCAGCGGCGCGCGGTGTCGCTGAGTCGGCGCGGACGTCCCTCGAAGAACCAGCTCGCGGCCAGCACGACCATCACCGGATCAACGCCGTGGCACGCGCGCAGGTCGACGATCAGTGCATCGGTTCCGGCCAGCTTGCCCATCGCGGCCGCGAGCGCATCGCCCGCGTACTCGACGCGGTGGAACTTGCGCATCTCGAGGTCCCCGACGTTGCCTGCGAGGACGCGCGCGGCTCCGATGCCGAAATCGTCGGCCTCGGCTTCGTGACGCAACGCGTCGAGCTCGGCCGGCGATTCCTCACGCTCCGCGACCGGCGCAGCGCCGTACTTGACCCGGACGTGCCGATCGCCGGTCGATTCGGCGAGGTGCCGGCCGAGCTCCTCCGCGAGGCGCGCCGCCGTCGTGACCGCGTCGTAATCGCCGCGCTGCAGGCGCGCGCGGACGTCGGCGACAGCCTGCTCGGCGCGATCGAGGAACACGTAGTTCGAGATCACGCGCTCGAGCGCCGACTCGATCACCGCCCGCCGCCGCGCGGGCTCGAGCGCGTCGCCCTGCGCGTCGAGCCAACGCGTCAGACGGGACTGCGCTCCGGCGTCCGCCGCGCGCGCGAGGCCGACGGGACCCTCGGCCAGCACGCGCGTCCCTTCCGTGGCGCGCACGGTCCCGAGCAGGAGCTCGTCCTCGAGCAGGAGGCTCAGCCGGACATCGGCGCCCTCGATCGTCGTCTGGACCAAGACGTCCTCGGCGCCGACGCGCAGCTCGCCGATCGGCAAGGGACCGCCGTCGGGGCCGGCGCGGAACAGGAGGGTGCTGGTCCACGCCTGCGCCGAGCTCTTCAGGTCGAGCTGGAGCTCGGCGGACAGGCCCTGGGGCTCCATGCGTCCCTTCCAGCTGCCGGAGAGGTCCTGGGCGAGAGTCGAGACGGGAACGAGGGCGGCGAGCAGCGCGAGGATGGGCATGGAACGAACGTCTGGCTGGGGGATCGGGGGGCCTTCGATCCCCGAAGAAGGGGCCGCGCGTCCGTGTTACACGGATTCCGTCAGCCTCGCAGGGCATCCAGCAGCGCCTGGACTTCGGCCTCGACCTCGCTCGGGCCCGTGACGAGGTCGCCGACCGCGCGGCGCACGAGCTCGCCGTAGCGCTTGCGGAGCCGGTGGACGGCCACGCGCACGGCGCCTTCGCTCATCGCGAGCGCCGCCGCGAGCTCGGCGTAGGGCACTTCCTCCGAGCTGCCCGTCAAGCAGTGCTGCAGGCGCTCGAACTGCTCGCCCTTGTGCGCCCGCCGTTGCTCTTCGCCGAGCTCGTGCAAGGCATCATCGAGCAGCTGCAGCGCGAACGAGCGGTCGAACTCCTTCTCGGGCGTGGCCTCGTCCACGGCCTCCGCGGCGTAGCGGGATCCCGCGTCGGCGTCGATCGAGAGGAGCTGCGCGTGGCCGCCGCGCTTGCGCGCGTTCTCCGCGTGCCAGTCGTTGGCCAGGTAGTTGCGCATCGAGACCAGCAGGAACGCACGAAACCGGCCGCGTTCGGGCGCCACGCGCCAGTCGCGCTTCTCCAGCATGCGCGCGAAGAAACCCTGCACCAGGTCCTGCGCCTCCTCGTGGGATCGCCCCTGGCGGCGCACGAACGCGTAGAGCGGGTACCAGTAGGTCCGACACAAGGACTCGAGCGCTGCGCGCGACTCCTGCGCCGGCGCCGTCGCCTCGAGGACGACGCTCCAGCGGGTGGTCCGGAAGCTCGACGTGTCCATGGCTGGATTCAGCCTACTGTGCGACCGGGTCGGCGCGGCATGGTCCTGCGATCCTGTTGCGCGTTATCCTCCTGCGCGATGCGAACGCGCAGAGGCTTCGGGCTCGGGCTGGCCGCCGTCTGCTTCTGCGCCACGAACGCGGCGGCACAAGAGCCCGAGCCGAAGCGCGTCGGCCCGACAGCGCCGGACGGGTTTCGTGTCGACCTCGTGGCCGAAGCGCCCGAGATCCTGTGGCCGAGCGCGGTCCTGTGCCTCGACGATGGCTCGCTGCTCGTCGGCGAGGACCGCATGGACATGCCCGGCCCGACCGACCAGCCGCTCGACCGCGTGATCCAGCTGCATTGGAACGCGGACGGCACGTACACGAAAACCGCCTTCGCCGAGAAGCTCTACGCCGTGATGGGCCTCGAGGAGAAGGACGGCGACGTCTACGTGATGAACATGCCGTTCCTGACTCGCCTGCGCGACAAGGACGGCGACGGCGTCGCCGAGGAGCGCGAGGAGATCCTCACGAACCTGGGTCCGCCCGCGCCGGGTTGGTGGCCGGACGGTTTCAACGATCACATCGTCTCGGGCATCCGCTTCGGCCTCGACGGCCGCCTGTACGTGGCGGTCGGCGACAAGGGCATCCCCGGCGCGACGGGCCGCGACGGCTCGAGCATCCAGCTGCGCGGTGGCGGCGTGGTGCGGCTCTTGCCCGACGGCACCGAGCTCGAGGTCGTCGCGCGCGGGCTGCGCAACGTGCTCGACGTCGCGATCGACGCGAACGGCGAGATGTTCACGTACGACAACACCGACGACGGCCTGGGCTGGTGGACGCGCGTGACGCACATCGTCCCGGGCGGGGCGTACGGCTATCCGTGGGACTACACGCAACGTCCCGAGCGCACGTTGCCGTGCATGAAGGACTACGGCGGCGGCTCGCCGTGCGGCGGCCTCGTCTACCGCGAGGCGGCCTGGCCCGCGCCGTACCGCGGCAGCTGGTTCCACTGCGAGTGGGGGAAGGGCGTGCTGCGCCGATTCGAGCTCGAGCGCGACGGCGCGACGTTTCGCGTCGCGAAGGACGAGGACTTCGTCACCGCCGGCGACGTGAAGAGCTTCCGGCCGTTCGACGTGTGCGAGTCACCCGACGGCCGGTTCCTGTACGTGAGCGACTGGGCCAACGACGGCTGGACGAACCCGACCGAATGCGGGCGCATCTGGCGCATCCGGCGTGCGGACGACGACGCGCGCGTGCCGAATCGCGCGCGCGAGTTGCCGGCGACGACCGCGGCACTCGTCAGCGATCTCGACGACCACAGCTACCGGCAGCGCACGCGCGCCCAGCGCGAGCTCGCGCGCAGACCCGCCGCGGAAACCGTCGACGCCCTTCTGGCTGCGGCGACCGGGCCGGGGTCGGAGACGTCGAGGCTGCACGCGATGTGGGCCCTCGATGCGCTCGCGCGCGGAGGCCAGCTCTCCGAGGCGGGCGATGCGGGGCGAGACGGCTGGCGACGAGACCTCGCCGGCGTGCTGCTCGCGCGCTGGCTCGCGTTCGACGGTGACGCGCCGCGCGCCGTGCTCCGGCGGCTCGTCCCGCTCCTCCGGCACGCGGATCCCTTCGTGCGACGCCAGGCCGCCGGGTCGATGGCGCGGCTCCTCGAGCACGGCCGCGACGGGCCTCCTCGATCCACGCAGCGCAGCGCGGAGCGAGCCGCCATGGCGGAGCGCGAGGGCGCGCTTCTTCTGGCCCTCGAGCTGGCCGAAGACCGTTGGGAGCGCTTCGCGATCGTCCAGGCGTTGCGCGCGAACGGGTCCGTGCCCGACGTGCTCGTGGGCAGCGCCGTCATCCAGGGCGACTTGATCGAGGTGCTGCGCGAGAACTTCACGGCACCGTGCGTGGCGATGCTCGCTCGCACCGTGCGCGCAGCCGCCGACGAAGGCTTGCGCTTGCGTGCGCTCGTCGCGTTGGCCGACAGCGTGCGGAATACCGAGCCGTGGGACGGCAAGTGGTGGAGCATCCAGCCGGCCGCGAAGCCGCCGCCGGCGAAAGCCGTCGACTGGGAGGGGACGCCGGCCGCGCTCGCAGGATTGCGCGCCGCTCTCGAGGACCGGGCGCCCGCCGTACGCCTCGCGGCGCTGCGGGCGCTCCAGGATGCACACGACGAGGCCGGGCTCGCCGCGGTCCACGCGCGCTGGGCGCGCGAGACCGAGCCGAGCGTCCGCATCGCGATCCTCGACTTGTTGGGCGCGCTGCGCGACTCCGAGGCCGGCCCTGTGATCGCGTCGGTGCTCGAAGCAAATTCGGCCAGCGACGAGGAACGCACGCACGCAGTGGAGGCCGCGGCGCGGATCGGGGCGCCCGAGCTGCTGGTGATGCTCGACAGGATCGCGGGCGACGAGAGCGCGCTCGACGCGCAGGTGCTGCCTTGCCTCGCGGCGCTCGGCCGGCAGGGCGACGTGCGCTCGCTCGCGACGCTGGAGCGCCGGCTCGGGCGCGGATCGAGCGCGGTGCGCGCGGCCGCGATCACGGCCTACGTCGCAGCGCGCGGCGCGCCGGCTGCGAGCACGCTCGAGCCGCTGCTCGGCGACGAGGACGCGGCCGTGCGGCGCGCGGCCTGCCGCGCGTTCGGCTGGCTGGCGCTCGTTCAGCACGTGCCGTCGGTCCTCGCGTTGGTCGCGGACCCCGAAACCCGCAGCGACGCGATCGCCGCACTCGCGCGCACGCCCGACGAGCGCGCTCTGGCCGCGTACCTGGAGGGGCTGTCGCTGCCCGACAATGGCCTGCGCCTCGCTTGCCAGGGCGCGCTGTCTGCGATCCGCGTCGCAGCGCGACCTGCGATCGAGTCCCTGCATGCGCAGTGGCCGCTCGCGTCCGACGTGCTCGAGCAAGTGCGCGCGATCTACTCCGAGCCGCAGGCGATCCGCGGCTGGAAGCTGATCGGCCCGTTCGCTCGCCAGGACGCTGCACCGCGCATCGACCCGGCCGACGTCGACTTCACGCGCGCCCTGGAAGGCCTCGCCGGCCGTGAAGTCGCCTGGATTGACCACATCGCTCAGGCGAACGGCTTCGTGGACCTCGAGAAGCAGATCGACGACGTCACCGAGTCGGAAGTCTTCGCGTACACGACCGTGACCTCGCCGCGCGCGCGCACGGCGCAGTTCCGCCTGGGCAGCGACGACCAGTGCAGCGTCTGGATCAATGGCGAGATGCACCACGATTTCCAGGGGGTGCGCGCCTTCACGGCCGACGCCGATCGATTCGAAGCGCCGCTCGTCTCCGGCTCGAACACGATCCTCCTGCGCGTCGGCAACGGCGGGGGACAGTGGTCGTTCGCGCTGAGGATGAGCGAGGAAATGGGCGGCACGCTGTTCGAGAGCGAAGTTCCCGCCGTCGGCGCGGCGCATCGTGCCTTCGCGCTCGAGCACCCCGGCGATCCGGTTCGCGGCTACGAGATCTTCCGGCAGACCAACGGCCCGATGTGCATCCGCTGTCACGTGGTCGCAGGCACGGGCACGCCCGTCGGCCCGGATCTGTCCGACGTCGCGCTCAAGTACCCGCGCGACGAGCTGATCACGTCGATCCTCGAGCCCTCGAAGCGCGTGGCCGACGGCTACCGGACCGTGGCGCTCGAGCTCGACGACGGCCTCGTCGCGTACGGCATGCTGAAGTCCGAGACCAAGGACGCGATCGAGCTCTGGGACGCGACGGGGACGATCACGCGCGTCGAGGCCAAGGAGGTCGTCAGCCGGCGCACGATCCCGATGTCGGTGATGCCCGATGGCCTGGTGTCCCTTCTCTCGCCGAGCGAGTTCGCCGACCTCGTCGCCTGGCTTGACACGCTGAAGGCCGCCGCCGCCAAGTAGAGGTCAGCAGGAGTCCTGGGCCGGTGACACGAGTCGACTTGGGCTCCAGGCCCTTCCCGGCCGACAGGGAATGGCGTGACGACCAGCCTGGACACCTCCTGCCCCAAGTGCGGACGCGCGCGCGAGGCGGACGAGCGGATGTGCTCGAGCTGCGGCGGATTGCTGCGCGTCGAGCCGCTCGTGATGCGCATGACGGCGCCGCCGGCTGCAACGTTTTCCGCATCGCCGACGATCTCCGCACCGTCGACGAGGTCCGCTCCGTCGACGAGCTACGACCGCGTCGAGACCGCGCTGAACGTGCGCGACCGGCGCGAGCGCGTGTCCGCACGGCGCGCACCATGGGGGTACTTCGCACTCGGCCTCGCCACCGCGCCGGTCTTCGCTTGGACGCCGATCCTCCAGTACATGGGCTGGTTCCTGTCGTCGCTCGTGCACGAGATGGCGCACGCCGGCTTCGCGTGGCTGTGCGGGATGCCGGCGGTCCCGGCGATCTCGCCCGTGGGCCACGCGGCGGCCGTCCACGGCGAGCAGCACCTCGTGCTCGTCGCGCTCGTCGTCGGCGGGCTCGCGTATGCGGCGTGGCGGTTCCTCGAAGGCTACTGGCGCTGGATCGCGATGGTGCTCGTCGCCGTGATCTACCCGGCGATCGCGTTGACGTCCGCGAAGGAGCTGCTGCACCTGCTCGCGGGTCACGCGGGCGAGCTCGCGTTCGCGACGCTGGCGCTCTGGAAGGCGCTCGACGGCGGCTTCACCGACTCGAAACTGGAACGTGCGCTCTACGGCACCGTCGGCTGGTACCTGGCGGGCAAGAACGTGATCCTGTGCATCGGGCTCATGACGAGCGCAAGCGCGCGCGTCCACTACGCGTCGAACGGCTCGTTCGGCCTGACGAACGACTACATCCGCGCTGCGGAGGACGTCCTCGGCTGGCGGCTCGAGAGCGTCGCGCTGCTCATGCTCGTCGCGAGCGTGGCGACGATCCCGGCGGCGATCCTGCTCTGGCGCGCGAGTCGGCGCGCGGAGGAGCAGGGTTCGTCCGCCTGATCGGCCGGCACGCGCCCCGCATTCCGCGGCGGGCTCACTTCGGAGCGCCGGCCTCCCACGGCCCGTCGAACGCGAAGACCCGCTTCCAGTCCTGCTTCATGTCCGCAACCGTCCAGCCCTTGGCCTTGGCTTCGTCCAGCCCCTTGTCCAGCCGGCCGATCGACGAAGCGCGGTCGTAGGCCCACTCGCGCTCGCCGTCGGTGTGGTGGACGTAGAGGCAGAAGCGCGGGCCGCTGCCCGCCGCGGTCCACTGCAGCATCTGCAGGTCCCCGTCGGAGTTGCCGAACGCGGCGATCGGGCGCCGGCCGATGTGCTGGTGGATGCCGACGGGCTTGCCGTCCTTGTCGTCGATGAAGTTCACCTCCGGCAGGCGCACGAGCACGGGCTTGCCGTCGCGTAGCTCGAACTTCGTCTTGATGCTGCTGCCGATGACCTGCTCGGGCGGGATGCCGTACGTCTTCTCGGCCCAGGGCCGCATGAAGTCGATGCCGCCGCCGGAGACGATGAACGTCTTGAAACCGTTCGCGCGCAAGTAGGCCAGCACCTCGAGCATCGGCTGGTAGACCATCTCGGTGATGGGCCGCTTCGTCGTCGGATGCTTCGCGGTGGCGACCCAGTCCTTGACGATCCGCTCGAACTCCTCGGTGGTCATGCCGGCGTGCGTGGCCATCATGATCTCGACCATCGCAGGTTCACCACCGGCCAGCGCGCCCTTCACGTCGCCCTTCAGCAGTGAGGCGAACGGTTCCTTGTCCTTCCACTCCGGGTGCAGCGGCGCCATCACCTTCACCCGGTCGAGCGCGAAGAGCAGCTGGAAGTACATCGGCTGCTCGGCCCACAGCGTGCCGTCGTTGTCGAACGTGGCGATGCGCTCGGCGGGCGGGACGAAGTCGGACGAGCCGGCCTTCGTCACGCGCTCGACGAAGGCGACGATGGCCTTCTTCGGCGCGGTGTCGTTCCACGAGGGCAGCGGGTCGGCGGCGTGAGCCGTCGCGACTCCGACGAGGGCGAGCGCGGCGAACGTGAGGATGGACTGCTTCTTCATGATGAGTCGATGAGTTGCGCCGCACCCGTTGGGACGGGTGCGGCCAGATCACCCGAGTCGTGGCCGAGCCCGCTGCTTGGCGGCAACGGGCTCGGCCAGTGGGAACGCCTTCTCAGCTCTCGCAGTGTCTAGTCCCGCACGGCCGCGACCGTCCGGTCCGCGTCGTGGAGGGCCTGCTCTTCACTCGCCAGGGGCCCGCTCTTGCCGAGCTCGACGACGACCTTCTTCAGGTCGCCGGTGAACCGGAACGGCATCTTGTCGACGTAGTCCTCGACCACCGGCGTGCCGTTGTCCAGGCCCACGTCGAAGGTCTCGTCGAGCGAGAAGCGGGCGGGGATCGTCTGCTCGATCTTGCCCTGGGCGACCTGCTTGCCGTCCACGCTGAGCGTGCCGGTGCCGGGCTTGCCGCGACCAGGACCCTCGTACTCGAACTCGAACCGGATCGTGTGCTTGCCGGCGGACAGCTTGTCGCCCGAAGCGATGCGGTACTTGTGCTGCTTCTGGTTGGAGAAGGCGTAGTCGAACTCCGGTTTGCCGTCCATGACGACCAATGCCCAGCCACCGAAGCGTCCGCCTTGCGTGACGAGCACGCCTTCGGCCCCGCCTTGGGGCATCTCGACCTCCGCCGTGACGGTGAAGGACTTGTTCTTCACGTCCGGCGCCGCGCCTTCGGGAATACGGATCGTCCCCGGATAGTAGGTGAACGAGTTGCGTCCGCGCGTGAGGCTCGGGCGGATGGACACGTCCACGCGAGCGATGAACGAGGCGTCGAGCGGCAGGACGTTGTACTTCTTCGCTTCGACGTCGAAGACGCCCTGGAGCTCCTTGAGCTTCGCCGGGTTCGCGGCGGCGAGGTTCTTCGCCTGCGAGAAGTCCTCCGCGACGTGGTAGAGCTCCCACTTGAAGTCGTCCGGGCTGCTGTCGGCCGCAGCCTGCCAGGGCAGACGGCGCGGCGTGGTGCAAGCGACCCAGCCGTCGTCGTACACGCCGCGGTTGCCGATCATCTCGAAGTACTGCGTCGTGTGGCGCGTGGGCACCTTGGCGTCGTTGAAGCTGTACACCAGGCTCGAGCCCTCGATGGGCGACTGCTTCACGCCGTTGATCATCGTCGGCGGCTGGACGCCGGTGGCTTCGAGGATGGTCGGAGCGATGTCGATGACCGAACAGAACTGCGAGCGCACCTGGCCGGTCTGCTTCATGTGCTTCGGCCACGAGATGACCAGCCCGTTGCGCGTGCCGCCGAAGTGCGAGGCGACCTGCTTCGTCCACTGGAACGGCGTGCACATGGCGTGCGCCCAGCCGACCGGGTAGTGGTTGTAGGTCAGCGGGCCGCCCAGGTCGTCCATGATGGAGAGGAGGTATTCGAGGCTCTCCGGGACACCGTTCGCGGCGACGCCGACTTCGTTCGACAGGCCCTGCATCGTGCCTTCGCCGCTGGCACCGTTGTCGCCCTGGATGTAGATGACGATCGTGTTGTCCAGCTCGCCGGAGTCCTCGACCGCCTGGATGACGCGCCCGATGTTGTGGTCCACATAGGCCAGGCAGGCCGCGTAGACCTCCATCATGTGCGCGGAGAGTTTCTTCTGGTCGGCGCTGAGCGAATCCCACGCGGCGATCTCCTTGGGCCGCGCCGTGAGCTGCGTGCCGGCCGGGACGACGCCCTGCGCGATCTGACGCGCGAGCGTTTCCTCGCGCACCTTGTCCCAGCCCTGGTCGAACTTGCCCTTGAACTTCGCGATCCAGTCCTTCGGCGCGTGGTGCGGCGCGTGGCAGAGGCCCGGCGTGTAGTAGGCGAGGAAGGGCTTGTCCGGCGCGAGCGAGTGCTGCTGGTGGATCCACTCGACGGCGTGGTCGGCCAGGTCGGCGTCGAAGTGGTAGTTCGGGTCATCCGGCGCCTCGACCGGCTTCGTGCCGTCGTAGATGGCCGGATGCCACTGGTCGGTGTCGCCGCCGATGAAGCCGTAGAAATGCTCGAAGCCCAGGCTGGTCGGCCAGAGGTCGAACGGCCCGGCCTGGCTCGACTGCCAGTCGGGCACGTTGTGGTTCTTGCCGAACCAGGACGTGCTGTAGCCGGACTGGCGCAGCGTCTCGCCGATGGTGCCGCAGCTCGTCGACATCAGCGAGGTGTAGCCGGGGTAGCCCGTCGCCATTTCGGTGATGACGCCGGTCGAGCAGGTGTGATGGTTGCGTCCGGTGATCAGCGCCGCGCGCGTGGGCGAGCAAAGTGCCGTCGTGTGGAACGTGTTGTAGCGCAGGCCGGCCTTGGCCAGCTTGTCGTACGTCGGCGTCGGAACGGGACCGCCGAACGTGGACGATGCGCCCCACCCGACGTCATCGGTCATGATGAGCAGGACGTTCGGAGCGCCCTTGGGCGCGGCGGCGTCCTTGGGGAAATCCGGCTTGGAGTCCGCCGACGTGCGACCGATCGTGCCTTCGAACGGATCCTGCGCAACGGGCAGGACGGCTTGCGCACCCTCCGTCGTCGCACAGGCCGCCGTCAGCGCGAGGCCGAGGCTGGCCAACGCGATCAGGGTTTTGGACATCATCATCGTGTCTTTCTCGCCAGTTCTGGCGTCAGAAGCGTGTCTCGTGGCTGGACTTGGACCCGCGCGCCCGGATCGGGCACGCAACTGAGGGGGTTCCGCTGCACAAAGGTCCGGCTCAGATGGCGCCTGGAACAGGGGGCCGCTTTCGATACGCACGCGCCGGCATGGTAGCGAGGTCGCCGGAGCGCAGAGCAGTCGCACCCGAATTCTCATGTGCGGACGCTGAATACGAGGCGGGGCGACTCGATCGCTCGAGCGATGGAAGCACGTCTCTATTCCGCGCGGGGCCAGCGGTGGAGACGTTGCGGCCTGCGTTCGAATCGGCAATCGGCATCCCGTGCACGCCGGATGTTGGAGCGAGCTCGAGAACCGGCGTCGACGCCGAGCAGCCGGTCTCGCCGCGCTGAGTCCCGAGACAGATCACGATTTGGCCCACGTCGCGCCCTGCGGTGCATTGCGGTCGCGGGTCGTCGAGGGCGCGCTCAGGAGCCCGGGCGAGCGGACGGGATCGACCCGCCGTGGAAGACCTGCGGAGGCGCGAAAACCGTTCCCGGAGCCCCGCGCCGCAAATGGTGGGGAGGCTTCGGCGCAGGAGAGGCGCGCGTCGTACGCTGACGGCGCGGCCTTCCAACTCTTCCGGACCGGCACCGACATGCACATCGTCCTCTGCCTGCTGCTCCAGATCCCGGGCGCATCCCCGTCCTTCGACCCGGCCCGCCTGATCCCCGCCAGCGCGATGGTCTACGTCGAGGCGCCGCACCTCGGGGAGTTCCTCGGCCGGCGCGGCGACGAGCCCTTCGCGTGCGCCCTGGGCGCCTCGCCGCTCGGGGCCCTGATCGAGGAGGGCCTCGACGCCGAGGCCCGCAAGAACCTGGCGAACCTGGCCGAGATCCTGGGGGGCTCGACCGCCGACGGGCTGGCTCACCTGGCCGCGCGCGGTGCCGGCTTCGGCGTGACCTTCCGCCGTGGCAAGCCCGCGTTCGTGGCCTGCGTGCGGGCCAGCGACGAGGCCTGGCTGACGGCCGCGATCGACCGCGCGCTCGAGCTCGTGGTGCGCGAGAGCGGCATCGACGCCTCCGCGCTCGAGCCGAACGACGAGAACGAGGGAGCGCGCACCTGGTACCTGGGTCCGCTCGCGCTGGCGCAGCGCGGCGATCTGCTCGTGCTGGCCTCGAGCCCCGGCTGGCTGCGCGACGCCCTCGATCGCGATGCGGGCGAGGAGCCGGAGAGCCTGGCCGGGAGCGCGCCGTTTGTGGCTGCACGCGGAGCGCGCGCGACCGACGCGCTCGTGTGGGCCTGGATGGACGTGGCCGCGCTGCGGTCGCTGAACCCGAAGGGATCGGCGGAGGCGCAGGGATCCGCGGAGGAGAAGGCGCCGCCCGCCGACGGGGACGAGGCACCGCTGGCGGACCTGATCGCCATGGGGCAGGACCCGGGTGCCCACTACCTGCTGGGCACGCCTCTGGCGCGCATCGCCGGCGCGAGCACGTGGACGCTTTCCGCGCGCGTCGAGGGCAGCGCGTTCGACATCGCGCTGCGCGCCGACGGCCTGACGGTTCCGGCGAACCTCGAGCCGACCGGCGCACCGCGCGCGCTGCCGGCTCCGGCCGACCCGGGTGCAGAGTGCTTCGACCTGGTCGTGCACCGCGATTTGAGCGCGATCTACCAGCAGCGCGCCGAGCTCTTCCGGCCCGAGGAGGTCCCGCAGATCGCGCGCGGATTCGCCGACCTGTCGCTGCTCTTCGGCGGCGTCGACGTGGCCGAGGAGCTCCTGCCCAAGCTCGGGCCGTGGCTGCGCGTGGTCGGCCGCCCGGCTCGCTTCGACGCCAACCGCACGCCCGAGATCGAGCTGCCGGCCGCGGCGCTTCTGGTCGATCTCGACGATCCCGAGACCACCGCGCCGCAGATCCTGGCGGCATTCCAGACCACCGTCGGCGTCCTGAACGCCGACCGAGCCCAGAAGCGCCAGCAGCCGCTGCTCCTGTCGGTGGCGCGCGAAGGCGACGTCGAGATCAGCGTGGCGCGCCCGCTCGCGCCGCGCGCCGGGGAGGGGATCGACATCGTCCACAACCTCGTCCCGGCCTGCGCGCACGTCGGCCGGACGCTGATCCTGGGCACGCACGAGAGCCTCGTGCGCGAGCTGGTGCAGGACCTGACGGCCAAGCGCGCGCCCAGCGACATGCGCGGCGACGTGCGCGGCGAGCGCCTACTGCTGCGCGGTCCGGCGGTGGCGACGTACCTCGTGAAGAACCTGGACGCGCTCGTGGCCAACAACATGCTCGAGAAGGGTCACACGGCCGAGGAAGCGCAGGCGCGCACGGACGCCCTCGTCACCCTCACGCGCACGGTCGAGCGGCTCGAGCTGACCACAACTACGCCGATCGAGCACGCGCTCGAGCTGCGCGCGCGCGTGCAGCTGACCGAACCGGTGAGCACGCGCCCGGCGAAGACGGAGCCTCGCTGATGAACGCTGCGTTGAGCCGCTGGAGACCCCGACCCGGTGCGTGGGACCGCGCCGCCGCCGCGCACCTCCTGGCGCGCGCCGGCTTCGGCGGCACGCCGGCGGAGATCGACGCGGCGCTCGCGCAGGGTTTCGACGCGTCGCTGGCCGGCCTGTTCGAGGAGCGCGCACCGGACGCGGCGCTGGCGCGCGGCGCCGAGAAGCTCTTGGCCGGCGGCGACGTCGACGTGCTGGCCGGCTGGTGGATGGCGCGGATGCTTTCGGGCGCCGCGCCGCTGCGCGAGCGCATGACGCTTGTGTGGCACGGCCACTTCGCCACCTCGTGGGACAAGGTCTCCGAGGTGCGCATGATGCACGCGCAGAACGAGCTGTTCCGCCAGCACGCCCTGGGCGACTTCCGCGTGCTCCTGCACGCCGTGGCGCGCGACCCGGCGATGCTGCGCTGGCTCGACGGCGACGACAACGTCGGCGGGCGGCCCAACGAGAACTTCGCGCGCGAGCTGATGGAGCTCTTCGCGCTCGGCCTGGGCGCCTACACCGAGAGCGACGTGAAGGAGGCCGCGCGCGCCCTCACCGGCTGGGGCACCGATGGGATGAGCTTCGCGTCGCGGCCGCGCCGCCACGACGCGGGCCCGAAGACCGTGCTGGGCCAGAGCGGCAACTTCGACGGCGACGCGGTGATCGACATCGTGCTGGCGCAACCGGCCTGCTCGCGCTGGATCGCGCGGCGCTTGCTGGTCGAGCTGGCCATGCCTGAGCCTCCGCCGGGTGCCGTCGAGGACCTGGCGAGGGTGCTGACCGACTCCGGCTGGAGCCTGCGCGCCGCGGTCGAGACCATCCTGGCCTCCGAGCTGTTCTTCAGCTCGGCCGCGCGTCGCGCGCGGGTCGCCGGGCCGGTGGAACTCGTCGCGCGCAGCGTGCGCCAGCTCGGCGTGCGCTTCAGCCCGCGACTGGCAGCCGCGGCCGCCGCGCGCATGGGCCAGACGTTGTTCCGGCCGCCGTCCGTGAAGGGCTGGGAGGGCGGGAAGGCCTGGATCCACGTCGGCGCGTGGATCGCGCGCCAGGACTTCCTGTCGTCGCTCGCCGCCGATCACCTGGGCCGCGACGGCGACGCGCGCACGGATTTGACGCGCGCGCGCGAGCGGCCCGCATCGAACGCAGCGGCGGCGGAGATGGCGCTGCTGCAGCTGCTGCCGGGCCTCGAGGACGAACGGCTGGCCGCGATCGTGCGCGCGGCCGCGGAGAAGTGCGGCTCGGCCGACGACGCGCTGCGCTTGTGCGCGGCGCTCGTGATGACGTCGCCGGAATACCAGCTCGTGTGACGGTGCAACCATGCTGACGCGCAGACAGATCGTAGTGGGAGGGGTGACGGTCGGAGCGGCGCTCGCGCTGCCGGGCCGCGCGCGCGCGCTGGCCGCACGAGCGCGAGCGGGTGCCGACGAGGGCACGCAAGGCGAGCGCGTGCTCGTCGTCGTGCAGCTCACCGGCGGGAACGACGGACTGAACACGGTCGTCCCGCTGCGGCAGGACGCCTACCACCGCCTGCGGCCTACGCTGGCGGTCGGCCCGCGCAAGGCGCTGGCGCTCGACGGCGATTTCGGCCTGAATCCGGCGCTGCAACCGGCCGCGAAGCTCTTCCAGGACGGCAAGCTGGCCGTCGTGCACGGCGTCGGATTCCCGGGCCCGAGCCGCTCGCACTTCCGCGCGATGGAGATCTGGCACACGGCGGAGCCGGACAAGCCCGCGGGCGAGGTCGGCTGGCTCGGACGCATGGCCGATCAGCTGGCGCAGCGCGATCCGGCCGCGATGCCGCTCCTGCACATCGGATCCGGACCGCTGCCGCTCTCGGCGCGCGCGCGGCGCGCCGTGCCGCCCAGCTTCGAGAGCGAGCACTCCTTCCGCTTGACCGCTCCGCATCCGCAGTTCACGTCGTCCTGGCGCGAGCTCTCGGACTTGCCGCGCGCAGGCGACAGGGCGTACGTGCGCGACACGGCGCGAGCGGCGCATACGGCCGTGGAACGCCTGTCGGCGCTGGCGGGCAAGCCGGAACGCGCCGAGTACCCCGGGTACGAGTTGGCCCGGCAACTGCGTCTCGTCGCTCGACTCGTCGTGGGCGGATTCGGCACGCGCCTGTTCGCGCTCGAGCTGGGCAACTTCGACACGCACGCGCGGCAGGCGCGCTCGCACGAGGACCTGCTGCGCCAGCTGTCCGAGAGCCTGGCCGCGTTCGAGAAGGACCTGGCGGCGCACGGCTGGTCGGACCGGGTCACGACGCTCGTGTTCAGCGAGTTCGGGCGGCGCGCGGCGGAGAACGCCTCGCTCGGCACGGACCACGGCGCGGGCGGGCCGGTGCTGCTCGTGGGCGGGGGCGTGCGCGGCGGGCTGCACGGCACAGCGCCCGACCTCGAGCACCTCGTCGACGGCGACGTGCCCCACACGGTGGACTTGCGCGCGCTCTACGCGGGGTTGGAGTCGCGCTGGCTGGGGCTGACGCCGTCCAGTGGCGTCGCTCCGCTGGACGTGGTGCGCGCCTGAGCGTGCTTGGCTCACACCGCGCTCGACCGAAACGAAGTCGGGTTCGGCGGCCGCTCGGGCTCGCAAACGTCAGCGTGCGCAGAGAGCGTCGCGAGCCTGAGGAAGGCTCTGCCCAAGGCTCCCCCGCACGTGCGAATCACCTCGATTTGGAGGGTGGCCGAGGAAGCGACGAGGGACCTGATGATCGATTCCGGTTGCGCGCTGCGCGGGGAGGGGGCTGGACGGCGTGGGTGCTGACGGCCGGCTACCGGTAGGATCGCACGCGCTGAAACCACTTGAGTTCCGGAGCGCCTCGACCACTGCCCCCCCTCGAGATCGACATGCTCACGCTCGCCTCCGCACTCGCCCTCGTTCTCAGCGCTCGAACTGTCGTGATTCATGCTGTTCCGGCCACTGCGCAAGACGCGGCGGCCGCCACCCCCGCGACGACGGAAGAACACTCCTCCGTAGACGCTGCGCGTGAGCACTTCGCACAAGCGAAGCAGTCGGCCAAGCGCAAGGAGTCCGAAGGCGCGCGCCGCGCGGCGGCACAGGCAATCGACCTCCTGGTCGCCCTGTCCGCGAGCGACATGACCCCCGCGGGCGAGCAGCTCCTGTTCGACATCGGAACCTTTGCCGACCAGCTCGGGCAGTTGGAATTGGCACAGGCAGCACACGAACGCGTGCTCTTCCTGCGGAGCAGTCGACTATCAGCGGATCACCCCGATGTTCTCAAGGCCCTGATCACTCTCGCGAGCACGCTGCAGGCCAAGGGTGATCTCGATGTCGCGCGCGCCATGCAGGAGCGCGCGATCGATGCCTACGAGCGCAGGGGGCCGGACGACGACCTCGAGTTGACCGCGGCGCGCGGCCGTCTGGCCGTCACCTTGGGGATGCTCGGGGATCTGGCCGAAGCGCGCAGCCTGCAGGAGCGCGTGCTCAGCGTATACGGCCGCAGCCTGCAGGCTGACGACTCGCGACTCATCGTGGCGAGAGGGAACCTCGCCGTCACACTCCAGGTGATGGGAGACCTGCCCGGCAGCATGGCGATTCTCGAACAAGTACTCGCGGAACTCGAGCGCACGCTCCCTGAGGATCACCTCGACTTGGCATTCGGACGCCTGAACCTTGGTGTCGTCATGCTCAAGCTTGGGGACCTGCGCGGAGCTCGCGTGCTCTTCGAGCGGGCGCTGGACGTCTTCGAGCGCAAGCTTCCCGCGGATCATCCGAACCTCGCCGTCGCGGTCAACAACCTCGCCTCGACGTTGACCGACCCCGACGAGTCGTTGGCCCTGTGCCGACGGGTCGTCGCGATGTGCGAGCGCTCGCTCCCGGACGAGCACCCGCACCGAATCGTCTCTCGGATGAACCTCGGCTGGTTCCTCTTGCAGACCGGTGACGTGAATGGCGCGCGAGCGTTGTTCGAGTCCGTGGTCCAGGTGTTCGAGCGGACGATGCCAGACGATCATCCGTACCTTTGCAATGCGCGCATGAAGCTCGCGCTGACCCTGGGGCTGCTCGGAGATCTCGCCGGAGCCCGAGCCATCCTCGACCGCGTGCTCGCCGTGTTGTCGGAATCAATGCCGGCGGACCACCCGGATTTGCTGGAGGCAGCGGGCAACCTGGCCGTGACCCTCGCCAACGCGGGTGACCTCGAGTCCGCCCGCGGACTGCAGGAGCGTCTGTTGTCGTCCGTCGAGCGGAGCTTTCCAGCCGATCATCACGAAGTGACCGCGCACCGCCTCAATCTCGCTCAGACCAGAAGTGCGCTCGGCGACCTCGATGGGGCGCTCGAACTCCAGAAGCTCGTCCTGCAGACGTTGGAGCACAACGTTTCCCCGGACCACCCCGATCGCCTGAGCGCGCTCGGAGGCCTGTCACAGACTCTTTTCGAGCGAGGCGAAATCTCAGACGCGCGGGCGATCCAGGAGCAGCTGGTCCAGGATCTGGAACGCCTTCGACCGGACGGCGACTCAGACCTTACGTCGACGCGTTGGGTTCTCGCCAATATCCGCGCCAGCGAGGCCCCACTGGTCGGGAGCACAGTCGACGGCCTCGGTGGCTCGGACGACGAGGCGCGGCGCTCGTTCGCGAAGCTCGCGCTGGACTACGTACGAGGCCTGCGCATCCTGACGCGCGCGACACTCCTGGACGGGTCGTACCGCGAAGTCGAGGAGCGGCTCGCATCGCGTCAAAGCGAGCTTGGACACGCCCTCTCCCTCGCAAGCGGCTTGGGCGTGTTTCCTGCGGACATGGTTGCAATCGCCGAGACCTTCTTGCTGTGCGAGACGAGTCGCGCGGGAGGTCTCACCGCTGCTCGCCTCGCGCTTCCGTCATCGGGCGATTTGGTCGTCATCGACTTGCGCGGAAGGTTGAGCGGCGCGACCGAAGAACTCACGCGCCGTGCCCAATCGGGCGCGAGCGCGAAGGAACTCGAGCAAGCCAGCGCTGCCGTGGACCAGTTGGAACGCGACCTCGTGCGACGCGCGGGCCAGTTGTTGGAGACCACCGCGCCCATCGACCCGACTCTCGAGTTGCTCGCGGACCGACTCGCGCCCGGTGAAGCGCTCGTCGGCTGGCATCGCCTCAGGCTATCCGACGTACCGTCCACTGATGGAAACTCGCGACGCGGGACGGACAGCATGATCGCCTTCGTACTGCGGCCGCGTCCCGCGGCCACGACGCCGGCGAACTCTCCGATCCCGAGCTTGACGTACTTCGACCTCGGCTCCGTCGCGCCCATCGAGCATGCGGTCGGAGCTTGGCTTCGCGGTGTCGGCAGCGCGTCGGAGGCTCGAGGGCTCGGCGAGACGGGCCGCACGGACCGCTTGGCTGCTGATGCGCTTGCTGGCGTGCGACTGCGCGGACTGCTGCTCGATCCCTTGCGGGGATCGCTCTCCGGCGCCGCCAGGGTGATCGTGGCCTTGGACGACGTTCTACATGCCTTCCCATTGGATGCACTGCCCGCTGGCGAGGAGTGGGGTGGTGGGAGAGCGAGTTCGGCGGAGGGCGAGGTGCTCCTTGGCGACGTCCTGCGCCTCGATGTCCATCCATCGCTGCTCGACGCGCTCTTCCCGACTCATGGATACCGCGGAGAGCCCGCGTTGCTCGCGATCGGCGGTGCGGAATTCGACGAGGACCCGGCGAAGCCCGAGAATCACACACAGGAGGTGGCGGCCGACACCGTGTCATCGCCGCGCTCGGAAGCAAGGTCTGGAGTCCTCCGCGGCGGCACTTGGGCGCGAGGATTCCCCGCCCTGCCGGGAGCGCGTGCGGAAGCCCAGGGAGTCGCGGACCTCTTCACGCCATCGTCCCGGGAGGGCGCGCTGAAGACCGTGCTGGAAGGCAGCAATGCGTCGCGCGAAGCGCTGGTGGCGTCGGCGCCAAAGGCTCGGTGGCTCCACGTCGCCACTCACGGCTGGTTCGCGCCGGACTCGGTGCGCTCGAGCGCGGATCCTCTCCCTCCGAGCGTGAACTCGTTCGCCGTACTCCGCATGGACGCAACCGAGCGACTGCGCGGCATGACGCCGATGCTCCTCTGCGGCCTCGCGCTCGCGGGTGCGAACCTGCCCGTGGACTCCTTCGGTCGCATCCCGGGCCTCGTAACGGCGCAGGAAATCGCGTCCTTGGACCTCTCGAACTGCGAGCTCGCCGTGCTGAGCGCGTGCGACACGAGCGTCGGCGTGCGCAGGGCCGGTCAAGGCGTGGCCAGCTTGCAGAGAGCGCTGCACATGGCCGGTGCGCGCTCGGTGATCACGAGTCTGTGGAAGGTCCCAGACGAAGCGACCAAGGACCTAATGCTCGATTTCTATCGCCGATTGTGGGTCGAGAAGAAGCCGAAGCATCGGGCGTTGTGGGAAGCCAAGACGAAGCTGCGCAACGCCAGGGACGAGCGCGGCAACCACCGCTACTCGATGCGCGACTGGGGCGCGTGGGTGTTGACCGGCGATCCCGACTGAATGTCGGCGACCTCGCTCGGCAGGCCGTTGCGGGAATCAGCGCGGGCGTCCGCAGCGAGGGCGAGCAGCGTGAGGAGGGGCAGGACCCCGTGAGGTGTTCCTGTGTACCGTTCGACGGCCGCCCGTTTCCAGGACTCGCCGAGCCCGATCGACTAGACGGAATCTCGCCTGCACGGTCGTCATCCCAGCCTAGGACCGTGCCGGTTGACAGCGCACACAGGCGTGTCGGAGCAGCGGGGGTGGTGCGGACGCTATCCTGCGCGGCCCCCGCGAGGCCGACATGACGCCCACGATGACGCCGACCAAGCCCCCGTTTCGCCTGGAATCCGACTCCTTCGGACCGATGGAAGTGCCCGCCGACGCGCTCTGGGGTGCACAGACCCAGCGCAGCCTCCAGAACTTCAAGATCGGCGGCCACCGGTTCACGCGGCCGATGATCCGCGCGCTCGGCATCGTCAAGAAGTGCTCGGCGCTCACGAACGTCGAGCTGGGCGATCTCGACCTGGGCAAGCGCGAGCAGAAGGCGCTGTTGCAAGCCTGCGACGAGGTCATCGCCGGCGAGCTCGACGCACACTTCCCGCTCGTCGTCTGGCAGACCGGCTCCGGCACCCAGACGAACATGAACGCGAACGAGGTCATCTCGAATCGCGCGATCCAGATCCTGGGCGGCGAGATCGGCAGCAAGAAGCCCGTCCATCCCAACGACCACGTCAACCGCGCGCAGTCGTCGAACGACGTGTTCCCGACCGCCATGTACGTCGCCGCGGCGGAGGAGACCGTGCACCGGCTGCTGCCGGCCCTCGACGCGCTCGAAGCGGCGCTGGCGGCGAAGTCCAAAGAGTGGCGCACGGTCGTCAAGATCGGGCGCACACACCTGCAGGACGCGACGCCGCTGACTGTCGGGCAGGAATTCTCGGGGTACGTGCAACAGATCAAGGACGCGCGCCGCGCCCTGGGCTCGGCGCTGAAGGGCGTCTACGAGCTCGCGCTGGGCGGCACGGCCGTCGGCACGGGGCTCAACACGCACCCCAAGTACGCCAAGCTCGCGGCGGCCAGGATCGCGGCCGAAACCGAGCTGCCGTTCGTCACGGCGCCCAACAAGTTCGCGGCGCTCGCGGCGCACGACGCGCTCGTGTTCCTGTCGGGCGCGCTGAAGACGACGGCCGGGGCGCTGATGAAGATCGCGAACGACGTGCGCTGGCTCGGGTCGGGGCCGCGCTGTGGCATCGGCGAGCTGAGGCTGCCGCAGAACGAGCCGGGCAGCTCGATCATGCCCGGCAAGGTCAACCCGACGCAGTGCGAGGCGCTGGCGATGGTCTGCGTCCAGGTGACGGGCAACGACGCGGCGATCGCGTTCGCGGGCTCGCAGGGGAACTTCGAGCTGAACGTCTACAAGCCCGTGATGATCCACAACGTGCTCGAGTCGATCGCGCTCGTGTCGGACGCGGCGGTCAGCTTCCGCTCGAAGTGCGTCGAAGGCCTGCAGATCGACCGCGCGCGCATCGAGACGCTCCTGCGCCAGTCGCTCATGCTCGTGACCGCGCTCAACCGCACGATCGGCTACGACGCGGCGGCCAAGGTCGCGAAGAAGGCCTACGAGGAGAACAAGACGCTCGAGCAGGTCGTCCTCGAGCTGGGCCTGATGTCCGCGGCGGAGTTCAAGAAGGCGATCGACCCCACCAAGATGATCGGGCCCTTCGGGGCCGGTGCCGGCGGGGGTTGAGAGGCCGGGAAGATCGATCCTACGGCCTCTCTCATCCTGTTGGCGCCGCGCGGAACCGCGCGCGGCGCAGCCCGAGCGGGCGCCGGGGGACCGGACCGCGGGAATTGCGTGGTGGGCGGGGAGGTCGCCGCTACACTTTCCGGCTCGATTCGACCGGCCAGACTCCCGCCATGCACACGAAGATCCGCAAGAGCAGCGCGAAGCACAAGAAGAAGACCGGCTACATCACGCGCCAGCAGACCAAGGGCGGGCGCAAGACGAACCGGCGCCAGCGCCGGCGCCACGGCAGCTTCTGAGCCTGCCAGCGCCGCGTCTGGGCAGGCCCGCGCCACTTCTGGGCAAGCCCAGCGCGTCCCGAACGATCCGCGCGGCGGGCCGGCTGGACGAATGTGCGCGGGCGGCCCAGGATCTCTGCCCGCGGCGTAGCGCGCGCGACGAACCCCATGCCCGCTGATCCCGCCGATTTCCTGCCCCGCACGCGGGAGCAGATGCGCCAGCGCGGCTGGGGCGAGCTCGACGTCGTGCTCGTCACCGGCGACGGGTACGTCGACCACCCGTCCTTCGGCGCGGCGGTGATCGGGCGCGTGCTCGAGGCCAAGGGCTGGCGCGTCGGGATCCTCGACGTGCCCGAGCTCGAGCCCGACGGCGCGGCCTGGTCGCGCCTGCCGGCGCCCCTGCTCTTCGTGGGCGTGACCGCCGGGACCATCGACTCGATGGTCACGAACTACACGGCCGCAAAAAAGAAACGGCGCGTCGACGTGTACCGACCCGGCGGCGCGATCGGTCGGCCAAACCGCGCGACGATCGCCTACACCGCGCTGGCGCGGCACCACTACCCCGGCACGAAGGTGATCGTCGGCGGGCTCGAGGCCGGTCCGCGTCGCTTGGCGTACTGGGACTACTGGGAGGAGCGCATGCGGCGCTCGATCCTGGTCGACAGCAAGGCCGACCTGCTCGTGTGGGGGATGGGCGAGCGTCAAGTGCTGGCTGTCGCTGACCGCCTCGCCGCGGGCCAGGACCTGCGCAACCTCCCGGGGACGTGCGAGATCATTCGCCGCGAGGACATCCCCGAGAACGCGCGCATGGTGCCGTCGTTCGAGGACCTGGTCGCCGACGCGGACAAGCTGATCGAGCTCTTCCACGGCGTCCGCGAGGAGAACAGCCCGAGCTCGCGCCCGCTGGTCCAGCCGCACGGTACGCGCTTCGTGCTGCAGCACCCGCCCGCTCCGCCGGCGTCGCAGGCCGAGGTCGATTCGTTCTACGACCTGCCCTACACGCGCGCCTGGCACCCCGACCACGACCGACTCGGCGGGATCGCCGCGCTCGAGCCCGTGCGCTGGTCGGTGAACACGCACCGCGGCTGCATGGCCGACTGCTCGTTCTGCTCGATCACGTTCCACCAGGGACGGACGATCCAGTCGCGCAGCGAGGAGTCCGTGCTGCGCGAGGTCGCCGCGCTGGCCGAGAACGAGGACTTCCGCGGCACGATCACGGATGTCGGCGGCCCGACCGCGAACATGTGGGGCCTCGGCTGCAAGCTGCTCGAGAAGGGCGAACCGTGCCTCGGCCGAGATTGCCTGACGCCCGATCCCTGCCCCGCGCTGCGGCTCGACAAGACGACCGAGGGCTACCGGCGCTTGCTCGCGAAGGTGCGCACGTCGAAGGGCATCAAGCACGCGTTCGTGTCGAGCGGGATCCGCTACGACATGTTGCGCGATCGCAAGGGCGAGCTGCTGCCGCTGCACCACGACCTGGTGAAGCACCACGTGCCCGGCCGCATGAAGCTTGCGCCCGAGCACGCGTCGGATGCCGTGCTGGCCGCGATGAACAAGCCGCGTTTCGACGTCTACGAGAAGTACGAAGCCGACTACAAGAACGAGTGCAAGGCCGAGGGCCGCGACCAGCACCTCGTGAACTACTTCATCGTCGGGCACCCGGGCACGGGGCTGCCCGAGGCCATCGAGCTCTTCGAGAAGCTGCTTGAGCGCAACTACAGCCCCGAGCAGGTGCAGGAGTTCATCCCGCTCCCAATGACGCGCGCCTGCGTGCAGTTCGTGACGGGCAAGGACCCGATGACGATGGCCGAGTTGCACGTTCCTCGGGGCGAGCGCGAACGACGCATGCAGAAGGCGCTGGTGCGCTGGAAAGCGCCGGAGAACCGCAAGCTCGTCGAGGAAGCGCTCGAAGCCGCGAACCGACCCGACCTCATCGTGCGCTTCCACCGCATCGTGAACGCCGCCGCCAAGGGCCGCGCCGATCGCGAGGCGAACCTGGACCTCGACACCTGCGGCTGACCCGTGGCGGAGTCTGCACGCCGAACAAGCGTGCCGAATCCACGTGAATCGCGTTCGTGCATTCTAGAGGTCCGCGGGCGGGATATCTGGAGGCGCACTCTCCGATCGGCTGCCCGTCTCGAAGAGCGTGGCAACTCTCCGCTTCTCCCCGTACTCGAGGAGATAGAAGAGGAATACGACGGTGAACAGCCAGACAAACGCCTGGACCCAGTTTGGATTCTGCGACGGCCAGGCGAATTGCCAATGCGAGAGCACCAGCACCGCGAACACGCAAACCAAGAGGCAGGTACCGAGGTGCTTCGGGCGAGTCGAGACGTGAGAGCCCGCGACCAAGGCCGCGAGGATGCTGGCATGCACGAGGGCGAACAGCATGCCAAAGACCAGCCCGAACAGGATCAGACTCAAGGGTGAAGGCCGGTGGATTGTGTAGTGATGCCAATATGCCAGAAACCATCCATCGACGACACCAGAGTCGATGAGGAACGGGTGTTGGCTCAGAGCATGGAGACTGACAACGCCAGAGCTATCACGATGGATGAGGTCGCCGTGGCTCAGCAAGTAGGAGCTGATGGCCAGCCGCATTTCGATCAGGCCATTGAGCTTGTACCCGAATTCCAGCCACAAGTAACACAAGACGACGGGCAGGATGAAAGCAAGCAATGCTGCCGGGACCCGCACCCCGATGAAGGGTGCTTCCAAGTCGCGTGAATAACGTCCCACGACGAGAACGCAGAGCACAGCCAATCCAACCTGCCAGTAGACATTGACGTGCAGGTTGCCCACCTCCTCCCGGTAGGTCTCGATCTTGGCTGCAATGAGTTCCCGAGTTGCGGCTTTGTCGGCGCCCAGTTCACCAACCGATTCCCTAGCGGGGATACGTTTGCTCGTTGGCCCGAATCCCGCGAGATGCATGCCGCCTAGCATGACTGTCATGACTGCACAGCCTAGTAGCACCCATCGGCTGGACGTCCCGAGGAGAGAGAACCTCGCGCGGAGCTCGGCAACCTTGACCATGAAGGGGACCACAGCATTCCAGTCCCCTGCCTGGCAAGGAAGTGTTCCTCGTCCTCGCTCGCGAGGTACTGTCATCTCTTGGGCGAGTGGGGGATCCATCTCGCCGCACAGAAAAGTTCACGACGCAATAACCAGAAGGCGTCCCAGCGTTGTCAGCGCGGTGTCTCCACGACGACGAACCGATGGATGCGAAAGCGCGCTGGCGCGCTCTCCAGGAACGTGTGCGTGTCGCGCAGCTTGGCATACGGTTCGAAGCAGATCGTCGCTTCGCGCCACAGCACGTGCAGGCGCGTGCCCGGTGCAGGGCGTTCGCGACCTGACAGGTAGAGGTCGGGGTCCAGCGAGCTGCTCAGGATGTCGGGCCGGTCACGCATGTAGTGGCTGACGGTGGCTAAGCGTTGCACGTCGGGGACGCAGACGAGGACGAGCAGGCGGTCGCCCTGCTGCCAGCGTTCGCGGATCTCGGCGCACGCGGACCGGTAGTCCTCGCGGCGGTTCTCGGACAGCTGCAGTACGCTCGTCGCGAGCGCGCACGCGACCACGATCACGGTCATGGCGCGTGAGAGGACGGTGGGAGCCAACAGCGCGAGCCCGGCGGCGATCGCGGTGATCGTGCCCGGGATCGCCGGCGTCAGGTAGCGCGGGTGGAACGCGCCCCCGGCCACGGTCGCCAGGGTCAGCGCGGCGAGGATCGGCACGGCGCACGCGATCAGCGCCTCGCGCAGGCCGTCGTCGGGCTCGCGCACCGCGCGGATGATCGCGAGCACGAGGCCGCCCGCGCATCCGGCCGCCAACAGCCAGCCGACCCACAGGATCCCGTGCTCGACGAGCGCGATCAAGTCCGACGCGACGAGCCGCACCGGCAGCTCCGCGAGCGAGCGCGCATCCGTCTGCACGATGCGCGGCCAGGGGTTCGCCATCTGCGAAGGCACGAGCGTCACGAAGACGGGGAACCACACGGCCACGCCCACCGCCGTCGCCGCACCGGTCAACAGCACCGCGCGCCCGTTCAGGGATCCCCGCGCGCGCCGCAGCAGTGCTTGTGCAATCACGGCCAGCCCTGCGAACGAACCGTAGTAGTGCAGGCCTGTCGCGGCCGCGGTGGCCACGCCCAGGAGGATCCAGCGCGTGGCGGACGGCGCTCTCCACGCGGCGCGCGCCGCGAGCAGAACGAAGAGCGTCGCGAGCTCCACGAAGGCGTACATCCGCACCTCGTGCGCGATGTTCACCAGGAACGGCGCGACGGCGTACAACGCGACGGCGATCACCGCGCGATCGCCGAGCCACGCGCGCGCGAGCCGTGCGAACAGGAAGAGCGAGATGCACGAGACGATCGCGGCCAGCAGCCGCAGCGCCAGGTCGCTCGATCCGAACAGCGCCATCCAGCCGCGCACCACGAGGAACGAAAGCGGCGGATGGCTGTCCCAGCGCAGGAAGTCGAGCAGGTCCGTGCTCTCCGCCGCCAGCAGCGTCAGCCCCTCGTCGATCCAGAACGAGTGCACCTGCGGGCGCGCCAGTCGCAGCGCGCAACCCACGACGAGCGCGGCCGCGAGCCAGATGCTCCCGGCAGTGCGAACGTGCTGCAGAGGAGACGTGCGGAGCGGCGCTTCCGCCACACCGGCCCTCACGTCACGGGATCCAGGTGATCCGCACCGCGTTCGTCAGGTTGAAGGTCGAGCTCGTGCAGAACGGCGCGGCGTTTCGGTACCAGACCTGATAGTTGCGCACGCCGCCCTCGACGGGGATCTGACCCACGACGGAGAGCGGGACGTCCCCGGCGGGCGCGCCCATCGACGAGGCTCCGGCGGCCGCCGTGCGCGTGCCGAGCCGTGTGATCGTGCCACCCGCGCAGCGCAAGCCGTCGCCGAACGCGACGCCCGCTCCGTTGGCCAGCACGCCGGTGCCCTGGAAGTAGAGACACGGCGCCGTCGCCGGCAGCCCCGTCACGGAGAGGAGCAGCGTGTCCGCGCCGATGCGCGCGCTGCCGCTGGCGACCAGCAGTCCGCCGCCCGTGCCGAACGAGTTCTCGCAGCCTCGGCCCGGGGCGCCCGAGTTCCCGCACGGGCACGCCGTCCCGGTCCCGTCGCCGAAGCAGAACGGGTGCGGCATGCAATCGGGGTACATGTGCGACACCTCGGTCGTCGCCAGCCCGGCCGCATCGGTCACGGTCAGCGTGATCTCGAAGTGGTAATCGTTGCCGTCGCAGCCCTCGGGCGTGATCTGCGTCGTGGTCGTGCAGGCCGGATCCTCCGGCTCGGGGTGCGAGTGCTCGTTGTGGTGCAGGGCGGTCTGCCAGGCGCAGGCCAGCTCCGTGCCGGAGTGCTCGGCGTCGTTGACCGACGCGGTCAGCGGCACGGTGATGGTCCCGCCCAGCGAGTACAGCGAGCCGTCGACCGGCGACGTGATCGACACGACGGGCGGCGTGTTGTTGAGCGACACGATCAGCTGCGCCGATGCGGTGCCCTCGCCGTCGCTCACGGTCAGCGACACGTCGCGCCGCGTCGGCAGCGTCGCCGCGCCCGGATCCTCGACGATCACGCGCAGCTCGGCCACGCTGATGTAGTTCAACGCGCCGCCCGGCGCGCCGACGATGCGCACGCGCGTACCGCTCGTCGGCGTGAAATCGAGGCGGTAAGTGCCGTACGAAACGCCACTCGAACCCGGGTAGGCCGGCGTCGCGGTGAGCCCTTGCACAGGGATCCACACGCCGGCGTCGTAGACCTCGACGCCCAGCTGGTCGAACCACCCACCGTCGGTGAAGTGGATGCCCTCCTGGAAGATCAGCGTGCGGAACAGGCGCGGCGTCGGGAACTCGTAGCCGATCCAGTCGAAGTCGCCCTGCGCGCCGGCGTGGTACGTGTCGTACTGGCGCAGCGTGTCGCTGTTGCCGGCCGGCGGCTGGTCGCCGTCGCGGATGACCTCCGGGTCGTGGTTGCCCTTGCCCGTCGGAACGGGCGGGACGAGCTCGAACATGCGCGCCACGATCGTGCCCTGCTCGGTCACTTCGAGCGTGGAGTCGAAAACGTGCTGCGGATTCGCCGCGGTGCTCGAGCGCCCGTCGCCGAAATCCCACAGGTAGGTGAGCGGCAAGCCATCGGGATCGATCGAGCCGGCGCTCGAGAGCTGCACGGGCAGCGGCACAGGCCCGAAGGACGCGGACGCGGTGGCCACCGCGACGGGCGGCGTGTTGGGCACGTAGCGGACGTTCCGCACCTGCGCGGCGCCACCCGATTCGGAGTAGCGGATGTACGTCAACCCGCCGGTCAGGGGATCGGTGGCCAGATCGACGATGCCGGTGACTTCGGTGCCGGCCGCGAACGGCCGGATCTCGACGGGGACGCCGCCCGCGTCGAACACGACGCGCCGGATCCACGGACGCACGAAGTCGGCGAAGAACAGCGAATCGCGGTACTCGGCCGGGAAATCCGTGCCTCGGTACCAAGCGGCCCCGCCCGGGCTGTTGCCGCCGAACTGCGGGCCCGAGAGCGGCGAACCCGGTGCGCCCAGCGCGATCGCGGCGGCGTCGTTGCCCTGGAACGCGGCCGCGCGCGTGTTGTTCCCGAGGTGCGCCCAGTCGATCAGCGGCCGCGCGTGCATGAAGCGGTTCAGGCTCGCCGGGATCTGCACGAAGGGATCGCACGGGTTCGGCCAGCTCGGCACCGCGAGCGTCTCCTGCACGAGCAGGCTGCGAAACGTCAGGAACGGCTGCACGCACGTGCCCGTCCCGTTCAGCGGGTTCGGCGCGTCCAGGTTGACGGTCGTCGCCTGCTGGTAGCTGCCTTGCGGCGTCAGGCCTTCGAACAGCGGCCAGCCGAAGTTCTGCGCCGGTCCGTCGCAGACGGTCAGCTCCTCCCACGAATTCCAGCCGACGTCGCCGATCCACAGCGTGCCCGGATCGCCGGCGGCCGGATCGGTCGAGCCCGTGCCGTCCTGCAGCGTGACGCGGAACGGATTGCGCAAGCCCAGCCCCCACACGCGCGAGCGCGGCGCGCGCGGCTCGGCCACGTCGTAGAACGGGTTCGACGGCAGCCCGTCGCCCGTCTGGGGATCGATGCGCATGACCTTGCCGCTCAAGCTGTCGACGAGCTGCGAGCGGAACGCTCCGACGTCCTCCTTGGGCCGGATGATCCCGTCGGCCAGCGCCGTGTTGCTGCTGCCGCCCGTCGGTCCGCCGGTCGCCGTCGTCTCGTAGCTCGCGCCGTCGCCCGCGACCGCCAGCAGCGTGCCGTCCCGGCCGAAGCGCAGCGCGCCGATGCCGTGCGACTGGTGGCAGATCGGGATGCCGGTCGTCATCGACTCGCCCACGAGCACCGCGCGCGAGTTGGGCACGCCCGTCCACGCCGGCAACGTCGTGTCGATCGTGTAGCGCGTGATGCGCCCGATCGTGTCGTGGAAGTACTCGTTCGCGGTCGGGTCGTACTGCGACGTGCCGTGCCAGCGCAGGTGGTGGTAGTCGACGACGTACGAGAGGTAGATGCGCCCGTTCGTGGCGAAGGCCGGATCGAGCGCGAGGCCGAGCATGCCGTAGTCGCGCCAGTTGCCGACCTCCTCCGCGATGTTGATCACCGGCGCGGCGGACTTCACGCCATTGCGCACCGTCCAGACCAGGCCGGCCTTCTCCCACACGATCAGCGTTCCGTCCGGGGCGTACGTCACGCCGACCGGCTGCTGCCAGTTCGCGGCGACGGGCAGGGAGACGAAGCGCGGGGGGAATTGCGCAGACGCGCCGGACGCGAGCGCGGTCAGCAGAGCGAACGTCCGGAGGCGGGGGGTGCAGGACATGCGGGGTTCATCACCCGTGCGGGGCGGGCTGGAGGGCGCGGCGTGTCCGGAGGGCTACGGGACCCCCGAACCAGGCACATTTCATCCTACTCGCCTGCGGAGGGGGAGGCCCCCGCTTCACTGGACCCAGGTCAGCGTCAGCAGCCTCACCGTGACGTTGGCCTTCTTGGGCTTCAGCGCAAGGGACTGCAAAGGCTCGGTGACCGGGTCCAGTCCGGCCTCCAGGGCCTTCACTTCCGCCTCGATCTGCGCGTCCAGCTCGGCCAGCGCCTGCCGCGCGGCCGCTAGCGTCTCGGTCGCGCGGCCCACGTCGCCGGCCTCCTTCACGGCCCGGCCGGCGCCGCGCGCGGCGCTGCCGGCGCGGCCCACGGTCGCGGCCGAGACCGTCTTGCGGCCCAGCAGCGCGCCGAAGATCGCCGACCCGATCGAGATCGCGCCGCCGATCTTGGCGTTGCGCGACTGTTCCTGCTGCACCTCGACCTGCTGGCCGGTGCGGCGCACGCGTTCTTCGAGCGCGGCGCGGCGCGTGGCGAAGCGCGTGCGCAGCTTCTGCTTGCCCCGGTCGCGTTCCTCGCGCGCGCGCTGGGCGATGCGCAGGCGGAACGCGGCCTCGGTCTCGCCCGGTTCGGAGACGAGGCCCAGGGCCGGGCTCTTCCACAGATCGAGCTGCTCGGTGCGCGTCAGGTGGTCGGTCAACGCGCGCTTCCACACGTCGTAGGACTTGGGCTTCGTGGCTTCGGAGGGCAGCGACGTGAAGCTGGCGGACTCGGGCGCGACGGGTGTCAGCACGCTCTCGTCGAAGTCGACGGGCGTGCAGCGCGACCAGTCGAGCACGACAGGGCCTGTAGTGAAGGGCACGAGGAGGTTGTGCGCGACTTCCGTGGCGATGCCGAGCCGGGCGTCGCTGAAGTAGACGCGCGCGCTGGCGAAGAGGGCGGGGCGGTAGGGGCCTGTGCGAGCGGCGGGATCGCGGGCGGGCAGGAAATGTTGCGGGATGCCGGGGGGGAGAACCGGAAGAACGGAAGCACCGGAAGAAGAATGCGAGGGAGAACCAGAAGGAGAACCTCGCGCCGGAGGCGCGGCAGGAGAAGCCGGAAGATCCTGTTGGGGCGCCGAAACGGCGCCCTCCCGAGATCCAGCGCCCAACGCCGAGGCACGACGCACGGCCATGAGGCGCTGGATCTCGGGGCGCGTCATCGGCCCGCGCAAATACGCCATCACCCAGCGCGTCTCGAACACGCGCGCGGCCTTGGCGTGCACGTTGTGCAGCAGGAACACGCGCTTGCCGAGCGCGGCCAGCATCTGCTCCATCTCCCCACGGTCGAACGAGCCCGGCGTCGCGCCCTCGAGCCCGTCGAGCAGGCGCGCCTTGTCGCGCTCGGTCTGCAGCCGTCCGACGAACCACGTCCCGCAGTTCGCCAGGCCCTTGTAGTCGAGGTCGACCGGGTTCTGCGTCGCCAGCACGCAGCCCAGGCCGAATGCGCGCGCCTGCTTCAACAGCGTGAGCAGCGGCGCCTTGCTGGGCGGGTTCGCGACCGGCGGAAAGTAGCCCGCGATCTCGTCCATGTAGAGGATCGCGCGCAAGCTCGACGTGCCGCTCTGCGTGCGCATCCACGACAGCGTCTGGTTCAGCAGGAGCGACACGAAGAACATGCGCTCGGGATCGGACAGGTGCGCGATCGAGTAGATCGCGATGCGCGGCTTCCCGGCGCTCGTGTAGAGCGCCTTGCCGACGTCGAGCGCGTCGCCCTCGAGCCACTGCGCGAACGACGGCGAAGCCAGCAGGTTGTTCAGCCGCATCGCCAGCTGGAAGCGGTCTTTCGCCGGAAAGAACGCCTCGAGCTCGAACACGCCGATGCGCTGCAGCGGCGGGGACTGGATCGCGCCGATCAGGCCGGCCAGGTCGAGGTCCTTGCCGTCGCGCCAGGCGCGGTCGAGCACGTTCGCGAGCAGGATGTGCTCGCGGCTCTGCAGCGGATCCGCTTCGATCCCGACCAGGCCCAGGAGCGAAGTCGCGGTGCTCGAGACGCGCTCGGCGAAGATCTCGGAGTCCTCGATCACGGCGCGCGGCGGCGCCGCGAACGACTTCAGGATCGAGACGGGCACGCCGGCGTTGCTGCCCGGCGTGTACACCGTGAAGTCGGCCGACGCCGCCAGACGCGCGATCCGCGCGCCGTCCTGGTTCCACTCGCCCAGGCCGCTCTTCCAGCGCTCGGCCGTCGACTGCGCGGCCTGTGCGACCGTCTGCGACGCGCGCCGCGCCTCCTCGGGATCGATCCAGGGCTCGAAGTCGGACGGCCGCAGCTCGGGGAACTGCAGCAGGAGGTTGGGCAGGTCGCCCTTGGGGTCGATCACGATCGCCGGGATGCCGTCGAGCGCGGCTTCCTCGAGCAGCGCGGTGCACAGCCCGGTCTTGCCGCTGCCCGTCATGCCGACGCAGACGGCGTGCGTCGTCAGGTCCTGGCTGTCGTACAGGACGAGGCGCGGCTCGCGCGTGCGCGTGGCCAGGTCGTACTCCTGGCCCAGGTAAAAGACGCCCAGCTTCTCGTAGTCGGGGAGCGACATCGGCGCGAGACGGTAGCCGCGCCCGACGCGCTGCTCAACGACGTGGAGCTGAACGCTCGTGAACCTGCGTGAACCGTCCGTCCGCGCCGCGCGTGAAGCGCAGGCTGCCCTTCGGGACGGGCGGATCGAGCTTCACGACCTGCCACGCGCCGCCGGGGACGCGCAACCGCACGGCGTGGGCGAGTTCGCCGCGTCGCACGGCGAAGCGCGGTTCGCGCGCGCTCGCGCCCAGGTACGAGGGCGCCGGGATCGCCTCGCGTAGGCCGAGGCGGGACTCGCCCGGACCCTGGAGCTCGACGCGCGTGCCGTGAGGCAGGCCGGCCAAGGTCAACCCGTGCGACGAGCCGCGATTCATGAACACGCGCGGAGCGCCGCCGCACTGCGTCAGCACGAGGTCCGTCGCTCCGTCGCCGTCCAGGTCGCCGGCATAGAGTCCACGGCCGACGAGCGCTTCGCGAGCGAACGCGCCTTCGGCCGACACGTCTGCGAAGCGCCCGCGTCCGTCGCCCTGGTAGAGCAGGCCCTTCTGCGCGTGCGTCTTGCCGTCGTGGTAGAGCGCGATGTTGTCGATGATGTGGCCGTTCGCGATCGCCAGGTCGAGCGCACCGTCGAGATCGAAGTCCTCGAGCACGCAGCCGAAGCCGACCGGCAGTCGCGTGCCCAGCTCGAGCCCGGACTGCACCGTGCGGTCCTCGAACACGCCTCCGCCCTGGTTCACGTAGAGCGTGTCGGATTCGTCGTCGAAGCCCGTGACGAAGAGGTCGAGGTCGCCGTCGCCATCCACGTCGCCGCTGGCGACACCCATGCTCGCTTCGGTGCGGCCGTAGCGGTCGACGCCCGTGCCGGAGAGCAGCGTCGCGTCCTCGAACGTCCCGTCGCCGCGGCTCCGGTAAAGGCGGTTCTCCGTGCTGTCGTTGGCGACGTAGAGATCGACGTGCCCGTCGCCGTCCAGGTCGCTGGCCAGCACGCACAGGCCCTTGCCGTTCGGATCGGAGAATCCCGCTGCCTGCGTGCGGTCTTCGAACGTCCCGTCGCCCTTGTTGCGCCAGAAGTGATCCTCCGCGCCGGGGAACGCGTCCGGGTGGCAGTAGCTGCGCCAGCCGTCCTTGCGCTCGCCGCACCACGGCGGGTTCGCCAGGTCGATGAGCACGTAGCTGGTCACGAACAGGTCGAGGTCGCCGTCGTCGTCCGCGTCGAAGAACGCCGCGCCGGTGGACCAGCCCGGCTCCACGATGCCGCTCGGAGCCGTGACGTCGCGGAACGCGGCCTGGCCATCGCCCTTCAGCAGCACGTCGTCACCGAGGTTCGTCAAGAACAGGTCCTCGTGCCCGTCGCCGTCGGCGTCGCCGACCGCGACGCCCATGCCGTAGCGCGCTTGCGCCCCGTCGCCGCTGCGCGCGGTCGCGTCCGCGAAACGCGCGCGGCCGTCGTTCAGGAAGAGGCGGTTCGTCGGGCGCCGTGCACCGTTCGGGATCACGAAGCGGTCGGGACCGCCGCCCGGTTGCGGCAGCGCTCCACTCTGCACGCAGTAGAGGTCGAGGTCGCCGTCCTCGTCGGCGTCGAAGATCGCCGCGCCCGCGCCCATCGTCTCGGGCAGGTGCTTCTCGGGCGTCGCGCCCGACACGTGGACGAAGTCGACGCCGCACGTCGGGCTGACGTCCTCGAATTGCAGCACGGTCCGCGGCCCTGGCACGTTGCCCACGCCCGGCGCCGGTCCCGTCGACACCGGCTCGGGCGAGCACGCCGCCGCGAGCATCAACAGGGCCGTGGTGGAGGCCGCGTCTCCGCGCGAACTTCTCAACGCCCGCTACCCGCCGCCGTTCGCGCCGTCGCGAGCCGCTGGGCGATTTCTCCGTCACCGGGCCGGAGCGCGAGCGCCTTCTCGTAGGCCGCGACCGCTTCGCCCGCTCGTTTCGCAGCCAAAAGGACGTCGCCCGCGCGCACGAGCAGACGCGCGTCCGCGACGAGCCGCGACGTGCGCGTCAGCAAGTCGACGGCTGCCTGCGCGTCGCCGCGGTCCTCGGCCAGCAGGCGCGCCCAGCGCAGCGCGTTGCTCACGAGCGCCTCGCCCGCGCCGAGCTCCGCCGCGCGCCGGTAGGCGGATTCCGCGCGATCGAGACGTCCCAGCGCGCGCTCCGCGTCGCCCAGCGCGGTCCAGTTCGCCGCGTGCGCCGGCGCCAGGTCGAGCCCGCGCCGCGCCGCGTCCCACGCGTCGAGCTTCGGCACGAGCGCGCGGTGGCGCGCGAGCACGGCCAGACCTGCCTCGCGCTGCCCGGCTTGCACGAGCGCGCGGCCGAGCCCGAACAACGCCTCGCCGTCGCACGCGTCGCGCTGCACGGCGGCGCGGAACGCCTCGGCCGCCGCGCTGTACTGGCCTTCGCGCGCCAGCCGCCG
Organism: Planctomycetota bacterium; assembly: GCA_031400875.1. Classification (GTDB taxonomy): domain Bacteria; phylum Planctomycetota; class UBA1135; order UBA1135; genus JAEUHZ01. The sequence continues at coordinate 46,587 of JANNQS010000012.1, read as the reverse complement.
GCCCTCCGCGCCCAGCACCCTGGGATCGTCGGAACCCACGAGTTCTTTCGCGCGCGCGAGCACGGCGTCGGATTCAACGAACCGCGACAGCGCTTCGAGCGCGTCGACCTTCCACAAGACCTGCAGCGCCTCGCGCTCCGAGAGGAGGTCGACCGCGCGCGCGTACTCGCCCAGGTGGTAGAGCGCTTCGCCGCGCAGCGCGTCGCAGGGTGCACCGCAAGCCTGCGCGTCGGCCAGCGCGGCCTGGTACCGGTGCACCGCGATCTGCCAGGCGACGAGTCGCGTGCGCGCTTCCGGCGCAGGTTCCGCGCCCAGATGCGAGCGCAAGCTGGCGATCGCTTCGGCCCGCTGACCGCGCGCCCAGAGGTCCTGCGCGGACGTTGCCGGGGCTTGGAATGCGGCCAGGTGAGCGAAAACGAAGAACTGGAGCACGTTGCACGTCCCCTGGACGCGCGCACTATCCTAGGGAGAGTGGGAGGACCGATGGTGGTTCCATCGCTCCCGCTCCGACCAGGATCGGAGAACGCACCATGCGCACGATCCGACGCTTGCTCTCGCAGTGGACGGTGATCGCCCTGCTCGGCGCCGTGTGCGCCGCGCAGACGCCCGCCGATCCGGACCCGACTCCGCAGGAACCGCCGAACCCGCCGGGGCCCGTGCATCCGGGCGGCGGCAGCTACGGCGGGCCGGGGGACACGGTCCCGGGTGGCGGACCGGGCGACACGGGCGGCGGTGGTCAAGGCGGAGGAACGGGCCCGAGCGCGCCGACGCCGGGCCAGCCGGTCCCGGGTGCGACGCCGACGGGTCCGGGCAACTGGCCGGGCGGCAAGCCGCCGGCGGGCGCCACCGGGATCTCCGTGCTCTCGCTCGGGCCCGACACGGCGACCTGGGAAGCGTGGTGGGCGCTGAACCGCGACCGCTACCTGGGCGTCAAGGCCGCGATCTACGCCGCGGACGCGGCGGCCGCGCCGGCGACCGGCGGCACGGGCCTCGCACGGCGGCGACCGGATCCGCGCTTCGTGGCCGACCGCGTGATGCCCGTGTTGAGCGCGATCATCGAGCGCGACGGCGATCCGGGACTCGTGGCCGAAGCGCTCGTGGCGCTGGCGCGCGCCGACGCCGGGCGCGGGCTCGAGGATGCGACGTCGCAGCGCGTGTCCGACCGGATCGTGCGCGCGCTCGCGCACCGGCAGCTGGCCGTCGCGGAGTCCGCGGCGATCGCGCTCGGGATCCAGGGCGGGCCGCGCACGATCCCCGTGCTGGCCGCGCTCGTCGAGGACTCGGCCGCGGGACGCGCAGCCTGCGCGCGCGCGGAAGTCCCGACGCGCATGCGCTCGCTCGCCGCGCTGTCGCTCGGCACGGCCGCGCGGCGCGGGCGCGAGGAACTGCAGCGCTACGCCGTGTCCGTGCTCTCGCGCCGGCTCGAAGCACGCGCGAACGTGCCGCAGGATCTGGCCGGCGCGTGCGCCGCGGCGCTCGGGCTCGTGCGCCTCGGCGCGGGCGCGACGAGCGACCAGGACCTGCCGGCGGCCGCCTCGGCCGGGGCGCTGCTCCAATTCCTGCAGGGCGTCGCCGACGATCCCGAGCGCGACCAGATCGTGCGCGCTCAGGCGACCGCGTCGGTGGGCCGCGTCGGGGCCTCGTCGCCCGAGACGCAGCGTGCGGCGGCGATCGCGTGGTCGATCGCGGCCGCGACGGACGCGGCGCACCCCACGCCGGTGCGGCAAGGCGCCGCGATCGCGCTCGGTCGCCTCGGGCGTCCGACCGACTCGCCGCCGGACCGCGCGGCGCGATCGGCTCTGACCGCGCTGGTGCGCGACACCGACCGGCTCGTGCGCGGGCTGGCCTGGCTCGCGCGCGGCGAGATCGGCTCGCGCGCGCGCGTCGAAACCGAGAAGGAGGCCGCGGTCGAGATCCAGAACGGGTTGCTGGCCGACCTGCAGACGGCCAGGGGCGGAGCGATGGGTTTCGTCGCGCTGGCGCTGGGCGTGCTGGCGCACGACTCGGCGCTGGTTGCCGCGGCCGACGGCAACCTGGGGCTGAAGCAAGCCTGGCCGCGCGCGCGCACGGCGAGCGACGCTTCGGCCATCGGGCTCGCGCTCGGCTTGCGCCTCGATGGGTCCAGCGCGCCGTTGCTCCTGGAGCGGTTCGGGCGCGAAGGTGATCCGCTGGCGAAGTCCTCGCTGGCCCTGGGGCTCGGCCTGGCGGGCGCGACGTCGGCGCTGTCGGCGCTGCGCACCGCGAGCGCGACCGACAACCACCCGCTCGTGATCCGCGACGCCGCGATCGGCCGCGCGCTGCTCTCCGACGACACGGTCGGGCCGGAGATGCTGTCCCTGCTGGCGAAGACGAAGAGCCTGCTGATGGCCGACTACGCCGGGGACGCGCTGGGAGCGGTGGGGGACGCGAGCGCGCTCGACACCCTGGCCGCGCTCCTGCGCGACGAAGAGGTGCCGGCGGCCCGCCGCTCGCGCCTCGTGCGCGCGATGGGCGCGGTGGCCGACGCATCGCTCCTGCCCTGGAACGAGCCGCTGCGCGCCGACGGGCACTTCGGCGCGCCGACGGAGTCGTGGACGGCGTTTGTCCTGCGCTGAGGATCAGCGCAGCGCGAACGGATACGCGACGTACTCTCGCGACCACGTCGCCGGCACGTGGATCTGGTCGGCCCAGCGCGCGGCCGGGTCGAAGAACAGCGCGCCGAGCGTGCCCTCGCTCCAGCCGAAATCGACGGCGAAGGGCGAGATGCCGCGTGAGGAACCGAACGGGCCACTGAACCGATTGCCGCGGTGGAACTTGGGCAGATCGAGCGCGACGCGCGCGTCCTCGTAGCGCACGGCGCCGTCGAACGCGCGGCCGGGGCCGATCATCGATCCGTCGCGGACGCCCGGCCAGCCCTTCGCGGTCGTCGACTCGACTTGAAAGGGCAATGATCCGCGGGCGTCGAGCGGTGGCTCGGCGACGGGCTCGCCGGCGCGCGCAGGCCGGAACACGAGCCCCTGGCGCTCGAAGCGCACGCTGCCGTCGGCCGCGATCGACGCGCGCGAGCTCGGATCGAGCGAGCCGTAGATGCCGTGGCCCTTCGCCTCGACGAACACGACGGCGTGCGTGCCCGTCGCGCTCGGTCGGCCCAAGTCGTCGACGAGCAGGAACGGCCCGCCCAGCTCGCGCTCGCCGTCCGCGAAGCCGTCGCCCTCGTTGGCGTAGGCGATGCCGGCGTAGTGCGCCTGCGCGTAGAGGAGGACGACGCGCCGCGAGGCCTTGTCGACGACGACCTGCAGGTTCTCGCCGTCGCCCTCGTGCGTCATGTGGAGCCCGACGTCGATCGGCTCCCAGTCGCGCGGGTGGAAGACGTGCCACGTCAGGAAGTAGTGCGTCGCGGTCTCGACGTGCGCGTACGAGAGCGTCGGCACGAGCTCGCAACGCGGGAACGTCTCCCAGTTGTCGTCGCCGTTCCAATTGCCGTCGAAATCGATCGGCGCCGGCAGATCCTGGCGACCGCCGGTCGCGTGCACCTCGTGCAGCACCCAGGGCGCGTAGCGCCGCGCGAGCTCGAGGTCGGCGTCGACGACGGGCTCGCTCGAGCGCCGCTCGACGGGCTCGATGCGCAGCGGCGTGGCGCAGGCGTTCAGCCACACGAGCCAGGCGGCGACGGCGGTGAGCGATGTCGAGATCACGACCCAGCGCCGGCGGATGCGCATGGGCCGCCATGCTGCGCCGGCGCGGGGGGGAACGTCCAGCGCGGCGAGCGGTGGCGCACGGTCGGTGCGGTCGAGCGCACGCGCTGCAGCAGACCCGAACGCGGTGGCGACCGCTGCGTGCGCGTTCCCGGCCCGCGCGCCGCGCTCGAGCCGCCGAGTCCCGGCGGGCACGCGGATTGCCGCTATCCTGGTGTCCGGTCGTGTCGCGCGGCCATCCCGGTCCGCGCACCGCTCCATCCAGGAGGTGTCCCGTGTCCGCCCCTCGCCACCTGATCGCGACGCTGCTCACAGCGCTCGCGTGTGTCTCGCTCGGCCCGACTCCGCAGGCCGTCACCGGCCCGCCCCCGCAGAACTGCGCCGGAGGGCAGGGAGCCGGGCGCTGGGAGCTGTCGGGCGACACCGGCACGCTGCGCGGTCGCCTGATCGATCGCACGACGGGTCAGGTGCACTCCACGTTCAGCGCGACGCTCACGGAGGTCCAGAGCCCGTGCCTATCGTGCGTCGAGGGGACGATCGAGGGCGTGCTCGACGGCGTCGGATCGGGCAACGACTACGTCGTGCGCGGCCGGTTCCTGGGCTTCTTCATGACGGGCGCGGGCACGTTCCAGGCGCGCATCTTCCGCACCACTGGCGGCCCGGCCGTGGGCGGGATCCAGGGGGCGTTCGACGACCTGCCGTCGGACACGGTGCCCGGCCGGTTCAACGCGCGCTGGGAACTCTGCCCGTAGGGGGCGACTGCGCGGCGCGCGATCAGCGCCGCGGCTCGCTCAGCAGCTCGACGCCGTCGAGATCGAACGCGGTTGTGGAGCCGTCTGCCGACGCGATCACGAGATCGCCGGATGTGCGCTCGTCGCGCGTGACGTCGAGCAGGAGGCGGTTGTCGACATGGATGGCGACACGCGGTCCGATCGCGGTCACGCACAGCTCGAAGGGCGCGCCAGCTGGGGTCTTCTCGGCCCGCTCGACGTGCGCGATCTCGAGCCACCAGCCGTTCTCGCTGACGCTGATGCCCGGCGCGAGCGTCGTCGGGTTCGTGCCGCGCTTCGTCTCGTTGGCACCGCGGAACACGACGATGCCGTCGCCGCGGCCGCGCACGCGCAGCGCGAAGTCGGCCAGCGTGCGCCGGCTGGCGAGGCGCGCACCGCCCTTGGCCGTCGCCGCGCGCCACTCCTCGGCCGTGATCAGCGGTTCCCACGACCGCAGGCCGCGGTCGACGAGCTGCGGCGCGCGCCAGAGCACGTCCGTGTCCTGCCCCGAGTGCACCTGGAGCGCGACGAAACCCTCGACGTCGGCCGGGTCGATCCAGTCCGCGGTCGCGACATCGTTGACCCAGGCCTGGATGTGCGTGCCGTCGCACTTGATGCGGTAGCGGTTCCAATCGTCCTTGCGGAACGCCGCGCGCCCGGCCGCATTGTCCGTCAAGTCGTCCAGCCACCCGCGACGGGCCTCGTCGTACAAGCCGCCCGACCAGGCGCGCTCGGTCGGATCGATCTCGATCTGGTAGCCGAACAAGCGACCTTGCGCGTTCTGGTGCGAGCGGATCTGGATGCCGGAGTTGCCCTTGTCCTGCAGCTTGACGTCGACCTCGAGCGTGAAGTCGCCGAACGTGCGCTCGGTCGCGAGGAAGCTCTGCGATCCGCCGCCCGTGCGGCCGCGGATCACGTCGCCCTCGACGCTCCACTGCGCGTCGCCGATCGCGCGCCAGCCGGAGAGGTCGCGGCCGTTGCACAGCGCGATCGAGGTGCCGGGCAGCAGCGGGAGCGCGGGCTTCGGTGCGCGCTGCTTCAAAGCGCCGATCGTCCAGGGCTTGCCGCGCGCCCGCGTCGATTCGCGCGCTCGCGCGACGTGGTCGAACGTGACCGGATCCGCGCCGTGGCCCCATTCGCGGCGCAGGTACGTCGACACGCTCGCGATCTCGTCGTCGGTGCCGTTCCAGGACGGCATCGCGAGGTCGAACACGCGGCCGTCGACGGTCACGGGCCCTTCGAGGCCTCCGATCACGATCTTGGCCAGCTCCTCGGGGTCGCCCAGCACGTACTCGGAGCTGGCCAGCGGAGGCGCCTTGCCCGGCTCGCCCAGGCCCGAGCTCTGGTGGCAGGCCGAGCAGACGGTCGCGAAGACGGTGCGGCCGCGCTCGAAGCGCGCCGATTCGTCGCTTGTGAGCGGCCGGATCGTTTCCTCGGGCGGGAGGTCGGCGCGGCCGGGCCACGCCAGCGCGTCGAGGAGTTCCTGCACTTTCGCACTCAGCGTCGGATCCTGCGTGGCGGCGAGTCGCACGAGCGCCTGCGGCTCGCGCGAGAGCTGGATGCGCGCCGGCTGGCCGCGTGGACCCTTGCCGCGGCCGGCGAGGGCGCCCTCGACCAGGGCCAGCCGCTGCCACAGCAAGTGGTTCTGTCCGCCGAGGATGCCCTCGACCAGCCGGTCGAGGTCGATCGCGCGCTTGTCCTGCACGATTGCGCGCGCCAGCGCGACGAGCAGATCGCCGCGGCCCGCAGTCGGCCGGTCCGGCGCCGGGTCGCTGCTGGCCGACACGTTGAGGAAAGCCTCCAGGGCGCGCACTCGGTTGTCGCGCACCGAGGCCACGAACGCGCGACGGTTCTCGGCGTCGTGCGCGTTGCCGACGACGAGCCGCGCGGCGGCGAGGGGATCGAGAACGCCCGCGAGGGACGCGATCGCCTGGCGCATGACGCGCGCGTCGCCCGCGACGACCGCCTCCAGGAGCAACGCGGGCGGTGGACCCTTTCCGATCGCGACGAACGGCGCGGCCAGGCGCAGCGCGGCGAGCTGCACGTGCACGTCCGCGTCCTGCAGCGCCTTCGCCAGGACGTCCGCGTCGACCGCGCCCATTCCGTCGAGCGCCCACAGCGCATGGAGTCGTGCGAGCGGCGACTCGGCCTCGGTCGCGACGGCGCGGACGCGCGGCACGACGGTCTCGCGCTCCCAGTCGCCTTCGACGAAGAGGCGCTGCGCCGTGTCGCGCACCCAGCCGTTCGGGTGGTCGAGCAGCTTGACGAGGTCGGCGCTGGCGAGCTGTGAGAGCTGCGGCGCCGGCTCCCGAAGAGCTTTCGCGCGCGACACGCGCCAGATGCGCCCGCGGTCGATCGGCTTCTCGAGCTCGCGCGCGAGGATCTGCTTGCGCAGGAACGTCGTGACGAAGTTCCGGTGCTGCAGCACGCCGCGGTACATGTCGACGACGTAGAGCGCGCCATCCGGACCGTCGGCCAGGTTCACCGGCCGGAAGCGTTCGTCGGTCGACGTCAGGAACTCGCGGTCGGGCCAGGCGTTGCGGGCCGCGAGCCCGAAGGGCGGCTTCTCCTCGAGCACCATGCACTTGACGAGGTTCCCGCCCGGCTCGCACACGAAGACATTGCCGCGGTACTCGCGGGGGAATGCCGCGCCGCGGTACACGTGCGGCCCGCAGGCCGCGTCCGCGCGTTTCAGCCGGCCGTCGCGCAGCCAATCCTTCGTGTAGGCGCGGTTGAGTCCGGGCGTCTTGTGCCCGGGGAACGTCGTCTGATCGAGCGCGATCGACGCGTTCACGAGCGGGCCGGCATCGAGCCGTGCGTCGCCGGCGTAGTCCTGCGAGGGCACGAGATCGCCGCGCAGGAAGTCCGAGTTGCCGTTGAACAGGATGCGGCCGGCGTCGTCCTTCGTGATGCCCCACTGGCCGCCGCCCTTCGTGCGCTGCTTCGACCACAGCCCGTCCTGGAAGCGGTAGCGCAGATCGTGACAGGCCGACTGGAACCAGTTGTCGAGCCCCGGCAGGAGGCCGTTCGGCCCGTACTCCGGGCTCACGATGCCGGCGATGCCGGTGTCGACGACGACGCGCGAGTCCGCGCGCCCGTCGCCGTCCTCGTCGCGGCAGAAGAGCACCTGCGGCGGAGCGATCACGAGCGCGCCGCCGCGTGTCGGCGCCACGGCGCGCGGCAGGACGAGGCCGTCGAGGAAGACGACCACGCGGTCCATGCGCCCGTCGCCGTCGTCGTCGGTCAGGACGCTGATGCGCCCGTTCGGCTCTTTCTCGCCGCGGCCGTCGACGTCGGGCATGTAGCCGCGCATTTCGACGACCCACAGGCGGCCATCCTCGTCGAAAACGGCCTGGACCGGCGCTTCGATCAGCGGCTCGCTGGCGACGAGGTTGATGCGGAAGCCGTCCGGCAGCACGAACGTCGCGGCCTCGGCCTGCGGCGAGAGCGGCGGCGTGGCCGGGATCAGGAGCTCAACCGGAAGATCCGGTTGCAGCTCGCCGGCGCGATCGCCGGCCTGCGCGTGCGCGTTGCACGCGAGCACGCAGGCGGCGGCCAGGACGATGGGCGTTCGGTGCAACCGTTCGATTGTCATGCTGCGCTCGTGCGCCACGGTAGCGATCGGACGCGCGGCATTCGCGTGCGCGTCCTCGCTCGCACGGCTTGCGTGGTGTGCGATCGCCCGCCGCGATCCTCGTGCGGCGCACGTGTGCGGTGCGTCGTCGTCACGACGCGTGTCCGCCGAACCGCCGCACAATCGGCCAGGATTTCAGTGGTGCACGGGATCGACCCTCGACGCGACGCCGGAATTGCGCTCGCAGGACCGCCGACTTTCCCGGATGGTCTGCGCCTCGATTCCACAACGTTTCAACTCGGCGTGGAGAACCCGGACGGTCTCCGGGCCCTCGAATCCGTGCGCTGGGAGGAGGTGCGCGAAATCGAACTCGCTCCGGGTCGCGCGGGAATCCGGTCAAGAACCGCCTCTCCGGCCCTCTGCAGCGCCCTGGCCGCATGCGCGGGCAGGAACTGCGCGGCGCATTGCACTTTGCACAAAACCGTCGGCGGCGGGCGCGGTCGATTCAACCGCCCGCTGGAGGCCTGCCCGCGGAATTCGGGAGGACTGGCGCCGCGGGGAGCGCGTGGCACGAGCGTTGCCCCTTCGGCCGGCGGGCGCGAGCCCGAACCGCGATGATCCTTCTCCGCCTGACCCCGCTCGTAGCGCTCGTTCTGTGCCTCTCTGGAGGCTGCGCGACCTCCCCGACGACCCGGGCTGCGCTCTCGAGCGAAGCGAAGGTCCTCGATCTGCCGTTCCTCGAGCAGGACGAGATGTACGCGTGCGGGCTCGTTTCGATCCAGGTGCTGTGCTCGTACTGGAGCGTGCCCATCGATCCCGTCGAGCGCGCGCGACTCGCGCGCATCGCACAGGAGGAAGAGGGCCTGTCGGGTGGCGAGCTGCGCGAGAGCCTCGAGCAACTCGGCTTCGAGACCTATTTGTTCCACGGGGAATTGAGCCACGCAGCGACGGGGCTCTTCCGTCACGTCGACGAACGCCGTCCGCCGCTGGTCATGCTGACGCCAGAACCGGAGAGCCGGCACTACGTGCTCGTCATCGGATACGACGAACCCGAGCGGAACGTCTGTCTGCTCGACCCGGTGCGTGGCCGCGTCATCGTTCCCTACGAGACCTTCGAGAAGTCGTGGGCCGGCTGCGAGCGCTTCACGTTGCTCGCCGTTCCGCGCCCACCCGACGAAACCATCACCGCGAAAGCAGAGGCACCATGATCGCCAAGACCACACTCACTCCGCTCATCCTGTCCGTCGTGCCCGCCTTGGGCATCGGCTACCAGCTGACCTCGACCGACCCGACCCTGGCCGCCTTGCGCAACGCCGAGGCGACCTCGTTGAGCACGATGCGTGCAGGCGCTCCGGTCGTTCACTCGCTGGCGCAGTCCGACCGCGCCCAGCTGCAGCAGGCGGAACAAACCTCGGGTGACCTGGCTGCTCTGCGCGCCGGTGCCCTCACCGACCACGAGATGCTCATCATCGGGATCACGGTTTTGGCCGTGATCCTGCTCATTCTGATTCTCTGACGCATTTCGTGACCGCGCGCGGTGCTGTGTTTCCTTGCCGGGGGGCAAAGGGATGCAGCGCCGCGCGCTCCTTTGCGTGCGATCCCTTTGGACAGGAGTTCGCGCTGTTCCAGCGCGGGATCTACAAACCGCACGGGCTTTCGCCGGACGCGGCATGCGCGCATCGCGGCCGACCTGATTGCCGACGGATCGCGCCTGGCTCGACGCGGTTGGAACGGACCTTGCTCTCACGGGTTCCGTCGAGGCTTCCCATCGTGGCAGCCCACCCAACACCTATTGGAGCCATCTCATGAGCCTCTCGAAGTTCGGTCCCGTTCTCCTCGTCCTCGGCATCGCTGCCGTCACGCCCGTGATGGAAGGCTGCCGCACGAACCAGTCCGTCTCGACCCAGATCAGCGACTCCTCGATCACGGCCGCCGTCAAGTCGAAGCTGGTCGGTGACAAGGACGTCGCGGGTCGCAACGTCGACGTCAACACCGAAGAGGGCATCGTCTACCTCATGGGTCGCGTGAACTCGCAAGCCGAGAAGGCCGAAGCCGAGCGCCTGGCGCGCACGGTCGACGGCGTCCGCGACGTCGTCAACCACCTCATGGTCGGCGGCTGAGCGAATCCCGATGAACTCACCGATCCGAGCACGCAGCCTGGGCCAACTCGGCAAGATCAGAACCGGCGTGCTCCTGTGGGCTCTCGGTGTTCCGATCCCGATCCTGTTGGTCCTCTGGCTCTTCAAGGGCTGCGCCTGAACCGTACGTGCTTGTTCCGGCGGCCGCGGGCCGCCGGGCAGCCACCCCAACCAGAAGCCGACCTTGTGTGTGTCGGCACGAGTCGTTTCGGTCGCGCTGCCGACGCCCTGCGACCCAGCGCAGTTGAATCGCTTCAAGAGCTTCGATCGAGCCTGACCGTCACGCTCTTCCCGCGCAGCTTCGTGCCGCGCAGGGCCTCGATGATCCGGGGCGCATGTTCGGCCGCCACGTCGACGAGCGAGAAACGGTCCGCGATCTCGATCGCGCCGATCGCCGCGCTGCTGAGGCCCGTCTCGCCCGCGATGGCGCCGACGAGATCACCCGGGCGCAGCGCGTCGGAACGACCTGCGCCGATGAAGATGCGCACGGTCTCGAACCCCTGGGCGCGCGGACCGCGCCGAGGCCCGCTGGCCTTGCGCCCGGCAGCGCCCTTCGGTCCCCACACAGGACGCTCCTGGAACTGACCGCGTTCCGGGCGCGCGGCGGGAGCGTCGAGCGGGACGTCCTGCTCGTCGGCGTGCGCGCCGGTCTCGGCATGACTGGCCTCGTGGGCCATCTTCACCGCCGCCGCGGCCACGTCCATCACGTCGAGCTCGGAGGCCAGGCCTTCGACCAGGCCGCGGAACGCATCCAGGCCGCCGGCCAGGACCGCTTCGCGCAGCGACGCGCGCGTCAGGTCGAGCCGCTTGTTGCGCAGATCGGCGACCGTCGGGATCGTCGAGACCGGGATCTTCTGCTGCGTCGCCTGCTGGATGTTGCGCAGGAGCCTCTGCTCGCGCGGCTCGACGAACGTGATCGCGACGCCGTCGCGCCCGGCCCGGCCGGTGCGGCCGATGCGGTGCACGTAGGCATCGGGCTCGGTCGGCACGTCGAAGTTGACCACGTGCGAGACGTGCTCGATGTCGAGGCCTCGCGCGGCCACGTCGGTGGCGATCAGGAGGTCGGCGCGGTTGTCGCGGAAGCGCGCCATCACGCGGTCGCGCTGCTCCTGCGCGAAGCCGCCGTGCAGGGCCTCGGCCCGGTAGCCGCGCGAGTTCATGGCCTCGGTCACGTCGTCGACCTCGAGGCGCGTGCGGCAGAACACGATCGCCGAGGTGGGCGTCTCCATGTCCAGGACGCGGCCCAGAGCCGTCAGCTTGTGCGCGCGCTGCACGACGTACGCCACCTGGCGCACGCGCGGCAGGCTGCCGGTCTGCGTGCGCTCGCGGGCGATCGCGATCTGCACCGGGTTCTTCAGGTGCTTCTTGCCGATCGCCAGGATGCGCGGCGCCAGCGTGGCCGAGAACAGCGCCGTCTGGCGCGTGGCCGGCGCGCGCTGGAGGATCGCGTCGAGGTCGTCCGCGAAGCCCATGTCGAGCATCTCGTCGGCCTCGTCCAGCACGAGCATGCGCACGTCGTCGAGGATGAGCGTGCCGCGCTCCAGGTGGTCGACGGCGCGGCCGGGCGTGGCGACGACGACCTCGACGCCGCGGTCGAGCACGCGCAGCTGCTGCCAGATCGACTGCCCGCCGTAGATGGGCAGGACGCTCGCGCCGCGCTCGCGCCCGTAGCGGTGGATCGCCTGCGCGACCTGCATGGCCAGCTCGCGCGTGGGCACGAGCACGAGCGCACGCGGGCGGCCGGGTGCCAGCTTCCCTTCGGGCGCGTTCTGCAGGAGCGGGATCGCGAAGGCCGCCGTCTTGCCCGTGCCGGTCGCGGCCTGGCCCATCAAGTCGCGTCCGGCGATGAGCGGCGGAATCGCCTCGCGCTGGATCGGGGTCGGCTCCTCGTAACCGAGGGCCGTGAGCGCGGCCACGATCTGAGGCGCGACGCCCAGGGCGGCGAAGGCGTTCGGCACGGCGGTCGTGGGTTCGGGTTGGGTCATCGGGGAGTTCTCGCCTCGCATGTCAACCGCACAGTGTCGCATTTCCGCGCCGAGAACGCGCCCGGCAAGTTGCCCCGGGCGAGGCGGATCCCGAATCGACCTCTCGGGTCACGTTCGGCCGGCGCGGAAACGAACCGACCCATCGACGCCGCGCGCCGAGGGGTCGGGTGGAACCGCTCGGCCTGCGCGCCGCGCGCGCTTCCGCGCGGCGCCAACAGGATCAGAGAGGCCGTAGGATCGGTTTTCCCTCGGCCTCTCAGCCGGGGGTCTTCGAACTCAGGCCGGCCGCGATCTTCCGGTGCCTCGCGGCCATCTTGATCAGCTCCTCGTGCAGGTCGTCCATCTTCCCAGCGACCTTCTTGGCCGGGCTGCGGATCGCGTCGATCCCGGCGGCGGACATGTCGACGCTGAGCGCCGTGCGCACGTCCTTCAGCCCGATCGTCACCTCGTCCATGTCGGCCAGCAGCTCGCCGTACTCCTTGCCCAGGTCCTCGAGCTGCTCCACGACTTCCTGGGTGCGCTTGCGGGAGTCTTCGCGCATCGACTCGTTCTGGATGCTGGACAGCTTCTCCTCGGCCCGGGTCCGGAACTCCGCGGCCTCCGCCTTGCGCTTGGTGGCCAGGGCGTGCAGATCGCTCGTGTCGTCCTCGAACGAGTCCACGCCCGACGAGAACGCGGAGAAGGTCTTTTTCAGGTCCGTCGCCTGGCCTTCCAGGATCTGACGCAGCGGGACCGCGGTGGTCTCCAGGACGGTGGCGGCCTCCTCCAGCTTGAGCGCGCTGTCGTCGACGTTCTCCTGCAACGACATGCTCTCGGAGGTGCCCGAGGAGCTGCAGCCGGCGACGGCTGCCGCGACTCCGACCAGCGTGAGTGCCGACACGAGACGGACGAGGGGGAAGGGGATGCTCAGCATGAGAAAGCTCCGGAAGAGGGCCAGTGGGCTGAGAGAACAGCCGCGGTTCGGATTGAGGTGGGACTGCGCTCAGGGTAGCGCGGTGGTGAGGTCGCCGCCACGGCATCACGTGGCCCCGGTGACCGGACGCCGGCTGGCTCGAGCTCAGCGCGCGCGGAAGCAACGCGCCAGCGTCAGATCCTGGTCCTTGTAGCTGGAGGTACGCCCTTCTCCGTAGAGGCGCGCCGGCGCGCCGTTCGTGCGGAAGAAGCGCAGCCTGCAGAACGGCTGGCCGTCCTCCACGAGGAAGGGCACGTCGTGCGCGCGCACTTCGAGCACCGCCGGCGTGCCGCGCGGCGCGCCCGCGCCCCAGCCGAAGCCGTTGTCGAAGAAGCCGGCGTAGTTGTTGCGCAACTCGCCCACGCCCACGTCGATGGGCAGCATCTCGGCCGCGTGCTCGGGCGGGATCGAGAGCCGCTCGCGGCTGGCGAAGATGTAGAAGCTGCCGGGCTCGAGGATGCAGCGCCCGTTGCGCGCGTGCACCGGATCCCAGAAGTCGGCCGGGTCGTGCGCGCCGTCGACGGCGAACTCGACGACGTCCGTGTGCGCCGCCGCGCGCCAGCCGGCCGGGTCGCGCCGCGCGAGCCCGACGCGCAGCGCCAGCCCGCCTTCGTCGTCGATCAGCGCTTCGGCCGGCGCGTCGCCGTCCCACACGAGCGGCGTGCGCGCGTGCAGCGCGGCAACGTCGGCTGCCGACAGCGCCGCATGGCCGCGCGCCAGGCGCAGCTGCGCCAGCCGATCGCCGCGCGCGACGCGCACCGGGAACGACAGCGGCGCGATCTCGATCCAGAGCCGGCCGCGGTAGCCGGGCGGCGCCTCGTCGAAGCGCGCGTGACCGGAACACAGCACGCGCGTGAACACGTCGCAGCGTCCCGTCGAGCTGCGGGGGTTGAAGCGGCCGCGCTGGTCGACGCCGAGCGCCAGCTCCTCCTCGATCTCGGCGAGATAGGGCACGCCGCGCTCGAGCACGGCGCCGTGGTCCAGTTCGATCTCGGAGAGCGCCAGTTCGTCGATCCGCGCCTCGACGCTGCCCGGGCCGGGCAGGAACCCCGAGCGGATCCGCCACGCGCGCGCGCCCAGGCGCAGGTCGATGCTGGCCGGCGAGATCTGGGCGCGCGCGATTGGCGCCGCTCCGGCGCGCACCACGAGGGCCGTGCCGACCAGGGCCTCCAGGTCGCGGTCGACGAGCAGCGCGCCGCTTCTGGGCGGTGTCGGGTCTCCAGGCATGGTGCAGATGGAACCAGCCCCGCGACCGCGCCGCAACGGCGGTTCCCACGAGCGCGACGCGCCGCTAGGCTCTCCGCCTCGATGAAGATCCACGAGTACCAGGCCAAGCAGCTCCTCGCGCGCTTCGGCGTCCCGACCACCGAAGGGCGCCTGGCGACCACGGTCGACGAGGCGACCGAGGCCTACCGTGCGCTCAAGAGCCCGGTCGCCGTCGTGAAGGCGCAGATCCACGCCGGCGGACGCGGCAAGGCCGGCGGCGTGAAGCTCGTGCGCAGCGAGGAGGAATGCCGCGCGGCGGCGTCGGCGATCCTCGGGAAGAAGCTCGTCACGCACCAGACCGGGCCCGAGGGCCAGCTCGTGCGGCGCCTGTGGATCGAGAAGGGCAGCGAGATCCAGAAGGAGTACTACCTCGGGATCGCGCTCGACCGCGAGCTGAAGAAGCCGGTCGTGATGATGTCGTCCGAGGGCGGCGTCGACATCGAGGAGGTTGCCGCCAAGCACCCCGAGAAGATCGTCAAGGTCGCGTTCTCGCCGACCAAGGGGCTCCTCGCGCCGGACGTCGTCAAGCTCGTGCGCGGCGTCAAGATGGCGCCCGGCCTCGAGCCGCAGGCGGCGCGCTTCCTGCCCGCGCTGGCCAAGATGTACGTCGACCTCGACTGTGCGATCGCCGAGGTCAACCCGCTGGTCGTGACGAAGCAGAACCAGCTGATCGCGCTCGACGCCAAGATCAACTTCGACTCGAACGCGCTGTTCCGGCACAAGGAGCTCTACGAGCTGCGCGACCTGGACGAGGAGGATTCCAAGGAGATCGAGGCCAGCAAGTACGACCTCTCGTACATCGCGCTCGACGGCAACATCGGCTGCATGGTCAACGGCGCCGGGCTGGCGATGGCGACGATGGACGTGATCCAGCTCTACGGCGGCTCGCCCGCGAACTTCCTCGACGTCGGCGGCGGCGCGACCGCCGAGAAGGTCACGGCCGCGTTCCGCATCCTGCTGTCGGACAGCCAGGTGAAGGGCGTGCTCGTCAACATCTTCGGCGGCATCATGAAGTGCGACATCATCGCGACCGGCGTCATCGCGGCCGCGCGGCAGATCGACCTGCGCGTGCCGCTGGTCGTGCGCCTGGAGGGCACGAACGTCGAGCTGGGCCGGAAGATGCTGGCCGAATCCGGCCTGCCGATCGTCTCGGGCACCGACCTCGACGACGCCGCGAAGAAGATCACCGCCGCGGTCGCGGCCAGGAAGGCCTGAGCGATGAGCATCTTCGTCGACGACCGCACGCGCGTGATCTGCCAGGGCATGACCGGCGACTTCGGCTCGTTCCACACCGAGCGCTCGCTCGAGTACGGGACCAAGATGGTCGGCGGCGTGAACCCCAAGAAGGCCGGCACCACGCACCTGGGCCTGCCCGTCTTCAAGTCGTGCCACGAGGCGCGCGAGAAGGCCGGCGCGAACGCCAGCGTGCTGTTCGTGCCGCCGGCGTTCGCGGCCGACGCGATCCTGGAAGCGATCGACGCCGGGATCGAGCTGGTCGTCGCGATCACGGAGGGCATCCCCGTGCTCGACATGGTGCGCGTCACGGAGCGCTTGGCGCTGCCGGGCACGAAGACGCGCCTCGTCGGCCCGAACTGCCCGGGCGTCATCACGCCCAAGGCCAAGTGCCGCCTGGGCATCATGCCGGGCTACATCCACCGCGCCGGGCGCGTGGGGGTCGTGTCGCGCTCGGGCACCCTCACGTACGAGGCCGTGTGGCAGCTCACGTCGCGCGGCATCGGCCAGTCGACGTGCGTCGGCATCGGCGGCGACCCGGTCAACGGCACGAACTTCGTGGACGTCTTGACGGCGTTCAACGCCGACCCCGAGACGGACGCGATCGTGATGATCGGCGAGATCGGCGGGAACGCCGAGGAGCGCGCGGCCGAGTACATCGCCAAGAACGTGAAGAAGCCGATGGTCGGCTTCATCGCCGGCCAGACCGCTCCGCCCGGTCGTCGCATGGGGCACGCCGGTGCGATCATCTCGGGCGGGCAGGGGACGGCCGCGGAGAAGATCCGCGCCCTGGAAGCCGCCTGCGTGCGCATGTGCAAGAGCCCCGCGCGCCTGGGCGAGGAGATGGAGAAGGCCCTGGCCGCCGCCGGGCTGCTCGATAAGGCGCGCCAGCTCGTCGCCGTGTGAGTGCACAAGGGTGTCAGACACCTTGCACCACTCCCGCGGTGCACGGTGTCTGACACCCTTGTCTCGTCGCCATCTGGCGCAAGCGTCGCGTGCGGCGCAATTCCAAGCGAAACCTGCGCGTCGCTGCTAGGGTTCTCGTCTGCGCCGGCCACATCCGACGCGAAGCCCCAGCTCCGAGATTCCTGCGCCGCTCGGCTGAAAGCGGACGCGTACGCCATGGAAAACGACGACGTCCTGAGCCCCATCCTCGGCCGACGGCAGATCCTGCGCACGGCCGGCGCCCTGAGCCTCCTCGGTCTGGGACTCTCCAAGGTCGCGCGCGGGCAAGGACTGCTCACCGCGCTCGAAACGGAGGCCGGCACGCCGGTCTCCGCGTTCGACGCCTCCGACCTGGTCGACGACCCGCGCATGGCGACCGTGTGCACGATCGCACCCAGCCTCACGCAGGGACCCTACTACCTGAACCTGAACTTGATGCGGTCGGACATCACCGAAGGCCTCCCGGGGCTGCCGACGCGTCTGCACATCCAGGTCGTGCGCTCGTCGGACTGCGCGCCGATCCCGAACGCGGTCGTCGACCTGTGGCACAACAACGCGCCCGGCGTGTACTCGGGCTTCGCGAACCAGGGCACGCAGGGCCAGACGTTCCTGCGCGGCGTGCAGACGACCGACGCGAACGGCGCGACGTACTTCGACACGATCTACCCGGGCTGGTACCCGGGCCGCACGACGCACACGCACCTCAAGGTGCGGCCGACGGGGCAGACGGAGCTGACGACGCAGCTCTACTTCCGCCAGCGCCTGACGAACCGCGTGTACCAGACGGGCCCGTACATCGGCCACGGCCCGAATCCGACGACGAATCAGACGGACAGCCTGTTCCGGCAGGAGACGGTCGTCGACATCGTGCAGGCCACGGGCGGCCAGCTCGTGCTCGCGATCGTCATCGCGGTGGCGTGAGCGGAGCGCGCGCGGCGCCTCGTCAGCGGTAGCGCGCCGCGTCGAGCGCGCGGAACGTCGCCACGCCGCTGTCGTCGGTCGCGGCGAGCCCGAGGCGCGCGCGAACGTGCGCCACCTCGGCCGAGGCCGGGACCATCACGCTCGCGCCGAACCCGCTGCAACGCATCTCGAGCGTCAGCTCGCAGTCGGGCAGCGCCTCGAACACGACCAGGCCGTCGGCGTCGATGCGCGACTGGATCGGCCGGATCTCGAACTCCGGCATGCGCGGGAATGGCAGCAGGAGGTCGCCCTCCCGGATGGCGCGGTCGTCGACCGTGCGGCGGCGCGCTCCCGACCCGAGCTTGCGACCGCCGAATGCGCCCACCCGCGACGTCGCGTACGCGGCTTTCGTCGGCGTCGAGAAGCCTTTCGTCGCGATCCGGCGCTCGGGAGTCAGGAACGCGCAAGTCCAGGGGAGATCGCGCACTCCTTCGACAACGGTGAAGGAGAGATCGCCGTCGCTCGCGATCGCCGCCCACTCGAGCGCGAGCGGTGCGCCGTCCGTGTCGATCACCTCGACGCGCACATCCCGCAGGAGCGGCGCGTCGATGTCGACGCGCTGGATCTCCGCCTCGCGCAGTTGGACCGCGACCGGCACACCCACGTTGCGGTTGAGTCCGTCGAGCAGGCGCAGCGCGTACGGTCCGCTCGCCAGATGCAGGAAGGCGAAGGTGCCGGCGGGTCCGACACGCAGGCACGAGCTCTGGGGTCCGTACCCGCACTGCGCACAAGGCGCGTCGCGATCGACAGGGGCGAGCGGCGAGTCGAGCGCGACGATCGTGTACCCGTCGACCTTCGAGACCGTCGCATCGAAGCGCGCGGCGCAGCTCGCGCACGGCCGGCGGCCGTCGCCGAGCATCTCGACGTGCAATTCCTCCTCGGGCTGCACGGAACGGCCGACCGATCCCAGGATGCGCGCGCTGCCGGCACGCATCTCGACCGTCGCGAGCTCGACGCGCTCGCCCTCGGCAACGCGCACCTCTGGCACCTCCATCGGCTCGTAGCCCGGCACCAGGACGGCGAGCGCGTACGCGCCGGGCGTGAGCGTGAGCCCGACCTCGAATCCGCCGCGGCCCGACTCGCGGTCGGCGAAGCGCATCTTGCTCGTGACGCGAACGCGGATCCGGTCGAGCGCGATGCGCGTCGCGGCGTCGACTGCGCGGACGTGCAGACGGCCCGACGGCGTGTCCGGTCCTGACGCGAGCGCAGTCGCGCGCTTCACCTGGATCACCGGGCTCGCGTCCGCGACCGGCGTGCGCTGCGCGTCGTCGTCCGCGATCTCCTCCGCGAGCGACACCTGGGTCAGCACGAGCGGCGTCGCCGGCGCCACGGGCACGGACTCCTCGGCGCGCACGGATCCGACGCCGTCCGCGTCCAGGGCGCGGGGCAGGCAGAGCACGACGACGGCGACGCCCAGGCTTGCCACCAGGAGCGGCACGGCGCGACGCCAACGACCGGGGCTCTCGGACGGGGAATGCACGCGGGGGACCAGACCCCGATCTATCCCCGCAGCGCGTCCGGGTCGCGCGATAAGCGCCGAATCTCCGCGCGCGCCGAGCGCCTGCCGCGTCCCGCTACGATCGTGGGGACATGCCCCTGCGCCGTGCCCTCCTCCTGCTGCCGTTCGCCGTCGCCGGCGGGTGGCTGGCGTGGCGCTGGCGCGAGCTGCCGCCCGAGATCGCGTCGAGCTTCGATTTCGCCGGGAACGCGCGCGACCTGACCAGCCGGGGGACGTTCGCGGTCCTCATGCTGTCGGTCCTGGCCGGCGTCGCGCTCCTGTTCGGCGGGTTGGCGACGTGGATGCCGCATGCGTCCGCGCGCTGGATCAACCTGCCGGACAAGGACTACTGGCTTGCGCCCGAGCGCCGCAGCACGACGCTGGCGCGCGTCGCCCTGTTCCTGGACGTCGTGGGCGTCGCCATGGGGGTGTTCCTGGGCGTGCTCTTCATCGCGGTCCTCGAGCACGCGCGAGCCGGTGGCGGACTTCTCGCCCCGTGGTGGATCGCGGCCCTCGTCGTGTACGTCGTGTTCACGATCGTCGCGCTCGTGTGGTTGAACGCACCGTTCCGGGCGCGCTCGCGCAGCTTGCGGGCGGCCATCCGATGAGCGCCGCCTGGATCGAGCGCCGGACGGCAGACGGGTCGAGCACGCTCGCGCATCCGGCGCACGGCGAGACGCTGCACTCGGTGTCGGGCGCGTGGACGCAGGCGCGCGAGCGCTATGCGCGCGAGTGCCGACTGCGCGAGCGCGCGGCGGAGCTCGTGCGGGAGGGTCGCGCGACCCTGCGCCTGTGCGACGTCGGCACCGGCCTCGGCCTGAACCTGGCGGCGGCGCTCGAGGCGCTCGACGGCACGGGCGTCGTGCTCGAGGCCTGGAGCTTCGAGCGCGACGGCGACCTGCTGGCGCGCGTCGCGCGCGAGCCGCGCGAGCCGGCGGCGCTCGAAAGCTGGCACGCGCCGGTCCGGAAGGCCTTGGTCAGCGAACTGGCCACGCTGGCTGCCGGTCCGGATACCGCGCAAGCCGGCGTCCCACTCGCCTCTGGACACCTTTACCTGCGGCTCGGCGACGCGCGCAGGACGATCGCCGACCTGCCCGCTGCGCTGCGCTTCGACGCCGTCTTCCTCGATCCGTTCTCGCCGCGCGTCGAGCCCGACCTGTGGCAGCCGGACTTCCTCGCCGCCCTGGCCCGCCGCATGGCGCCCGGCTCGACTCTGTCCACGTACTCGGCCGCGACCGCCGTGCGCACCGCGCTCCTCGCCGCCGGCCTGCGCGTGGGCCCCGGCGCCCGCGTGGGGGAGAAGCGCGAGGGGACCTTGGCCTCGCCCGACCGCGACCTGCCGCCGTTCCCGGCGCGGGTCGCCCGCCGTCTGGCAGCCCGGGCCGTTCTGGGCTCGCAAGACCTGCGATTTGGCGCGCCAGGGCGCGCTTCCCCCGGTTCGATCTCCTAGACTGGAGGTTGGTCCAGGCCCCGCCTGGGCCCCAGGAACCGCATGTTGCCGATCGCCTTCGCACTGGGTCTCCCCGAGATCCTCCTGATCGTCTTCGCCATCCTGCTCCTGTTCGGCGCGCGGAAGTTGCCCGAGCTGGCGCGGTCGATGGGGAGCAGCGTCAACGAGTTCAAGAAAGGCATGAGCGACGGGGCCGTCGACAAGGACAAGGACAAGGACGTCAGCTCCCGCTCCGTCGACGTGAAGCCGAAGAACGGCACCCCGCGCGAGCCCTGAGCTCGCTTGCGACCGTGCCTTCGGACGTGCCGCCTCCCGCTGCCCAGGTGAGGCCGCCCGCGCCCTCCCGCGGTCGGACCGGGATCGTCGTGTGCGGCGGCGCGAGCCGGCGCATGGGCTCGGACAAGGCGCGCCTCGAGGTGCGCGGACGGACGCTGATCGAGCACGCGGTCGCGGCGCTGGATGGAGCTTGCGACGAGGTCTGGCTCGCGACGGGGTCCGAGCCGCGCTACGCGGACCTGGGTCTGCGCATCGTCCTCGACCGGAGCGCCGGCCTCGGCCCCTTGGCGGGGCTCGAAGCCGGTCTCGGGGCCGCGCCCGAGGGCTGGGTCGCGGTCCTGGCGTGTGACATGCCCGACGTCGATGCCTTGATCGTCGCGCGCCTCCTCGCAGCCGCCGAGGGCGGCGAGCACGATGCCTGGCTGCTCGCCAGCAGCGCGGGGGTAGAGCCGCTGTGCGGCGTGTACCACACTCGCCTCGCCGTTTGCGCGCGCGCCGCGCTCGACGCCGGCGACCGCAAGATGACCGATCTCTTCGCCCACCCGCTGGCCGACGGACGCCGGCCGTGCTTCGCCCTGGCGGACGAGCGCGCCTTCGGGCGCGACGGCGTGTCGGCCAACGTGAACACGGCGCAGGACCTCGACCGCGTGCGCGGCGCGCAGGACCTTGCCTGCGGCAGCCAGGGAGCCGTCGCGTGAGCACGTCGGACGCACGCCTCGAGCGCCTCGTCGCGCCGATCGCCGAGGACCTCGGGCGCATGCGCGAGATCCTCGCGCGCCAGCTGACCGAGCGTTCGCACGCCGTGTCCGACATGACCGACCACGTCGCGCGCTTCCGCGGGAAGCAGCTGCGCGGCGCGCTCGTGCTGCTCTCCGGCGACGCGACGGGCAACATGACCGACGAGCACCCGGCGATCGCGGCGATCGTCGAGATGATCCACCTGGCGACGCTCGTGCACGACGACGTGCTCGACGGCGCCGAGGTGCGCCGGCGCGTCGCCTGCGTCAACCAGCGCTGGGACAACCAGGTCGCCGTGCTGCTGGGCGATTTCCTCTACGCGCGCGCGTTCGCGCTGTCGACCGACCTGTCCTCGCGCCTGGCCAGCCGCGCGCTGGCGGAAGCGACGCGGCGGATCTGCGTGGGCGAGATCGAGCAAAGCCGGCTGCGCTACGACTTCGAGCTGTCGGACGAGCGCTGCGAGGCGATCGCCAGCGCCAAGACGGCTACGCTCTACGCGGTCGCTTGCGAGCTGGGAGCGCGCTACCCCGGCGGCCGCGACGACGTCGGGCAGGAGCTGTGGCATTACGGCCAGGAAATCGGCCTGGCGTTCCAGATCGTCGACGACTGCCTCGACGTGGTCGGCGACGAGGCCGTGGTCGGCAAGTCGGTCGGCCAGGACGTCGAGGACGGCAAGGTCACGCTGCCGGTCCTGCACGCCTACCGGCGCGCGGGGCGCGCGGCGCAGGCGCGGATCCACGAAATCTACACCCAGCCGGGCCTGCCGCGACGCGTCGAGCTGTTGCGTGAGTCCTGCGACCTGACCGGCGGCGTCGAGAGCGCCATGGCGCGCGCCGCGGCGCTGGCCGAGAGCGCGCGCGCGCGCGTGGCGAAGCTGCCCGAGTCCCCGGCGCGCACTGCGCTCGAGGACCTGGCCGGGTACGTCGTCGAACGGCGCTGGTAGGAGCGCGACACGTCGTGAGCGAAACAGTCGAAAGGGGCCGCAAGGCGCAGGTCTTCCGCTGGGGCTTCGGCAGCGCGGCAGCGGTCGTCTTCGCGCTCGTGATCGCCGGGCAGGTGGCGCTGTCGGTGCTCGGGCGGATCGTCGACGGCCACGCGAACGGGCTGCAGATCGCGGCGTTCTGCGGCTTCATGCTCGCCACCCTCGTCTTCGTCGTGCTGCAGCGCGCGGCGATCGTGCGCTTCTTCCGGTCGATGCACGTGGGCGTGACGCTCGTGACGAGCACGCTGCTCGCGATCGCGATCGGCGTGCTCGTGCCGCAGATCACGGGCTTCGAGGATCCGACGGAGCGCGTCCCCGACATCCGCGACATCCCGGCCGACGTCGTCGAGGCGTACGTACCGGCGCCCAAGCGCAAGGCCGACGAGGAGTTCCGGCGCCACCCGGAAGACCATCCGGCGCTGGCCAGCCTGAACGCCGACCAGCTCGTGCGCCTCAAGCGCTGGAAGAACGAGTACTCGGCCTTCCGCTGGGCGGAGGGGTTTTTCCTCTACCACCTGATGCACCCCTACGGCATCGGGATGCCGCCTTCGAGCCTGCCGCCCGGCGTGTCGGAAAAGCTCGACAGCTTCCAGGACCGCTACGGCATCGAGGAGCGCCAGAACCGCGAGAAGCAGATGGGCGCGGCGTTCTCGGGCCGCACGAAGTCGCAGGAGATCGGTCTCCTGGTCCGCGAGAACGAGCCCGCGTTCCGGCGCGCGTTCGAGATCTCGACGCTGCTCGACTTGAACCGCACCTACAAGTCGAACTGGTTCGCGGCGCTGCTGGGACTTCTCTTCATCGGCGTCGCGATGAACACGTTCAAGGGCTCGTTCCAGAGCTGGTTCACGCTCAAGAAGGGCGGCTACAAGCTCGTCCACATGGGCGTGATGACGCTCATCGCCGGCGGCGTGTGGAGCAAGCTCAAGACCGACCGCGGCGTCGTGCACCTGATGGTGGGCGAGCAGCCAAGCGACCAGTACGACGGCTACCACGACCCGGCCAAGAAGCGGCGCATGCCCTTCGCGCTCTCCCTGGACCGCTTCGCGCGGCGCGACTGGAAGACGCTCGAGGTCGGCTTCTTCGAGGACGACTTCAAGTCGAACCTGCCGTCGTTCACGCTCTGGCCCGGCCGCCGGATCGAGCTCGATTTCGTCGACGACGAGCGCGGCGGGAAGCGGCCGCGCATCCGCGTCGACGTGGTCGAGGTGCACGAGCGCGCGACGGTCGGCCCGCCGCGCTGGTGGGAGGCGGAGAGCGCCGACGATACCGAAGGGCTCGGGCCGCTGGCGATCCTGGCCACGGTCGACCAGGCTGCGCGGGCTGCGCAGCGTCAGGAAGGCGGAGCCGCGGACTCACGCGAGCGCAGCGTGTTCCTGACGCCTGACGCGCGCATCCCGCCGTTCCTTGATCCGCACTGGAAGTTCCGGCTGGCGGTCGCTTACGGCGACGACCCGGTGCAGGCGCGGCGTCTGGCCGCGGGACCGGAGGACGGCCGCGTCGGCTGGCTCTCGCTGCGCGTCGCCGCGGCCGGCGACGTCGAGCCGATGGTCGTCCCCATCCGCGTGGGCGACGTCGTCGAGGGTCCGGCCGGCTATCGCGTGAGAGTCGTTTCGGCGGCCGGCGACCTGCGCTGGGATCCGGTCGCGAAGACCGAGATCCTCGATCCGCGGCCGCTGGCCGAGCAGCTCCCCACGAACCCGGGCGTCGTCGTCGAGATCACGCCGCAAGACGGTGGCGCGCCCGAGCGCCGCGTCGTCGGCGAGGCGTTCGACGCCGAGTCGCACCAGATGCAGAAGGAGTACGCGTTCCCGGACCTGGCGCTGGCGCTCGACTGGGAGCGCTGGACGTCGCCTGGTCCGCCGCGCTACGTGCTGGCCTGGGGGCCGACGCGCGCGCCCGAGCTCGTCTCCGAGGATGGTCGCGCCGTCTTGGTGAAAGCGGGCGACGGGCTCGACCTGCCCGGCGACACGCACGTCACCGTGCGCGAGCTCCTGCGCAACGTGAAGTTCGAGACGCGCATCGACTACGACCCCGAGGCCGACTTCATCCGCGGGCCGGCCTACGATCCGTTCTTCTACTCGACCGATCCGGTCGGCGTGGTCCTCAAGGTCACGAGCGATCCGGGCACGCCGGCACAGAGCGAGCGCTCTGTGCGCATGGCGTCGACCGACGCGGGGCGCGCGCACCTGTGGTCGTCGCCCGACCGACGTTTCTGGGTGCGCTTCTACGAGAACCAGGAAGGGTTCCCGTTCGAGTGGCGCAGCGTGCTGTCCGTGCACGAGAAGGACGGCAGCGGCGCCTGGAGCAAGGTCGACGTGGGCTCGGAGCGCGACCGCGAGATCCGCGTGAACGACTACTTCGTCCACATGGGTTACCGCTTCTTCCAGACGAACGCCGACGCGCGCTTCCCGACCTACTCGGGGATCGGCGTGGTGTACGATCCAGGCATCCCCGTGGTCCTGTTCGGCATGTACCTGACGATCCTCGGCGCGGCCGTGGCCTTCCTGGCGCGTCCGATCGCTGAAGCGCGCGCACGCCGCGCGGGAGGGGCGCGATGAACCCGTTCGAAATCCTGCTGCGCGAGGACATCCTGCTCTCGACACGGCTCGTCGTCGTGGCCGACGTGCTGTGCGGTCTCGGCATCCTGGCCGCGCTCGTCTCGGCGCTGTTCCACGCGCGTCCGACCGCGGACGGCACTCGGCCCGGCTGGGTCGCGCGCGGGCCGATCCTGTTCCTGGTCCTGGCCACCGTGACGATGGCGGTCGGCGTCGGGCGCCGCTGGAACGAGGTGAACCACTTCCCGAGCCAGACCATGACCGAGGTGCTCGGCATGTTCACGCTGGCCCTGGGCGTGTCGATGATCGTCCTGTATTTCGCGCTGGCGCTGCGCAAGCGCGGGCACGGCTGGGCGATCGTCGAGGACGCGCTGGCGCTGCTCGTCCTGGCCGGCATCCTGTTCACGCACGCGCACGTGCGCACGCTGGCGACGGCGCAACGCGACCTGCCGCCCGCGTTGCAGAGCTGGTGGTTCGCGCCGCACCTGTCGTGCCTGATCTTCAGCTACGCGACGATGGGCATCGCGGCGCTGATCGCGCTCGTGTACTTCGTCACGCGCTTCTGGAGCGGCGTGTTCCGCGGCGGTCAGAGCTGGCAGAGCCAGGCCTTCATCCTGGCCGGCCTGCTCCTGGTGCCGTTCGCGCAGCTCGTGACCGTGCCCATGCTCCTGATCTCGGCCGTCGTCTTCGGCGTGCTGGCGATGTTCGGCAAGGTGCCGGGCATCGACACGATGCGCCGCCTCGAGAAGGAGCTCGACGACGTCAGCTTCCGCGCGTTCGCGGTCGGCTTCCCGTTCCTGACGGCCGGCCTGTGGATGGGCGCGTTCTGGGCGCAGGAGGCCTGGGCCAACTACTGGGGCTGGGACAGCAAGGAGAACTCCGCGCTGATCACGTGGCTCGTCTACGTGATCTACATCCACCTGCGCCTCCTGGGCGGCTACCGCGGCGCGAAGGCGATGACCGTGCTCGCCGGCGGCGCGCTGAGCGTGTTCCTGACGTTCCAGGTCTTCGGATACCTGCCCGACAGCCAGAAGAGCCTGCACCGCTACACGGACGACGGCGTCGAGCCGCAGGAAGGTCAGCAGGGCACGGCCCCCGCGACCGAGCAGGCGCGTGCGGACGTGGGCGTCACCGAAGCGCGCTGAGGCGCGCTTCGCACCAGCGCTTCCGGGTCTTCCCATGACTGCCCCCGACTCCAGCAGCGGCGCCCGCCTGCTGGACGGCAAGGCGGTCGCGGCGGCGGTGCGCGCCGAGGTGCGCGAGCGCGCGCTGCGTCTGGCCTCGAGCGGTCCGAAGCCCGGGCTGACGGTCGTGCTCGTCGGCGACGATCCGGCCAGCCACGTCTACGTACGCAACAAGGACAAGGCCGCCACGGAGGCGGGTTTCAGCGTGCGCACGCTGCGGCTGCCGGCGACCGCGCGGCAGGCCGACCTCGAGGAGCTCGTCGCGCAGCAGAGCGAGGATCCGGCGGTGCACGGGATCCTGGTGCAGATGCCGCTGCCGGCCGGCCTGGACGCGCAGCGCGTGATCGAGCGCATCCCCCCGTCGAAGGACGTGGACGGGCTCACGGCGCAGAACATCGCCGCGCTCGTCCTGGGGAAGCCGGGTCACAGGCCGTGCACGCCCCTGGGCTGCATCGAGCTGCTCGATCGCCACGCGATCGCGCTCGAGGGTCGCGAGGTGGTCGTGGTCGGCCGCTCCATGCTGGTCGGCAAGCCGTTCGCGGCGCTGGCCCTGGAGCGCAACGCGACCGTGACGATCGCGCACTCGAAGAGCCGCGATCTGGCCGCCCTGTGCGCGCGCGCCGACATCCTCGTCGCGGCGGTCGGGCGCCCGCGGCTCGTGCAGGGCGCGTGGGTCAAGCCCGGGGCAGCCGTCCTGGACGTCGGAATCAACCGGATGCCCGACGGCGGGCTGGTGGGGGACGTGGATTTCGAGGCGGCGCGCGCGCGCGCGGCCTGGATCACTCCTGTCCCGGGCGGCGTCGGTCCGATGACGATTGCGATGCTCCTGGCGAACACGCTGCGCGCGGCGGAGCGTGCAGCGGAACCGGCGCCCACGAAGAGTCGCGGGGGGCGCTGAACGAGCGTGCGACGCGCCAGCGTAGAATCCGGATCGCCGCGGCGGCTCCGTGCCCGAGTGAGCACGACGCACACGCACGCGCGAACACCCACGAGGCCTTGAGGAGACACCGCGTGTCCGCGCGCTACACCGACGATGCACCGGGGCCCATGCCCCAGTTCGCGTTCCCGCGCCTCACGTCGGCGGTCAAGACGCTGCTGATCACGCTGGCGGCGATCCAGCTCGTGATGTTCGCGCTCTACATGCAGAGCACGCCCACGTACTTGAGCATCCTGCGGCCGCTCTGGCTCGACCCGCAGGCGTGGCGGGATTCCTTCCCTCTGGTTCCGGTCTGGCAGCTGGCCACGTACGGCCTGCTGCACGACGTGCAGGGTCTGGGACACCTGCTCGGCAACCTGCTGATCCTCTACTTCATGGGGACCATGCTGGAGGAGGAGCTCGGTCGGCGCCGATTCCTGTGGACCTATGCCGGCGCGCAGCTCGCCGGCGCGCTGCTCTACCACGTCGCCGCCTGGATGGGGATGCCCTCGGGCTCCGCGCTGGGCGCATCGGGCGCGTGCTACGGCGTCATGATCGCCGCGGCGACACTCTTTCCCGACCGCCGTGTCTACCTGCTCGTCTTCCCGATCAAGATGCGCTGGCTCGCGGTCGGCATCCTCGTACTGACGCTGTACTCCGCGCTGGTGCAGATGAAGGGCGTCAACGACGGCACGGCGCACCTCATCCACCTGGGCGGCATCGCCTACGGCTTCCTGGCCGTGCGCACCGGGCTCGTCCGCAAGGACCCGGTCGAGATCTTCGAGCGCCGCCGCGCGGTGGCCGACGTCGAACGCGCCACGTCGGACGCACAGCACGTCGACCAGCTCCTCGAGAAGATCGCCCGCCAGGGGATCGGCAGCCTCTCCAAGTCCGAGCGCGAGTTCCTGAAGCGTGCCTCCTCGCGCAAGTGAGGCGCCGTCAGGCGCCGAACCACCAGCGCTTCTGGGTCGGGGCGACATTGCGCCCCGATTGCGTCCTGCCGCCGCCCCGCCGCGCTGTAGGGGCTTGTCAGGTCGGCTGTTAGACTTCCGCGCTCCCCGCGCACGAAGGGGCAGCCTCGACACCGCTGCCGCCAGCCATCCTCGGCGCGGCCGATCGACCATGCGACCCGCCCACCTCATCGCGCTGACGGCCTGTCTGCCGGTCCTCGCGGCCGTCCTGCCGACGGCCCGCCCTGCTTCCGCGGCGCTCTCCGCCGCTTTCGACGCGACCGACATCGCGTTCAAGGAGAAGCTCAAGAAGGTCCTGGCCTCGGGCAAGAAGGCCGACATGGAGTCGCTCGTGCGCTCCGAGAGCACGCAGGCCGCGGCCTGGATCGTGCGGATCGGCGAGGTCCTGGTCGACCGCGGCGACCCGAACGAGCAGGCGTTGCGCGACGCGCTGGTCGAAGCCTGGACCGCGACGGTCAAGACCGCGTTCCCGAAGCTCCACGACGACTACGTCCGGAGCCTGGACGAGGCCAAGAAGAAGACGCGCATCGATCTCCGGAAGCGCCTGGTGCAGGCGCTGGCGGACCTGGAGACGAACCGCGAGGCGAAGGACGGCCTGATGTTCGTGCAGACGGCCGAGGAGCTCGACGTCCTGGCCGGCGCGTTCGACTCGGAGGGCGACCTGTACTTCGCTTCCGAGGCCTACATCGGCCTGGCCATGATCTTCGACGAGCCGATGCGCGGGACGGCGGCCGAGCCGTTCAAGGCCTGGGAGAACTGGACGAAGGTCGCCGAGATGCGCGGCAAGATCGAGTGCAAGGACGATCGCTGGGACGAGGCCGAGAAGCGCCGCGTCGACCTGGCCAAGCGGGGCTACGACAAGAAGCCCGACCCGGGGGCCGCTCCTGACAAGGGCGGCGAGGGCGGCAAGGGTGGCGAAGAGCCCGGTGGTCCCGCGGGGCCGGCGCCGGGCGAGGGCGGCAACCCGGTGACGATCGCACTCACGTTCGAGCCGCTGGCGGGCCCCGAAGCGTTCGCGCGTCCGTGCTACCAGGCCGACGAAATCTACGCGCTGTGGACGCCTCTGCGGCTGGGCGCCAAGGGCACGAACGGCACGTTCGCGTTCCTGGGCGCCGAGTCGCCGGTGTTGCACCGGATCGGCTCGAGCGACCTGCGCTTCGACGTCGACGGGGACGGCAAGGGCGACGGCGCGGCTGACTCGAAGATCGCGCTGACCGGCACGATGACGCCGTTCCGCGTGCAGGTCGGCAAGGGCGACGCGGCCCGGCCGTGGGCCTTCTTCGGGGTCACCGGGATCGAGCAGGACAGCTTCCAGGGGCTCCAGGTCAACCTGAACCCGAACGATCAGGTGATGCCGATCTACACGCTCTCGGCCGCCAGCGTGGTCGGGAACCTGGCCGGCACGCCGTTCCGGATCATCGACGACACGATGGACGCCGTGTACGGCAGCGAGCCGCAGACGTACGGCTACGGCGGCCTGTCGAACGGCATGTTCCAGCCCGAGATCGACTCGATCGTGATCGGCGCGAGCAAGCGCGCGCGGCCCTGGAGCCAGTACCAGGAAATCGGCGGCAAGTGGTGGAAGTTCGAAGCCGGGAGCAAGGGCAAGCAGGTCAACGCGACGCCGGCCAACGTGGAGACCGGCACGCTGAAGCTGGAGTGCAAGGGCTACGCGCCGAACTACGTCGTCGTGCGCGGGGCCGAGTCGCTGAAGGACTCCTTCTTCGACCTGGTCGAGGGCGGCGCGAAGGGCATCGCGGTCCCGGCCGGACGCTACACGCTGTTCTACGGGGACGTGCGCAAGGGCAAGAAGCGCCAGATGCAGAAAGCGCTCATCCTGCCCGGGAAGGGCAGCATGAACTACGACGTCGCGGTCGGCGCGACGACGGTCGTGAAGCTCGGCGCGCCCTACACGCTCGACTTCACGCTGAAGAAGGCGGACGACAAGCTCACGGTCGTCGGCGACACGGTGGTGGTGACCGGCGCAGGCAGCGAGCGCTACGAGCGTCCCTGGAACGTCGTGGCCCACCCCGAGGCGTCCTGGCGCAAGAAGGGCACGAAGAAGGTCGTCAAGACCGAGAAGATGCCCCTGATCCTGAGCACGCAGACCATCGAAGACATGGGCGAAGCGGGCTGGCTGGCGATCTGGTTCCCGCTCAACCTCGTTTTCGACGTCAAGGGCGCGGGCGATGTCGAGGTCCAGCTCGTCGACGAGAAGCACAAGCTGTTCGGCAAGGTCGAGTCCGCCTGGAAGGAGTGAGCTCGAGCGTGCTGGACATCAAGTTCATCCGGGCCCAGCCCGACGTCGTGAAGGCCGGAGCGGCCAAGAAGCGCATCACGTGCGACATCGACGCCATCCTGGTGCTCGACAAGGAGGTGCGCGAGCTGGGCGCGCGGCTTGACGAGTTGCGCAACCGCCAGAAGACGGCCAGCAAGCGCATCGGCGAGGCGCCGGCTGCGGACCGGCCCAAGCTGGCCGAGGAGCAGCGTCGCGAGAAAGGCCTGGTCCAGGAGCGCGAGAAGGAGCACGGCGCCCTGCAGGCGCGCCTCCACGAGATGCTGCTGCGCGTGCCCAATGTCCCGGCCGCGGAGGTGCCCGAGGGCAAGGACGACAGCGAGAACGTCGAGGTCAAGCGCTGGGGCGAGCCGCGCCAGTTCGACTTCGACCCGCGCGATCACATCGCTCTGGGCGAAGTGCAGGACTGGATCGACGTCGAGCGCGGCGCGCGGATCGCCGGCAGCCGCAACTACTTCCTGAAGGGCGACCTGTCGCTGCTCGAGGGCGCGGTCATGCGCTACGCGCTCGAGCGCATGGTCAAGAAGGGCTTCGTGCCCATGTCCGTGCCGACGCTCGTGCGCCGCGAGGTCATGGTCGGCACGGGCTACTTCCCGGGCGGCGAGGAGCAGGCCTACCGCTGCGACGAGCGTGACGATCTGGTGCTGGTCGGCACGGCCGAGGTGCCGGTGACGGCCTACCACCAGGACGAGATCCTGGACGTGCGCACATTGCCGCGCAAGTACGTCGCGCTGTCGTCGTGCTATCGCCGCGAGGCCGGCACGTACGGCAAGGACACGCGCGGGCTGTACCGCGTGCACCAGTTCCAGAAGGTCGAGCAGGTGATCGTCGACGTCGCCGACGCGGCCACGAGCCTGGCGCACCACCACGACATCGTGCGCAACGCCGAGGAGGTGCTGCAGGCCTTCGAGCTGCCGTACCGCATCGTGAACGTGTGCGGTGGCGACCTGGGGCAGCCGCAGATCCAGAAGTTCGACATCGAGACCTGGATGCCCTCGCGCAAGGGCTACGGCGAGACGCACAGCGCGAGCCGCTTCCACGAGTTCCAGGCGCGGCGGCTCAACCTCCGTTATCGCGACGCGGAGGGGACGGTGCGCACGTGCCACACGCTGAACAACACGGTCGCGGCCAGCGTGCGCATGCTGATCGCGTTGATCGAGAACCACCAGCAGAAGGACGGGACCGTGAGGCTGCCGAAGGTGCTCGCGCCGTACATGGACGGGCGCGACGTGATCGGCAAGGCGATCGGGCCGGCCTAGCCGGCCGATCGACTTGTCGTTCACCGCGCCGCGGTTCGCGGCGCCACCAGGATCTTCCGGCAAGGTCCTGGTGCCGAGCTAGCCGCGCCGGGCGGCGCAGCAGCTAGCGCGGCGGGTCGGTCAGCGTTTCGGTCGGCGGCGGAGACGTACTCGTCCTGGTACCGCCACCCGCTCCACCCCCGACCTCGGTCGGCGTCGTCGCGCTCGGCGCGGGCACCGTGGGGATCATCGGCACGGGGATCTCCTCCTCGTCCGTGCGCAGCGCTTCGGGCAGCCGGATGATGCGCTTGTAGGTCAGCGTGCGGCGGTCCGTCGACAGGAAGGAGATCTGCTCGTTCACCAGGCGCGGCGCCAGCTCGAGCGTCAGCGTGACCTCGATGCGCGCCGGCAGCCCGATGTTCTCCTCGGCGCGGTCCGTGCCCCACTCCTCGACCGGCTCGGCGTCGGGGCCGTCCTCGGTGAAGGCCTGGATGTCGAAGGCCTTCACGCGCTCGTGCAGGTACTGGTACTCGCCGCCCTCGAACGGGTCCTCGTCGACGCCGAACTGCTCGCGGCGCCAGATCTCGAGGAACTGGTCGTCGTCCTGGCGCACGCGCAGTCGATAGCCGATCTCGCACAGCGGGCTGCGCGCGAAACGGTCGTCGACGACGGTCAGCACGCGGCTCTTCGAGTTGGCCACGAAGTCGATGCTGTCGCCGTCCAGCCCGGCGCTGACGCGGTTCTTGATGCGCAGCTGCATCATCCTGGTTCGGTCGTAGACGGAGAGCGAGCGCAGGTCGCGCTCGAGCAGGTCCAGGATCGCCGGACCGGCCAGCATCGTCTCCTGGATGTTGTGGATCGTGTCGCGCGACGTGCGCGCGGCGGTCAGGATCTGCGTGATCGACACCATGATCCCGGCCATGATCAGCAGGGTCAGGAGCACCTCGACGAGCGTGAAGCCCGCGCGGGAGCGCGCGCTGACGAAGAGCGGCTTCACGGCTTGGTGCCCTTCGAGGCCGCGCCCTTCGTGCTGGACGAAGCGCCCGAATCCGCCGCCGGCGCCGACCCGCTGCCCTTCGACGCCTTGGGGTTCTTCGAGACCTTGCCTGGCTCGCCCTCGGCCTCGCCGTAGACCTGCTTCCAGGGCATCCAGCGCTCGAGCGTCAGCTCGTTCGAGAACTCGAGCACCCGCGGGAACGTGACGCGCACGCGGATCTTCTCGTACGGCTCCTCGGCGGCCTCCTCGTCCTCCTTCGACTTCTCGTCGAGCTCCTTGTCGGTCGGCGCCCACGAGTCGTACGGCTTCTCGGTCGAGGTGTCTTGCAGTGCGTCGTCGCCGACCGCGATCTCCCAGTTGAAATCGGGGTAGCCCTCCTCGGAGTAGCTCCCGACCATCCCCGTCTCGAGGTCGTCGCGCAGGAGGCCGCTCTCGATCTGGCCCAGCGTGAACAGGCCCAGATCGCGTGCCAGCTTCTGGTTGCGGGTCAGCGCGGCCGTCATCTTCGACGTGTTCAGCCCCTGCATCACGTACACCAGCGTGATGCCGACGATGACGATCGTCACCGCGACTTCCGCCAGCGTGAAACCCGAGCGAGCGCGCGTCCGTCTCATTGGAAATCGTCCTCGCGCGGCACCGCGCGTTCGTACAGGCCCTCGTGGTAATCGATCAACCCGAGCAGCCCCTGAACCTCGATCGTGTACATGTTGTTGTCCGCCGGCTGCGCCAGCACGATGACGTGCCCGGACGCGCTGCCCAGCGGGTCGAAGCGCACGTAGATCAGTCCCTTCTCGTAGATCTCGGTGCCGATCGCGATCGACTTGAACCGCACCGAGGGCGGCAGATCCTGCCACGACAGGGCCAGCCGGTCCTCGGCCGTGGGGGAGATGCCGCCGCCGGCGCGAAAGGGCGTCACGACGCGGTAGCGGTGCCCGTCCAGGTCGTATTGCACATCGAAGACGGCGTTGCGCGCGATCGCGTCCGAGCGCGTGCCCTGCAGCGTGGCGGCCAGGCTGCGCACGGCCGAGTGCAGCTGCGTGCGCGGCAGGATCGCGCGCCAGTTGACCGTGACCAGCGTCGCGATCAGGGCCAGGACGATGATGACCGCCAGGAGCTCGACCAGCGTGAAGCCGGCGCGTCGGCAGGATCCTGCCCGCTCCGCGCCGCGCAGCGGTCGCGGGACGGCGGGGGCGCGCAAGCCTGCGAGCCAGCCCGAGTCGAGCGACCGCTCGTGGCCACGGTCCATCGCCGCGGCCTACTTGGCTTCCTGCTCGTCGGCCTCGCCGTTGCGGATCATCACGTTGTCGATGTCGCGGTTGTCGCCCTCGCCGCCGGGCGCCATGTCCTTGCCCAGCGTGTAGATGCGCGGCAGCGGCTGGCCCGGTGCGGGCGGGTCGTACTGGTACTCGTTCTTCCAGGGGTCCTTCGGCAGCACCGTCCCCTTGAGGTACGTGTGGCCGTTGACGTCCGGGGTCACGAGCGGCTCGAGGCTCTCGGGGTAGCGCATCGAGTTGTTGATGGCGTAGTTCTCCAGCGCGCTCTCGATCGTCACGATGTCCGTCTTGACCTTGCCGCCCATGGCCTGGCCCAGGTTCTTCATGACGTTCGTGACGACCAGCGTCGCCAGGAGACCGAGGATGACGATGACGACCATCATCTCGGCCAGCGTGAAGCCGGCGTTGCGGCCGGCACGGGAATGCGAGTGTTTCATGGGTCTAGGGGCCCTGTTCTTTGGGCGGCCGCTGTTCGACGCGGCCCGCGGCGGCGTATTCCACCGGTTCCGCCCGCCGGCGCGGAACCGCCTCCAGGATAGCCCAGAGGCTGTGAAGAACAGCCTCTCGCGCCGCGGAGCGGCGCAAACGGTATGAGGGAGCCCGTACGATCGATCTCACGGGCTCTCGAAACCGGCCTGAGGCTCATCCAACCTGCCCGATCTGCAGGATCGGGAGGACGATCGAGACCACGATGTAGCCCACGATCAGGGCCAGGACGATGATCATGATCGGCTCGATGACGGAGGTCACGCGCTCGGTGGCGATGTCGATCTCCTCGTCGTAGGCGATCGCCACCCGGTCGAGCATCTGCTCCAGCTCGCCCGACTGCTCGCCGATCGCGACCATGTAGCTGACCAGCGGGGGGAAGACCCCCGTCTGCTTGAGGGGCGTCGAGATGTCCGTGCCCTCCAGGATCTTCACCCGGATGTGCTCGGTCGCGTCGGCCAGCACGCGGTTCCCGACGACCGTGCGCGTGATCTCGAGGCTCTGCACGGCCGGCACGCCGCTCTGCAGGAGGGTCGAGAGCGTGCGCGTGAAGCGCGCCACGGCCTGCTTGCGCAGCAGGTCGCCGATGATCGGCACGCGCAGCATGTTCTTGTCGAAGAACATGCGGCCCTTGTCGGTCTTGTAGATGCGCTCGATCGTGAACGAGATCGCGGCGATGCCCAGCGCGCCGGCCCACCACCAGTTCTTGAACAGGTCGCTGATGAAGATCAGGACCTGCGTCGGGGCCGGCAGGGTCTTGCCCTGGTCCGTCAGCATGCCCGTGATCTTGGGCACGACGACGGCCATCAGGATGCTGACCACGATCACGCCGATCGCGATCATCATCACGGGATACGTGAGGGCCGACACGATCTTGCGGCGCAGCACGCGCTGGGCCTGGAGGTAGTCCGCCAGCCGGCGCAGCACGACGTCGACGTTGCCCGTCGCCTCGCCGGCGCGGACCATGTTGACGTACAGCTCGCCGAAGAGTCGCGGGTGCTCGTAGAGCGCGTCGGCCAGCGAGCCGCCCTGGTTCACGCGCTCGCGGATCTCGCGGAACATCGTCTCGACGTCGCGCCGCTCGGCCTGCTCGATGATGGCCTTGAGCGTCTCGGCCAGCGGGATGCCGGACGAGAGCAGCGTGCCCATCTGGCGCGTGACGCTGGTCAGCACCTCCAGGTCGCGCGAGCTGGGCCGCGCGTGCGCCTGGCGGTTGCGCCGCACCTTCTCGAGGAAAGAGAGCGGCTTGCCCTTCTTCCCGCTCTTCGTGCGCCGGCCGCCGCGCAGCTCGTGGATCTCGCTGACGAGCAGGTTGTCGCGCCGCAGCCGATTGCGCGCCTCGCGCGTCGTGTCGGCGTCGATCACGCCGCTCTGGATCGATCCGCCAGCCGCGTAGGCCTTGTACTCGAAGATCGGCATGGCTCGGCGGGCGCTCGGTCTCTCAGTCGATGTCGAGCTGGGTGACGCGCAGGACCTCGTCGGCCGTCGTGACGCCGCCCAGGACCTTCTGCCGGCCGTCCTCGCGCAGGGAGATCATGCCGCGCTCGGCCGCACCGCGCTTCATGTTCGTGGCGGTGGCGCCCTCCATGATCTGCGTGCGCAGGACCTCGTCGACCGGCAGGAACTCGTAGATCGCTGTCCGGCCCGAGTAGCCCGAGTTGAAGCACTCGTCGCAGCCTTTTCCGAACGCCACGCGGTCGCCCATCTGCGCGGGCGTAATGCCGATCTTCTTGAGCTTGGCGGTCCATTCCGGCGTGACCGGCCCGTACGTGTGGCAGTGCTTGCAGATCGTGCGCACGAGGCGCTGCGCGATCACGAGCACGATCGAGCTGGCCACCAGGTACGGCTCGACGCCCTGGTCGACCATGCGCGTGACCGTCGAGGCCGCGTCGTTCGTGTGCACCGTCGAGAACACGAGGTGGCCCGTCAGCGCGGCGCGGATCGCGACCTCGGCCGTCTCCAGGTCGCGGATCTCGCCGACCATCATCACGTCCGGGTCCTGGCGCAGGAACGAGCGCAGGCCGGCCGCGAACGACAGGCCCTTCTTGACGTTCACTTGGACCTGGCTGATGCCCGGCAGCGAGTACTCGACCGGGTCCTCGATCGTCAGCACGTTCTTCTGCGTCGTGTCGACCTGCGCCATCGCGGCGTACAGCGTCGTCGTCTTGCCGGAGCCCGTGGGCCCCGTGACCAGGATGATGCCGTGCGAGTAGTCCAGGTACTCGTGCATCATGGCCAGGTTCTTCTCGGCCAGGCCGATCTCCTCCAGCCGGAAGACCTTGGACGACTTGTCGAGGAGGCGCATGACGATGCGCTCGCCGTTCGTCGTGGGGATCGAGCTGATGCGCACGTCGACCTCGCCGTCGCCGATGCGGATCGTGGCGCGGCCGTCCTGCGGCAGGCGGCGCTCGGCGATGTCCATCTTGCCCATCACCTTGATGCGGCTGATGATCGCGTCCTGCGCCTTCCGCGGGATAGGGTCCATGTCGTACAGGATCCCGTCGATGCGGAAGCGGACCTGCATCCGGTCGCCGTACGGGTGGTAGTGCACGTCGGACGCGCGCAGCTTCAGCGCCTGGAACAGGATCGTGTTGACGAGCTTGATGATCGGCGCCTTGTTGGCGACGTCGAGCACGTCCTCGTTCTCGTCGATCTGGTCGGCGAGGCCGGCGATGTTGCCGTCCAGGTTGACGTCGGCCAGCGCCTCGTCGACGCCGTCGGCCTTGTGCCGGTAGGCGCGCCCGAGCAGCGTCGTGATCTCGATGCGCGGGGCCAGCACCGGGTCGATCTCGGCCCCCAGCATGCTGGCCAGGTCGTCCATCGGGTGCGGCGCCAGCGGCGTGCACGTGGCGACCTTGAAGACGCCGTCCGTGCCGGTCTCGAGCGCGACCAGGTTGTAGTTGCGCGCGAAGTGCACCGGCACCTTGGCCACGAACGGCGCCGGGACCTGCGTGCCGTCGAGCGACTTGCGGAACTCGTAGCCCAGGTGCTTGGCGTAGATCTGGAGCAGCGTGACCTCGTCCAGGTAGTCCTTCTGGAGGATCACGCGGTCGAGCGAATCGCCGGTCATCGCGGCGATGCGCCGGCACTCCTCGAGCCGCTCGCGGGTGAGCCCCGCGTCGATCAACATCTCGCCCAGGCTGTCCACCCGGGCCGTGTCACGCGCCTGGATCACGGTTTCTCCTGCGGAGTCCCTCCCGCGGGGGGCGGCGGGTTCGTCGGGGTCGCCAGCGGGGTTGACTGCGAGCCGCCCTGCTCGAGCATCTCGTTCAGCTTCTTGGCGTCGAGGCCCACGGCCTCGTTCTGCACCTCGCCGCGCTGCGGGCCGCGGTACAGCGGGACCTCGAAGCCGCGCATGTCGACCCCGGCCTGCTCGCGCCCGAACGTCGGGTCCACGACGCGGACGCGCTCGGCCCCGATCGTGTCGGCCGCTTCCAGCTTGCGCCGGAACGAGTACTCGGCCAGGTCGGCGAAGTCGCGGTCGCGCATGATGTGCGGCGTGACGAAGAAGTAGAGCGTCGTCTTGCTCTGCGACTCGCCCGCGTCGCTGAACAGGTACCCGAGGATCGGGATGTCGCCCAGCCACGGCACCGATTGCTTCGTCTTGCCCAGGTTGTCCGTGATGATCCCGCCGATCACCATCGTGTCGCCGTCGGGCACGTTGACCTGCGTGTTGATCGTGCGCGTGACCTTGGGCGGCGGGACCGCGCCGTTGCTCGTGACCGCGCCGATGAAGGTCGAGACCTCGAGGCTGACGTTCAGGCGCAGGTAGCGGCTGGCGCTGATCGTGGGGGAGATCTCGAGCGTGATGCCGGCCTCGACGTACTCCTTGAAGTTTTCCTGCGTCTGGCCGCCCACGCCGCCGCCCGTCGCCGTGATCGTGGTCGTCGGCTGCTCGTCCTTGCTGGTGACCTTGGCGCTCTTGTTGTTGTTGACGAGCACCGACGGCACGTTCAGCACGTTCGTGTCGCGCCGCGTCTGCAGCGCATTGATCAGGACGGGCAGCGAGAAGTCGTCGCCGCGGATGATGCCGGCCGTCATGCCCGGAGGCGCGGAACCGCCGAAGAGGTTGGGCAGGCGGATGTCGGGCACGCCGTCGCCGTTCGTGTCCTCGAACGTCGAGAGGCCGAAGGACGACACGCCGAACCCGCCGTTGCCGGCTGCGCTGATCTCGGCCAGGCCCAGCTCGACCGCCAGGCGGAACGAGTCCTGCCCGGTCAGCTCGATCAGCGCCGTCTCGATCAGCACCTGGTCCTGCCGCTGGTCGAGGCGCCGGATCAGGTCGAGCACTTCCTCGTAGCGCGTGCGGTTCGCCGCGATCAGGAGCGAGTTCGTGGCCTCGTCGGCCACCACCACGATCTCGTTGCGCTGGCTGCTCGGCGCGCTGGTCGCCTGCGCCTGCCCTTGCGCGCGCGTCGGGCCGCCCGCGGTCACGCGCGCTGCGTCGCGGATGAAGCTGTCGAGCGTCTCGGAGAGCTCCTTCGCGGAGACGTTTTCGAGGTTGTAGATGTGGTACGTGCGCTCGCCCTGGACGATGTCGACGTCCAGGCGCGCGACGAGCTCCTTGATGCGCGGCATGTCGTCCGGCATGGCCATGACGAGCAGCGAGTTCGTGCGCGCGTCGACCATGATCTTCGACTCGGTCTGCCCGGTCTGCAGCGCGCCCGTCGCGCCCTGCGCCTGCGCGACCTGCGCGCCGCGCGCCTGGGTCGCGCGCCGGCTGGCCTCGAGCAGATCCGTGAGGGTGTTCGCGACCTCCTCGGCCGAGGCGAACTCGAGCGGGATCATCTCGAAGTCGGGCAGGATCACCGCCTGGTCCGCGGCCGCCTTGTCCACGAACTGCAGCATGCGCACCATCGCGGCCACGTCGCTGCCGAAGCCCGTGAGGATCAGGCTCGAGCCCGACACCGGCAGGATCG
This sequence comes from Planctomycetota bacterium, assembly GCA_031400875.1. Taxonomy (GTDB): domain Bacteria; phylum Planctomycetota; class UBA1135; order UBA1135; genus JAEUHZ01. Next base: position 7,310 of record JANNQS010000012.1, on the reverse strand, counting down.
ACTGCGTCTGCTGGTCCGGAAACATCTGGCGCAGCGACGTCGACAGCTGGCGCGCGTCGACGTGCGGCAGGTCGACGACGGTGTGGATCAGCACGGCCGGCTGGTCGGCGTAGCGGTCGAGTTCCTCGGGCGAGACGTAGACCGCGTCCTTCTTGAGCGTCTGGCCGCCCTGGCGCCCTTGCGCCGACAGGCTCTGGATCAGCACGACCGCGAGGTGATCCGGACCGATCTTCGTGCACACGAAGTCGTTGATGATCATCATGATCTGGAAGAACGAGTAGAAGTCGCTCTTCGGGATCGTCTTGGGGCCGAACATCTTCAGCTTGGCCGCCTTGAGCTGGTTCTGCGTCGTCTCGGTGTAGGTGAAGTTGATGCCGGTCGCTTCCTGGCACAGCTTCACGAACTGCTCGAGGTTGAGGCCCTCGCCACCGCCGGCGTCCTCCTCGAAGTAGAGCGTGTAGAACTCGCCCATGTCCTGGATCGGCGGGATCCGCTGACCCTGCGCGGCCGCAGAACCGGGCTGACCCTGTCCGGCGGGCTGACCCTGTCCGGCGGGCTGGCCCTGTCCGGCGGGCTGGCTCTGTCCGGCGGGCTGGCTCTGCCCAGCGGGAGCCGGGGCAGCGGGCGTCTGGGCTTTTGCGTTGGCGGGCGTCGGGGGTGCGTTCTGGGCCGTCGCCGGCAGGGGGGCGGCGAAGAGCGGGGCGAGCGCGGCGAGGAGGGCTGCGATCATGGGCGGTGGCAAGTCTTCTCGTGTCCTAACCCGTTGGAGGCGCCAGATTTGGACCCTCCGCGTCCGTCGAGCCGGTGGACTCTAGCGAACGGCCGGGGCGGGTCCAAGGTCCGGGCAGGCATCCTCCCGAGGACGCAGGGACGCCGGCCGGGCCTCCTTCTTCCCGCGCGGCTGGGCGCCGTGCAAGCGTTTCCTGGTGCTCCGTCCTGTCGCTATCCTCCTGCCCCCCATGCGCCTGTCCGAGCTGTTCGCCGCCCAGGACGTCCTGGTGGACTTCGCCCCCGCCGACAAGTGGGTCGCGATCCGCCAGCTGGTCGGGCACCTCGTCGTGCGCGGCCGGCTGCTCGCGAGCCAGGAAGCCCAGGTCGTGGAGGCCGTGGTCGCGCGCGAGAAGTCGATGTCGACCGGCATGGAGCACGGGATCGCGATCCCGCACGCCGCGGTCGAGGGCATCGACGGCGTGCGCGCGGCGATGGGGATCGTGGCCGAGGGCCAGACCCTGGGCTTCGACAGCATCGACGGTCGTCCGACCCGCGTGGTCGTGCTGCTCGTGATCCCGCGCGCGCAGAAGCTGTTGCACATCCGCACGCTGGCGGACATCGCCCGCGTGCTGGGCCGCGACTTGGTGCGCGAGCACCTCATGGCGGCCAAGACGAGCGAAGAGGCGTGGGCCGCGCTCGCCGAGGGCGACGCGGCGCGGCGTTGAGTTCGCGGGCGTCGGCCCGCTGGATCGCGCTGCTCGCGGCGGCCGCGTTGGCCGGCGCGTCGGGGCTCGCGTTGCAGGTGATCCTGGCGTCGAGCGCGGCGTTGCCGCTCGGGCACGGCACGGGGCCTGCGCTCGCGTTGACGCTCTTCCTGTCGGCCTGGGCGCTCGGCGCGTGGTTCGCGGGGCGCTTCGCCCAGCGTCCACGCGTCGTGCTGGTCTTCGCCGGCGCGGGGCTGGCCCTCTTCGCCGTGCCTGCCGTGTTCGGCGTCCTGTACGCCGGTCCGGTCTTCGCACTCGTCGCGATCGCGGTCGTCGCCGGCCTGCAGGGGACATTCCTGCCTCTGCTCGCGCGCGGACAGAGCGCGCGGATCGTGGCGCCGCTCGTCGCCGCGAACCTGCTCGGCGCGTGGGCCGGGGCCGGCTGGATCGCGGACGGGCTGGTCGCGAGCCACGGCCGCGGGATCGCGGCCGCTGCGGCCGGCGCGTGCGCGGTTCTCGTCGGTTTCCTCGGTCTCGTGGCCGCGTCGAAGGAGCCCGGTGCACAAGGGTGTCAGACACCTTGCACCGACGACGGTGCAGGCGCGGCGCCCGCCGGTGCGGCCGACGACGGTGCACGGTGTCTGACACCCTTGTCCACCGCGCTCGTCATCGGGTTGGGCACGGCCTGGATGGGCGGAGTCGAGTGGTCGCTCGTGCGGCTGGGAGCGCTCTGGTTCGGCGGCATGCAGGATGCGCTGACCGCGGTGCTGACGGCTTCGCTGGCCGGGCTCGCGTTGGGCGCAGCCCTCTTGCCCGCGATCCTGCCGCGCGGAGCGCGCGGCGTGTCGATCGGCTTGCTCCTGTGCGCGGTCGCGTCGCTCTGGATCCTGGTCGTTGACCGCGTGCTGCCCGGCGTGTCGGGGCAGCCGCTGGCGGTGCGCGCGCTCGTCCTGTGCGTGCCGGCGATGCTGCCGTTCGGCGCGCTCGTGCCGCTCGTGCACCGCGCGATGCGCGGCGAGAGCGGACGGCGTCTCGGGGCGCTCTACCTGCACGAGGTCTGGGGCGCGTTGCTCGGTATCCCGCTCGTCCAGCTCGTGCTGGCGCCGCACATCGGGCTCGCAGGCGGCGTCGCGGTGCTGTGCGCCAGCGGTGCGATCGCGGCGCTGTCGCTGTCGACGTCGGCGCGGATCGCGTCGCTGGCCGCCGTCGGCGTCGCGTTGCTCGCGGCGTTCGTCCTGACGCGCGCGATGCCGCCGGCGATGAAGTCGCCGCCGCTGTCGAACCCGGCGCTGACCGTGCGCTCGTTCGTCGAGGACCACGATTTCGCGGTCACCGTCGTCGACGACGGGCTGCTGGGCGAGCGCACGCTCCTGACCGACGGTTTCCGCGCGGCGGGCACGGGCCGAGACTACCGCTACATGCGGGTGCTCGGGCACTTGCCCGTGCTCCTGCATCCTGATCCCAAGCGCGTCGCGGTGCTTGCGCTGGGCACGGGCACGACGGTCGGCGCTGTCTCGCTGCACCCTGACGTCGAGCGCATCGACGTGCTCGAGATCTCGCGCGCCGTCGTCGAGGCCGCGCCGCTCTTCGCCGAGCACAACCGCGGCGCGCTCGCGGAGGGATTGCCGGGACTGCTCGACGCCGACGACGGACACGGTCGCGTCGTCGTGAAGCTCGGCGACGGCCGCAAGACGCTGCGCGACTCGCCCGCGACGTACGACGTCGTGACGATGGAGCCGCTGCTGCCCGACTCGCCGTTCGGCGTGCACCTCTACACGGAGGAGGCCTATGCCGACGTCCGGCTCGCGCTCCGGCCCGGTGGCATCGCCTGCCAGTGGGTGCCGCCGCACGCGCTCGAGCCAGCGACGTACGAAGCGGTCGTCGTCGCGTTCGGGCGAGCGTTCCCGGGCGCGTACGTGTTCGTCTCGGGCACGCAGGTGATCCTCGTGTCATCGCGCACGGACGAACCGCCCGGCGCGGAGCGCTTCTCACGCTCGACCGGGGATCTGGCCGTCGAATTGACCGCGCTGGGGATCGGGACCCCGGCCGATCTGGCGGCGCGCCAGGTCGCGCGCATCGGCAGCTCTCTCTACGCCCCGCGGTTGCTGACCGACCGCGATCCGTGGATCGCGTACAGGCCGCGGCGGACGGGTGCGCAGCTCCTGCTCGACCTGCCCTCGAACCTTCCGAGTGGACCGGGAACGACGAGCGGGGACCTGCGCTGGACTGCGGTGGCAGGCGACGCGGGGATCGCGGCCAGTTCGCTCCGTGAAGCGCGTCGGTCACACGCGTGGCTCGAAGCCGGACTGCGCGGCGCGGAATGCCCTGGCGGGGAGACGGCCTCGTCGCTGCGGGGTGCGCTCTCCAAGTCTCTCGCCGAAGCGGCTGCGTTCGCGCCTGAGGACCCCGAGCTGCGCGAGTTCCGCGGCGAGGTCGTCTTTCTCGAGGACTTGCGCTCCGGCGTTGCCGCGCTCGCCGCGGATCCGTCGAAGGACGCAGCGATCACGGCACTCGATCCGCTCACCGGCGCGGCGCAGGCGCGGCCGGAGCGGGCCGACGTGCACGCCTACGTGGCGGCGGCGTTGTCGCGCTTGGGCAGCCCTGCCGCCGACAAAGCGCTCGATTTCGCGCTCGAGCGCTGCCCGCGGCTGGCCGAGACCGACGTCGGTCGGCGCGCGCACGATCTCGGGTTGTCCGACGAGCAGTGGAAGCGCGTCACTCTCGCCGCGCTGCTCGCACGCTCCCGCGTCGACGACAGCGGTCGTTGACGCGACGGGACGCGCGTGCGGCTGCTAGAGTCCGCGCCTTCGCCCGTCCGCCCTGTCCACATCGGAGACTCCCGTGAAGTACGCCCCTCGTCGCACACGCTCTCTCGCCGCGCTGACCCTCGCCGCCTGCACCGGATTCGCGTCGGCCGGAACGCTGCCCGACCACGTCACCGTGACCAAGGCCCTGCGCGAGGTCGTGGCCGAGCAGAACGGCGGCTTGGGGCTGCAAATGTGGGCCACGGTCGTCGACCGCGACGGGATCGTGCGCGTCGTCGCGATGTCGGGGAAGGACCGCGGGGACCAGTGGCCGGGCAGCCGCGTGATCTCGGCGCAGAAGGCCAACACGGCCAACGCGTTCAGCCTGCCGGGGCTCGCCGTCTCGAGCGGCAACCTGTACGCAGCGACGCAGCCCGGGGGCAGCCTCTTCGGGCTCCAGCACAGCAACCCGATCGACCCGGCGGTCGCTTACTCCACCTCGCCCGCGCTCTACGGCACCGCGAACGATCCCATGACCACGAAGGCGATCGGCGGCGTGAACGTGTTCGGCGGGGGACTCGCGCTGTACGACGAGAAGGGCATCCTGCTGGGCGGGCTCGGGCTGAGCGGGGACACTTCCGTGGCCGACCACGTGATCGCCTGGAAGCTGCGCAAGAAGCTGAGTCTGGACTACGTCCCGACCGGCATCAGCACGACGAAGGACGACAACCTCGTGATGGACATCGCCGACGGCAAGAGCCCCAGCGGCTGGGGCCACGCGGCCACGACGCTTGAGGCCACGAAGATCGTCAACGAGCTGCCGACGACGCACCCGATCTCGAAGAAGAAGTGACGGCCGATCAACACCCGCTGGCGCGGCGCACGGTCTCGTGGAACGGGCGTGGATTCCAGTCCAGCTCGGTGCGCGCCTTCGTCGCGTCGAGGAAGGCGTACCAGCCGGCCGCGCGCCACACCTCCGGTGTCCAGGGCGGGCGCGAGAGGCCGATCTTGTCGAGCGCGCCCGTCGCGATGGCCAGCGTGGTGGCGACGAAGCGCGGCATCGCCCGTGGCCCGCGCTGCACGCCGATCTGGCGCAACGAGCCGAAGGACGCTGCCAGGGTCGGCCGGGCCGAGACCCTGCTCGGCCGGATCCACCTTCCCGCCGCCCTCTCCAACATGCGCAAGCTCCTCCGGGAATTCGTGAACAGCCACACGCCCCTGGAGCGCGCCGTCGCAGGCGAGCGCACGCTCGTGGAACGGCGCAGCCACCCGCTGGGCACGGCCCGGAACCCGCGGGCGGCGCGCGGCTAGCCGGGGGCGGGGGCTAGGTCGGCGCGCTGCGGGCGTAGCCCGTCGGCGCGCGTTTCGTGCGTCAACCAGGATGCGGCACGCGGTTCAAGCGCGCGCCGTGTTTCGGTTCCGTTGGGCGGGGGAGCCGAGCTTCCCGAACGCCCCCGTGTGCGTCACGATCCCGGGGTCGGAGGATAGTCCCGCGTCCGACGAGCCCTTCCCGACAGGAACAGCCACTTGCGAACCATCGCCACGACCTGCCTCGCGCTCCTGACGGCCGCGACCGCCTGGGGCCAGATCGCGACGCCCGAGCCGGGCTTCGGGGCCGCGCGCGTTCCCGAGCTGGCCGCGTGCGTCGAGGACCCCAAGCCCGCTGCGCAGTCCAAGCTCGACCACCAGAAGATCGGCAAGGACTTCGGCACCCGCCTGAGCCTCGACACGTCGAAGCCCGAGGCCCTCACGCTCGAGGGCGTGTACGCCCAGCACTTCGTGCACGTGGACCTCGGCGCGTTCCAGGTCCAGTGGCCGGTCTTCGCGCTGCCCAGCCGGGCGAGCGAGCTGAAAGACTGCTGCGAGGCGCTCGTGGAGGGTCAAGAGACTTGGCTCGACTGGGTGCAGGTCAAGCCAGCCGATGTGAAGGCGGTGCGCGCGGACCTGAACACGGTGCTGAAGTGGGTGCACGGCTGGAACGTGCAGATCCTGGCCAAGGGCAAGGGCGGGCAGGACCTGGCGACGTTGTTCGCGCCGCAACCCACCGCGCTCGAGGCCCTCAAGCGCTTCAACGACGCGATGCAGCGCCTCACGCCCATCGGTCCCGGTCGCGAGCAGCCCGCCGCCGTGAGCCTCGTCTTCGCGCCCACGCGCCAGGATTTCGTGGAGTTCGTCTACTTCTCCGGCTGGCTCCTGCCCGACCTGCGGCCCCAACTGTGGCTCGACGCCGTCGCCGATTGGACCCAGTGCTTCGTGCGCGAGTCGCAGGTCATCGGCCTGCAGTACACGGTCGGCGGCCGTCAACCGCAGGACTACAGCTCGGGCACGTGGATGAACGAGCGCGACGCCGACGTCATGCAGCAGCAGGTCGTGCAGCTGGCCATGAACGCGCTGTTCATGCACCACTACGGCGAGCGCGTGCCGGGCGCGTTCGTGGGCGGCCTCTCGATGAACCTGGTGGTCGACGCGTTCGGCGTCGTGAACACGCGCGTCGACGGCGACACGCGCTCGAAGGTCACGGGCAAGCGCGAGGTCTTCATCCCGGGCGGTGCGTCCTCGGGCGGCATGCTCTCCAAGAACTCGGCCGAGACGCGCTGGCGCGAGAACTACGGCAAGGACCACTTCCTGCCCGTCCTGCGGATCACGCAGGAGGAGGGCGGCGACGAGGTCAAGAACGACAAGAACAAGATCGCGTGCTTCGCCGTGCGCGACGACGCGGGCGGCGGGAAGCACGTCGTGCGCGCGCCCTTCCTGGGCTCCGCCGCGGCCGAGACGAAGCCGCCGCCCGAGCAATTCGTGGGCGACTGGTCCGAGTTCCTGCGCGCCTACAAGAGCGCCTTCATCTACTGGCTGCAGACCGCGGCAGCGGGCAACGAGAAGGTGTCGCGCGAGCGTTTCGCGACGCTCCTGCGCAAGCTGGCCGACCCGAACCTGGCCTCGGACTTCGAGGCGGTCTTCCAGGAGCTCTATGAGGGAGCGCCGCTTTCGAACGCGGAGGTCGACAAGAACTGCCTCGAAGGGCAGTTCCTGCGCTGGCTCCCGAAGTCACGGTGAAGCCGGGTGTCCGACACCATTTCCCGCGGCCAAAGGTTGTGTCACCCCGGGTCACGCCCAGGCGTAGGGGCGCGGGGTCACGGCGGGCCGGGTGCGG